>CAJIYP010000004.1 GCA_905181705.1 Cryomorphaceae bacterium BACL29 MAG-121220-bin8 | reverse complement strand
TTGGAAACCATTTTATAAGCGGTAATGAGAACAATTTTAAAATCCAAGATAAGACTCCAGTTTTTAAAATAAAAAACATCCATCTTTACTCTGTCTCTCATGTCATTTAAACCAGTTATAAATCCTGAAAAACCTTTGCTTTGAGCAAGTCCCGTTATTCCAGGTTTGAAACGGTGTCTTTTGTTGAACATATTTATTTTAGAGACATATTCTTTGTTTAAGTTGATTGGATGAGGTCTAGGCCCAACAACCGACATTTCTCCAAGCAATACATTTATAAATTGAGGCATTTCATCGAGAGCTGTTAGTCTTAAAAACTTTCCGATTGTAGTTAGCCTTTTATCGTTATCATCAGCCCACTTAGAATCAGAATCAGAATTAACTACCATAGTTCTAAACTTTATACATTTAAAAAAAACTCCTTTATAACCTTCTCTATTTTGAATAAAAAAAATAGGGCCTTTTGAGGATATTTTAATTATTAATCCAAAAATAGGAATCATCCATGAAAGAAAAAATATTGAAATTAAAAAAGAAAAAATAATATCAAAAGTCCTTTTAAGAAATTTATTATATAAACTATCCAAAGGAAGTTTATTGATATTGATGAAAGGAACACTCTCTATCTTTGAAATAAAAAAGTTATTGAAATCGTATTCCACTAAATCCGGAATTACATTAGCTTTTAAATTAAATTCATCTGCTTTGGATAATAGGTATAATTGAGCCTTTGAAGAAAGTTTTTCAGAGAAAAAAATCATGTCATAGTTTTTAAAAATATCGTCTGAAAGTTCTATTACTTTTCCTAAAAATGGGATGTTTAATTTTTCTTTACTAAATTTCTTTTTGAATCCGTAAATACCTTTTGTTCTATAACCCAGCTCAGGATATTTTAAAATCTCATTATACAAATCCAAACCGTGTGAGTTTACCCCTACTATCATGCATTTTAAGATATTACCACCATATGATCTGTATCTTCCCAATATAAAATTCACAAAAAGCCTGTAAGTAAGCATTAGAAAATAAAATAATAATACAGCAGATCCTAAAGTGATAAGTTGGAATTGTAGATTCAAAAACAGAACATTCATAATTGCTGCAAATCCAGAAAAGAAAAATAAGCTTTCGAAAGTAGATTTAATTAGTTTTCTATTTCTAATTCCTCTCCCTAAAACATGAGATCTAAATAGTAAGGAAACTAAAAGCCAAAAAGCAACAAAAACAGTATGTAAAGAAGTCCAAGTAGTGTAGGTTAAAAACAGTATTATTTCTGAAACAAATAACATTACCAACAGCTCACCTAAGTAATATAAAAAAGGAAAATACTTTTGAAATCTTGATTTACTAATCATAACTTTAACAAATATAAGTTTATTTTATCATTCATAAGTGAATGTAATATTAAAGAACTCGAACAGAACTCAAAAAAGGAATGTGAATAATCTTTTTAGATAAAAAAAGTACTTCGGGTGGGAATCGAACCCACACTCTTTACAGAACTGGATTTTGAATCCAGCGCGTCTACCAATTCCGCCACCGAAGCAAAGGATGGCTAAATTATAAAATTAATTGAATAATGAAATATTATAAAGAGATAAATTACTTTTAGTAAAATAAATTAGTAAATTTGCCACCCCAAGGGAAAAAAATGTCAATTAAATCAACAGAAGCTAAAATTTTTGCATGTACTCAAAGCCAAAAAATTGGTGAGGAGATAGCAAAGGCCTATGGTACCAAGCTTGGAAAAATAAGCTTTCATCATTTTAGTGATGGAGAATTTCAACCTTCTTACGAGGAAACAATAAGGGGAAGCAGAATATTTCTTATTGGATCTACTCACCCTAGCTCTGAAAATTTAATGGAACTTCTTTTGATGATTGATGCCGCAAAAAGAGCTTCCGCTAGACATATAACAGCGGTTATGCCTTATTTTGGATGGGCAAGACAAGATAGAAAAGACAAGCCAAGGGTTCCTATAGGAGCAAAATTAATTGCTAAGTTATTGGAAAGTGCAGGGGCTACAAGAATCATTACAATGGATCTTCATGCAGATCAGATTCAAGGTTTTTTTGAAAAGCCAGTCGACCACTTGTACGCCTCAACAATTTTTATCCCTTATTTAGAAAAATTAAAATTAAGCGATTTAACTATAGCCTCACCAGATATGGGAGGCTCTAAAAGGGCTTATGCATATTCAAAACGTTTGAATAGTAACGTGGTAATATGCTACAAGCAAAGAAAAAAAGCAAATATAATTTCTCACATGGAATTAATAGGTAATGTGGAGGGTAAAAATGTTGTTTTAGTGGATGACATGGTCGATACGGCTGGTACTCTAACTAAAGCTGCAGATTTAATGATGGAAAGAGGGGCTAAATCAGTAAGAGCAATTTGTACACACCCACTCTTATCTGGGAAAGCATACGAGAGAATTGAGAAATCTCAACTTAAAGAATTAATAGTCTCAGATAGTATACCTTCAAAGAAAAATTCAAAAAAAATAAAAGTTTTATCCTCTGCAAAATTATTTGCTGAAGTGATGAAAAATGTTCACAATAATAAATCAATAAACCCTTTTTTTATAAAATAAAACAATGAAATCAATTACAATCAACGGATCTAAAAGAGAACACGTGGGCAAAGTAGCTACTAAAGCCTTACGTAATGCTGGAAAGGTACCTTGCGTTATATACGGAGGAGAAAAGCCATTACATTTTTCAGCAGAAGAATTATCCTTCTCCAAATTAGTATATACACCAGACGCACATACTGTTGTAGTTATTTTGGAAGATGGAAATAAAATCGACGCTGTTTTACAAGATATTCAGTTTCACCCAGTTTCAGATAAAATACTTCATGTTGACTTTTTCCAATTACACGAAGGGAAAGAAATTAACATGACTATTCCTGTGAGAGTTGAGGGAACAGCTCCAGGAGTTAGAGATTCTGGAGGGAATCTTCAAAAAAATAAAAGAAAACTTACAGTTAGGGCATTACCTAAAAATTTACCTGATTTTCTATTAGCAGATGTTTCTAATTTGAAGCTAAACGATAGTATTACAGTTGGAGATTTATCTGAAGAAACTTTTAATATTTTACACCCTGACAGTCAAGTAGTCTGCCAGGTGAAGATGTCTAGAGTATCCCTATCTATTGAAGAAGAAGAAGAGAGGAGAAGAAGGAGAAGAAGGAGCTGAAGGAACTGAAGGAGCTAAACCAACTGAGGGAGGAGAATCACCTAAAGAAGGTGGAGAAGCTAAATCTGATAGTTAGAGTTTTTTCTTTTTTTAATATAAAGCATCCCTTTTTAATTTAATTGGGATGCTTTTTTTATTTTTAGTAAAATAACATTTAATAGTTGAACTGTTTAAAGTTTTGGAATTTCGGAATTAAAAAATCATTTGATATGAACAAATTTCTAATTGTAGGAATTGGAAATATTGGAAAAGAATACTTTGAAACCAGACATAACATAGGTTTTGAGGCTTTAGACGCAATATGTGAAGAGTTTAAAGTAAATTTTGAAATTCAAAAATTAGGAGATATCGCCAAGACTAATTACAAAGGAAAATCTTTTGTTTTTTTAAAACCTAGCACTTATGTAAATTTAAGTGGAAAGTCCGTTAGATATTGGCTTTCTAAAGAGAATATTTCCGTTCAAAATCTTTTAGTGATTTCAGACGATTTAAATTTAGATTTTGGGGTAATTAGAATAAAAACAAAAGGATCAGACGGAGGGCATAATGGTTTAAAGAATATTAATGAGGTTTTAAAAACTAATAATTATAATAGGTTACGATTTGGTATTGGAGGAAATTTTCCAAGTGGAAAGCAATCTGAATATGTTTTGTCCAATTGGTCTGAAAAAGAAAAATCAGAGTTAATCAGTTACAAGCCTCTTTTTTATCAAATAGTTTGTTCTTTCGCTACAATAGGTATTAGTTCAACAATGAACCAATTCAATAAAAAATGAAAAAAATTAATGGAGTAAAAAATTTCTCAATTAATTCGCCTTCAATATTAACACTTGGTACATTTGATGGGGTTCACAAGGGACATCAAAAAATATTAAAAAAACTAAAGTATGAAGCTAAAAAAGACAATCTAAAATCAATTGTACTAACTTTTTTTCCACATCCAAGAACTGTTTTAAATCCTGATTTTAATTTAAAACTTATCAATACAATAGAGGAAAGAACTAGATTATTTGAAAAATCTAAAATTGATATACTAATCACTCACCCGTTTGATAAAAATTTTTCTGAATTATCCCCAGATCAATTTGTGAAAAATATTTTAGTAAATAAACTGAAAATCAAAAAAATTTTAATTGGTTATGATCATCGTTTTGGAAAAAACAGAACAGCTGGTTTTAAAGATTTAAAAATATTTGGACTTAAGTATGGGTTCGAAGTAATTGAGATAAGTGTAGAGGAAAAAAACAAAGTTTCTATTAGTTCCACTAAAATTAGAAACTCTATAATAGAAGGAGATATAAAAACAGCAAAATCATATTTAGGTTACGACTTTAGCCTTAAAGGAGAGGTTGTGAATGGAAATGCCATTGGAAGGACTATAGGGTTTCCAACTGCAAATTTAAACATTAATCAAGATTACAAATTGATTCCTAAAAATGGAGTCTATTTAATTAGAACCATTCTTGAAGGAAAAAAAGTATATGGGATGATGAATATTGGTGTAAAACCTACTTTAAAATCAAAAGATACATCGATTGAAGTTAATTTATTTGAGTGGGGAGGAGATCTTTATGGCAAGGTGATTGAGGTTTTTATACTGTACTACATTAGAGAAGAAAAAAAGTTTGATTCCTTAATTAAATTAGGAAATCAAATAAAGCTAGATAAGAAAACTTGTATTAAGTTGATTAAAGAAAAATAATATTCCATTACATTTGTAAAAATTAAAATTCAATGTTAGTAGTTTCTGAAATAATAGGAAATTCTGAGGGTATTGTAAAGTCAATGTTAAAAAGAAACATAGACATCAAGCCTCAGCTAGAAAAAATAATTGAATTAGACGAAAAAAGAAGGTCTACACAGGCTTCACTTGATAATTTACTTGCAGAATCTAATCAAATAGCAAAAGATATTGGAAAGCTTTTTAAAGAAGGTCTTGTAGAAAAAGCTTCTAATTTGAAAGAAAAGGCTGCTTTATTAAAAGTAGATTCAAAAAACTTATCAGCATTGTTAAATTCTTATGTTAGTGAACTAAAAGTTCTTTTATTAGATATCCCCAATATTCCTCACGATTTAGTTCCAAAAGGAAGTTCAGAGAATGATAACATTGAGATTTTAAGGGAAGGTGAAATACCAGAATTACATAAAAATGCTTTACCTCACTGGGAATTAGCAGTAAAATACGATATTATTGATTTTGAACTGGGAAATAAAATTACGGGTGCCGGATTCCCTGTTTACAAAGATAAAGGAGCGAAATTACAGAGGGCACTAATAAATTATTTTTTAGATAAAAATATTGATGCTGGATACAAAGAGATTCAAGTCCCAATCTTAATTAACGAAGAATCTGGAACGGGAACAGGTCAATTGCCTGACAAAGAAGGGCAAATGTATTTAGTAAATGAGGATAATCTTTACTTAGCTCCCACTGCGGAAGTTCCTGTAACTAATATTTATAGAAACAGCATTTTAAATTCAAATCAACTGCCTATTTGCCTAACTAGCTATACGCCATGTTTTAGAAGAGAGGCTGGGAGTTACGGTTCACATGTAAGAGGATTAAATAGGCTACATCAATTTGATAAAGTAGAATTGGTTCGAATAGAAAATCCATCAAAATCTTATTTAGCTTTGGAAGAAATGGTTAATCATGTAAAGTCCATTTTAATAGAACTAAAACTACCTTTTAGAATTCTTAGATTGTGTGGAGGAGACTTAGGTTTTACTTCTTGTCTTACATATGATTTTGAGGTTTATTCGGCAGCACAAAAAAAATGGCTCGAGGTAAGCTCTGTCTCAAATTTTGAAAATTATCAATCAAACCGTCTAAAACTTAGAATTAATAATAATGGAAATAAAGAGTTAGCTCACACCCTAAATGGGAGCTCTTTGGCTCTGCCTAGAATAGTAGCTTGCATACTAGAAAATTTTCAAACTGAAAGCTCAATTAATATTCCTAAAATTCTAGTCCCATACACTGGTTTTGATAAAATATAACTTGATTTGAAACGAGTTAAACCAAAAAAATATTTAGGGCAACATTTTTTGAAAGATTCTAATATTTCAAAAAAAATAGTTGAAGGTCTTGTTTCAAAAAAATTAAATAGTATTATTGAAATTGGTCCAGGGATGGGCATTCTTACCCAACACTTAATAAATAGTAAAACTAAAACCTATTTCATTGAAATTGATAAAGAATCTATTACATATTTAAATAACGTATTCCCTGAAATTAAGGACTCAATAATAAATGAAGATTTTTTAAAAATTGATTTAGCACAATTCAAAGCTCCAATTGGACTAATTGGCAATTTTCCTTATAACATCTCTTCTCAAATTCTTTTTAAATTAATTGAAAATCGGGAAAAAATAGAGGAGTTAGTTGGAATGTTTCAATTTGAAGTTGCTAAGAGAATTTGTGCTCCTCCAGGCTCTAAAACTTATGGGATTTTATCTGTGCTAGTTCAAGCTTTTTATTCAGCAGAATTTTTATTTGCACTATCACCACACCACTTTAATCCTCCACCCAAAGTAAATTCTGGTGTGATTAAGTTAACAAAAAAAAATACTCAATTTTTGGATTGTGATGAAAAATTATTTTTCAAAATAGTAAAAACATCCTTTCAACAAAGACGTAAAACTCTAAGAAATAGTCTAAAAAGTTTTAATTTACCAATTAATATAAAAGAAGATGCTATCTTTGAAAAGCGTCCAGAAGCATTAAGTGTGGACGATTTTATTCTTCTAACTAATATGATAGCTGATGGAACAATTCCAGCTTAACGATGAATTAATAATGAAAATTGCTGGTTTAATTTCAGCAAAAAAAAATTCCAATTTAAAAAAGCTAGTTAAAGACATACATTTTGCCGATATGGCAGACGTAATTAATTTATTAAGTGAAAATCAAGGTATATACCTAATAAAATTATTTGATAGCGAAAAAACATCTGAAATTTTAACAGAACTAGATGAAAACGTCAGAGAAAAAATCCTTAAAGCTCTTTCGGTAAAGGAAATTGCAGATGAGATTGAAGAGTTAGATAGTGACGATGCTGCTGACATACTTGCTGAACTTTCAGAAGAAAGAAAAGAGGAGGTGATTTCAGAAATTAGTAATGAAGATTTAGCCGATAACTTAATAGAGCTCCTTTCTTACAAAGAAGACTCAGCAGGTGGATTGATGGCAAAAGAATTAGTAAAAGCAAATGAAAATTGGACTATTTTAAAATGCTTAGGTGAAATCAAAAAACAAGGAGAAAATGTAACTCGCGTACACTCCATTTATGTCGTTGACGATAAAGAAAGGTTGATAGGAAGATTGTCCTTAAAAGATCTAATAACTGCTCCTTCAAAAAACAAAATTAAAGATATTTACATACCAAAAGTTGATTCTGTTAATGTAATGGTAAGTGGAGAAGATGTCGCCAAAATAATGTCTAAATACGATCTTGAAGCTATTCCAGTGATTGATGATCAAAAACAACTAGTTGGAAGAATAACTATTGATGATATTGTAGATTTTATTAAAGAAGAAGCAGAAGAAGATTATTTGATTGCTGCAGGAATACAAGGAGATGTTGAAGCAGACGACTCGATTCTAGAACTCACAAAAGCAAGATTACCATGGCTTTTTTTAGGTTTAGTAGGTGGGTTAGGTAGTGTGTTTATTTTAGAAGGTTTCGAAGAGTTTATGATTGACCCCGATTATAAAGCATTATTTTTTTTCACCCCTTTGATTGCTGCTATGGCTGGTAATGTTGGTGTACAGTCATCGGCTATAATTGTTCAAGGAATTGCAAATGATGTAGTGAAAGGAAGTCTTTTAAAAAGATTAATAAAAGAACTGGGTTTGAGTTTAATAAATGGTATTATTTTAGGCTTATTGACCATTGTATTTGGATTCATAATAGACCAACCTATAGAGTTAAGTCTTGTCATATCTCTTTCTATGTTATGCGTAATAGTTGTAGCTGCTTTGATTGGAACTTCAATTCCTATAATCTTAGAAAAAAGAGGAATAGATCCCGCAATTGCCACGGGACCCTTTATTACAACGAGTAATGATATTTTCGGAATTTATCTGTTTTTTTATATCGCAAAAATATTTTTACTATAATTAAAAAATGAAAATACTTCATTTAGATAGCACACATTCTTATTTATATGATGAATTAAAGAGTTTAGGGTTTACTAATACATTTGATTTTAAGTCTTCAAAAAATGAAATAGAAAATCATATTTCATCGTATTTTGGTATTATAATTAGAAGTAGAATACCAATTGACAAATCACTAATTGACAAAGCAAAAAATTTAAAGTTTATAGCAAGAGTAGGCTCTGGAACAGAAAATATTGATATTAATTATGCTCAGAAAAATAAAATATCCGTTATTTCCTCACCCGAAGGCAACGCAAATGCTGTAGGTGAACACGCCTTAGGCATGTTGCTTTCTCTAGTCAATAACATGTCTAATTCAGAACAAGAAATTAGTAAAGGAATATGGTCTAGAGAAGCGAATAGAGGCTATGAATTAAAGAATAAAACAATAGGCTTAATAGGATATGGGAATACGGGTAAAAGTTTTGCCAAAAAACTCTCAGGATTTGAATTAAATACAATCTTTTATGATTTAAAGCCTGGATTAGAAAACAACTATGCAAAAGAAGTTACATTAAAAGAAATTAAAGAAAATTCTGATGTAGTAAGTATTCATGCTTCACTAACTAAAGAAGCTTTTGAAATTATAAATACTAAGTTTATTGATGAATGCAAAAAACCATTTTGGCTTTTAAACACTGCAAGAGGACAATGTGTTAAATCTAGAGATTTAATAAAAGGAATAAATGAAAAAAAAATATTAGGTGCTGCTTTGGATGTGCTAGAATTCGAAAAGAAATCCTTTGAAAAACTTACACAATCATTAGATTCAAATTCAGAATTAACATACTTAATCAATTCAAAAAAAATATTGTTAACCCCTCACATTGCAGGATGGACTAAAGAAAGTAAGTTAGGTCTAGTAAAAATAATTTTGAAAAAAATAAAAAAATTATTAAAATAATATGAAAAACATTTTAATTCTATGCACTGGTAATTCTTGTAGAAGTCAAATAGCACATGGATATTTTTGTAAATTTTTAAAAGAGAAAGCAAAAGTTTATAGCGCTGGAATAGAGACGCATGGATTAAATCAAATGGCAATCAAAACAATGTTAAGAGACGGTTTAGATATTGCTAGCTATAACTCAAACAATATAAACGAATACCTAGGGATTAATTTTGATTTTATTATTACTGTTTGCGATAACGCGAATGAAAAATGTCCCTTTTTCTATTCAAAGAAATCTAAAAGGATTCATAAAAACTTTATAGATCCATCCAAAATTAAAAATTCAAAAAATATGGATTTAGATTTCGATAATTGTAGAGATGAAATCAAAAAATTCTCTGAAGAATTTGCAAAAAATTTTTTTAACTAGCGAACTACTAGGTGAAGTATTTCATCTGTTCTCTGTTCTAGAAGTAGTTCATTATTTTTTAAAATTTCATTTGAAGAGGTTTCATTGAAATGCCTAATGGTAAACAATTTTACATTTTCAATACATTGTACCTTAAAAGTAGCCTTTAGAATTGACAACAATTCTTTAAGCCTATTAAATTTATCATATATACATACTGAAAAACTAATAGCAGAGTTTTGTATTAAATCAACTTTCATTTTGTTTTCATGTAGAATCTGGAATATTTCACTAATATTTTCTTCTACAATAAATGAAAAATCAAGAGAAGACAACTTTAAAAGATTAAGATTTCTTTTTACAATGAAGCATGGGACTTTTGGCTTTATTTTAATTCCTCTAGAAATTGAAGTACCAACTCCGTCCGGATTTAAAAAAGATTTTACATAAAGTGGTATTTCTTTTTTCTGTAAAGGTTGTAAAGTTTTGGGGTGAATAACGGAGGCACCATAAAATGCTAATTCAATTGCTTCTGTGTAAGATATAAACTCTAATAAAACTGGATTTTTAAAAACTCTTGGATCTGCATTCAAAACTCCAGAAACATCTTTCCAAATAGTTAGAGAGTCTGCATTTAGACAATATGCATAAATTGCTGCAGAATAATCAGACCCCTCTCTTCCAAGAGTAGTGTTAAAATTATTTTGATTACTTCCAATAAATCCTTGCGTAATATTTAATACTTTTTTATCTACTTTATTTAAAATGTTTTTCTGTGTAAGATCCCAATTTAAGTCAGCATCTCTATAGTTAGAGTCTGTTTTAATTAAATCTCTTGAGTCTATCCAATTCGATTTAATTCCTTTATAATTTAAATAAGCGTTAATTATTTTGGTGGAAAGCAACTCTCCATTTGGAACCACCTGATCATAAACAAAAGAGTATTCAGGTGATTTATTTCTATTTAAAAATCCTTTTAAATTATCGAAAATTGATTTTACTTCCTTATAAATTTCATGATTTTCATTGCTGAATAAGTTTAATAAAATCTGATTGTGAAATTTAAAAATTTCATTAATAGAATATTGTAATTCACTTTTGTTTTCAAAATAGTTTTTAACGACTAATTCAAAAGCATTGGTTGTTTTATCCATTGCAGAAACAACCAGCAAGGTTTTTTCAAATCCTTTTTTATTTAAAATTGAAATAATATTTTCAATAGCTACCGAATCTTTTACTGAAGCTCCACCAAATTTATATATTCTCATTAATTATTTTTTATAAAATTATTAATAGCTGATTCGTCCATTTGAGCAATATTCCAATCATCATAAACTTTAGCTCCATTGGACTGATAGAATTTTATCGCATCAACGTTCCAATTTAATACTGCCCATTCTATTCTTTTGACTCCTTTTAATTGAGAGTATTTAATGAAATTTGAAAACAAGGCCTGTCCTATTCCTAAACCTCTTTTATTACTAGTAACAATTAAATCTTCTAAATGCATCGTTGGGCCTTTCCATGTAGAATAACGAGGGTAACCCAAAGACATGCCTACAATTTTAGTTTTTAAAACTGCAACAAAACATACAAATAATGGAGTCTTTGAAAAAGCATGGTTAATTAAATCTTTCGTTGTTATAATCACTGCATTAGGTTCTTTTTCAAAAGCTGCTAGTTCTTTAATTAAAGATAATACTTCAGGCATATCACTTTCTGTTGCAGGTCTAATATTTAAGTACATTAATTAAAATTTTTCCAAAGTTAAGTCAATGTATTTAAAAACAAATAATTCCTAAAAAGTATAACAATTTTATTGATATTTGTGACAATGAAAAAAGCGGGTAAACACCCATATTCTTTCCCTTTTTTCAAGTCTCTGAAAGTTCAGAAACTTCAGGTTTCTTGTGCCCAAAACCAACAAAAATTATATGTAAATGGATTGTATGGATCTGCTAAATCTTTCTTTGTAAAAGAATTATTTAGAAATAATTATAAAACTATTTTTTGGATTTTAAATGACAAAGAAACAGCTGCATATCATTTTAATGATTTAGAGAATTTTATGAACTCTAATCAATGTAGTTTTTTTTTAAGTAGTTATAAAAGAAACCGAGAGTTCAACAAAACAGATAGTCAAAATGTATTCTCCAGAACGGAGATTATTAAAGATTTAAATTCAAATGGAAAGTCAAAAATAATTGTTAGCTATCCTGAAGCGATATTTGAAAAAGTTCTTATTAAAAAAGAAATAAAGAAAAAGACATTAAAAATTTCAAAATTTCAAAAAATAGAACTTGAGAGTTTAAATGAAAAATTATTTGAATATGACTTTAATAGAGTAGATTTTGTTTCTGAACCTGGTGATTTTTCTGTTCGAGGAGGTATTGTTGATGTGTTTTCTTATTCCAGTAATCTTCCTTTTAGAATTGAGTTTTTTGGAAATGAAATTGAGAGTATTCGAAGCTTCGAAATTGACTCTCAAATTTCAAATAATACATTCTCGTCTATTGAAATATTAGCAGATATTGAAAACAAAGAATCTGAGCAAGAAAGGGAGAGTATTTTTAATTTTTTAAACCATGATTCCACAATTATTATTGAAAACTCTATGTTTCTTGAGAAGGAACTTGAAAATTGTTTTGAAAAAATAGAAAAAAAATATGCGAAGAATCTAAATAAAAAAGATAATTCAAATAATCTTTTTTACAATAGTTTGAGTTTAATTTCAGATTTAAATAAATTTTCAACCATAGAATTTAAAAAAGAAATTAACAATCAAATTTCTTTTCTGACAGTTCCTCAGCCTGCTTTTAACAAGAGATTTAACTTATTGATAGAGAACTTAACAAATTACAGTAATAAGGGTTATAAAATCGTGATTTTCTGCTCCTCTAAAAATCAAATAAAAAGATTTAATGAGATTTTTGAAAAAATAGAAAATACTATTTCAATAAAATTGATTGAAAAAACGATATATAAGGGCTTTATTAATCACGAAGACAAAGAGGTTTGTTATTCTGATCATGAAATTTTTGACAGATATCATAAATTCAATATTAAAGCTGGTTTTTCAATAAAAAAGAGAGTAAGTCTAGATGAACTAAATCAACTAGAGTTAGGGGATTATGTAACTCATATTGATCATGGTATTGGAATTTTTGGAGGACTTCAAAAAATAGAGGTAAACGGTAAAAAACAAGAAGCAGTTAAGTTATCCTATGGTGAAAGAGACACCTTGTATGTAAGTATTCATCTTATTCACAAAATTTGTAAATACAATGGAAAAGACGGTACTAAACCGAAAATATTTAAACTTGGATCTGGTGCATGGAAAAAAATAAAACTTAAAGCAAAAAATAGAGTCAAAGAAGTTGCTTTTAATTTAATTGAAGCATATGCAAAAAGAAAATTAAAAAAAGGTTTTCAGTATGGTCCTGACTCATCTATTCAACACGAATTAGAAGCTTCTTTTATTTATGAAGATACACCTGATCAGGTTAAGTCAACAGTAGATATTAAAAATGACATGGAAAGCCTTCAACCAATGGATAGGCTGATATGTGGAGATGTTGGTTTTGGTAAAACAGAAATAGCTATTAGAGCTGCATTTAAGGCAATCGATAATGGAAAACAAGTAGCTATTTTAGTTCCAACTACCGTTCTTGCTTTTCAACATTTCAAAACATTTACGAAAAGACTTAAAGAATTTCCTGTTTCTGTAGATTATTTAAATAGATTTCGAACTAGTAAGGAAAAAACAATTATAAAGAGTGAAATACAATCTGGAAAAATTGACTTAATAATAGGAACTCACCAATTAGTTAATAAAAGCATTGAATTCAAAAATTTAGGATTATTAATTGTTGATGAAGAACAAAAATTTGGTGTTAGTGTTAAAGAAAAAATTAGATCTATAAAAGAAAATATTGATGTCTTAACTCTAACGGCCACCCCAATTCCAAGAACTCTTCAGTATAGTTTAATGTCTGCAAGAGATTTATCTATAATTAACACTCCGCCACAAAACAGGTTTCCAATAGATAGCAATGTTATTTCATTTAAAGAAGAAATTATAACAGAGGCTATAAGTTTTGAGATGCAAAGAGGGGGGCAAGTTTTTTTCATTCATAACAGAATAGAAAATATTAATGATATTGCTGCATTAATTTCAAGATTAGTCCCGAATGCAGACATTGCTATTGTTCATGGTAGATTAGAAGGAAAAAAACTTGAAAAAACAATGTTAGATTTTATTAATGGCAGTTTTGATGTTTTAATTTCTACTACAATAATAGAAAGTGGATTAGATGTGCCTAATGCAAATACTATATTCATTAACAACGCACAAAATTTTGGACTTAGTGATCTTCATCAAATGAGGGGAAGAGTTGGTAGAAGTAATAAAAAAGCTTTTTGTTATTTTATTACCTCTCCATTTTCATCTATGACTAAAGAGGCTAGAAAAAGAATTGAAGCAATTGAATTGCACACCGAACTAGGTTCTGGATTTTTCATTGCGATGAAAGATTTAGAAATCAGAGGCGCTGGCGATTTATTAGGTGCTGAGCAAAGTGGTTTTATAAACGACATAGGGTTTGAAACTTATCAAAAAATATTAAAAGAAGCTGTTGAAGAATTAAAATCTAAAGATTTTAAAGATCTATTTGATGATGATTTAGAAATAAATAATAATGTTAAAAATGTTCAAATAGATACTGATTTAGAAATTCTATTTCCAGATTCCTATATTAATAATATAAAAGAAAGGTTAAAACTGTATAAACATTTGTCAGAGTTAAATAACGAGAATGAATTGGAGGAGTTTAAAAAAAATTTAAGAGACAGATTTGGGGAAATTCCTTTTCAAACAATTGATCTTTTAAGAACTGTCGAGCTAAAATGGTTCGCTTCTAAAATAGGTTTTGAAAAAATCATTTTAAAAAATAACAAAATGATATGTCAATTCATTTCTGATAAAGAAAACTCGTATTATTCCAGTGGAGATTTTCAAAGAACACTAACAAGTATTCATCACAATAAAAGTGTCTGTGAGATAAAAGAAAAGAAAAATAATAATGGGGATGTTCTGTTAGTAATTTTTAAAAATATACACTCAATTAATGAAGCTTTTGAAAAACTACAGATTTTTTAAGTTTTTAATTACTCTAAATGCTTTATCTACCTGTTCTTCATTAACTAAAATAGTAAACTCATTTGATGTGGAAATTACTTCATATATATTAATCCCCTCCCACGAAAGTCTTTGAAAAACAAAATAGTATACACCAGGAATAGTAACATTTTCACTAGGAAGTTTGATTGAAATTGACGAAAGATCCGTTTGTTTAGAAATGCAATATTCATCTTTAAGAGTGTTTTCAACTAATGAAGATAAATTTCCGCTAACTACAATATTACATTCATTTACTCCTCTAGAAGATGTGTAAAAATCATCCTTATTGTCCACTTTTGCAAGAAGTTTAGCTTGATTACTTAGTAAAGTATCCGAAACTTTGAAATTATAATCAATTAAAGAAGACCTAACGGTAATGTCTCCTATATCTTTAATTATTTTAACAATTTTATATGTAGTTCTAAATTCTAATTCGCTTGAAAGCCTTTTTAAAGCCATGACTATAGCTCCATATTTAACTTCTTTTTTTAAGGATACTTCGATTTCTGTTTTAATAATTCTAGATAATGAAGTCAGATTAATAATACCTTGAGATAAAGCAGAAATTAAAAAAGGTTTAGCTTTAATATAGTCTTCAACAGCTGATGAAATTGTTTTCATAATTTTTACAAATATAGTAATCATTTATAATTGTTAAAAACATAACAAAAAATTATACATATAACATTTAATTAATTATGCGTCATAGCTATTTAGCAAAAGAATACATTAATTGATTATTTTTGTAATTATAAAATAACACTTGAAAAAAAGATACACTATTACTGCAGCGCTTCCTTATGCAAATGGACCCATACATATTGGCCATTTAGCTGGGGCATACATTCCTGCTGACATATACTCTCGGTTCTTAAGACTCAAAGGGAATGATATTATTTTTGTTTGTGGAAGTGATGAACATGGAGCTGCAATTCCAATAAGAGCTAAAAAAGAAGGAATTAGTCCTCAAAAAATAATTGACAAATACCATACTATCATCAAAAAATCTTTTGAAGATTTTGGAATTTCATTTGATAATTATTCTAGGACTTCTTCAAAAACACATCATAAAATAGCTTCTGAGTTTTTTAATGATTTAAATAATAAGAAAATCTTTCTTGAACAAGAATCTGAACAATTGTATGATGAAAAGGAAAATCAATTTTTAGCTGATCGTTATGTTGAGGGGGAATGTCCAAAATGTAATTTTGATGGAGCTTACGGAGATCAATGTGAAAGCTGTGGATCTTCACTAAACCCTACTGATCTTATAAACCCTAAATCTAAATTAAGCGGAAATAAGCCTTCATTAAAAAAAACTAAACATTGGTTTCTTCCTCTGAACAAATTTGACAACTTCTTAAAAGAATGGTTTCTTAAAGAAAAAAAAGAAGATTGGAAAATAAACGTTTTTGGTCAAGTAAAGTCTTGGATAAATGAAGGTCTAAAACCTAGAGCAATAACCAGAGATTTAGACTGGGGGATTCCTGTACCAATAAAAGAAGCAATTGGAAAAGTTTTATACGTATGGTTTGATGCACCTATTGGATATATTTCATCTACAGTTGAGTGGGCAGAAAAAGAAAAAGTAGATTGGAAACCTTATTGGCAAGACCCAAACACAGAACTAGTACATTTTATTGGAAAAGATAATATAGTTTTTCATTGCATTATTTTTCCTTCTATATTAAAAGCATCTGAAAAATATATCTTACCTACCAATGTTCCTGCTAATGAGTTTTTAAATTTAGAAGGGAGAAAAATATCTACGTCAAAAAACTGGGCAATATGGCTACACGAATACATGAAAGATTTTCCAGAACTTCAAGATACTTTAAGGTACGTATTAACTGCTAATGCTCCAGAAAACAAAGACAACGATTTCACATGGAAAGACTTTCAAGCTAAAAACAATAACGAGCTTGTAGCAATTTTTGGAAACTTTATAAATAGAGTAGTTGTATTGACTCAAAAATATTATGAAGGTAAAACACCTTTAGTTGAAACTTTCACAGAAAAGGAAAATGATTTACTTGATAAAGTTTATTCATACCCTGAAAAAATAGGAAACTCTATTGAAAAATTTAAATTTAGAGAGGCAATAAATACCATGATTGATTTAGCTAGAATAGGTAATAAATATTTAGCAGATGAAGAGCCATGGAAAGTCATTAAATCGGATGATTCAGAAAAAGTTAAAACCATAATGAATATTTCGATTCAGATATGTGGAATACTCTCAATGGTATGTGAACCTTTTCTTCCTAATACTTCTATAAAATTAAAAAAACAGTTTAACATTAAAAATACAAATTGGGACTCCATTAATAAAAATAGTCCAGTCATATGTGAAGAAATTGAAAAAAGTAATTTAATTTTTAGAAAAATTGAAGATGAAGAAATTGAACTTCAATTAGAAAAACTCAATGAATCAAAAAAATAAAATAGGAATTATAGGTTGCGGATGGTTAGGGCTTCCTCTTGCTAAATTATTAATTGAAAAAAACTATTCTGTCAAAGGTTCGTCCACTTCAAAAGAAAAATTGAAAGAACTAGAAAGTTTTAAAATTGCACCATATTTAATTGAAATCACCGATAAAGAAATTAAGGGAGAAATTATTCTTTTTTTAAAAAATCTAGATGTTTTAGTAATCAATATTCCACCTAATATGAGAGGGGATTCTAAAATTGATTATTCAAGAAAAATTGAGCTTTTAGCTATCCAAGCAAAGGAACAATCTGTTAATAAAATTATCTTTGTAAGCAGCACTTCAGTATATGGCTCAAATCAAGGTAAAATAGATTTCAGTACAGAGCCTAACCCTACTTCTAAAAATGGTTTTGAAATTCTTAAATCAGAAAAAATAATAAGTAAAAAGAATAAGTGTACAGTAATTAGATTTGGGGGGCTAATTGGCAAGAGTCGTCATCCTGTATATTCTTTATCCAAAAAAAAAGAAGTTTTAAATCCCAAAGCACCAATAAACTTAATTCATTTGAAAGATTGCATTCAAATTATATATACAATAATTAAGATGGAAGCATGGGGAAAAACATATCTAGGGGTTAGCCCATACCACCCCTCTAAAATTGATTATTATAATAATAAATGTGAAGAACTTGGGTTAAAAAAGATAAATTTTATAAATAATAATTCGATAAATAAAGAAGTAACTGATTCTAAAATTCAAACAGAACTAAATTATACTTTTATTCAACCTCAACTGTAAAATCTAATTTATTGCTCTCTAAACTCTCTTTAGCTATTTTATTCATCATTTTAATTAAAGCATTATAAGAAATCACAATATCTGCAATATTATTCTTGAACAAGTCGATGTTTTCTAAATTTATATTATTAGAATTAATCTTTAAAACATTGGTTTTATAAACTCTAAATCTCCCTATTATTGGAGGAACGTTTAATTTGCCTGGAAGTTGTTTGTCATTTATTTTTTCTACCTCTAATTTAAAAGATTCTAAGGAAAATATTAATGTTCTGGGATCTCCTAAGATTACATCTGATGTACTTGAAATAATTTTGATATCATCCCATAATTCAAAAACCTGATTATAATTTTTATTTAATATTCTAAAATCTGATAAAGAATCTTGAATAAAAGAATTTAATTGAGAATAATCAATTGATTTAGTAATTGAATCACTTTTGTTATTAGTTTTCTTACAAGAAATAAATAAAAAAAAGATACTTAATAAACAGATAAACTTCTTCATAACAAGAAAATAATATTTCTAAATTACAAACTTTATTCTGTTTTAAATGAATAAACAATGGAGTAACTACTGTTTGTTCCATCCGATGTTTTCACTCTCCAGTAATACGTAGTAGCAGCGTCTAATGCTACAGCTAATGTTTTTACTGTTAAATCTGTCTGCGCTGTGGGTGGTGTTTGTTTCCCGTCTGTTGCATCTACATAAAGTTTTTAGTGAAATTCATACTAACTTATTTCGTTAATTCAAATGTTTCTTGAAAACTAGCATTTGAGTCAGTTCCAATAAAAATATCAAAAAATCCGGATTCGGATTCCCAAACTTCGTTTGCTGAATAAAATTTTAATAAAGATTCAGATATTTCAAAAGAAACTACTTTACTCTCTCCTGGACTTAATTCAACCATTTCAAATCCTTTAAGCTCTCTAACAGGCCTCGTTACACTAGCAAATTTGTCTCTAATGTATAACTGAACTACTTCTTTTCCTTTAAATTCTCCTGAGTTTTCAAGGTTTACAGAAACATTTATTGAATTATTATTAGAAAGAGTTTTATTGTCAATTTTTAAATCAGAATATTTAAAAGAAGTATAACTTAATCCGTATCCAAAAGGATATAAAGGGGTATTAACTTCATCATTGTAATGAGACCAAAAAACCGCATTAGCTGGCCCAGGTCTTCCTGTATTTTTATAATTATAATAAATAGGAATTTGTCCTACGCTTCTAGGAAAGCTCATGGGTAATTTTCCACTTGGGTTATAATCTCCATAAAGAACTTGAGCAACTGCATTTCCAGTTTGAGATCCTAATTGCCATGCTTCTACAATAGATGGTATATTATTATCTGCCCAATTAATATTTAATGGTCTTCCATTCATTAAGACCAAAACTATATTCTTATTTACTTTATAAACTTCCTCAAGTAATTCTTGTTGAACGCCGGGTAAACCAATATCAGTTCTGCTTCTTCCTTCTCCAGACTGGAATCCATCCTCTCCAAGAACCATTATTACAACATCTGCATTTCTAGCTGCATTTTTAGCTGCATTAAAACCAGATTTATCATTTTCATTAATCTCAACTTTTTCATGAAATTTTACAATCCCACCTGCATTTAAATTTACATCCGCACCCTTACTGTAAATCAAAGTATTGTTTGGATAAGCTTTCATTCCCTCTAAAACAGTAATGGCAGTATTGTTATCCGAATTCGTTCTCCAGTTTCCCAGTGGACTATTATTATCATTAGCTAAGGCTCCAATTAATGCTATGGTCTGATTTTTCTTTTTTAAAGGTAGAAGCTGATTGTCATTTTTTAGAAGAACTATAGATTTTTTTGCCATTTCTAAAACCCCTTTTTGATTATCAGGATGATATAAAACTTCTTTTTCTCTTTCTGCATCTAAATACCTGTAAGGATCCTCAAATAGTCCCAGTTCAAATTTTACTCTTAAAATTCTACTAACTGCATCATCAATTAGTTTTATATCTAATTTTTTAGATTCTATTAGTCCTTTAATTTTTTTAATATAAAGATGAGACTCCATGTCCATATCAGATCCTGCTTTAATCGCAAGTTCTGTTGCATGTTCCCCATCTCTTGCATAGCCGTGTGGAATCATTTCTTTAATAGAACCCCAATCTGAGATTACAAAACCATCAAATTTCCAATCTCCTTTCAAAATATCTCTTTGTAAAAATGAACTACCTGTAACTGGGACTCCGTCTAATTCGTTAAAGCCGTTCATAAAAGTTCTAACACCAGCATCCACTGTAGCCATGAAAGGAGGAAAAACAACATTATATAAAGTGTTTTTGCTTATATCAACTGTATTATAGTCTCTTCCTGATTCAGAGAAACCATATCCTGCAAAGTGTTTGGCAGTAGCGGCAATGGTATTATGTTTAGAAAGATCCTTACCCTGAAAGCCTCTAACTCTTGCTGCTGCTATTAAACTTCCTAAAAAAGGATCCTCACCTGCTCCTTCCATCACTCTACCCCACCTGGCATCTCTTGAAATATCAACCATAGGAGCAAATGTCCAGTTTGTGCCAGCTGCAGATGCTTCTCTTGCTGCAATTCTTGCGGAATTTTCAATTTCTTTCAAATCCCAACTAGCGGCTTCAGCTAATGGAATAGGACTTAAAGTTTTATAACCGTGAATTACATCATTTCCAATTATTAAAGGAATTCCTAATCTAGTTTCTTCCACAGCTATTTTTTGAAGAGCAGTAATTTCTTTAACTCCTCTTACATTCAACATAGATCCTACTAAACCTTTTTTTAGATTATTAAACTTAAGTTTAGCATCTCCATTTTTTGGAGTTGGCCCAGTAACATCCCAAAAACCATTGTATTGATTCATTTGTCCAATTTTTTCATCAAGAGTCATGATCTTTAAAAGCGAATCAACCTTTTTATTTATAGCAATAGCACTATCTGTGAAATTATTTGAATTTTTCTGACAACCATTTAATGTCAATATTATTGTAAGTATAATACAGTATTTTTTCATTATTTTTTTATTTATTGATAAATTCTAACATATTCTATTTCCATAGTATCACTAACAAAATCTGAGGAAATTTCTCCTCCCATTGTTCCACCCACGGCCACATTTAATATTATAAACTGATTCCAATTAAAGGGAAGGGCACATGAATTTCCCACTATATGATGAGGCTTATCATCTACATAAAATGTCAAAGCTTGCTTAGTCCAAACCAACGAATAAACATGAAATTTTTCTGTAATATCAGTGTATTCATTAGAGATATGACTATCTCCTTCCCCATAATTGTCAGGATGATGAACAGTAGATTGAACTCTAAAATTATTAGATTGTGCAGCTTCTAAAACGTCTATTTCTCCACACTTAGGCCATGTGACTGTTTTAAAATTAGAACCAAGTAACCATAAGGCTGGCCATGTTCCCTTGGTTCCAGGGATTTTTGCTTTGATGTCTACCCTTCCGTAAGTGAAATCCATTTTTGTATTAGAAATAATTCTTGCTGAAGTATAATTATTTCCATTGTATGATTCTTTTTTAGCAATGATTTTTAATTTTCCGTCCTCTACTTTAGAATTGTCTAATCTAGAAGTATAAGACTGGACCTCATTATTATACCATGAATCGCCAACTTCATGAACCCACTTATTTGAATCAAGAGCTCCTGGATTAGCAAACTCATCAGACCAAATTAGATTCGTAAACTGATCTATTGGATGAATTTCGGAAACTGTTTTTGCCGTAAGCCAAACATACCACGCTACATTCTCTTCATCGTCTTGAGCTCTTAAATATATATTATCAGAATCATAACACTCGATTGTGTAATTATGCTGGCCAATATAAAAACCAATAAAACCTTTTCCGTTTATTTCTAATTTATTTAAATCTCCATCTTTCTTAGCTACAAAAGTAGTTTGATAATCGTCTAATGGATAGTTCTCAATTTCACCAGCTGAATTGGCAGATTGAGATGTGGAACCAAAATCATTTGTAAGATGACCTGCTTTTCCATAAATAGTTTTATTAGTCTTGTGTTTATAAGTACCGTCCACATTAAAGATATATTCGTCATCATAAAAACCAGAATTACTTTTAGAAAAAGCAGACGCTTCCCAATAGGTTGAATATTTTTTATCTGGAGTTCCATTTGAAAAATGTGCGTCTTGAGCTGCATTAATTTTCCAAGTTTTGGAAGAACTTCCAGCGAGCAGTTCTAATAAACCTTGCTCAGAGTCAGGCTTTACATAAACAGTTATTTTTTTATCTATGGTGGTGTAATTATTAGTACTTGAATATGCCAAAACCTTTATGTCGTAAGTCTTAGTTCCCACGTCAGTATAAGTATATTTGGTTTTTCCCGAAGTATTTTTAGAATCCCCTGTCCCAAATCTGAAGCTATATGAAACTGCATTAGTTGCATTTGCAGTAAATTCTACTACACCAAAGCCATCTCCATTTGGATGGCTATCATCTTTCCCGGTTATATTAATAGATAAAGATAAATCAGAGGGAATAATCTCTACTGGATCAACAGGTCCCAAACCTTCTTCTTCAGATGAACTTCCAGAACATGAGATTAAAAGAATAACTAAAACTACAAGCTTAGTTTTGGATAATTTAAAAAAATTAAAGAATTTATGCATTGAAGTTATTAAAATTTAGATGCTAAAATAGGATTGAAAATTTCTATTAAAAAAATAAAATTGAATTATGCTTAAAAAAGCCTGGAAAATAACGATATGACATCATTTTTTCCAGGCTTTAATAAAATTAAACAAACTTTATTCAACTGCAATTAATTTATAATACCACTTTCTTCCATTGGCATCAACTGTCGTAAGTTCCATAGTGTTACTGGTTGGAAAAACAATCGTATAATCATGAGTTCCTGTATACAGTGAAAAGAAACCATAACCCGTCAAAGATATTGTTTCAACACCTCCTGGTGCTGTTACATTCCATTTTTCAGTATAATTTTCTAAAACGAAATTTTTATGTGTATCATCGACTGGATTATCAATTCCACCTGGAAGATCTCCAGCATATTCAAACTTTACAGCAGTACCACCATTTGTCACATGTCTAAAACTTTTATCACCTAAAGTAAAAGTCCATGTATCATCATCAGCGCCAGTGTCAGCTCTTGAATTAGGATCTGCAGTATACCAAATAGGAGCATCACCTCCTGCTGGCCCCACACCAACGTATCCTCCAACATCTGTATTTTGTTTCCAAGTTCTAGATGAATTACTAGTCAAATTTGTCAAAAATACTGGTTGAGGGGAATAGTTTGCAAAAACTGTAACATCAATAGATTTGGTTGACGTAGACCCACCCGAACCAATTGCTACAGCAGTCACTATGTAAGTATGCGTTCCTGTAACACTAAAATTAATTGTATGTTTTCCAGAGGGAACTAAAGTCTCAACGCCATCAAATATATATTTATATGTTATTGCATCATTAGCACTAAAGTTAAAGTGAACGGTTCCACTGCCATCTCCATTAGGATTATCTTGATCAACTCCAACTATTTCAGCGGAAATTTCGAGATTTGAAGGAGCCACTATATTACCTAATACATAATTTTCTTCCTCGCAGCCTATAAAAGAAAGTATAGATAGAATTAGAATTGATCGATATATAATTTTTATTTTTTTCATAATTAATAAAGTTTAATATTTTATTTTTTAACAAAGTATAAATTATCTATATAAACGTCTCCATTACCATCCCATACTAATTGCATGAATTTAGAAGCATCATTAGTATAGTCTGAAAGTGGAATTTCAACGCTTACCCATTTACCTTTAGATATTGCAGAAACACTTGCTAAAGCTTCTTTTTTAGGATCACCATCCTCATAGCTAGTATTAACTAATTTTAAACCCAGTTTAGTGGTATCTAAAGTCCAATAATCGAAACGAACATGGGTCATTCCGCTAATATCAGTTCCAGGATTATAATTTGTAACAATTCCTGAATAATTCAAACTAGAATATTTTAAGATACTATTACCAGAAATAGTTACAGTCTCCATTGTTGTTGTTTGTCCCCAATTTGGATTCCATGCTTCAATAGAAACATCTGTGTAACTGTCACTATATATAGAAACAACATCAGCAGCAGCAGCTGTTGGTGCTGCAGGAGCAACTGTAGGTTTATTATCAAAGAAATATAAATTATCTATATAAACTGTTCCATCGCCATCCAATACTAGTTGCATGAATTTTGATGTATCATTCGTATAATCTGAAAGTGGAATATCTACACTTACCCATCCACCTTTTACAATGGAAGACACTGATGCAAGAGCTTCTTTTTTAGGATCACCATCTGCATAGCTAGTATTAACTAATTTTAAACCAAGTTTTGTAGCATCATTAGTCCAATAATCAAAATGAACATAGGTCATCCCACT
This sequence comes from Cryomorphaceae bacterium BACL29 MAG-121220-bin8, assembly GCA_905181705.1. Lineage (GTDB taxonomy): Bacteria > Bacteroidota > Bacteroidia > Flavobacteriales > Flavobacteriaceae > MAG-121220-bin8. Next base: position 104,081 of record CAJIYP010000004.1, on the reverse strand, counting down.
AATATCAGTTCCAGGATCATAATTTGTAACAATTCCTGAATAATTCAAATTAGAATATTTTAAGATACTATTACCAGAAATAGTTACAGTCTCCATTGTTGTTGTTTGTCCCCAATTTGGATTCCATGCTTCAATAGAAACATCTGTGTAACTGTCACTATATATAGAAACAACATCAGCAGCAGCAGCTGTTGGAGCTGTAGGAGCAGCTACAGGAGCATCACCTGGTTCATTATAAAAATAAAGATTATCAATCCAAATTTTTCCAGCAGCACCATCCCAAACCAATTGCATGAATTTAGATGTATCATTAGTGTATTCTGTTAAGGGTATATCTACGCTTACCCATTCACCTTTTGTAATAGATGAAACATTTACTATAGCTTCTTTTTTAGAATCACCATCTCCATAACTAGTATTAACTAATTTTAAACCAAGTTTAGTGGCATCTAAAGTCCAATAATCAAAATGGACGTATGTTTTTCCAGCTAATGAAGTTCCTGGGTCGTAATTAGTTACAATACCACTATAGTTTAGGTTTTGATACAATAGAGTTTCATTACCATTGATTTTCACAGTCTCCATAGTCGTTGATTGTCCCCAATTAGGATTCCATGCTTCAGATAGATTAACATCTGAGTAACTGTCACTAAAAATAGAAACAACATTGTCAGGGTGAGCAATAGGCGCTGGTGCAGCAGCCAAAGGTTCAGTAACTTTAGCAGTTTGTGAAAAATCGTCTACATAAAAAGTCCATGCATCACCGCCTTCACCTTGAGTACCTAAATCAAAAAACCATACGATTTTTCTATATTCCTTGCTGGAATCAATTGCGCTCATATCAAAAACTACTTCTTCCCAAGCACTATTGCCAACAACAGGAACAGTGATTTCTCCACTGTTAATATTAGCATCATCAATATTTTCTAACTTCATAGTCATAGTGCTTCCAGCTCTTGATGACCATACTTTTAACTTTATTTGATTTTTAACAGCAAGATCAGCAATAGGATTTGTTGTAGTTATAACATTCCCAGCCCAAACTTCGCCAGCACCTTTTGTTACTTTTCCAACTGTAGCTGAAGTATTTCCCGTTGTATCAGGATTAGCAATTACATCATTGCTTGTTCCTCCGAAACTAATAAAAACACTTTTATCAAAACTTTCAAAATCAATCGGCAAAATAGTTTCAGTGAACATAGTCACAGTTTCAGTTTTCTCAGTTGTTGCAGTTCCACCACTAAATGCGATTACTTTAACATCATAATCTCCACCTGTTGAATAAGTGTTACTAACAGATCCATCAACAGCTAATTCAACTGGGTCTTCTCCATCTATTCCAAAATATACATGAAAGTACGCTGCAAAATCTGCAGTTGCTGAAACTGTAAGAGTTAAAGCATCAGTAACTAGTTTTAATTCTAAATTTTCAGGAGCTTTAAAAGATACTTGCAAAGGAACAGTACTAGATGTTTTTAAATTATTTAATCCAGTTGCTGTAATTTGAATGTCATATGAACCTTCAGCAAATGTATGTTGTACACTAGCACCTGGTTTTATTCCTTCAACTCCGTCAGAACCGTCTCCAAAAGAAGTAATATCGTAATGAAGAACACCATCTGCCTGAGGGGTAATGGTAACTAAACCTGTATTATCTTGAGTTATTACAAAATTAGCCGAAACGTTTGAAGGAGCAACTATTCCAAAGTCTGTTTCTTCTAGAAAATCTTCCTGACAGCCAATAAATGCTATTAAAAAGAAAAGTGATGTAAATATTTTGTATATAGTTTTCATATTTATTATGTTTTAGTATCCAGAATTTTGAGTTAATCCAGAAATATCAATTTCAGTTTGTGGTATTGGAAAAACTTCATGTTTTCCTGTGACAAATCCAGCGATTGTAGCAGCAGCTTCTCCAGTTCTAACCAAGTCAAAAAATCTATGACCTTCCATAGCTAACTCTAATCTTCTTTCGTCCCATATTTCTTTAGTCAAAACTGGACCAATAGATGAGGAAGCATTAGACCCCCCTGCGAAAGCTCTAGCTCTAACTTGATTCAGATAATTTTGAGCCTTTGTATCATTTGCGGAAGATTTTCTATTATTAGCTTCAGCAGCCATTAATAAAACATCTGCATATCGAATGGCTCTAAAATTAATTCCATAATTTAACTCTTGTTGAGCGCCACTTAAACCAGCTCTAGGAATATATTTGTGATTAAAGTATCCTGTGTGCTCATATCCTTTAGAATATTCAGCACCAGTACTTTCAGCCCAAGCCTCAATATCTAAAATAGCAACACCTCTTCTTGTATCGGTTACATCATATGAATCATAAAGATCCTGAGTTGGTACATTAAAACTCCAACCAGAGGCATAAACAGACCCATTATATCCTCTTGGTCCGTGATGAATTATAGCAAAGCTACCTTCTGACCCTTGTGGGAATCCCCAGTCGTACCAGTTAGAATTTTTTGAATGCTGGACTTCAAAGACTGACTCTGGACCATTTTGTCCGGAATTATAAAATACAGATTGCAGGCTTGACGGTAATGTATAAAGGCCAATTAATGGTTCCAAAATATCAGCAGCTTCTGTAAATTTATCTTGATACAAGTAAACCTTGCCTAATAAAGCATGACTAGTAAAAGCTGTTGCTCTTCCATCTGTACTTTTTTCAGCAGGAAGTGCTGCAATTGCAGCTTTAAGATCTGTTTCTATTTGAGCGTACACTGAAGCTTTAGGAGCTCTTGTTAAAGTATTCGAATCAGACGCAGTTAATCTTGAATCAGTAAACAATGGTACGTCACCAAAAATTTTAACTAACTCAAAATAGTAATAAGCTCTTAAAAAATGTACCTCACCATAAAGTTCAGCTTTTCTTGAAAAATCAAGTTTATCTTTATTTTCAATCATGTAGTTGGCTCTATTAATACCTTCATACAACCATTTCCATGTGCTTGTTAACTGATCGTTATTAGGAACATGAATCATGTCGTCAATTTTTTGCATTCCTATAACGTCAGTAGCACTCTCTCCTCCACAGAATGAATTATCAGAAGCAATATCTCCTATCATTACGCTGTATATGTTCCATTGAAGAACATCGTAAGTTCCAACTAATGCCGCTTCATAATCCGCAGAAGTTTTAAAATAATCATCTGCAACAATAGTGTATCCTTCAGATGCTTCGTAATCAACATAATCTTCACACCCAATAAAGCCAAGAGATAGAACGGTTAATAATAAGTTATTAAAAAATTTATTTTTCATTTTATATATATTTAAAATTTAAGATTTAAACCAAGTGAAATAATTCTAGGAGAAGGGTAGGTTCCTCTGTCAACTCCTGTATCTAGTACTGGACTACCACCGTTTGAAATTTCAGGATCGTAACCAGTATAGTCAGTAAATGTAAAAGGATTTTTTGCTAATGCATAAATTCTAACACTAGTAAAAGAACTTGCCTCACTCAGTGGCATGTCATATCCTAATTGAATATTTTTTATTTTAAGGAAACTTCCATCTTCAACATATCTATCAGAAACTCTTGTATTATTATTTGAGTCTACAAAAGAATATCTAGGCTCTGAATTACTAGTTCCTGCACCTTTCCACCTGTTTAATACAGATGCAAATTTATTAGTATAATTTAGATTTCTTTCATAACCTCTAAAAATATCATTTCCAACAGATGCGTATGAGAATACTGATAAATCAAAATTATGCACATTTAATGCAAAATTCCATCCTATAGTATAATCTGCAAATGGATCTCCTATTTTAGTTCTATCATCAGCATTGATAACATTGTCCCCATTAACATCAACAAACTTAATATCTCCAGGCTGTGCATTATCTTGAGTTGCATGATTACTTATATCGGACTGATTTTGAAATATTCCATTTGTTTTATATCCCCAAAAAATTCCAGGAGACTCACCTTGTCTAAACTGTGTTAAATTTTTAAAAGGAATCCCATATCCACTTCCCCAAATATATTTATCACCATTATTAATTTCTTTAACTAAGTTATCAGCTGATGTAAAATTAAAAGTAGTGTCAAAACTTATTTTGTCTGAAATATCATGTTCCATATGAAAGGCTAATTTCATAACCTTTAGTTTCAGTTTTGCCAATATTAGCAACAGGGTAAGCTAGGAATACCTAAATAAAGAGATAACGTAGGACTAAATAATAAGTCATCTACAGTCTTGATAAAATAATCTGCTGTAAATCTTAATTTAGAGTCATACATAGATAAATCAATTCCAATATTTGTTTGGATTTGATTTTCCCAAGAAACATTATTGTTTGGAATACCTAACAAGGTAGATCCAGAGACTATATCATCACCAAAAGTATATTTCGGAAAAGTAGAAATAGTTCCAAACTGTGGAGAAGCATTGTCATTTCCAACAGAACCATAACTAGCTCTTAATTTTAAAAAATTAATTGCTGTAGAATTAAAAAACTCCTCATTAGAAGCAACCCACCCAATTGAAGCAGATGGAAATATAGCGAACTTGTTGTTTTTTCCAAAATTAGTTGAACCATCTCTTCTAACAGTAAATGACGCTAAATACTTTTCTTGAAAATCATACTCAACCCTAGACATAAGAGAAACACTTCTACTAACATATTGCCATGATCCTGTAGACTGATCAGCAACACCACCAGATGCCGAACTTAAGTCAGCATATAACCATGAGTTAAATGGAACATCCACATTACTTCCGTTTAGTCCATTTTGAGTGTTTTTACCAATAGTAAACCCTGCAAAGACATTGAAATTATGTTCCTCGTTAATATTGAAGTTATAATTTCCAAATATTTCATAGGTATAATTAAACCAATTTTGTTTCATTTCGGATACTCTGTTGTGATCGTCATCAGTTCTAGGAGACAAATCTGCATTTGCATTAGTACTATTGTGACCCACTCCATAAAATTGAAGAGGAGTAAAACTTTTCTGCTGCTGCCAGACACTTGTATAGCCTAATCTAGATGTGATTTTAAAATCATCCATTAATTGGTATTGTAATTCAATTTTTCCAATTAATTTATCCGTCTTGTTATCACTGTAAGAATTAGAAGCACCAGCAATAGGGTTAATTACCTCTTGGGTAATAGTGCTACTAATTCCGTAAGCACCATTAACCATAACTGGAATCATTGGATCAAAATTTAAGGCATTAAATATTTGATTTCCACCGTGGCCATTTCCTTGAATATTTGAATATTTCGTGTGAAAAATAGCTTTTAATTTATCCGATAAATCGGTTGTGAAATTTGCTGTTAAAGCAGCTCTATCATTAAAATCTTTATCCCCGCCAACAGCTACACCCTCTTGAGCAGTATATCCAACTGAAAGAAAATAAGTTGAAGTATCTGATCCACCAGATGCTGAAAAACTAGTAGTAGAGATTGGAGCTGCATTAAAAAGTTCTTTTTGCCAATTTGTACCGACACCAGCTAAGGAAAGATCAGAGAAAATAATTGGACCACCAGACTGAACACTGCCCTCATTTAAAATTGCTGCGTATTGAGAGGCATTTAGAACATTAATATATTTATTTACTTCTTGAACTCCGTAGGATGTATCTAAAGAAAATATAGTTTCTTGGTTTTTCTTACCAGATTTGGTAGTAATAACTATTACACCACTTCCTCCTCTAACACCATACATAGCAGTAGTAGAAGCGTCTTTAAGAACAGAAACACTTTCGATATCGTTGAGGGATTAATAGCGTCCATATCATACAAAGAAGAATTGATACCGTCAATAACTACAAGGGGATCAGTTCCAGAAAAAGAAGTAATTCCTCTAATTAAAACCGAAGGTTTACCACCAGGATGAGCGACTAGAAATTACATTTAAACCAGCTTGACCCTGTAAAGCATCTTCCATTCTTAATGGCTTAATCTTTTCAACATCTTCACTAGAAACAACTGAAACGGAACCAGAAATATTAGAAGCTTTTTGAGATCCATACCCAGTGACAACAACTTCGTCTAAGTAGGTTGTCAGGTGATAAAGCATACATTAATAGCTAGACTGAAGAGCCGACCAGAATGGATTGAGAAGCATATCCAATAAAGCTAAAAACTAGCGTATCATCACATGAGAAGCAGATAGAGTAAAATCTCCGTCAAAATCAGTCGAAACTCCATTTGTAGTACCTTTTACTAAAACTGTTGCACCTGGAAGTGCAACCCCATTATCATCGGTAACTGTTCCACTAATAGATTGAGAGTGCATGGAAAAACCAAAAACAACTGTCAATAGTAAATGATAGAAAATGAGTTAAAAATTTTGTTTTCATATTATGTTTTGATTATTAAAAAGTAAACTTAACATATATATGTTGTTAAGAAAATATAAATAACCTTTACAAATTGTTGAGTATTTAAAAATAAAGACTAAAAAGTATGCAATTACATAATTATGAGATGAAAAAATAGATAAATTAATGATTTAAACTAATTGAATATATAAATTTAAAAATGCAAAAATAAAGTGTATAGTTTATGTATGGTTTTATTATCTAAATATATAATAATTACAAACTAAGCAAATGATCTGTAAGTCCCTCATTTCGTGATAAATTCATCTTTTTTCTTAACCTATAACGCTTGATTTCAACACTACTTAAAGAAATATTTAGTAAAGGTGCAATATCTTTTGAAGAAAGATTCAATCTCAGGTAAGCACATAGCCTTAAATCGTTATTTGTCAGAGTAGGATGATAATCTTTTACCTTTTTTAGGAAATCCTTATCAGCGTTATTAAATGCCTCTTCAAAAAATTTCCAATCATCCTGGTTGTTTAAGTGCTTGTCTATAACTTTTATTACTGAGTTTGCTTTTTGGATTGAATCAGCTTTTTTCAAATCATTTTTAATTTTACTTAAAAACTGATTTTTTTTAATCATACTCATAGTTGATATAGCTAATTCCCTGTTTTTACCCTCAATATCTTGAATTAATTTTTCATTCTCGATAGTAACTAAAGCTTGTTTCTTTTCCACTTCTTTTAATTCCAATTGACTTTGATTAATTCTAATCATTTTCTCTTCTTTTCGTTTATAAAAATTATTATAATAATTATTAATTATAAAAAAAAGGATTCCAAATATTAAAGCATAATTTGCTATCATAAAGTTTGAACCATACCAAGGTCTTTGAATTGAAAAATCAACAGATTTAATTAAATCGGAATTATCATCTCCAATTTTAGATCTTACTTTAAATTCGTAGTTTCCAAATCTCAAGTTACTAAATGTAACATTTGAATTTTGGTTCCAATCACTCCATTCATTTAAATATCCATCCAATAAATATTGATATTGGACATTTTTAAATTTCTGAAAATTCGTAGAATTATAATAAAAAGTAACATAATTGGTCTTGTAATCTAATTGAAAATCTTCTTGAAATTTAATTGGAATTGGTGTTTGGTTTAATTTACTTACTTCAACTCTTTCGATTTGTATTTTAGGTAAGTGAAATAAAATACTTCTCTAAATCAAATGAAATATATCCATTGTTAGTGCCAATGACATATAATTCGTTTTCAATTTTTGAAATATTTTCATAAACAGTTTTTCTTAGGTTTTCAGGAAACAGAATAGTATTAATTGTCTTTTCATTTGACATTAGATCTTTAGAAAGGTAATGCATGTAGTTTTCTGAAAACATCCATAATTTTTTATTTTCATCATTTATTATAATTCCGTTTATTAGTTCTTTTTCTGAAAGACTAGAAAGTAAACTATCTCTTTCAAAAAAATCTTTTTCATCATTATATTTATAAAATCCTCCACTGTAATTGTAATAAATCTCATTATCAAATTTTGATAAACTAGCACTTCCGCCAATTGAAACCGTCGAATCAAGTTTAATTTCAATTACGTCATAAAAGTCAGAGCTTAATGACAACTTATAAACACCTTTGTATCCATGACCAACCAGAATGTTTCCGTTTTTAGAAATTTCAAAAAACCTTGAAGAAATATCAAACCCTTTAATTTTATTTCTTATTGTCCATTTTTCATTTTTTTTATGTAAAACATTAAATCCCGAATAAGTTCCTTCTAAAATTAATCCTAATGATTCTGAAGGGTTTTTTAAAACTCCAAGTTCCGGCAGTTTCAGGAATCTTAACTGCTTTACCTTCATTGATTAAAAAAGAACCTTCATTATGCCCACAAAAAAGGTCTCCATTAATTTCGGTTAAGTTCCAAACTTGCCCAATGGTATTGGGGATTAATTTAAAATCATTCTTCGATTGATATCTCTTAAAAAACAAGCCTTGATTAGTACCAACATATAGATATTTATTATGAAGCTTTGAGGCATAAACGGTTCCCAATCTACCATCATTATCATTAAAGATTTTAAAGGCAGATTTACTATTGATTAAGGAAATTCCGTTATCAAGACCAAGCCATAAATTATTGTCAAAATCTTCAAAAAGAGATAAAACAGTATTATTTCCTATTCCCTTAGACTTATTAATTATATTAATAACCTCCCCATTACTATTCAACAATATCAAACCTTTACCGACTGTAGCTAAAGCAAATCCGCCGTCTTTTAATCTTTTAGCATCATATACATTTACTGATGTATAATCAAAATCATCATTATATTTTAAATCCCAAGCCTCTAATTTACCAGTTGGCAAGAGCTTAAAAAATTCCATTTTATCCGTTATGATTAATAAATTTCTGTTGTCTTTAAAAATATTTACAATGTGAGGGGATTGACTTCTGTTTCTCAATCTAGAATCGTTTGAAAGTAAAACTTCTTTTCCTTCATCCAATGTATAAAGACCAGAACTAAGAGTTAAATAGACTTGTTTATCTACTATAAAAGAATTGAAAATATCCTGATTGGGATTTAAAACCTTAAAAATTTTTGAAGACTCATTATACATGATAAGTCTAGAAAGTGATTGGAAAATTAACCAATTATCATAATGTAAAATATTCCAAAACTCTTCGTCATTTTCAACGACTATCTTATTATCATCCGATAAAGAATAAAACTCGTATACACCTTGATTATTTTTTTCCCAATAACCAAAATTTTCATACAAACCAGCGTAAACTCTATTTTTCACAGATTTAATCGACCTTACTATAACCCCACCAGGTGATGGAAAAACAGTCCACTGCGACCCATTGTATTTTAAAAGACCATCACTATTGGCAAAAAAAATGTCATTATCTAAAGATTGAGTGATATCCCAATTTTGATTAGCGCCTTTGTAATCCTCTGGAGAATAAGACTGTATAGGCGGTAATAACTGCGACTGAAGAGTAAAACAAATAAAAAAAATTAAAATAAATTTTTTCAATATACTGATAATTAGTTAGTTGAATATTAATCAAAACTCTATTGTAACAAATTTATAATAAATATTATAAATAAATATTAATAGTCTGTATAGGCAGAAAAAAACACCTTACATTAATTCATTACCAAAGAAAGGCATAAAGGAAAGCGGTAATAATACATATAACCATAGCTGCTATATTAAAAGAACTGGAAGTTTCAAATAATTTTTTACTTAAAACTATTCCTTTTGGATTATCCTTGTTACCCTCTAAATAACTAATAACATAGATTATAAAAATAGTAGCTAAACAAGTTATTCCCATTTGATTCATGAATGGAGTTTCTGCAAGAAACCAATTTGAAGGAACAACTTTAAAATACATTGCTACAGGAACAGAGGAAATAACCCCCCAAATAGCAGCATTATTGGTTGCCTTTTTATAAAATAATCCCATCAGAAATACAGCTAAAATACCTGGACTTACAACTCCTGTATATTCTTGAATAAACTGAAAAACCTCACCTAAACTTCCTAATTGTGGAGCAATTAACATCGCAATTATTAAAGATACTAATGCAGTGATTCTTCCCACTCTAACCATTGATTTATCTGAAGCTTCTTTATTAATAAAAGATTTATAAATATCCATAGTAAAAATAGTGGAAGTTGAGTTAAGCATTGAAGCTAAAGAAGATACTATTGCTGCAGCTAGAGCAGCTAAAATAAGACCTAAAAATCCAGATGGAATAAAGTTTTTTATTAACCAAGGCGCTGCATTATCATTTGCTATCATGCCATTATCGCTAATAAAGCTTTGATCTATAGTTTCAGGATTAAAAACTCCTGCATCCATATTCATTACATAGGCAACTATACCTGGAACAACAACAATTATTGGCATTAAGAGTTTAAGAAAAGCAGCAAAAGCGATTCCTTTCTGTCCTTCTCGTAAATTTTTAGCTGCTAGTGTTCTTTGAATTATATACTGATTAAAGCCCCAATAATAAAGGTTTGCAACCCACATTCCACCAACTAAAACAGCTATTCCCGGAAGATTTTTCCATGTATCCTCTCCATTTGTATTTATAATTTCTCCTTTAGAAACAATCATAGTAAACCTTTCTGGAACAGTTTTATATACGTATGCAATTCCATCAATAAAACTTCCAGATTCCGTAACATTCGACAATGCAAAATAAGTCATCATTAAGCCCCCAAATATCAACAATACAACCTGAATTACATCTGTCCAAGCTACAGCCGCCAAACCTCCCCATAGAGAATAGGCTGCTGCAAACAAACCTAAACCAATTATGCTTCCAAAAAGCAGACTTCCGTCACCAGTTCCAATTACAATATCTAAAGCTTTTGCTCCTAAAAAAAGTACAGTTGTTAGATTTACAAAAACAAAAAGAGCAATCCAAAAAATAGCCAAAATGGTTTTTAAGTTAGTACTAAATCTTTTTTCAATAAATTCTGGAATAGTGTAAAGTCCTTTTTCAATAAATATTGGTAAAAAATATTTTCCCACAATTAAAAGCGTAATTGCTGCCATCCACTCATAAGATGCTATAGCTAATCCTGCAGCAAAACCTGATCCATTCATGGCAACAAATTGTTCTGCAGAAATATTAGCAGCTATTAAAGATGCTCCAATTGCCCACCATGGAAGAGATTTTCCTGCTAAAAAATAATCTTCAGCGCTTTTAGCTTTACCACCTTTTTCTCTAGAGACATAAAGACCTATAAAAAGAATTATTAAGCAATAGGAAATGAAAACAATAATATCTAATGTGGAAAGATTCATAATTTATTTTTATTTTATTATAAGTAATAAGAATGTAAAACTAACCATTTAGAACAATTCTAAAAAAAAATTTACATAGTTTTAAATTTATGAAAAATAAAAGAAGAGAATTCCTAACAAATGTTTGTCCTTCAGTTGCTTTGGCTTTTGTTGGCGTGACCCTTTTAGAAGCCTGCTCCTCTGGTTCAGAAGATACAGTTGATTCAGGTGGAAGTGGAGGAGGAAACAGCACTACTAACGGGTATACTGTAAGTGGAAATACAGTAGTTATAGACTTAAACCACTCTGCATTTTCTTCTTTGGGAAGTAATGGATGGATGAATTTTACAGCTCAAAAAATGTTGCTTTTAAAAATAGACTCCTCCACCTACAGAGCTTTTACAAATAGCTGTCCACATGCAGGAAATAGAAATGCTTGGTCCTATAGTACCTCTGAAGATAAATTTAAATGTAGCGCACATTCTAATTCATATCCAACAGATTGTTCAACAAGCGGAACTGCTGGAGGTGCATTAAAATGTTTTACTTCTTCTTACTCAGGGGGGAAATTAACGGTAACTAGTTAGTAGCCCTGCTAGGAATCGAACCTAGATCTAAAGTTTAGGAAACTTCTATTCTATCCGTTGAACTACAGGGCTAAAATATTTATTGTTCCAAAAAATAAAAATTGAATAATCAATAAATGAAAAGAAAAAGTAGTGTCTTTTCTTTCTATACCATAATGAAAAAGCATTTGAACAGGAACTGAAACTAAAAACCAACCAAAGTAGTTTTGAATTGGAGCTTCAACAGTTGAAAAAATCCAAAATCCCATACTGGGAGCAACTGGTTCAATTAAAATATCTAAAACAACCAATAAAATAACTCCAGCCAAAATTGCCTTAAACTTGTTGTTCTTAAATACATAGGCAGTAAAAGATCCTGTTATAAATGTCAAAATAATCCATTGAATTCCAATCATTACTGGAACCCCCATGATTTTATACCCAAGATTGTCTAAATAGATGTATTCTCCAAAAATAATTCCATAATTAACTCCTAAAATTTCTGCAACCATTCCTATTGTAAATATCAACATTGCAGTAATAATATTTTTGTTCTCTAACTCATTCTGATTCACAAATAATAAAAGAAAAGAAATAAATAGATTAATGGGAGTAAACGACAAAAAAAGTTCTTTGTTTCCATAAATTATTCCTAAAGCACCACAAAAGTGAAACAACCAAATTATTAATATAGAAATTTTGCATAAAAAATCTTTAGGAAATAGAATACTCATTTATTATTTAATCAAATTGGAAACAATTTTTGCTGAAAGCAAACAAAGCGGTATGCCCCCTCCAGGATGAACGCTTCCTCCACAAAAGTATAAATTTAAAATGTCATTTGAAAAATTAGGGTGCCTAAGAAATGCAGACATTTTATTATTACTTGACGAACCGTATAATGAACCTAAGTAGGATTGTGTGTTGTTTTCCAAATTTATTGGAGTATAAATTTTTTCTTTTTCAATATATTGTTTAATATCCGTTTTTAATACCCTGTTGATTTTGTTTATCACATTTTTTCTTAATTCATTAGTAATGTACTCCCAATCTTGACCTGAATTATTAGGAGCATTAATCATTACAAACCAATTTTCGCAATTTAATGGTGCATCACCCGAGATTTCTTTAGATGTAATATTAATATATATTGTAGGATCATTGTGAATTTCTTTTTTTTCAAAAATAGAATCAAATTCCTCTTTGTAATTATCTGAAAACAATATATTATGTAAATCTAAATTTTTAAACTCTTTTTTAACACCCCAATAAAAAATAATTGCAGAACTAGATCTTTCTTGATTTAAAATCTTTTTTGGAGAAGGCTGACCATTTAATAATTTATTATAAGTAGGGACTACATCCATATTAGAAATAACAATATCAGAATAGTATTTTTTTTTATTTATTTCAACACCAACAGCCTTATTATTACTTAAAATAATTTTTGTAACATTATTATTAAAATTAAACGTTACTCCCTTTTTTTTTGCTAATTTAAATAGAGAATTAGCAATATCTACCATTCCATTTCTTGCAACAAAAGTTCCATATTCTTGTTCTAGATGCTGAATTAAAGTCATCATTCCAGGTGTTTTATATGGCGAAGAACCATTATAAGTAGCAAATCTATTAAATAACTGTACTAAATGTGGTTCACCTAACTCTTCTTCATTCACATCATTTAAAGGCTTTCCTATTTGAAAAAGATGTAAACTTAAAATACTTTTTAAAGTATCCATTGTTAAAAAAGTACTTAATTTATTTAAAGATTTTTCTAGAAAAATTGTTTTAGTTAAATCATACTTCTTTTCTGCTTTTTTAAGGTACTTTAAGAGTTTTTTAGATTTAACTCCAAGTTTTTTTTCTACTTCGTTAGCAAACTTTTCTTTTTCAGAATAAGCAGTTAATTTAGTTCCATCTTCCCAAAAATACTTACAAGAGATATCCTTTTTTTTGTATGAAAAATAACTCTTAGGGTCTTCGTTAAATAAACTGAACAATTCATCTATGAAATGTGGCATAGTCAATAAAGAAGGGCCAGCATCAAATCTGTAAGGACCTAAATTAAAGCTGGAAAGTTTTCCTCCAGGAAAAGAATTTGATTCAAAAACTTCAACATCATATCCCTTTCTCTTCAAACGAATACTTAATGCAATTCCAGCAATTCCAGCACCAATAATTATTGCTTTTTTCAATTTTTAAAAATTTTAAATTGAGATTTTAAAATTTCAAACCTTGCGAAAAGATCTTCTTTATACCATTTTCTTTTCTTTGTTTTAACAACTATCTCAGAATGAATTCCTTTGTTATATGCAAATTTTTTCACCGATTCTAAACTATCCCAGACACTAAAAGTTGCCTGCTGAATAAATGGCCATTCTCCAATTCCTTTAAACCATTCTACACCCTCTGCGTTTTTTATTGCTAAAGATGCTTTAGGAACAGATTTCCAGAACTCCAACAGTCTATTTGTGTTTAATGTTGCTCTTGTAATTATACCTATTTTATTTTTTTTATCAACTTCATCTCCACTTGAAAAAAAAGGGTTTTTCCCATCCCATTTGCCATGACTTTTAATTGTTTTTAAAAAAAAATCTTCTCTTGAAAAGGCTTTTTTGGAAATCAATTTTGAATGGTCACTATCGCTAATAAATTTAGTAGCATGTAGCTCGTCTTCCCAAACACAAATAATTGAATAAGTAGAAAAATCAGGAAGTAAACTAAAGCCATTGCCTGCTCCTGTACCTAAAAGTTTAAAAAATAAAATTCCTGGAGTTTCATTCAAAACCTTAAAAGCTAAACTCATTTGGGTAAAAGCCCAAAATTTATTTTTTCTGTATTTAAAAAAAGATATTGTCGTCAAATTAAATTTATTTTGATAAAACTAACCAATAAACGGCAAGTTTATTATCGATAATTCTTATATGTCATTGTAAAATGTCTAAAACTAAGAATTTAAAAGAGAAATTATTTTATTTTTTACTTTCAGACTGGCAAAAGAAGCCTTAATAGCATTGAGATTACATTTTAAAAAATGAGATTTATTCCATTTAAAGTGCTTTGAAAGAAGAGAATATTCTTTGTTTAAGTTAGTGTCAGAAATTGAACGCCCGTCGGTATTAACACTAATAGATAAGTCATTTTCATAAAACTTATCAATTGGATGATCAGAAAAATTTTCATAGACTTTTGTAACCATATTACTTGTGAGGCAAATTTCTAGATGGATTTTTTCTTTCTTTAACCTGCTAACTAAAATAGAGTTCTCAATACTTCTTACACCATGTCCAATTCGCTGAGGTCTTAATTCATCAAGAGTTTCTAAAACACTATTACAGCCAGACGCTTCGCCTGCATGAGCAGTGCACTGAATATTATTCTTATTTGCAAACTTAAATGCATCAATATGATTATCCAAGGGATAACCTGCCTCGTCGGCAGCTATATCAAACCCAACAACATTAGCTTTATTAAAAGCTCTAACTAAATCAACTGTTTCGATACTTTGCTTTTTAGTGAAATGTCTTAAGGTACATAAAATCAAACCCGCTTCTATTCCATTTTTCTTTGATTCTTTATAAGTAATATCACTAATTATTTTTACAACTTGATATGCAGATAAGCCTTTATCTAAATGAAGAAGAGGGGCAAACCTTATTTCAGCATAAACAACATTATCTCTTTTTAATTGTTCAAAAAGATCAATTGTAACATACTCTAACTCTTGCTTTGTTTGCATTATAGCTACTGCATTGTCAGCGCATTTAATATAGTCCTTAAGACAACTACAGCTTGTTCCTACAAAATCAGTGAGGTATTGATTTCTTGAAATTTCTGGTTTAATTTTTTTTACAACCTCATAGCTTAAGGAACAATCCAAGTGAAGATGCAGTTCAACTTTATTTAGTTTTTTAAAATACATTTTTCAATTTATATAATAAAGCACATGGGTCGGTAAGTCATCTCCACATTTATGAACGTAGTATAAATTTCCATTATTATTATCTTCAATGTCATCGTAAAAATCTTCTTCAATTAAAGAATTAACAAATGAGGGAGTTGTATTACTGTGCCCAACAATCAAAGTTGTTATTCCGTTATTTTGTTCAATAAAATTATTATAAAACTGTTTAGAGGGGGAGTATTTAATGACTTTTAAATCATTGGCTTTTAAAATAGGATCTGCAGTCTCTAAAGTTCTAAACAAGTTTGTAGAAAAAACTTTATCAAATTTTATATTTCTTAAAACATCACTCCACCTGGCTGCTCTGACAATTCCTTTTCTGTTTAAGTGAGGGTTTTTATTTGTTTTTTCAACTCTGTTTTTTTCAGCATGTCTTATTAAATAAATTGAAGTGCAATTTTCAGTCTGAGAAAAAGAAAAAAAACTAAATAATAAAACTATTGTATAAGTTGCTTTTCTAATCATTTAAGCCTTTTAATGAAGATGGGTACTCAAACATTTCTAAATGGAAAGTGTTTAAAGACGCCAATAGATGATCAAAAATATCAGACATTATATGCTCATATTCTTTCCATTCTTTATTGCTGCTAAAAGCATAAATTTCTAAAGGAATTCCTTGAGGAGTAGGAGACAATTGTCTACACATGACTGTCATTTCACTATTAATAAATGACGCATCCTCTAAATATTTTTCAATATAATTTCTAAAAAGACCTAAATTGGTTAAGTTCCTCCCATTTACTAAAATAGATTTGTCCATATTTATACTAGAATTATGTGATTCTATTTCTTTCTGCTTGTTGATTATAAAATCTTCAATCAATTTTATTTTTTTCAACTGTTCTAATTCTGTCTTATCAATAAATTTCACAGAAGATCCTTTTATTAAAAGAGATCTCTTTATTCTTCTTCCATCAGAATCACTCATTCCTCTCCAATTTTTAAAGGAATCCGATATTAGCTTATAAGTTGGTATGGTTGTAATTGTTTTATCAAAATTTTGAATTTTAACAGAATTAAGATTAATCTCTATCACATCACCGTCGGCACCATATTGTTTCATCGTTACCCAATCCCCAATCCTTATTAAATCATTTGTGCTTAACTGAATACTTGCTACAAAACCTAGAATTGTATCCTTAAATATCAAAAGAATGACAGCAGAAAGAGCGCCCATTGCGGTTAAAAAAGTTGTTATTTCTTTCCCAGTTACAATTGAAAAAATATTTAAGACAGCTACAAACCAAACAAAAATTAATATAACCTGAATAAAACTTTCTATAGGTTTATCTTTCAAAGAATCTACTGTTTTTAAATAGAATTTGACAGACCTTAAAACACTTTTTACAATCCAAACAGATAAAAAAACAAGATATACCTCCAATGCAAGAAAAGCATACTCAATAAACATTTCGAAATCAAAAAACCAGAAAGGAATAACTTTATATATAAAAAATACAGGAACTAATTTAGCTATATATACTGGGGTTTTATTTTCAATTAAATAGTCATCAAAATTAGTCTTCGTGTTTTTTGATAAACTTTTAAAAATTTTGGAAATTGAGTTTTTAAAAAAATAATTTAGAATAGTTGCAACTATAAAGACTAATACTGTCAATAATACTAAATTTAAAACTTCTGCATATAAAGATGGCAGTTTAACACTTATTAAAAAGTCATAAAAAATTCGGTGGAGTCTACTTATAGTTGTCATACAATATTCAATTAAAATAATTCATCTTGAGAGTTAAGTTTCTTTTTGCCTAAATGGTCATATGCTAATTTTGTAACTTCTCTTCCCCTAGGGGTTCTTACTATAAAGCCTTGCTGGATTAAAAAAGGTTCATACACCTCTTCCAAAGTTTCAGAACTTTCAGAAACAGCAGTAGACAAAGTACTTATTCCCACTGGACCTCCTTTAAATTTATCAATTAAAGTGGTTAAAATTTTGTTGTCCATTTCATCTAATCCATGTTTATCAACATTTAAAGATTTCAAGGCGTACTTTGTTATATCAATATCAATATCTCCATTTCCTTTAATCTGGGCAAAATCTCTTACTCTTCTTAAAAGTGAATTAGAAATTCTAGGAGTTCCTCTACTTCTTCCTGCAATTTCAATTGCTGCTTGATTAGCAATCTTAATTTCTAATATTTCGGAACTTCTCACAACGATTGTAGATAAAAGTTCCGTTTTATAATACTCTAGTCTACTATTAATTCCAAATCTGGCTCTCATTGGTGCCGTAAGCAGTCCAGATCTAGTAGTTGCACCTATCAAGGTAAAGGGATTCAAATTAATTTGAACAGTTCTTGCATTTGGACCAGATTCAATCATGATATCAATCTTATAATCTTCCATTGCAGAATATAAATATTCTTCAACTATTGGACTCAACCTGTGTATTTCATCTATAAAAAGAACATCTCTTGGCTCTAGATTTGTAAGCAAACCTGCTAGGTCTCCTGGCTTATCTAAAACTGGTCCAGATGTTACTTTAAGATTGACTCCTAACTCATTAGCGACAATATGTGCTAATGTTGTTTTACCTAATCCAGGTGGGCCATGAAATAATGTATGATCTAATGCATCTGACCTTTGATTACATGCTTCAACAAAAATTCTTAAATTATCTAAAATTTGATCTTGGCCTGCGAAATCATCAAAGCTTAGAGGCCTTAGTGCCTTATCTAATTCGACTTCTTCATTAGTAAAGTTAGAATCTGTTGGGTCTAAGTTTTCATTCATTAAACCAAATATAAGCAAAAAGCAAATCCTTATTTAATTAAAAAAAATAAAGCTAATGTTCTGAAATTTCTTCATTTTCTCCAATTGGGACTATTTGAGAAACAAAGTCTTCTTTCTGACCTGGTTTACTATAATCGTATGCCCATCTGTGAACATGTGGAATTTCTCCAGGCCAATTTCCATGAAGGTGTTTAACGGGGGTTGTCCATTCTAAAGTATTCGACCTCCACGGATTCTGCTCTGCAACTTTTCCAAAAAACATACTAGCAATAAAATTATACAAGAAAACTAGTTGGGCTGCTCCAGCCAAAAGAGCAAAAAGTGTAATAACTACATTAATATCTGCTAAGTCATCAAAATAAGGGAAAGCGGTATTTGTATAGTATCTTCTAGGTAATCCTGCCATACCAATAAAGTGCATAGGAAAAAATACTCCATAAGCCGAAATTGCCGTTACCCAAAAGTGGATATATCCTAAATTCTTATTCATCATTCTTCCAAATAATTTTGGGAACCAATGATATACTCCAGCAAAAAGACCATAAAGAGCAGAAATTCCCATAACTAGATGGAAATGAGCTACTACAAAATAAGTGTCGTGAATATTAATGTCTAAAGTGCTATCCCCTAAGATAATTCCGGTTAAACCTCCTGTAATAAAAGTCGAAACTAAGCCGATAGAAAAAAGCATTCCTGGGTTAAATTGAAGGTTTCCTTTCCATAAAGTAGTGATATAGTTAAAGGCTTTAACGGCTGAAGGTATTGCAATTAGAAGGGTTGTAAATGTAAATACAGATCCTAAAAAAGGATTCATTCCTGAGATGAACATATGATGTCCCCAAACGACAGTTGATAAGAATGCAATAGCTATAATAGAAGCTACCATTGCTCTGTAACCAAAAATTGGCTTCCTTGAACTTGTAGCAATAATTTCTGATGTTATTCCAAGAGCAGGTAATAAAACTATATATACTTCTGGATGTCCTAAAAACCAAAATAAATGTTCAAACAAAACCGGTGATCCACCTTGGTAATGTAAAACCTCTCCTTGAATAAAAATATCCGAAAGAAAGAAGGAGGTCCCAAAACTTCTGTCCATAATTAAAAGTAGTGCAGCGGATAATAAAACTGGAAAAGAAATTACCCCGATTATGGCAGTTACAAAAAATGCCCATATGGTCAGTGGCATTCTAAATAATGACATTCCTTTAGTTCTTAAATTAATAACTGTAACTATATAGTTTAGAGATCCTAAAAGAGACGAAGCTACAAAAATTGCCATAGAAATTAACCATAAGGTCATTCCCATTCCAGAACCAGATTGAGCCTGAGGCAATGCACTTAATGGTGGATAAATAGTCCATCCTGCCGCTGCTGGGCCAGCTTCAACAAATAAAGAAGATAGCATTATTGCGCTTGAAAGAAAGAATAACCAGAACGAAACCATATTTAAAAAGCCAGATGCCATATCCCTAGCTCCTATTTGTAATGGAATTAATAAATTACTAAATGTTCCACTTAGCCCAGCTGTTAAAACAAAGAAAACCATGATAGTTCCATGTATAGTAACTAAAGCCAAATATATATTTGGATCCATCACACCTTCTGGCGCCCATTTCCCAAGAAATATATCAAAAACAGCAAAAGATTCTTCAGGCCAAGCAAGTTGTAATCTAAACAACAAGGACAAGGCAATTCCAATAAAACCCATAAACAAAACCCCAGTAATAAGATATTGTTTAGCTATCATTTTATGATCTTGACTAAAAATATATTTAGTTATAAAAGTTTCTTTATGATGGTGTTCTTGATGAAAGTCAGAACTTTTATTACCATCATTAAGTAAATCTCCAAACTCTGTTGAATCCATTTTTACTCTAATTCTTGGGTTTTTATCTTTTTTACCTTCCATTTTTTTAATATCCTTTTAAAAAATCAAATTATTGCATAATTGATGAAAATGCTTCTTTACTTGAAATCCATTTATTATAATCTTTTTCGGAATCTACAACAATTTTCATTTGCATGTTATAATGTGAAGTTCCGCAAATTTTTGCACAAAGCAATAAATAATCAAATTGGTATGAATCTAAACCTTCCTCTCCTTTGGCTATTAATTCTTTACTTTTATTATATCTAATTTTATTAATTCTTTCCACTTTTGCCGCCACATCCGCATTCATCCTCATTTCAGCAGTAGTTTTTGTTGGCGTGAAAGAAAATTCAGTTATCATTCCTGGGACACAATTCATTTGAGCTCTAAAATGAGGCATATAAGCTGAATGTAAAACATCCTGAGATCTCATTTTAAATATAATTTTGCGATTAACAGGAATATGAAATTCTTGGGTAACTACTATATCATCCCAGCCATTAGGGTCAGAGGAATCAATACCAACAGAATTTCTTCCATCATAATCGTTTAAAAATCTAACATTCGCGTCTCCTAGCACATTATCTTGACCACCATACCTAGCTTTCCAGTTCCATTGTTGAGCATAAAGCTCTATAACTATAGCGTCTTCATCCTGTTCATTAAAATTCATGATATTTGACCAAGTCAACATTCCATAAATAATTAAACAGAAAAAAACAATTGCAGGAATTACAGTCCAAATAAGCTCTAAATTATTATCATGGGTAAAAAAGAATGCTTTTCTGTTATTTATTCCCCTGTACTTGTAGGCAAAGTAATGCAAAAGTGCTTGAGTAATTGTTTGTGCAAATAAAATAATAGCAAAGGATATCCAAAGAAGACGATCATACGGTACTCCGTGTTCAGAAGCAGCTTCAGGTAAAAGAACTTTGGAATATGCCCAAAAACAATATATAGTAACAATATAAATAAATACAAGAAAAGCAAACATTAGCTTTCCTTGAGTATCGTTGTCTTTTTCCGTTGCTATTTGGGAATTATCTCTTTTATTACTAGTACTATTTTGAATTAATTGATAAATATTATTGATTTGCCAAATAGCAATTCCCATCAAAAGCAATACCGCAACAGTTAATAATCCTATCATCTCAAATATTTAATAAACAAATTTTTCACTTTCTTTAAACAAGGGGTCTCCACTAGGCTCTAAAGGAACTTTGGAAATAGTGTTTAAAACAACATATATAAATAAACCAGCAAAGAACATTATTCCTCCTATTTCAGGAATACCAATGTACCACTGATCTCCAACAGTAGCTGGCATTATCATGTTGTAAAAATCTAAGTAATGTCCAAACAAAATAACCAAACCTGTCATTACAATCAGCCAGTTAATTCTCTTATAATCGCTATTCATTAAAACAAAAAATGGAAAAATTAGATTAGTAACTAACATGCCCCAAAAGGGTAAAGGATAATCTTCTATTCTTGTAACAAAATACGTTACTTCTTCTGGAATATTTGCATACCATATTAGCATAAATTGAGAAAACCAAAGATAAGCCCAAAAGACACTTACTCCAAACATAAATTTAGCTAAATCATGCATGTGGTTATTATTCACTTTAGTCAAGTACCCTTGAGATTTTAAATAAATTGTTACAAGAGCAATTGTAGTAATTCCGGAAACAAACATACTAGCAAAGACATACCATCCGAAAAGAGTACTAAACCAATGTGGATCTACAGACATAATCCAATCCCATGACATCATTGACTCCGTTACTATGAAAAAAGCTAAAAATCCAGCTGAAAGTTGAAAGTTTTTTTTATGATTTGAAATATCTTTGGCTTGATCTTGAGCAAGAGAGAGCTTTCTTGAGAAGAATCTGTATAAATTCCATCCTAATATATAAAATATTGCTCTGCCAATAAAAAATTGTGAATTTAAATATCCTGACTTTGCTTGAATTATTTTATCGTGTGCTACAACTTCAGGATCCATCCACACAAACACATGATTCAAATGCATCGTACATAAAACTAAAATTATTAGTACAATAATAGAGCCTGGCAACAAATAGCCTGTAATACCCTCCATAACCCTAAAAAGTATAGGAGACCAACCTGCTTGAGATGCGCGTTGAATCGCATAAAAAGCTAGTGTTCCTAACGAGATAAGGAAGAAAAATAATGCAGCAACATACAAGGCAGACCAAGGTCTATTACTTAATTGATGGTAAACATGTTCATCATGAGAAACAGAATGCTCTCCAGAACCGTGCTTTTCTTCTTTTTGATCTGAAGTCTCAGCATGATCTGATTCATGGGAGTCTGTAGCATGCTCAGAGTTAAAACTATGGTCGGAACCGTGCCCATCGTCTGAATAAGAAGCTACTATTGCTTTTGATTCTTCAATAGACTGAGGAGCCGTATAAAATCCATATGCAAGTCCAATAAACCCAATTGCCATTAAAGTAAAGCAAAATATTTTTATATTTTTTGTAACTGTATACATTTAAACTACACTAATATTAACATCATTTAATTAAATTTTCTCTTAAGCTTAATACATATTGAGATATTTGCCATCTTTCTTTAGAATCAACTTGACTAGCATGAGACCCCATCAAATTTTTACCATACATCAAAACATGATATATACTTCCGTCAGTAATATCTCTATCTGCATAACTTGGTATTCCTAAAAATTTTTCTCTTGTCATTAAAATCCCTTGTCCATCTCCTTTTGATCCATGGCAAACAGCGCAATAAACTGCATACAACTCTTTCCCTTTTTTAAAATTTTCGTCATTAAGGTCCAGAGGAGAAAACAAAGTGTTTTTAGCTAAATCGTAACCCTCATTTGTGTCTTCAAATTCATAAGGCAACCAACCTCTAGGGATTGTGCCTTCAACAGGTAATTGAGCTTCTATGCCATTATTAAAAGCATCTGATTCGTCATAAGTTCCATAACCCACTGATTCATACATGTTAGGGAAAAACTGATAATTTGGCTTAGAAGGATCAAAACAAGATACCGTAGTAAGACACAGCAAAATCAAAACCATAAAGTTTAAATTTTTACGCATGGCTAATCTTTTTATTATCATGTACTTTAATATATAATACATCTGTCTGGTCAATTAACTTTTTAAGATCGTTTTCATTACCACTAAATTCAATAACAATTAAAAACTTGTCATCTGTTGTCTGAGGAATTGGGTTTTCGGCTTCTTTAAAAGGCCATAATTTACTTCTTAAATAAAATGTAATTACCATCAAATGAGCTGAAAAAAATACAGTTAACTCAAACATGATAGGAACAAATGAAGGCATGTTTTCTATAAAAGAAAAACTTGGCTTCCCACCAATATTTTGTGGCCAATCTAATATCATAATATGATTCATCATCCATATTGCAAAACCAAAGCCTATACATCCATATATAAATGCAGTTATAGCAAGTCGAGTTTCTTTCAAACCCATAGCTTTGTCTAGACCATGAACAGGGAATGGAGTGTATACTTCTTCAATCTCATAATTTGCTGCTTTAATCATCTTAACAGCATCTAAAAGCTTGTCGTCGTCGTCGTATACGGCATGTAATATTTTATCAGCCATTATTTATCCCTTAATTTTTTATAATTATCTCCTGATGATTTCAAAATTGTTTTTACTTCTGCCTGAGCAATTACTGGAAATGTTCTAGAATAGAGTAAAAATAAAACGAAAAAGAATCCTATTGTACCTAAAAATATTCCAATGTCTACAAATGTAGGGGAGAACATTGTCCATGAGGAAGGTAAATAATCCCTGTGAAGTGAGGTAACTATGATAACAAACCTCTCAAACCACATTCCTATATTTACTACAATTGAAATAATAAAAGAAAATACTATACTTGTTCTTAATTTTTTAATCCACATAAATTGTGGAGAAAAAACATTACAAGTCATCATAGCCCAATAAGCCCACCAATATGGGCCGGTTGCTCTATTTAGAAAAGCATATTGTTCGTATTCAACGCCAGAATACCAAGCTATAAATAATTCCGTTATATAAGCAGTTCCGACAATACAACCAGTAATCATGATTACAATATTCATTAATTCTATGTGTTGAATTGTAATGTAATTTTCTAAATTCGAAACTTTTCGCATAATAATTAACAGGGTATTAACCATTGCGAATCCTGAAAATATAGCTCCAGCCACAAAATAAGGCGGAAATATTGTTGTATGCCATCCAGGTATAACAGATGTGGCAAAATCCATTGATACAATTGTGTGTACAGAAAGTACTAGTGGAGTAGCTAAACCTGCAAGTACTAATGATACTTCTTCAAATCTCTGCCAATCTTTTGCTCTTCCACTCCATCCAAAACTTAATAAGCTATATATTTTCTTTTGAAAAGGCTTAACTGCTCTGTCTCTAATCATTGCAAAGTCAGGAAGTAATCCAGTCCACCAAAAAACTAATGAGACTGATAAATAAGTAGAAATTGCAAAAACATCCCAAAGTAATGGTGAATTAAAATTCACCCACAAAGATCCATATGCATTTGGAATAGGTAAAACCCAAAATGCTAGCCAAGGTCTTCCCATGTGAATCAGAGGAAATAGTCCAGCCTGAATAACAGAAAAAATAGTCATTGCTTCTGCAGATCTATTAATCGCCATTCTCCATTTTTGTCTAAAAAGAAGTAATACAGCGGAAATTAAAGTCCCAGCATGACCTATTCCAACCCACCAAACAAAATTAGTAATATCCCAAGCCCAACCAACTGTTTTATTTAATCCCCAGGTTCCTATTCCGGTGGAAATAGTATAAATCATACATCCCAGTCCCCACAGAAACAAACTCAAAGCAATAGAAAAAACTATCCACCATTGCTTATTGGCCTTGCCTTCAACAGCTGCTGCTATATCTACCGATACATCATGATATGACTTACTCCCAGTTACAAGAGGTTTTCTTATCGGTGATTCATAGTGAGATGACATATATTATATTCTAATTAAAAAAATTTAAACTTAATCCGTATTTCTAACTTTTACATGATAAAAAACATTAGGTTTTGTACCAACTGTATCTAATAAATGATAAACTCTCTCGCTCTCTTTCAAAACAGATACTTCACTATCCTTTTCATTTATGTCTCCGAACTTCATAGCCCCAGTAGAACAAGCCGCAGAACATGCGCAAGTATCATTAAATTCCCCTTTTTCAACTCTTCTTCCTTCTCTTTTAGCATTAAGAATAACTGCTTGAGTAGATTGAATACAAAAAGAGCATTTTTCCATTACTCCTCTAGATCTAACAACTACATCTGGATTTAATACCATCTTACCTAAATCGTCATTCATATTGAAATCAAACTCATCGTTATTATTGTATAAGAACCAATTAAACCTTCTCACTTTGTAAGGACAATTGTTTGCACAATATCTAGTCCCTACACATCTATTGTAGGCCATGTGATTTTGTCCTTGTCTTCCATGAGAAGTAGCAGCAACTGGGCAAACTGTTTCACAAGGTGCGTGGTTACAATGTTGACACATTACAGGCTGAAAAACAACTTGAGGATTTTCAGAGGGATTTTCCATTTCTTTAAAAACAGAAAGAGAATCTGAAAGTCCATTAATATCATCCTTCGTTTTATTGTCTCCATCAAAAGTTTCTTCAGAGGAATAATACCTGTCAATTCTTAGCCAGTGCATATCTCTTGACCTTCTTACTTCTGTTTTACCTACTACTGGAACATTATTTTCAGCATGACATGCAATTACACAAGCTCCACAACCCGTACAGGAATTTAAATCAATAGAGAGGTTAAAATGATGTCCAATTGATCTATCAAACTCATCCCATAAGTCAACTTCTGGTGAATTTACGGGAGTTTCTATATGATTTAATGAAACTTTAGTTATTGCATTCCAATCTTCTACATTTTTAGTGTTAAAAACTTCTAACGTAGTTTCTCTAATAATATCTCCCCTGCCCATTAATGTGTTCTGTAATTGAGTACAGGCAAACTCATGTGTTTCGTCTACGGCTTCAATCTCAATGTTCTGTACAGAATTAAAGTTTTGATACAATTTAAATGCATTTACCCCAATCTGCATTTCTTCTTTCATTGCATTCTTTTTACCATAACCAAATGCTAATCCAACAGAACCTTTTGATTGACCGGGCTGAATAATAACTGGTACTTTTAAACTAACTCCATTAACTGTAATTTGAGCATAATTACTGTCTAAAGCACCATTTGCGACAGTGTAGTTTTTTAAACCTAACTCTTGAGCATCAAATTTTGAAACTGTTAAATAATTATCCCAAGAAACTCTAGTTATTGGATCAGGAAGTTCTTGAAGCCATGGATTATTAGCTTGTTGACCATCACCTAAACCAGTCTTAGAGTACAAGACCAGTTCAAAAACAGAAGATTTGGAACTTGAAAGTTGCTCTGCGCAAGTAATTGGATTAAATTTTAATTTTTTAATTATATTTTTAGAATTTGATTTGAAGAAACCATCATGCAAAGCCTGATTCCAAGACATGTTTTCTAAAATATTTTGTTCCCAATTATTTCTAATAAAATCATAAAAACTGTTGGCGGATCCCATCCATTTCAATAAACAATCTTGAAACTGCATAGTGTCAAATAACGGTCTAATAGTAGGTTGCGTTAAGCTAAAATTACCATTC
Source organism: Cryomorphaceae bacterium BACL29 MAG-121220-bin8 (assembly GCA_905181705.1). Lineage (GTDB taxonomy): Bacteria > Bacteroidota > Bacteroidia > Flavobacteriales > Flavobacteriaceae > MAG-121220-bin8. Next base: position 77,081 of record CAJIYP010000004.1, on the reverse strand, counting down.
ACCATTTCATTATCTCCCCATGATTCAAAATAATGAGGGGAAGCAGCTACCCATTTAGATTGAGAAGCGGTTTCATCATTTTTCATTGAAAAACATACTGAAAAATTAGCTTTTTTGATTCCAGAAATGAATTCTTCAGAATTAGGTAGTGTGTAAGCAGGATTAACACCTGACATTATAACTCCTTTTACTTTACCTGAATTTAAATCTTTAATCAATTGTAAAACCTCTTTGTCATTTCCTTGTTTAATTAACGATAATTCGTCTTTTTTATATGAAAGGCTTTTTAGTAATTCATTAATTTCATATGCTAATAGGTGAGCATTTACATCGTCCAACCCATTAATGATTACTCCTTTGTTACCAGCTTTAATTAAAGAATCTGCTATTTTTTTAATAGATAATTCAATATTTTCAGGAAGTGTTCCTGAAAATTTATTGCCTGAAATATATCCGTAAATTCTAGCTAATGCAATTTTTTGTTGATTAGGAGTTAACGCAACTCTTTTATCCGCATTAGCTCCAGAAATACTCATGTTAGATTCTAACTGAAAATGTTTTGACATTTTAGCTATACGATTACCCACCTTTACAGGAACTCTACCCTTTACATAACTTAAGTCGTGACCTCCTCCTTGCCAATCACCCAAAAAATCTGCACCTACAGAAACAATAACATCTGCATTTGAAAAATCATAAGTTGGTAAAGCTCTTTTTCCATAAGCTATTTCAAAAGCATCTAAAGCTTTCGAATCTGAAATAGCATCATAAATTATATGTCTAACATTTGAATATTTTTTCTTGAAATCTTTAATAATTTTAGACGTAGATGGGCTAGCAAAAGTCTGAGTCAAAAGGACTACATCACTGTTAGAAGCCTTCATAGACTCTAGTTCATCTATTACATTTTGATTCAATTGAGTCCAGTTTACTTCTTGACCTTTCTGTAGAGGACCTTTTAATCTAAGACTATCGTACATTGAAAGAACAGAAGCCTGAACTCTAGCATTTGCTGAAGATTTTACTTTTGCTTTACTGTTATTTTCAATTTTTATAGGTCTTCCTTCTCTTGTTTTAATTAAAACATTAGCAAAATCAAATCCATCCGCAATGGATGTAGCATAAAAGTTTGCAATTCCTGGAACAATTCTTTCTGGCTGAACTACATATGGAATTGAACGGTTGACAGGTCCTTCACAACTTGCTAAAGTAGCGGCAGCTGTACTAAAGCCTAAATACTTTAAAAAATCTCTCCTATTTGTGCTGGAATCTTGTAAACTACTTTTATTACTAAGAAATAAATCTGTTGGCAATTGCTCAGCAAATTCATTATTTTTGAGACCTACTATCATCTTATTATTCGATGATAATTCGGCTTCACTTTTCCAATATTTTTTATGGTTTCCCATTTAACAAATATATTTATTTAATAGTGACATTTTCCACATTCTAAACCTCCCATTTGAGCGGCAGTAAGTTCTTCAACTCCATACTTTTTTGATAATTCCTCATGAATTTTAGTATAGTATTCATTATCTTTTACTTTGATATTAGTTTCTCTATGGCAATTTATGCACCATCCCATAGTTAGTGGAGAGTGCTGATATAATATTTCCATTTCTTCTACTGGCCCATGACATTTTTGACAATCCACTCCAGCAACTGTTACGTGCTGAGCATGATTGAAATAAACAAAATCAGGAAGATTATGAATCCTAACCCATTTTACAGGCTCAGTATCCCCCGTATAACTTTGAGAATTTTCATCCCACCCTACTGCTTTGTAAAGTTTTTTAATTTCATTGGTATAAAATTCTTTAGTGTATCCCTTTTCTAAATCTTCTTCTCCATTATAATCAGCAATATTTTCATGACAATTCATGCAAACATTTAGGGATGGAATTCCTGAATGCTTTGATTTTTTAGCAGAAGAATGGCAATACTGACACTCTATTTGATTTGCTCCTGCGTGAATTTTATGCGAATAATGTATAGGCTGTATGGGCATGTAACCCTGGTCAACACCAACTTGAAGCATATAGCCGTATGCAAAATAAGCACTGGAAAGAAGAAGAATTACAACAGAAACTAGAACTAAAAATTGATTTTGAATGAAAGCTTTCCAAATAGGAATTCTTTTTTTAATATTTTTTGCATCGTCTATTGCTACTGCTTTTTGGGGAATAATATTTTTTAAAGTTTTATTTATCAGAACTAAAAGAATGACTAGTACTGCTAAAACAAATGATAAAAGAATTAAGATAAGATCATTTGTTGAGCTGCTCCCTGAGCTTTCTGAAACTGGAGCTCCACTAACTGGAGCCACTGGTTTAGGAGGAACATAATCAGTGTACGCAAGAATATTATCAATATCCTCATTTGAGAGCTGAGGAAAAGCATTCATTGCAACCTTATTATATTCTTCGTAAATAGCCACAGCCTGTTCGTCCCCTGATTTTATCATAGCTGCACTATTCTTTATCCAAGAATACAGCCAATCTTTTTCATATTTTGCAGAAACCCCTCTAAGTGCAGGACCAATTAGTTTTTTATTAAGCTTGTGACATGAAGCGCAGTTAGCATTGAACAAAGATTTTCCTTTGGCAATGTCAAATTCCTGTGAGGAAATATTATGAGAAAATGTTGTTGAGAAAAATAAAATAAAAGCGAAAAAAGTCATTAAGCTAGTCTTTGATAAGAGGCTAAAAAAATCTTGCAAAAATTTACTATTTCCTTTCACTAACAATTAAAAAAATTGTATCAAAATTAGAGGTCAAAAATACAACACAAAAACCTTTTTAAAAACCCATGTTATATCTTATTTTTAATTTATAACGATTCTAAATAAAAGTTATGGTAAAACTGGTAGATTTAATAAAAAATACGATATATATTTGTAAAGAATGGATGTAAAAAAGACACTTTTTTTTATTTTTTTAAACTTTACAATAACAAATTCATTTAGTCAAGAAGGAAAGGTTATTCTAAACCAAGATCCGAAACTAATAGAGCTAATGGAATTAAAAAAAATAGTAAATCAGGAAACTTTTACATCAGGCCAATTCACTATTCAAGTATACAATGGAAAATATGAATTGGGTATTGAACTAATGGAGAAATTGACTTTAGAGGAGAAATTTAAAGATGTTTATTTTAGCTTTGAGACTCCTTATTATAAAATTAGAATTGGAAAATATGTGTCTAAAATTGAAGCCATAAAAGAATTAATTAAGATTAAAAAAACATTTCCTTCGGCTTTTATTTTAAAACCTAATTAAGTTATTTGATTTTCTTTTTTATCTCAACTTCAGAATAAGCCTCAACCACATCACCAATAATTATATCATTATAATTTTTAATTTGAATACCACAATCGTAACCTTTCGAAACTTCTTTGGCATCATCTTTAAATCTTTTTAACGAAGCTAATGTTCCTGACATCACAACAACACCTTCTCTAATAAGCCTAATATTAGAGTTTCTAAATATTTTTCCGTCAGTAACCATACATCCTGCAATTGTTCCAACTTTTGAAATTTTAAACGTTTCTCTAATTTCAGCATTTCCGGAAATTTCCTCTTTAAACACTGGAGAAAGCATCCCTTCCATAGCATCCTTAAGGTCGTTTATTGCATCGTAAATAATAGAATAATTTCTAATGTCAATTTCTTCCTTATCTGCGATTTGCCTAGCATTCCCAGTTGGACGAACGTTAAATCCTATAATAATTGCATCTGAGGCTGAAGCCAATAAGACATCAGATTCAGTGATAGCTCCAACAGCCTTATGAATAATATTAACATGTATTTCGTCAGTTGAAAGTTTTTGAAACGAATCGGTTAGTGCCTCAACAGAACCATCTACATCCCCTTTGAGGATAATATTTAATTCTTTAAAATCTCCAAGAGCTATTCTTCTTCCAATCTCATCAAGAGTAATATGTTTTTGTGTTCTAACTGACTGTTCTCTAACTAGTTGAGTTCTTTTTATAGCTATTTGTTTTGCTTCTTTTTCATTTTCGAAAACATTGAATTTATCTCCGGCTTGTGGTGCCCCAGCTAGACCTAAAACTGAAACTGGAATTGAAGGACCAGCTTCTAAAATAGAATTTCCTCTTTCATCTTGCATCGCTTTTATCTTACCAGTGTGCTGTCCTGCTAATAAATAATCTCCTATTTTTAAAGTTCCAGATTGAATCAAAATAGTCGAAATATATCCCTTCCCTTTGTCCAAAAATGCTTCAACTACAGTCCCTATTGCAGCTTTATTTGGATTGGCTTTTAATTCTAAAAATTCAGCTTCAAGAAGTACTTTTTCAAGTAGCTCATCAACTCCAGTTCCTTTCAGAGCGGAAACATCTTGAGATTGAATTTTTCCACCCCACTCCTCGATAAGTAAATTCATTCCAGAAAGCTTTTCTTTAATTTTATCAGGATTAGAATTTGGTCTATCGATTTTGTTAATTGCAAATATTATAGGAACTCCTGCAGCTTGAGCATGACTAATAGCTTCTTTTGTTTGTGGCATCACATCGTCATCAGCTGCAATAACAATAATAACTAAATCTGTCACCTGTGTTCCTCTAGCTCTCATTGCAGTAAATGCTTCGTGACCAGGAGTATCTAAAAAAGTAATTTTTTGACCATCTTTAAGAACTACATTGTAGGCTCCAATATGTTGTGTAATTCCACCTGATTCTCCAGCTATTACATTTTCTTCTCTAATAAAATCCAACAAAGAAGTTTTTCCATGATCGACATGTCCCATTACAGTTACAATTGGAGCTCTGGGAAGTAAATCTTCAGGTGAATCAACTATTTCTTTTATAGACTCTTCTATGTCCGCAGTAACAAACTCAACTTCATAATCAAACTCATCTGCAACGATAGTTAAAGTTTCCGCATCTAATCTTTGATTCATCGTTACCATAATTCCGAGAGACATACAAGTGGAAATAATATCAGTTGATGTAATTTCCATCATTGTTGCAACTTCTCCAACAGTGATAAATTCTGTTACTTTAATTGTTTTTTTATCTGCTTCATTTAGAGCTAAATCTTCCTCTGATTTAAATTTGTGTGAGTCTCTCTTTTCTTTTCTATATTTTGCGCCTTTTGATGTAGTAGATTTTCCTTGAAGTTTTTCTAAAGTTTCTCTAATTTGCTTCTGAACATCAACATCTGAGGGTTCAACAGCAACATTCTTTGTTCTGCTCTGCGTTCTAAAACTCTTATTTCCGTGACCCTGACTAGTCTTTGGAACATCTTTTATAACCCTAATTCTTTTTCTTTTAGAAGCAGGTGAAGAATGTTTTTGTTGTGGCTTAGGCTTTTCAAATTTGTTTAAATCGATTTTATCTCCAACTGTTTTTAAACCACTTAATTTTTTGTATTGAGTTTTTATATTTGACCAATCTTCTTTTTTAACCTCCTCTTCTTTTTCCTTTTTGACTAAAGGTTTTACGACAACCTCATTGGCAGTTATTTCTTCTTTTTTTTCAATTTCTTTTTTTGTGACTTGTGGTTTTAACTTTTCTAAATCAATTTTTCCAACCTGAACAGGCTTGTTAATTTCTGCTTTACCCTGAATTATGGCTTTTTTTGCAATTAACCTTTCTTCCTGTTCTTTTTCAAGTTTAAGCCTCAACTCTTCTTTTTCCTTTCTTTTTTCTTCACTTAAATCGTGAGATTCAACTTTGCTAGATTTATCTGAACGAAACTCTTCTAAAAGTAAACTATACTGATTAGAGGATATTTTTGTGGTTGGTCTGGCTTCTATTTCGTGACCATTAGTAGCCAAAAACTCGACTGCTCTATCCAAAGAGATGTTGAATTCTCTTAAAACTTTATTTAACCTTGTCAATTTTATTTCACTCATATAAATTTCTATTATTTAGTCAGAGAATTCTGCATTTAAAACTTTTCTTATTTCTAAAATAGTCTCCTCCTCTAAATCTGTTCTTTTTATTAAATCTTCTACTTCTTGTTCCAAAACGCTCTTAGCAGTATCCAATCCTGCTTTCTTTAACTCTTCCAAAACCCAACCTTCTATTTCGTCTGAGAATTCCGTTAACTCAACATCTTCTTCGGCACCTTCCCTGTAAACATCAATTTCATAGCCAGTTAATTGACCTGCTAATCTAATATTAAACCCTCCTCTTCCAATTGCTTTTGAAACTTGTTCTGGATCCATGAAAACCTCTACGGTTTTCTTTTCTTCATTAATTTTTAATGAAGAAATTTTAGCAGGACTTAAGGCTCTTGTAATTAACAACTGTGTATTGTTAGTATAATTAATAACATCAATATTTTCATTTCCAAGTTCTCTAACTATTCCGTGAATTCTAGATCCCTTCATGCCAACGCAAGCTCCAACAGGATCTATTCTATCGTCATAAGAATCCACAGCTACTTTTGCTTTTTGACCCGGAATTCTAACTACTTTTTTTACTGATATTAAACCGTCAAAAACTTCTGGAATATCTTGTTCAAATAGTTTTTCTAAAAACATTGGGGAAGTTCTGGAAAGTATAATTGAAGGCTTGTTTCCTTTTAGCTCTACAGATTCAATTACACCTCTGACATTATCCCCTTTTCTATAAAAATCAGAGGGTATTTGTCTGTCTTTTGGCATTATTAGCTCGTTACCCTCATCGTCTAAAAGAATCACAACATTATGTCTTATATGATGAACTTCCGCAGTATAAATTTCCCCAACTAAATCAACGAATTGTTTGTAAACAATAGCATTATCATGTTCATGAATCCTAGAAACTAAGTTTTGTCTTAGAGCCAGCACTGTTCTTCTTCCTAAATCTATAAGTTTAACTTCTTCTGAAACATCTTCTCCAACTTCAAAATCAGGTTCAATTTTCCTAGCCTCTGTAAGGGTAATTTCTTGGTTCTCGTCTTCAACAGATTCATCTTCAACAACAATTCTATTTCTCCATATTTCCAAATCCCCTTTGTCTGGATTTATAATAATATCGAAATTATCATCATCTCCATATTTTCTTTTTAAAGTATTTCTAAAAACCTCTTCCAAGATTGACATTAGGGTTACTCTATCAATAAATTTTTCATCTTTAAATTCTGAAAATGATTCAATTAAGGCTAAATTTTCCATTTAATATATTTTTAAAATTCTACTATTAATTTCGCTTGTTTAATTTCATTAAACAATAATGACTTGTTTTTTTTAACGGAAATCTTTCCTTTACCAATTGGCTTGGACTCTCTTGAAAACCATTCAATTGTGACATTATCATCTTTAACTTCAGACAAATTTCCGATATACTCTTCACCATCAACAGATAAAATATTAAGCTTTCGATTAAGATTTTTTAAAAACTGCCTATGAGTTATTAAAGGGGATGTCATCCCCGCAGAACTCACTTCAAATGAAAAATCGTCAATTTCATCTTCCAAATTATTTTTTAAATATTTACCTAAACTAACGCAGTCTGAAATCTTTACACCCTTATCTCCGTCAATAATTATATTTATTTTATTTGATGAGTCAACAGATGCATCTACCAAAAAAAGATTGGTGTTGTTGTCAAAATATTCATTAATTATATTATCAAAAAACTTATTCAAATTAGAGTATATTTAATAAAGAAGGGGACAATGTCCCCCTTCAATTTTCCATAATGCTTGGCAAATATACAAAATTCTACCAAATAAATTAGTTGGCCTACTAGGGCTCGAACCTAGACTCTTCTGGACCAAAACCAGACGTGTTGCCAGTTACACCATAGGCCAATATAATTCTCGGCAAATTTAGTATAAAGTTTTTGCTAGGCAAATAAATTATAATTTAAAATAATAGTAAAAATTTAATTGTTAATATTGTTTAAATTCGCTTTCAAAAGTAAATTGACATGAATATTAATAAGTTCGAGAAATGGAATCGCTTAATTGCAACTCTAACTTTTTTTATTGCTCTTACTGTTTACTCTCTTACCGTGGAGCCTACAGCTAGTTATTGGGACTGTGCAGAATACATTTCGACATCTGCGAAATTACAGGTGGGACACCCACCGGGAGCGCCGCTATTTCAAATGTTAGGTGCTTTTTTTTCATCTTTTGCTTTTGAAGCTGAGAACATAGCATTTATGGTTAATATGATGTCTGTTTTTGCTAGTGCATTTACAATACTTTTTTTGTTTCTGACAACAACTATAATTGGGAAAAAAATAGTTTTAAAAAATGCTGCAATTTCAAACTCTAATGCGATAATAATTCTTGGTTCCTCTTTTTTAGGGTCTTTATGTTTTACCTTTTCTGACAGCTTTTGGTTTAATGCGGTTGAAGCTGAAGTATATGCGATGGCTACAATGATTATGGCCTTACTATTTTGGTTAGGTTTTAAATGGGAAGAAAATATGGACCAAAAAGGTGGAGATAGATGGTTGATTCTAATATCTTTTGTTGTTGGCTTATCTTTTGGGGTTCATTTTATGGGACTTCTAGCAATTCCAGCAATTGGAATGATTTATTTTTTTAAAAAAAACCCATCTCCAACATTTAAAAGTTTTTTATTAGCAAACGTTATTTCTGTAGCAATTTTATTATTCATATTTAAATTATTATTGCCTTCCACTTTAGGTCTTTTTGGATATCTAGAAGTTTTTTTTGTTAATGATCTGGGAATGCCTTTTAATACTGGAACTATTTTTACGGCAATCTCAATAATTAGTTTCTTCTACATTGCAATTAAGACCACAAGAGAAAAAAGATGGATTAAAATTAATACATTTTTACTTTGTATAATGTTTGTTTTTATTGGCTTTTCATCATGGCTTATGATACCAATAAGGTCAAATGCCAATACGGTTATTAATGAAAATGCTCCTTCTGATGCAAGAGCTTTATTAGCTTACTATAATTTAGAACAGTATCCAGACACCCACCTTTTTTATGGCCCCATGTACTCCGACGCTTATGCTGGTCAAGATATTGACCAACCCTACAAAGACGATAAACCTAAATACGAGAAAGACCTTTTAAAAAATAAATATATTGTAGTTAACGATTGGGAGTCTGGTAAAATTAATTCTAATAATAATCATGTAGGGTTGCTACCAAGAATGTGGAGTTCTGAGCACGCAGCTAACTACATGAAGTATTTTGGATATTTAAATTTTGAAATAAAAACTGATTACAAATCTGAAGAAAAATTAACACAAATAGTAAATCAATTTAGGAATAATTTTAATGAAGGAGATATTGATTCAGAAGGGTATCATGAATTTCTATCACAATATGGCGGATATCTAGATATTGAAAAACCAAATTTATTGTCCAACTTGAAATATCTTTTTCAGTATCAAATGGGTTCGATGTATTGGAGATATTTTATGTGGAATTTTGCTGGGAAACAAAATGATATTCAATGGAAATACGACCTTTTAAATGGGAACTGGATAAGTGGGATTAAATTTATTGATGAATTTAGACTTGGCCCTCAGCAAAACTTATCGGAAGATGTACTAACCAATAAAGGTCGAAATAGATATTATTTTCTCCCTTTGATTTTAGGAATTATTGGATTATTATTAGTTTTCAAAAATGATAAAAATCTATTCTGGGTTGTTACTGTTTTATTCCTTTTTACTGGGCTAGCCTTGAAAGTTTATGTCAATGAAAGAGTTTTTGAGCCAAGAGAAAGAGACTATGCTTTGGTTGGCTCTTTTTATGTCTTTTCTATTTTTATTGGCTTGAGTATAATTTCTGTTTACAGAAAACTAAAGAATTTTCTAAATAATAAAACCTCGATTCCATTGTCAATTGGACTATTATTAATAGTTCCTTTTTTAATGGCTTATGAAAATTGGGATGACCATGATAGATCAAACAGATATACCGCACAATCTCTTGCTAAGGCATATTTAGATTCTATTGACGAAGGCTCTGATTCGATGATATTTACAATTGGAGATAATGACACATTTGCTTTGTGGTATGCTCAAGAAATAGAAAACTACCGCACAGATGTAAGAACAATAAACACAAGTTTAATAGCAACGGATTGGTATATAGATCAAATGAAAAAAAGGACCTATAATAGTAGCCCAATTCCTTCTCAACTTGAACACAAGCAGTATGCTTATGGTGTTAGAGACTATGTCAAACATGAGGCTCTTATCGACTCTGTTAGATGGGATATTAAAGATTTTATGAACTGGGTCGGTAGTGACCATCCGAGAACAAAATATAAAAACCTATTACAACAATACGGGGCAGAGATGTCGAATGTTCCAAAATTTACTCAAAACATGGTTTTTTATCCAACAAATAAAATTAGGATTCCTGTTAATAAAAAAAATGTAATTGAAAGTGGTTTGGTAAATTTAAAAGATGCTAGTTTAATAGTAGATTATATTGATATTGACCTTCCGTCAAGTGGACTTTACAAAAATCAGCTTTTAATGTTAGACATATTAGCTAATAATGATTGGAAAAGGCCGATATATTTTACAGGTGGAAGCTATAATGATTCAGAATATTTATGGATGAAAGATTACTTACAATTGGATGGATTAGTATATAAATTAGTTCCAATAAAAACTGAAATTCCTAAAAACAACCCATATGAACTTGGTAGAATAGATTCTGAGCTTATGTACCGTATAGTTAAAGGATGGGAATGGGGTAATTCTAATGGGTCTAATATTTACCATGATCCTGAAACAAGAAAAAATAGTATTTCTTTTAGGGGGAATCTTCATAGATTGGCTTTAAAACTTTTAGAAGATGGAGAAAATGATAAAGCAGAAGAAATCTTAGACTTATCATTGAAAAAAATTCCTATTCAATATTTTGGGTTTTATAGCCTTTTGGAACCTTACATATCAACTTATTACAAACTTGAAAAGTTTAAGAAAGGAGACCAGCTTTTTGAAAGTTTAGCAAAAAAATATATTCAAAATTTAAATTATTATTCAGAGTTATCCAAATCTAAAGGTTCTAGATTTTCCATTTATACTTATGCAGAAAACATTATAACTGATAGTGAAAGATATCGAAGTTTAGTTGAATCTGTTTTAAACTCTAATAATATTGATATTAAAGGTAAAGCAATTGAAGATTATGTTAAAAGTACAAGCTTTGTTAAAGAACTTTATGGGGATTACGAATATTACACTTTACTAACCCCTTTTCTTGAAGATCTTTACAAATCAAAAAATCATAACTTACCAAAAAATCTTTATCTAAATATTTCTAAAGAATTTAGGAACAGACTTGTGTTTTTTGAAGAAATGCAACCAGAAAACAAGACTAACTATATTGAAAATATTGCTAATAATTTATTTCAATATACCAAGATTTTAAATATTTTAAAGGAGAATGAAAATGACGAGTCTTTTATAAAGTCTGAAATAGAAACTTTTCTAGCTTTAAAAGAAAGTTTGACTAATTAATAAAGTCCTTAATTATACTAATAAGAGTATTGGAATCTTGCTCTCCGCTTTGTCTCCATACCATTTCTCCTCCCTTATAAATCATAAGAGTAGGTAATAATTTAACTCTAAGAGCTTCGGCTAATTCATTATTCTTATCTACGTTTATTTTAATTACTTTTCCCTTGTCACCAATTGCTGCCGCTACATCTCTTAACACAGGGTGCATAACTGAACAAGAATCATTGTCGTCAGTATAAAAATCCAAAAGAATAGGAACGTCTAGACCAATAAGCTCTCCAAATTTTGACATAAGACAAGATTTATATATCTACAAAAATAGCATTTTTAAAAAAATCAAATTTTCTTTAATTTAATAACTGTTATTTCAGGCCAAATACCCACTCTACCAGGAAATGCTAATACACCAAAGCCTCTATTAACATTTAAATATTGGCCTTTCTCTAAATACAATCCTGCCCAATATTTATAAGCCCATTTTATTGGACTCCATTTAATCCATCCAGGAATCTCAATCCCAAATTGCATGCCATGAGTATGTCCACTTAAAGTCAAATGAAAATGAGTTTGATGATTTAAGAGTTTTTTTTCCCAATGTGAAGGATCATGCGTCATAATGATTTTAAAACTTTCATTATTCAATCCTTGACATGCTTTATCAATGTCTCCATTTTTTTTAAATCCTCCTTTTCCCCAATTTTCAACTCCAATAATATTAATACTTTGTTTCTCTTTAGAAATTTTCACATTTTCATTTAATAACATTTTAAAACCCATTTCTCTCTGTAAATTTAAAAGTTGATTGAAATTTTTCTTTTTTTCATCTTTTGTATCCCAGGAAACATAGTCCCCGTAATCATGGTTGCCTAAAATTGAATATTTCCCACAGGAAGCTTCGATTTTTGAAAAAACATCTTTCCATTTAATTAATTCATTTGCCTTTGAGTTGACAAAGTCACCAGTAAATAATACTAAATCTGATTTTTGTTTGTTAATTAAATTTACAGCGTATTCTACTTCTTCAGAGTTCTTTAAACTCCCACAATGAATATCAGAAATTTGAGTTAGTTGAAAGCCATCAAATTTCTCAGGTAAATCTTCAAACTCTAATTCATAATTAATAACTTTATAATTATACCTTCCTTTAAAAATTCCATAAACAACAAATGGCAATGGAATAGAAGCTAAAAAAAGAGCAATCTTACTAACAAATTGTCTTCTTTGAATAAAAATATCATTTGAATCATTGAAACTAAACAAAAACTTAACTGAAAAAGTTAAAACTCTGACTATATCTTCAAAAAACAAGAATGAGCATATAATTAATTTAAATCCTAAAAGAGTTATTAAGAATGCCATTGGAATCGATAAATAATCATAAAATAAATCTGAAATATTTAAAGAATAATAGTTTAAATATAAATAACTTAAAAAAAGAAAAATATATATTAAAAAATTAATTGATAGGTAAACTTTAGAAATCCAATTAAATTTAAATAATGTTTTAAAAGACTGAAAAGCGTATATTTCAATTGATAAAATTATTATAATAACTAATGTCCATCTCACACTTATATTTTTTAAATTTAAAGGGTCTAAATTAGAATTTTAATTGTCATTAAATGTCTTCAAAAAAGAAATTATTTTTAATTGATGCCTACGCATTAATTTTCAGAGGGTATTACGCCTTCATTAAAAATCCCAGAATAAATTCTAAGGGGATGGATACAAGTGCCATAATGGGTTTTATGAATTCGCTTTTGGATTTAATCAAAAGAGAGAAGCCAGATAATTTAGCTGTAGCATTTGATAAGGGAGGGTCAAGTGACCGAAAAGAGATTTTTGAAGAATATAAAGCAAATAGAAATGAAACACCGGATGCAATTAAGATTGCTGTACCATACATTCAAGAAATATTAAAGGCAATGCAAATTCCTATTTTAATAGAAAGCGGATATGAAGCTGATGATATAATAGGAACAGTAGCCAAAAATGCAGAAAAAAATAATTACGAAGTTTTCATGGTAACTCCTGACAAAGATTTTGCGCAGTTGGTTTCAGAAAATATTTTTATGTATAGACCAGCCAGAATGGGAAATGGCATAGAAATATGGGGGGTTGATGAAGTCCAAAAAAAGTTTGAAATTATAGATCCTTTGCAGGTAATTGATTTTTTAGGAATGATGGGAGATGCTGTTGACAATATTCCTGGGTTGCCTGGTGTTGGTGAAAAAACTGCCAAAAAATTTCTAAAAGAATATGGATCCATGGAGAATCTTTTGAGAAATACAGATAACATAAAAGGGAAACTCAAGGAGAAAATTGAACAAAACAAAGAGAAAGGTCTACTTTCAAAAAAACTAGCTACCATCATTTTAGATGTTCCCATTGAATATGATTTAAAAAGTTTTAAATTTCAAAATCCTGATGAAAATAAAATTAAAGAAATTTTTAGCGATTTAGAGTTCAAAAGAATGACTGAAAATTTCATGAAGATATTCTCATTTGAAGAAGAATCAGTTGGAAAAGTTGAGATTCAAAGAGAAGTTCAATATGACTTGTTTAATTCTCCTGGTGAACTAAATGAAGAATTAAAAAAAGATGATTTTAGTAAATCCAAACATTTTTATCAAATAATACAGGGAGATTTTGGAAAAAACTTACTTTTTAATAAAATTTTAAAACAAAAATTTGTATCTGTTAGCTTATTCAGTTCAGAAATAAATAAAAACAATTTTGGAATTTCATTTACTTGGAACTCTCACAAAAGTTATTATACACAAATTGATGAGGACACTAAATCTATTGAATTTTTAAAATCGCTTTTTAAGAAAGATGATATTACAATTATCGGATATGATTTAAAAAAGACATTTAAATTTTTAAATCAATTTAATATTAAAACAAATTGTCAATGTTTTGATACAAAAATTGCTCATTATTTAATTAACCCTGATATAGGTCATGATTTTAACATTTTATGTGAAACTTATTTAAAATTTAAGACAAGTTTCTCTAAAAATAGCAAAACTGAGAATCCTATTGAACTTTCAATGGAAAAAAGTGATTTAAATTTTCAATTAATTGATTTCTTAACGCACGACTTAGAAAATGGAGGGCTAGTAGATTTGTTTAAAAAATTAGAAATGCCACTATTAAAAGTATTGGCATTAATGGAATCAAATGGAATTAAAATTAATTCAACGTTTTTAAATAAACTTTCTTTAGAATATAACTCAGAACTAAAAATAATTGAAAAAAATATTTTTGATCTTTCAAATCAGAGCTTTAATTTAGCTTCTCCAAAGCAGTTGGGGGAAATCTTATTTGAAAAACTTAAAATAATTGATAATCCAAAAAAAACAAAAACAGGTCAATATTCAACATCAGAGGAAGTTCTTTCTTTTTTGGCTAAAGATCACGAAATTGTTTCTGAGGTTTTAAAATGGAGGTCATTACAAAAATTAATTAACACATATGTTGATGCATTGCCAAAACAAATAAATGAGAATAGCTTGCGAATTCATACTATTTTTAATCAAGCTGTAGCATCGACTGGGAGGTTAAGCAGCAATAATCCCAATCTTCAAAATATTCCAATCAGGACATCAAAAGGACGAGAAATAAGAAAAGCATTTGTTTGTGAAAATAATGATTATGTAATGCTTGCTGCTGACTACTCTCAAATTGAACTAAGAGTAATTGCTTCGTTAAGTAATGATTCCAATATGATTTCTGCATTTAAAAATAATGAAGACATTCACTCCTCCACAGCCTCAAAAGTATTCAATGTTGATATCGATGATGTTACTAGAGAACAGAGAAGTAATGCGAAAACTGTAAATTTTGGAATCATTTATGGTGTATCCGCTTTTGGACTAAGTAACCAGACTAATTTAAGTAGATCTGAATCAAAAGATTTGATAGAGTCCTATTTTTTAGCATATCCTGAACTAAAAAATTATATAGCAAATCAAATAAATTTTGCGAGAGAAAATGGTTTTGTTGAAACCATATTGGGAAGGAAAAGATATTTGAAAGACATTAATTCGAGAAATCAAATTGTAAGAGGAGGTGCAGAAAGAAATGCTGTTAACGCTCCCGTTCAAGGAAGTGCTGCTGATATTATAAAGTTGGCGATGGTTAATATTAGCGATAAAATAAGTGGCAGTAACTTTAAATCCAAAATGCTTGTGCAAGTTCATGATGAATTAATATTTGAAATTTACAAACCTGAACTGGAGGAAATGAGAAAATTAATACAACAAGAAATGGAGTCCGCATATTCTTTAAATATTCCTTTAGCAGTTGATATTGGATTAGGAGATAACTGGTATGAAGCTCATTAGTTTTATTTATTAATTCTTCGTTTGCAGATTTCATTTATTATTGTAGATTTGCAGGCCAATAAATGAGGTATAAATAATTATCTCAAAGTAAAATATAATATTTTGGATTCTTTAACATACAAAACGATATCAGCAAACAAGAATACTGTTGACAAAAAATGGGTTCTAGTTGATGCTTCTGGACAGACTTTGGGTAGAATGTGTTCTAAAATTGCAAAGTTAATACGAGGTAAATATAAACCTAGTTTTACTCCCCATGTAGATTGTGGAGATAATGTAGTTGTAATAAATGCTGAAAAAATAACTTTATCTGGAGATAAATGGGAATCCAAAGAATATATTAGATATACTGGATACCCTGGAGGACAAAGATCTTTAACAGCAAGGGAGTTGTTTGCTAAAGATCCCTCAAGACTTGTTGAAAAAGCTGTAAAAGGAATGTTGCCTAAAAATAAATTAGGTGCTGAACTTTTCAGAAATTTAAAAGTATATGTTGGAGAAAATCACAAGCAAGAAGGTCAAAACCCAGTTTTGATTAATTTAAATGAATTAAAATAATATATGGAAGTAATTCACAAAATAGGAAGAAGAAAAACATCTGTTGCCAGATTATATATGTCCAAGGGAAATCAAAAGCATACTGTTAACGGTAAAACCCTTGAAGAATATTTTCCTACTGCAACATTACAGTCAAAAATTATGAAGCCTCTTGAATTAACCGATAACCTTACCACATACAACATTAAGGTAAATGTTTACGGGGGAGGAATTAACGGTCAAGCAGAATCAATTAGATTGGCTATTTCTAGAGCTTTATGTGAAGTAAATGAAGAATATCGTCCTGTGCTAAAAAAAGAAGGTTTGCTTACCCGTGACCCAAGGATGGTTGAAAGAAAAAAGTTTGGTCAAAAGAAAGCAAGAAAGAAATTCCAGTTCTCGAAAAGATAATTTTCCTTTTCTTGAACAGAACATAAGTTCATAATAATATTGAAATAACCTGTTGTCCTATTTCGCAATGCGAAAATTAGTTTAGCATCTAAATAAATAAGATTTTAAATCAACTATTTATTGCTAATCACACGGAACGTAAACTAAAAAAAAATGACAAAAATTGAAATTAAACCTCTTTTAGAGGCCGGTGTTCACTTCGGACACCTCACAAGAAAGTGGAATCCAAATATGGCTCCTTATATTTTTATGGAGAAAAATGGTATTCACATTATCAATCTTTACAAAACTGCTTCCAAAATGGAAGAATGTGCTCAGGCACTCAATAAAATTGCATTATCTGGAAGAAAAATTCTATTTGTTGCAACAAAAAAACAAGCTAAAGAAATTGTAGCTAAGGCTGCCGCAAGTGTAAAAATGCCATATATCACAGAAAGATGGCCTGGTGGAATGTTAACAAATTTTGTAACCATTAGAAAAGCCGTAAAAAAAATGTCTGCAATTGATAGAACCAAGCAGGACGGAACATTTGAAACTCTTTCTAAAAAAGAAAAATTGCAAATAGACAGACTAAGAGCTAAACTAGAAAAAAACTTAGGGTCAATTACTGAGATGACTCGTCTTCCTGGAGCACTTTTTGTTGTAGATATTAGAAGAGAGCATATTGCTATTAGAGAAGCTCAAAAATTAAATATTCCAATATTCGCAATGGTAGATACTAATTGTGATCCAAGAGAAGTAGATTATGCTATTCCTTCAAATGATGATGCCTCTAAATCTATTGATTTAATTCTTACTCATGTATCTGAGGCTATAAATGGGGGCTTATCTGAAAGACAAAAAGAAAAAGAAGCTGCAGAAGTTGTTATAGAAAAAGAAGCTGCAGATGATCAAGTAGTAGTACAGTCACCTGATGAAAAAGAAGAAAAGATTAGTGAGCAAGCCAAAGCTGGTGAAAAAAAGAAAAGGGTTAGAAAAAAAATTACAACTAAAAAAGAAGAATAAGTCATGGGAAAAATAACTGCAGCTGAAGTAAATAAATTAAGAAAAATGTCTGGTGCAGGCATTATGGATTGTAAAAATGCTTTAGTCGAATCAGAAGGAGATTTTGAACTTGCAATAGAAATATTAAGAAAAAAAGGCCAAAAGGTAGCTGCCAAAAGAGCTGAAAGAGAGTCCTCTGAAGGAGCTGTTATTGCCAAAGTAAATTCAAGTTTTTCAGCTGGAATAATTATTTCCTTAAACTGTGAAACTGATTTCGTTGCAAAAAATGATGGATTCGTTTCATTAGCAAACGAATTGGCAGAATTAGCTTTGGAATGTAATTCTTTAGAAGAATTTCTTAATTCTAAAGTTGATTCTATGACGGTTAAAGAAAAATTAGTTCAACAAACTGGAGTAATTGGAGAAAAGTTAGTCATTGGATCTTTCGAAAAACTATCTGCTCCTTATATTGGAAAATATATTCACGCTGGAAATAAGATTGCCACTCTTTCTGGCTTTTCTTGTTCTGTTGATGGTATAGAAGAGGTCGCCAAAAATATTTCAATGCAAGCTGCTGCTATGAATCCCATAGCTTTAGACGAAAGTGGTGTAGACCAAAGTGTAATTGATAAAGAAATAGAAATTGCTAAAGATCAGTTGAGACAAGAGGGTAAGCCTGAAGCTATGTTAGAAAATATAGCTAAAGGAAAACTGAAAAGATTTTTTAAAGATAATACTTTGGTGAATCAAGATTATATTAAAGATAATAAGCAAAGCGTCTCTGGATATGTTAAATCCATTGATACGGATTTAAAAATCACTGGTTTTAAAAGGGTAGCTTTAGGTTAGTTTAATCTAAATATCTGTATCTGTCTTAAAAAAATTATAAAATCATTGATTATATTTACTTTAAATAATTAATGATGTCCTACAAAAGAATTTTATTAAAGCTTAGTGGAGAAGCATTACTTGGTGAACGCCAATATGGTATTGATCCCTTAAGAATCTCTCAATACGCTAAAGAGATTAAAACTGTGATTGAACATGGGCTTGAAGTAGCTGTTGTAATCGGAGGAGGAAATATTTTTAGAGGAGTTTCAGCTGCTAGCAATGGAATGGATAGAGTTCAAGCCGATTACATGGGTATGTTAGCAACGGTAATTAATGGATTGGCATTGCAAAGCGCTCTTGAGGAGTGTGAGGTACAAACAAGATTACAAACAGCTATTAAAATTGAAGCTGTAGCAGAGCCTTACATCAAAAGAAAAGCTGTCAGGCATTTAGAAAAGAAAAGAGTTGTTATTTTTGGAGGGGGAACTGGGAACCCTTTTTTCACTACAGACTCAGCAGCAGTTTTAAGAGCTATTGAGATTAATGCAGATGTAATTTTAAAAGGTACAAGAGTAGATGGTATATATGATTCGGACCCAGAAAAAAACAAAAATGCAGTAAAATTTGATTCTATATCCTTTAAAAATGTTCTAGATAAAAATTTAAAAATAATGGATAGTACTGCTTTTACTTTAAGTCAAGAAAATAACTTGCCCATAATTGTTTTTAACATGAATATAGCTGGAAATCTATTAAACTTAGTAAAAGGATATAAAATAGGCACAACTGTAAACTAAAAAGTTTTGGAAGAAATTGAATTTATTATCGAAGCATGTAAAGAATCAATGGAGAACTCTGTAGATCATTTAGAAAGAGAATTATTAAATATAAGAGCCGGTAAGGCTAGTCCATCAATGCTATCTAGTATTAAGCTAGATTATTACGGGTCTCTTACTGCTTTATCTCAAATTGCTAATATTAATACGCCTGATGCACAAACTATTTCGATTCAGCCTTGGGAAAAAGATAAATTACAAGAAATTGAAAAAGCAATAATGATTGCTAATTTAGGTTTTAACCCAATGAATAATGGTGAATCAATTATTATTACCATTCCTCCACTTACTGAAGAAAGAAGAAAGGAATTAGTCAAAATTGCAAAATCTGAAATTGAAAAAGCTAAAATTAGTATTAGAAATTCAAGAAAAGAAGCTAATAATGATATTAAAAAATCTGAGGTCTCTTTGGATCAAAAATCAATTTCTGAAGATGATATTCAAAGTTTAACAGACAAATATATAATTGAAATTGATAAAATATATTCTATTAAAGAAAAAGAAATTCTTTCTGTTTAACAGGGTATATTTGAGTGATGAAAAAAATCAACTTAAAATTAAAAAAAGGGTATTGGATAGGAATTTCTCTAATGATTGGTACTATTGTAGGAGCAGTAACTGATAATATAGGAATTTGGATTCCAGTTGGAATAGCTATAGGTGCTGCCCTTGAAACAACTTATAATAAATAATTTCATATTTAATTTTCTTTCAAAAAAATGAATAGTTTAACAGTAAAAAACTTACTAAAAGATAATCCTAGTTCCCAAAAAGTCTTTATAGAAGGGTGGGTAAAAACATTTAGAGCTAATAGATTTATATCACTAAATGATGGATCCTGTTCAGAAAACATTCAATGTGTTGTTGATTTTGAAAATACAGACCAAGAAATACTTTCGAAAATCAGTACAGGGGCATCTTTAAGAATAGAAGGGACTCTAGTTGAAAGTCAAGGTAAAGGTCAAAAGTCTGAAATTAAAGTAGATAAAATAATTATTCTTGGAGAATGTGACATGAACTCTTATCCTATTCAGCCAAAAAAACATTCTTTAGAGTTTTTAAGAGAAAATGCCCACTTAAGAGTTAGAACAAATACCTTTAGTTCTATAATGAGAGTTAGATCTAATCTTTCATTTGCTATTCATAAGTATTTTAAAGAAAAAGGTTTTTTTTATGTCAATACACCTATTATCACTGGAAGTGATGCAGAAGGTGCAGGAGAAATGTTTAAAGTTACTACACTTGAAATTGAAAAAACTCCACTAAATAATAAAAATAAAATTGATTATGAACAAGATTTTTTTGGAAAAGAAACTAATCTAACTGTATCTGGTCAACTTGAAGCTGAAAGTTTAGCAATGGGACTTGGCAAGGTATATACATTTGGCCCAACCTTTAGAGCTGAAAACTCAAACACCTCTAGACATCTAGCTGAATTTTGGATGATTGAACCAGAAATGGCATTTTATGATTTAGAAGATAACATGGAACTCGCTGAAGAATTTATTAAATCTGTTATTAAAGATCTTATCAATGAATGTCCTGAAGATCTTGAATATTTAAATAAAAGACTTCTAGATGAAGACAAGTCTAAACCAATGAATGAAAGAAATGAATTAAATTTATTAGACCGATTAAATTTTGTTGTAAATAACGATTTTAAGAAAATAACTTACACGGAGGCTTTTGAAATTTTAAAAAATTCTAAACCCAACAAAAAGAAAAAATTTAAATATCCCATTTTGGAATGGGGAGTGGACCTGCAAAGTGAACACGAACGTTTCTTAGTTGAAAAACATTTTAAAAAACCTGTAATCATTTATGATTACCCTGCTAAAATCAAAGCTTTTTATATGAGGATGAACGAGGATGGTAAGACAGTAAAAGCTATGGATATTTTATTTCCTGGTATAGGAGAAATAGTTGGAGGATCTCAAAGAGAAGAAAGGTTAGATGTTTTAAAAGCTAGAATTAAAGATTTAAATATTGAAGAGAAAGAGCTTTGGTGGTACCTAGATTTAAGAAAATACGGGACAGTAAAACATAGTGGTTTTGGCCTTGGGTTAGAGAGATTAATTTTATTTGCAACCGGGATGTCGAACATTAGAGATGTAATCCCCTTTCCAAGAACTCCTAAAAGTGCAGAGTTTTAGTGATGTAATATTGATTCAATGTCTTTTTTGTACTTTTATTTGAATTAAATTTCAATGCTTAATCAACGTTTACAATTAAAATTATCTCAGAAGTTATCCCCTCAACAAATTCAGTTGATGAAACTGATACAACTGCCTGTTCAAGAACTTGAACAACGTTTATCTAGAGAAATTGAAGAAAACCCTGCTTTAGAAGTTGGAAAAGAGGAAGAGGAAGAAAATCCTTTTGAAGAAACAAATGATTTTGAAGAAGAAGTTGTTTCTGATAACGAAATAAATGTAGAAGATTATTTAAGTGATGATGATGTTCCTGATTACAAATTAAAATCTAATAATCATAGTGCGGACGACGAGCAAAAAAGTTTACCATTTATTTCAGGCATTAGTTTCAATGAGTTTCTTAAAAATCAACTTCAAGCTTTTTCATTCAATAAATCAGATCTTGAGATTGCTCATTTTTTAGTAGGGAGTATTGATCAAACAGGATATCTAAGAAGAGAATTGCTAGATATTGTTGATGATTTAGCTTTTACAATGGGAATTTATTCCGATGTTGAATCAATAGAAAAAATACTTAAAACAATTCATTTATTGGACCCTCCAGGTGTAGGGGCAAGAAACCTTCAAGAGACCCTTACTATACAATTAAAGAAGAAAAAATCCTCGTCAAGTATTAATACCGCAATTAAAATAATAGAGAATAATTTTGATATGTTTATTAAGAAACATTATCAAAAAATTATTCTAAAACTTAATATTAATGAAAATGATTTAAAAATTGCAATTAAAGAAATTGAAAAATTAAATCCAAAGCCAGGTGCAGCATTTTCAGAACCAACTAAAATAAATTCAAGTATAATTCCGGATTTTACAATTGAAATAGTGGAAAATAAACTTCTACTTACTTTAAATTCAAGAAATGCACCAGATTTACACGTTTCAAATGAATATAAAAACATGCTATCTGGGTATAAAGAGACTAATAAAGCTTCTAAATCTCAAAAAGATGCTGTGATTTTCATTAAACAAAAATTAGATGCTGCTAAATGGTTTATTGATGCAATTAATCAGAGAAATCAAACTTTATTACTAACAATGAAATCAATAATGGACTTTCAAAAAGAATATTTTCTCTCAGGGGATGAAAGCAACCTAAAGCCTATGATTTTAAAAGATATTGCTGAAAAAATTCAAATGGATATCTCTACCATTTCCAGAGTAGCTAATAGTAAATATGTTGATTCACCTTATGGCATTAAATTAATAAAATCATTTTTTTCAGAGGGAATAACTAACGATCAAGGAATTGAAGTTTCTACAATTGAAATTAAAAAAGAGCTTCAGGTCATCATAGATAATGAAGACAAAACCAAACCATTAACTGATGACCAGCTTACTAAGATCATAAATAAAAAAGGTTATCCAATAGCTAGAAGAACTGTTGCAAAGTATAGAGAAATGATAGGAAGTCCCGTAGCCCGACTTCGAAAAAAACTATAATTAATGAATTGTCTTTAGTTATTGTATCCTCAGATATTTATATTGAAAAAACATTCCTCAATCGAAGTACACTTATTATTGATATTCGTTCAATTAAATGAACTTTTATTTGCAACGATTTTTTTCTTCAATAAAAAGAAAAAATCTATTTAAAAGTTTAAATTATTGGGGAACAAGGAGTCTTTAAAAATATATAGAAAAGTCAGAGAAATGCTTAATCGTTATTAATCTCCGTATAATAAAGATTTAATCTCATTCTTTTAGCGTATTTATCAGCACTTGGACTTGGTCCAATTAGAACAGTTCCTAGAGGGTTAATAGCTGATGATGTAGGTGTGAAAGTCATAAGGTCAGAGTTTTCTACCTCAGTATTCATAGAACTGCTTATATCAGAACTTACTACTAAGCCTAGTTTAAGATTTGTAGAATCTTTTCTAATAACATTTTTTATATGTTCACTTATTTTAATTTTATACATCAACCCGTTTTCATCCTCGTCTAGCTCAATTAAGCCACCATGGTATATCTTATTGTCATATTCTTTGGCACCAGATGAATTGTCAATAAAATAATCTATTAATGGAGCCTTATTTTTTATATCATACAAATACAGTCTAGAAGGTTCAATAATTCCCCCACTAGAACTAAGCATATCTTTATCAATATACATGGACAAGTTTGCCTCATTAACCAACCATTCTTTAGATCTAATCTCTTCTAAAACATCTATCCCATCATTATTTTTAAATAATTCAATTTCAGCCATAACCCCTGCTCCTCCTTTAAGATAAACTGTTTTAGGGTTGTTAATAGTGTCGGAAATCTCATTATAAATTGCCGCAGGATAAGCTTCGTTTTTAAATGAATTAATTTTATACCCACTCATCTTTAATAAAAATTTAGATTCCTCTTCCTCTATTACGTCATCAGAAGTATCATCAGAAGTATCATTTTTATCATATTTTTGATAATCATATACCATTCTTATTTCCGCTTCATTAAAATTTAAAATCATCATTAAAGGATCAGAAAAATCATATGCTTTAATTACTAAACCTTTTATAAATAACTTAAAATTTTCATTATTATCTAAATCTTGAGATCCTTCATTATCAATGATTTTTTTTTGAAAAAATTCCTTATCAAGTGAAACCCTTATCCTAGGTGTTAGCCTTTCTTTTACAGTTTCTGATTCATCATCTTCTGTGGTTTCGGGATCATCTTCATTGTAAAAAACAAGCTCATTAGAATTAATTTCTATTTCGTCATCAAAAAGTACAGTGCCAGAAAAATTTGAGGGAATTTCATTATTAGAATAATATTTTTGATATTTTTCGAAATTAGATTCAGGATCATATGCTCTTAAATAATAGTCTAATTCATTAACTTTTAGTTTGAACTTAGCTTTAGAGTTTCCTATTAAAGAATCTAATTCATAGACAGTACCTCCACCATTAGGGTTTTTTGATTCATCATCATCTGGATCTAAAATTCCATCACCATCTGTGTCTGGATTTAATGGATTTTGCCCAATTTGAGATTCATAAATATCAGACCATCCGTCCCCATCACTATCGCTCTCAGGGTCTGTACTATCGATATCATAAAGATTAATGACGCCATCATTATCATCATCATCAACGTTGTTAAAAAATGGTATATCTAAAAAAACATCTTTTAAAGTTTCTTTTTCAGGAATTGCAGCAATATTATCTTCCATCCCATTTATTTCGTCATTTTGTTTAAATATCCCAAAAACTGGGGAAACAGTTTCTAAAGTGAGTTGAGATAAGTAGACTACTTCCGTGTTCCCAAAAATATTATCATTATATGTTCCTAACTGAAATGTTTGTATTTGATTAACAACATATGGTGGAATTTTTTTCATTTTAACAAAAACTGGGATCTCTTCCAAGCTTGTGTTAAAAGGTTTATTGTTGATTAAGTTAATGCCAACAGTATTAAAATCTTTATTACAAGATGAGATAATAATTATTAAAAGGAATAGATATTTATTATATTTCATCAATAAATTAATTGAGAATTTTGGTGTTATAAAAATTTAAATACTCTTCTTTAAACCCATCCTTAAATCCGAATTTTAAAAGAGGTTTTTCGTGGGTTTTTACAAGTTCTAATATGGATTCATCCGTTTCATCTCCAGCAATAACAACTCCATCTGAATTTAAAATAGCATTTTTAAACAAATCTAAATATGTTGGCTTTTCTAAAATGCTTAAAGTTTCACTTTGAACTTCATCAAACTGAATTTTCTTAACTAAGTTTTTATTTAAATTTCCTGTAATTTCATTTCCATAAATAGAAACTACGACTTTGGAATTTTTAAAAAGTGGCTCATCTTTGTAATATTCTTTTAAATAAAGAGGCAGTAAAGAAGCTATCCAGCCATGGACATGTATAATATCAGGTGACCAATTGAGTTTTTTTATGGTTTCAACTACTCCTTTAGCAAAAAATATTGCTCTTTCGTCATTGTCTTTATAGAGCTTTTTTTTATCATCAATATGAAGACCTCTATTTTTAAAATATTCATCATTATCAATAAAATAGACCTGCATTCTCTCTTTTGGAATAGATGCTACTTTAATAATTAAAGGCATATCTATGTCATCAATGATTAAATTCATTCCAGAAAGCCTGATCACTTCATGTAATTGATGACGTCTTTCGTTAATAATACCATATTTAGGTATAAAAATTCTTGTTTGCCCTCCGTTTTCATTGACCATTTTAGGTAAATTATATGACAATGACGAAATGTCATTATTTGGAAGATATGGTATAACTTCAGAGGATACGAAAAGCACTTTTTTTCCAGTCATAAAATCCTTTCTTTAAAACTCAATTATTAGAGAATGCAAAATTACGAAAATTATGTTAGATTTAATCCAAATTACACCTAATATAGAGTGTTAAAATTATATTAAATGCCTGTCTATTTTAAAAAAGAAGATGTTGAAAATAAAATAAAAGTATCTATTTTATCTAAAAATAACATCGGATTGGTGCCAACAATGGGCTCACTCCATGAGGGACATTTATCGCTTATAGAAAATGCTGTGAAAAATAATGACAATGTTTGGGTAAGTATTTTTGTAAACCCCACGCAATTTAGCAGCTCTGAAAATCTGAATAAATATCCTAAAGATTTGGAGAAAGATGTCGTTTTGATCAAAACAATTTCTGAAAATATAAATATTTTCTGTCCAAGTGAAACAGAAATTTATGGTGGGATTCCTAAACTAAAAAAATATGATTTTGATAATATTGATATAGAATTAGAGGGAAGATTTAGGGTGAATCATTTTAATGGAGTAGCAACTATAGTATCAAAATTACTTGAACTGTTCAAGCCAAGTAGTATTTATTTTGGAGAAAAAGATTATCAACAAACCCAAATAATAAAAAGACTTATAAGTTTAGAGAAAATAAACGTGAAAATGATAATTTGTCCAACCATAAGAGAAAAAAATGGATTAGCAATGAGCTCAAGAAATAATTTATTATCTAATTTTGACAAAAAAAATTCTTCCATTATTTACAATAGTTTAAATATTTTAAAAAACAATTTTAAAAATTCTGACTTAGCTAAAATTAAAAAAGAAATAATTTACAATATTAATAAAAATCCAAACTTCAAGGTCGAATACTTTGAGATTGCAAATGCAAAAACTTTACAAATTGATAGCGTAATAAATCCTGAAAAATCTTACAGGGCTTTTATTTGTGTTCTAGTGAATGAGGTGCGATTAATTGATAACATTTTGTTGAATTAATTTATATTTGTTCAATGCAAATTGAAGTCCTAAAGTCAAAAATCCATCGGGTAAATGTTACAAATTGTAATTTAGATTATATTGGTAGTATAACAATCGATGAAAACCTTATAAATGCAGCAAAAATGATTGTTGGCGAAAAAGTCCAAATTGTTAATATAAACAACGGAGAAAGACTAGAAACATACATCATTAACGGAAAGAAAAATAGTGGTGAAATAACTTTAAATGGACCTGCTGCTAGAAAAGTTCAAAAAGGAGATAAAATAATTATAATTAGTTATGCTTCAATGAATTTAGAAAATGCAAAAAAACACAATCCAACTATTATATTTCCTGACGAAAACAACTTACTCAACTAAAAATGATTAATAAATTATTAGTTGTCTTGAAGACGATTGCCCCTCTTTCAATTGGTCTTTTATGTGTATACTTCTCCTATAAAAACACTTCATTAGAAGATAGAAACTATATTTTAAATTCTATTTTAATGGCGGATTACACGTATGTTTTTTTTGGGATTTCTTTAGGTATTTTAAGTCATTTTTCAAGAGCTCAAAGGTGGGGTTATTTGCTAAATCCTATCGGCTTTAAAATTAAATTTTCAAATTCTATAATGGCAATAATGGTTGCTAACCTTGGCAACCTTGCTTTTCCTAGATCAGGTGAATTATTAAGAGCATCTTCTATTTACGCATATGAAAAAATACCATTTGAAAAAGGATTTGGGACTATCATTTCTGAAAGAATAATTGATTTAATTATTTTGTTTTTTTGTATAATTTTAGGCGCCTATTTATCACCTAACTTGTGGAGACCTGAAACTTATTTAAATGAAATTCCAATAACTAATTATATTATTCCATTATTTTTATTTGTTATTTTATTTGTCTTACTAATTAATAAGCTTTCATTTAAAAATAAATTTAAAAAATTTATTTTAGGCTTAAAGGATGGGATTTGGGCTTTTTCATTGTTAAGGGAAAAGAAAAAGTTCGTTTTTTATACTTTCTTTATTTGGCTAATGTATTTTCTCATGATGTACGTAATTAAATTTAGTCTTCCGGAAACATATTCATTAGGTTTAGAACCGATGTTTATAGCATTTGTTGCAGGTGCCATTGCAATGTCTACTACAAATGGGGGGATTGGTGTTTATCCTTTGGCCATTGCAACAGTTTTAAGTCAGTATAATATTTCATATGAAATTGCTCTTGCTTTTGGATGGATAATTTGGACGTCACAAACTTTAATGATAATAATTTTCGGTTCTTTATCTTTTGTTTTTTTACCTATATTAAACAAAAATAAAACTTAAAAACTTTTTCATTAATGTCTAGTCTCAAAACAGCATTCTTTTGTCAAAATTGTGGAACTCATTATCCAAAATGGTTAGGTCAATGCGGATCCTGCAAAGAATGGAATACTTTAGTTGAAGAGATTATAGAAAATCCAAAAAAAAAATCTTTGGGTTTATCTAAAAGTCAGACCTCTTCAAAACCCATAAAAGTTACTGAAATTGATACCTCAAACAATCCAAGATTAAATTTAAAAGACGAAGAGCTTAATAGAGTTTTAGGTGGTGGGGTTGTCCCTGGATCTTTAATATTAATTGGCGGAGAACCTGGGATAGGAAAATCTACTCTTCTACTTCAAATTTCTCTTTTATTAAATATAAGAGTACTTTATGTTTCAGGAGAAGAAAGCCAACAGCAAATTAAACGTAGAGCAGATAGAATTAATTCTAATTCTGAATCTTGCTTTGTGCTAAACGAGACAAATGTTGAAAAAATTATTCAACACGTAAATTCAATTAAACCTGAACTAATTATTATTGATTCCGTTCAAACTTTACAAACGGATACTATTGATAGTAGCCCTGGAAGCGTATCTCAAATTAAAGAATCTACTTCTCATTTCTTAAAGTATGCAAAAAAAACACACCTGCCTGTCATAATGGTTGGGCATATTACAAAAGACGGAGGAATAGCTGGTCCTAAAATATTAGAACATATGGTTGATGTCGTATTACATTTTGAAGGAGATAGAAATCATATTTATAGAATATTAAGATCAAAAAAAAATAGATTTGGTTCTACAGCTGAAATAGGAATATACGAAATGCTCAGTGACGGTCTAAAACAAGTGAATAATCCAAGTGAATTATTGCTTTCTGACAATAAAGAACCTTTAAGTGGTAATGCAATTTCTGCAACAATTGAAGGAATCAGACCAATAATGATTGAAATTCAAGCATTAGTAAGTACAGCTGTTTATGGGACTCCTCAAAGAAGTACAACAGGCTTTAATTCTAAAAGACTTAATATGTTGTTAGCTGTATTAGAAAAAAAGGCAGGTTTTAATTTAGGAACAAAAGATGTTTTTTTAAATATTACTGGGGGAATTAAAATTGAAGATCCAGCTATTGATTTAGCGGTAATCGCTGCTATATTATCAAGTAATATTAATATTCCCGTCCCCAAAGGAATTTGTTTTGCAGCTGAAATTGGACTTTCAGGTGAACTGAGAAATATATCCAAAATTGATCAAAGGATAAATGAGGCAGAAAAACTTGGTTTTAAGTTTTTAATTGTAAGTAAAGCTACAAAAATATCAAAAGTTCCAAAAAAAATCAAAATTTTACAATATTCAAGAATAGAAGATTTAATAAAAAATTTATTTAAGGAGCGGGGTTAGGAATCGCAGATTGAACACTCTCAATTTCCTTTAAAATTTCATTGCTTAAATTTATTTTTACACTTTCAATATTTTCTTTTAATTGAATTAATTTAGAAGCTCCAATAATATTACTTGTAACAAAAGGTCTACTATTTACAAAAGCTAAAGAAATATGTGTAAGAGAAATTCCATATTTAATAGCAATTTTCATATATAATTTTGTTGCACTCATTGATTGTTCGCCAGCAAACCTACTCAAATTAGGGAATAGTTTCAGTCTACTATCTACAGGCATTTTTCCATCTAAATATTTCCCGCTTAAAACTCCAAAACCAAGAGGAGAATAAGCAAGTAATCCTACATTTTCTCTTATACATATTTCAGAATTGCCTACTTCAAAAAGTCTGTTTAATAACGAATATGGGTTTTGGATAGTTATCATTTTAGGCAAGTCCCTTTTAGATAATTCTAAGAACTTCATAAAACCCCACGGAGTTTCATTAGAAAGTCCAACTTGTCTAATCTTACCTAAATCAATTAGTTTTTGTAATGAATTTAAAACGTTTTCACAATTGTCTGCCCATTTATCATGTTCCATGTATTTATATCCTCTCTGACCAAATGTATTAGTCAATCTTTCTGGCCAGTGAAGCTGATATAAATCGATATAATCTGTTTTAAGTCTTTTTAAACTTCCTTCAACTGCTTCAAATAAAGCCTTCTCACAAAACCCTGTTGTTCTAATGTGTTTTGTGTAGTCTCCTGGACCCGCAATTTTAGAGGCCAAAATAATTTTATTTCTATTTAATTTTTTTTTCATCCAGTTCCCAATAATTTCTTCAGTATCACCATATCTTTCTGGTGTGGCAGGAACAGGATAAAGCTCAGCAGTATCAAAAAAATTAACTCCATTTTCTAAAGCATAATCCATTTGTTCTTCTGATTCATCAATGGTATTTTGATTCCCATAAGTCATCGTTCCAAGACAAATTTTACTAACTTTTATATCTGTATTAGGTAAATATGTATATTTCATTAATTAAATTTTTAATTCAACAGCAACTGGGCAATGATCTGAGTGATAAATTTGATCCAAAATATATGAAGATTTAATATTGGATTTTAAGTTTTCACTAACCATATTATAATCTATCCTCCATCCTTTATTGTTAGCTCTAGAATTTGCTCTATAGCTCCACCAGCTATAAGAATTCGGATCTGGATTTAAATACCTGAAAGAATCTATAAAACCTAAATTCATGAAATTAGTTATCCAACTACGTTCTTCAGGCAAGAATCCAGATATTTTGACATTTCTAATAGGGTCATGAATATCTATTATTTCGTGACATATATTATAATCTCCACAAATTATTAGATTAGGAATTGATTTTTTCAATTCCAAGATATAATTGTAGAATTCTTCCATATATTTAAACTTATAACCTAATCTCTGAATATTAGTCCCTGAGGGTAAATACAAACTCATAACTGAAAATTTTTCAAAATCTAATCTTAAATTTCTCCCCTCAAAGTCCATGTGCTCAATTCCCGTACCATAACAAACAGATATTGGTTTATGCTTAGATAGAACAGCAACTCCACTATAACCTTTTTTTTGTGCAGAAAACCAATAATTATATTTATACCCTATTTTACTAAATAAATCTAAATCTAATTGATCTGTATTGGCTTTTATTTCTTGGATACATATTATGTCTGGACCATATTCATTTAACCATTCCAAAAAACCTTTTTTAATCGCAGCTCTAATTCCGTTAACATTATAAGAAAAAATTTTCATTTTAATTTATATCCAAGATTTAATAGAAACAGCAGAATCTATTTTTTTTAATAATTCATCAAAATTTAATCTTTCCTGAATCATTGAATCTCTTTCTCTCAAAGTAAAAGTATTGTCTTCTTTTGACTGATGATCTATTGTAATACAAAAAGGGGTGCCAAGAGCATCTTGCCTTCTATATCTTCTGCCAATAGCATCTTTTTCGTCATATGAAACCCTATATTCTGTTTTTAATTTTTCAACTAAACCCTTCGCAATTTCAGGTAAACCATCCTTTTTTAGTAAAGGTAAAATCGTTGCTTTAACAGGAGCTAAAATAGCTGGTAACTTAAGAACTGTTCGAGAAGATCCGTCCTCTAATTT
Source organism: Cryomorphaceae bacterium BACL29 MAG-121220-bin8 (assembly GCA_905181705.1). Taxonomy (GTDB): domain Bacteria; phylum Bacteroidota; class Bacteroidia; order Flavobacteriales; family Flavobacteriaceae; genus MAG-121220-bin8. The sequence continues at coordinate 45,412 of CAJIYP010000004.1, read as the reverse complement.
TTCATCACACAGAGAGTTCGAAAAAACAGCTAGGAACATTCTATCTACTCCGATGGAAGTTTCTAATACGTATGGAATATAACTTTCATTATCATTAGAATCAAAATATTTTAATTTTTTAGAAGAAAACTTTTCATGATTTGATAAATCAAAATCTGTTCTTGAATGAATTCCTTCTAATTCTTTAAATCCAAAAGGAAAATTAAATTCAATATCGCAGGCAGCATCAGCATAATGAGCTAATTTTTCATGATCATGAAACCTATAATTTTCCTTACCTAAACCTAAGGACAAATGCCATTTCATTCTGTCTTCTTTCCACTTTATGTACCACTCTTTTTGAGTTCCTGGCTTTATAAAAAATTGCATTTCCATTTGCTCAAACTCTCTCATCCTAAAGATAAATTGACGAGCAACTATTTCATTGCGAAATGCTTTGCCAATTTGGGCTATTCCAAAGGGAATTTTTAGTCTGCCTGTTTTCTGAACATTTAAAAAATTAACAAAAATTCCTTGAGCGGTTTCAGGCCTCAAGTAAAGATCCATTGCAGATTCAGAGGATGCACCTAATTTTGTTCCAAACATTAAATTAAATTGTTTAATTTCTGTCCAGTTTTTGGAACCAGAAACTGGACAAGCTATTTCTAAATCATCAATTATTTTTTTCATACCAATTAAATCGTCATTTTCTAATGCCTTAGAAAAATCATTATGAATAGATTTTATCTTATTCTGATAGTGAACGACTCTATTGTTTGTTTCTAAAAATTGTTGTTTATCAAATTTATCTCCAAACTTTTTTTTAGCTTTTAAAATTTCTTTTTTGACCTTGGACTCCGTTTTTGCAATAAAATCTTCAATTAAAACATCTGCCCTATATCTTTTCTTAGAGTCTTTATTGTCAATTAAAGGGTCATTAAACGCATCTACATGTCCAGACGCTTTCCAAATTGTTGGATGCATTAAAATAGAGGAATCAATGCCAACTATATTGTCATTTAGCTGAACCATTGCTTTCCACCAATAATCTTTTATATTATTTTTAAGTTCTGTTCCGTTTTGACCGTAATCGTAAACTGCACTTAAACCATCATAAATTTCACTTGATTGGAAAACAAATCCATATTCTTTTGCGTGAGAGACGACTTTTTTAAATTTTTCTTCAGATGTCATATCAACAAAAATAGTAGTTATATTTTAATAATTTCTATTTATATTATTTTAATAGAAATAGGTTAAAATATTTATTAATTTAGAAAAGATTTAAATGTTTCATGAACAACACTAAAATCTTTTTAATTATCTTTTTTTGTCTTTTTCTTACACAATGTGCAAAAAGAGGAATTCCTGAAGGTGGTCCAGAGGATGAAAGTCCGCCAGTATTAATTAATGCCGAACCCAAAGAAAATTCTATTAATTTTAATGAAAAAAGAATTCGCTTATTTTTTGACGAATACATTAAGTTAAAAGATTTTAGAAAACAATTGGTTGTGTCGCCTCCAATTGAGAAAAGCTTATACTCAATATCACCTCAGTCGGGAGCTTCAAAATATATTCAAATAGATATAAATGAGAATTTGCCAAAAAACATCACTTATGTATTCAACTTTGGACAAAGTGTAATTGATAATAACGAGGGGAATATTTTATCCAACTTCAAATATGTTTTTTCAACCGGAGATTATATAGACTCTTTAAAAATTTCTGGTAATATTAAAAATGCTTTTAAAAGAGAGTCTGATAAATTTATTAGTACAATGTTATATCCAATAGATGAAAATTACTCAGATTCTATAATTTATAATTCTCTGCCAGTTTATGTAGGAAGTACACTAGACAGTACTTATTTTGAAATAAGTAATCTAAGACAAGGGAAATACCTTCTAGTAGCATTAAATGATTTGAATAATAATTACAAGTTTGATCCTGGTTTAGAAGAAATCGGTTTTTTAAAAGATTATATAACTATTCCCAGTTCTAATGAACTTGATATTGAAATTTTTAAAGAGGAACTTGCGTTTAAGAGTTCTAAACCCTTTATAGATACCAAAAATAAAATAGGATTTGGTTTCAGAGGGAATTATAATGATGTTAAGATTGAACTCATTGATAGCTTTAACAACAACTTTAAATCCATTATAACAAAAAATAAAGAAACCGATACTTTAAATTATTGGTTTAGTAATATTAAATACGACTCATTACGTTTTCTTGTAAAAAGTAATGGAAACAAAGATTTTTATACTATTAAGTATAAAGAAAAAGAAAAAGATTCCTTAATTATTTCTCCCTCTGAAGATGGTTCAATTGAACTTAATGATAAATTTAAATTATATAGTAATATCCCAATTTTAAACATAAACAATGATCTTATTTTTCTTGTCAATAAAGATTCTATCCCTGTACAATTCAAAACTAAAATCGATAAAAATAATCTAGATATCGTTTTTGATTTCGAAATGCTCCCTAATGATGAATATAACTTATCGTTATTTCCTAATGCTTTAAATGACTTTTTAGGGTCTACAAACGATACTTTAAACTATAGTTTTTCAACTAAAAGCAGATCTGATTATGGAAAAATTAAACTTGGTATTCAAAACAAAAACACCTATCCAATTATAGTTCAATTAACCAATCTTGATGAGGAGGTATTGAGAGAAAAAATATTAGAGTCAGATAAAGATCCATGTGTTTTTGAAAATTTAGTTCCATCAAAATATTATTTAAAAGTAATAATCGATAAAAATAAAAATAAAAAGTGGGATACTGGAAGTTTTTTAAAACGTATTTCCCCAGAAAAAACATATCATTTTAATGAAGAAATTAGCATCAGGGCTAATTGGATATTGGAAGAAAAAATAATTTTAGACTAGATTTATTTTTTTAATTGAGCTTTTACTAACTCTCTATTCATCCTAGCAATATTATCTAGTGATATTCCTTTTGGACATTCTACTTGACAAGCTCCTGTATTAGTGCAATTTCCAAAACCTTCCTCATCCATTTGTTTTACCATATTTATAACTCTGTCAGTTGCTTCTACCTCTCCCTGAGGGAGAAGAGCAAACTGAGAAACTTTTGCAGAAACAAATAGCATTGCACTTGAGTTCTTACAAGTGGCAACGCAAGCTCCACATCCAATACATGTCGCCGCATCAAATGCTTTATCTGCATTAGCTTTTTCAATAGGTATTGAATTAGCATCTTGAGTGTTTCCAGATGTATTAACAGAAATAAAACCACCTGAATGTTGAATTCTGTCAAAAGCTGTTCTGTCAACCACCAAATCTTTAATAACAGGAAAGGTTTTAGCTCTAAAAGGTTCGATATAAATTGTATCACCATCTTTAAATTTTCTCATATGCAACTGGCATGTTGTCACATATCTATCTGGACCATGAGCTTCCCCGTTTATAAACATTGAACAAGAACCGCAAATTCCCTCACGACAATCATGATCAAAAGCGACTGGATCAATTCCTTTAATCATTAATTCTTCATTAAGAACATCCATCATTTCTAGAAAAGACATGTCAGGAGATACATTATCAATATCATATAAAACCATTTTACCTTTAGATTTGGAATTTTCCTGTCTCCATATTTTCAATTTCAACTTCATAATTATTTATATGATCTGGTTTTTAGTTCAATATTCTCATAGGACAGCTGCTCCTTATGTAATTTTGCATTACTTGGATTTCCTTTGTACTCCCAAGCAGAAACAAATGTGAAATTTTTATCATCTCGCATGGCTTCACCTTCCGGTGTCTGTGATTCTTCTCTAAAATGTCCTCCACATGATTCTGTTCTGTCTAAAGCATCTTTAGCAAATAACTCTCCTAGCTCTAAAAAATCAGCTACTCTAAGTGCTTTTGCCAAAGGCTCGTTAAATGATTCATTAGTTCCTGGAACAAAAACATTTTTATAAAAATCTTTTCTTAAATTTTGAATTTCAACAATTGCTTCTTTTAATTCTTTTTCATTTCTAGACATGCCACATTTATTCCAAATAATTTTTCCTAGAATTTTATGGTAATGATCAACTGTCTTAGAGCCCTGATTTTCCAATAAACATGTTATTTTATTAATTACTGATTCCTCAGCATCATCGAATTCCGGAAGGTCAGTTGGGATTGGTCCTGTTCTAATATCATCTGCGAGGTAATCTCCAATTGTGTAAGGCAAAACAAAATATCCATCAGCTAATCCCTGCATTAAAGCTGAAGCTCCAAGTCTATTCGCACCATGATCTGAAAAATTAGCTTCACCGATAGCAAAACATCCCGGTATTGTTGTCATTAGGTTATAATCTACCCATATTCCACCCATTGTATAATGAACAGCTGGATAAATCATCATAGGAGTATTATAAGGATTTTGATCTACTATTTTTTCATACATCTGAAATAAATTACCATATTTAGATTTAATCACTTCTCTTCCTAACTTTTTAACTAATTCGTCATCATTTTCGTCTAAACCTTTCAAGTGAGCTTTTTCAGTTCCATATCTAATTATAGCTGCTTCAAAATCTAAATAAACTGCTTCCCCAGTCTTATTAACACCATATCCGGCATCACAACGTTCTTTAGCGGCTCTTGAGGCAACATCTCTTGGGACAAGATTTCCAAAAGCAGGATATCTTCTTTCTAAATAATAATCTCTTTGATTCTCTAAAAGTTCGGTAGGCTTAATTTCACCATCTCTTATAGATTTAGCATCGGCCATAGTTTTAGGCACCCATATTCTGCCATCATTTCTAAGAGATTCAGACATTAAAGTCAATTTAGATTGATGATCACCAGAAACAGGAATACAAGTTGGATGAATTTGAGTGAAACAAGGATTAGCAAAATAAGCTCCTTTTTTATGTATTTTCCAAGTGGCAGAGACATTACTTCCCATTGCGTTAGTGGACAGGAAAAATAAGTTTCCATAACCTCCTGAGGCTATAACAACAGCATGTGCTGAATGACGCTCGATCTTCCCATTAATTAAATTTCTAGTTATAATACCACGTGCTTTGCCATCAACCTTTACAATATCAAGCATTTCATGACGATTATACATTTTAATTTTGCCTCTAGCTATTTGACGGTTCATAGCTGAGTAAGCTCCTAAAAGTAATTGCTGACCTGTTTGACCTTTTGCATAAAAAGTTCGAGAAACTAAAACACCACCAAAAGATCTATTGTCTAACAAACCACCATATTCTCTAGCAAATGGAACGCCTTGAGCCACACATTGATCAATAATATTAGTAGAAACCTCGGCTAATCTATATACATTAGATTCTCTAGATCTGTAATCACCCCCCTTTACAGTATCATAAAATAAACGGTATGTGGAATCTCCATCACCTTGATAATTTTTAGCGGCATTAATTCCTCCTTGCGCTGCAATAGAATGTGCCCTTCTAGGTGAATCTTGAAAACAAAAAGACTTAACATTGTATCCAAGTTCAGCTAAGGTAGCAGAAGCGGAACCACCAGCTAAACCAGTACCAACTACAATGATATCTATGAGTCTTTTGTTTGCAGGGCTAACGAGTCTAATATTATTTTTATGAGAGGTCCATTGATCAGCAATAGGACCTAATGGAACTTTAGAACAAAGTTTAGGTTTAGAAACAGTATTAATTGAATCAAGATTAGAAATAAAAAATTGAAATTCTTTAACTTTTTTCTTTAATAATTTATTTTTTTTAGAAAACAATTTATCAGAATTTTTGATAGGAAATCTTTCAGTATTCTTGTGCCAATCAATATCCCAATCTGAAAGCTTACATTTAATACCTGTACTTTTTTTTATTATTTTTCCTTTATTATTTGATCCGAATTTGTGAAAATATCTTAAACATATTACAAGCTCATCATCAGCACGGTAGTTTTCCTTTGGCTTTCTGTAATTAAGGGAATAAGTTATTCTATTCATAGAAAAAAGGGTTACAAAAGATATCTAATATATCAAAAAATTATACAACATAAAAGTAACACATAAAATAACACTAAACAAATTGTAAATAATATTATTTACAGAGCTTATAAAATTATTAATTAGCTCAATAAAAAAATTATAAATGAAATTTATTATCATATATATAATATCGCTAATGTGTTACAAAGTTACCAATTAAATGAAAAATAGCAATAAAACAAAAGCCTAATGAAATCCCTATAGCATAGACCTTAGTAATAAGGCTGATGGTTGAGTAATATTTACTAGCTGTTCCTAAAGATTTAAAGGATGATGCAAAACCATGTAGCAAATGCAAAGCAAGAAATAAAAAGGAAATGCAATACAACGAAACCTTGATCGGGTCTTTAAACTTGTGAACCAGCTCTTCATAATATCTATTAGGGTCCTCAGGCAAAATATCAACATACTTATATTTCATTTCAGGAATCCAAAAATCATAAAAATGAAGAACGAGAAATGATAGCACCACAGCACCAGAGACTATCATATTTCTAGAAATCCAAGATGAATTTGCGCTACCTTTATACACCACGTATTGAACTGATCTAGCAGAACGATTTTGCCATTCTAAATAAAAGCCCATAATGAAATGAAACAGGACTCCAACAATCAAAACTGGCTGAGCAATAAATTGTACTAAAAAATTATTACCCATAAAATGTGAAAACATATTAAAAATTTCTTCACTAAAAACGGATGTTATATTAATTACAAAGTGTTGTGTTAAAAAAATTATTAAAAATAATCCCGAAATAGCCATAGCTACTTTACGCATTATTGAAGAACCTAATTTTATGCTCATAAAAAAATAAGTTTACTCTTTTAGTGTTACAAATTTAGGTCATGAAGTGTTACTATTATAACAATAATTTAAATATTTATTTAATTTGGAATGATTCTGAATAGTTCCCAATTTTTAAATTATATTCTCCTTTATTAAAATAGTATTTTCCGCTTTCCGTTTTAATCAGATCAGAATTTTTGTTGTTTTTAAAAACTGATTTAATTGTTTTGTTTGAATAATATGAATCCAATTCTATTTCCTGAAATCCCTTTTCCAAATCAACTACTTTTTCATGTACTTTAATTCCATTTTGATATAATTTTAAACTAGTTTCTTGATTTCTTTCAGAGAACAAAGTGAATTTTAATTTTTCATCAATATAATTGTCCCAACTATTTCGTTTGGTTCCACATCTAACACAACGCACCCTGTCATCTATGTTAAAAACAATACCATCATTACTTTTAGATATGTTGTCTACATAATTGTAAATATCTTGTAAATTGGTTTTATATATTGACCTTCCGTGTGTGCCTAACAATAAATCTTTTTCTTCTTTTTGAATGACTATATCATGAACTGCTGCTTTGTTAAGACCATTTGCAAAAGGTTGCCAGGTTTTTCCAATATCGAAACTCATATATGCTCCATTATCGGTTCCAACGTAAATTAAGTTTTCGTAATAAGGATCTTCTTTAATTACATTGACTGGTGAAATTGGCATGTTGTTTTTTATTGACCTCCAACTAGATCCATTATCCTCGCTAACATATAAATAGGAATTAAAATCATCATATCTATACCCATTTAATGAAACAAAAATTCTATTTTTTTTGTGTTTAGAAAAAGTCACTCTACTAACCCACAAGTTTTTAGGCAGTTCACCAGAAATTAATTTCCAAGTATTACCTCCGTCATTTGTAAGGTTTATCAATCCGTCATCAGAACCAACTATAATTTTGCCAAACTTAAATATAGATTCGTCTATTGCCGTCAGTGTTCCGTAAGGTACATTTCCTTTTTTCAACCCTTTTGTTAAATCTTTCGAATCAAACGACCAGTCATCTCCTTTATTTAATGAAATATGTAATTTATTACTCCCCATATATAAAATATCTTGATTGTGTGGAGAAAGCAGTATGGGAGTTTGCCAATTAAATCTTAATTTTTTTTCTCCCAGATCATGCTTAGGCTTAATAAAATATCTTTTTTGAGAATTATTATCTAATCTATAATAAACACCAAACTGAGAGCCAGTATATATGATATTTGAGTCTCTTTTATCGATTTGAATTTGCATACCATCTCCTCCCATTATAGAGGTCCAATTATTGTGACCTGACTGATGCCAACTTAAACTTTCTTTAGATGAATTTTTTGCCATCCAAACCCCATTATCTTGTAAACCTCCATAAACATTATATGGTTTAGCATTGTCAACATTAATAGCGTAAAATTGGCCAACGTTTGGCTGATTAAGTTTTGTCCAGTTTTTCCCTCCATCATAACTCATATTAACCCCTCCGTCGTTTCCATTAATTAGGTGGTCTGAATCATTAGGGTTAATCCATAAATCGTGGTGATCAGCATGAACGTTATCAAAATCTATAGAATCATAAGTAACCCCTCCGTCTAAAGATTTTAAAATAGGTACTCCATATATATATACATGTTGCTTGTTAACAGGTGAGACATGGATTCTTCCAAAATAATATCCATAAGTATTGTATAAATTACCTAAATATTTAGAGTTTTTCTTAATCCAATTCAGTCCGCCATCATTACTAGCGTAAACTTCCGCTCCAATTATAGGTGTTTCAAACATTACTGTATTGGCATCTTCTAAAAAATACTTAAGTTCTTTGGGATGGATTTCTTTTGATTTTACAAGCTCTTTGACTTTAATTGCATCGTATTTTTTTGGAAAACCATTGTTATTTAAAAACTTATTTAAATCCAAATCGTTAAGTTTATTAAAATCAATTGAGGACATGTTCTCAAATTCATTTTTATCAATTCCTTTTTTATCTACTGTTTTGATTTTTGGTCTTCTAAATTGGTTGTCTACAATAGCATAAATTGTAGTTTTATCAAAAATAGAGATGCCTATTCTTCCTACACCCTTACCTGTTGGGAAACCACTTTCTTTAGTTGAAATAAGATTCCAGCTATCTCCAGCATCATTTGACTTATAAATGGCTGACTTATCTCCGTTTCCATTAAAATTCCATGAGGACCTATCTCTTTGCCAAGAAGTTGCAAATTGAATATTAAAATTATCTGGGTCAACATCTAAATCAATTACCCCTGTATCATCATTAATGTAGAGAGTTTTTTCCCAGGTCTTCCCTCCATTTTTTGTTTTAAAAACACCTCTTTGAGAGTTTTTAGAATATAAATGACCTATTACCCCAATAACTATTTCATTATAATTGTTTGGATTAATCATTACTCTGCCAATATGGTGAGAGTCTGTAAGCCCAATATTTTCCCAGTTTTTCCCCTTATCAGTTGATTTTAAAATTCCAATTCCTGCATAAGAAGATCTTGAGGAGTTGTTTTCTCCTGTGCCAACAACTATAATGTTATTGATCCAATCTACATCAAAATCACCAATATTTTGAGTGTTTGCATTGTCAAAAATAGACTCAAATGTATTCCCGTTGTTTTTAGTATACCATAGGCCACCAGATGCATAAGCTACGTAAAATTCTTTAGGGTTTAATGGATTGACTTCAATATCAGAAACTCGTCCACTCATAATACTAGGCCCTATGTTTTCAAATTTTATATTTTTTACAATTGAATTATCCATTAATTTTTTTTGCAAAATCAACCCCTCCATAACTTGACTGGAGGTTGTGCTAGTTTGAGAGAAGATTATAAGAGAACTAAAAAGAAAGAAAGTTTTAAATAGACTTTTCATATTATAAAATTTAATGTTAACTAAAATTAGAAATATTTAATATACTATATTTAAATTTTAATAAAAAAATATGAAATACGATGTAATTAATAAATCATTATTTATAAAAAATAGAAGGAATTTTATAGAAAAAATGAAGCCTAAAAGTATAGCATTTTTTAATTCTAATGATTTATATCCTGTTAGTGCTGATACTACTCTTCCATTTGAACAACATAGAGATTTTTTTTATTTGTCAGGAATTGATCAGGAAGAGAGTATTTTACTGTTGTTCAAAAATGAGAATAACTCAGAAACTAAAGAAATTCTATTTTTAATAAAACCTAATTCAACATTGACTCATTGGGAAGGAGAAAAAATTTGTGCAAAAAAGGCTTTTATAATATCTGGAGTCAAAACAGTACATTGGCTTGAGGACTTAGAAAATATTACTGAAAAATTAATTTCATCCGTTGAAAATATTTATACTAATAATAACGAGCATTACAGAGCTAAAGTAGTGACTGAAACTAGAGAAGCTAGATTCAATAAGTGGATTCAAAAAAAATATTCTAACAAGAAAATTGAAAGAAGTAATCCTATTTTGCAACAATTAAGAGCTGTAAAAGACTCTATTGAAATAGAGCTAATTAAAAAAGCATGTGATATAACTGAAAAAGGATTTAGAAGAGTTTTAAGTTTTGTAAAACCTGGTGTTTGGGAATATGAAATTGAAGCTGAGTTTTCTCATGAATTTTTAAAAAACAGATCGAGAAAATTTGCATATAGCCCTATTATTGCATCTGGAGCTAATTCCAATATTCTCCATTATATCGAAAACAACAATCAGTGTAAGGATGGTGATGTAATTTTATTAGATGTTGGAGCTGAATATGCCAATTATTCAAGTGATATGACTAGGACTATTCCTGTTTCAGGAAAATTTAATAGTAGACAAAAAGAAGTTTATCAAGCAGTTTTAAATGTAAAAAATGAAGCTACGTCATTATTAAAACCTGGGGTTTTGTGGAGAGAACATCATTCTGAAGTCGGTAAAATTATGTGCTCAGAATTATTAAAACTTGGTCTATTAGATAAATCAGATGTTCAAAATCAAACTAAACTAAACCCTGCTTATAAAAAATATTTTACCCATGGCACCTCTCATCACTTGGGACTAGACACCCATGATTATGGGGACATTAATCTTCCAATTCAAGCAAATAATGTTTTTACTGTAGAGCCTGGAATTTACATTCAACAAGAGGGGTTTGGAATTAGATTAGAAGATGATGTAATTGTTCAAGAAAATGGAAATCCTATTAACCTTATGAAAAATATTCCTATCGAAATAGAAGAAATAGAATCATTAATGAATTCAAAATGATTTCCATCCTTGGGAGGTAATTGGTATGCTTTGCTGAGCTTTAGTAATTAAATTATTGCCTTTTTTTAAATCAGTGATATGACCAATAACAGTAAAATCATTGCTATTCTTAATTTTATCATAATCTTCTTGATTAATTGTAAACAGAAGTTCATAATCTTCTCCTCCACTTAGCGCGACAGTAGTGGAATTAAGGTTAAACTCCTCACAAGAGGACATAAGCTCATCACTAACTGGAATTTTATCTTCATAAATATCACATCCTACTTTCGAATGTAGACATATATGCATTATTTCAGAAGATAAGCCGTCGCTAACATCAATCATTGATGTAGGAGTCAACTTTACACTTTCAAAAAAACCTATCACATCTTTTCTTGCCTCTGGCTTTAATTGTCTTTGTATTATATAGCTATATTTTGATAAATCTGGCTGATTTCTGGGATTTACTTTAAACACTTCTTTTTCTCTTTCTAAAACCTGAAGACCTAAATATGCACTACCTATGTCTCCGCTCAACACAATTAAATCGTTTATTTTAGCTCCTGATCTTTTAACCACGGATTTTGAATCGACAGACCCAATTGCAGTAATACTAATTATTAATCCCTTATTAGAACTAGTGGTGTCTCCTCCAACTAAATCTACTCCATATTTTTTACATGCTGCATTTATTCCAAAATACAATTCATCTAAAGATTCCAATGAAAACCTATTTGAAACGGCAATATTTACTGTTATTTGAGTGCAATTTGCATTCATAGAATATATGTCGGAAAGATTTGCGACAACAGATTTATACCCTAAATGTTTCAAGGGCATATAGCTTAAATTAAAGTGGATACCCTCCACAAGCATATCACTGGAAACCACAACTTGTTTATTATTAAAATCTAACACTGCAGCATCATCCCCAATACCCTCAATTGTCGAATCATTTTGAATTACAAAATCTTTAGTTATGTGATTTATAACCTCAAACTCTCCCAAATCAGCAAGTTTAGTTAGTTGTGAATTGTTGTTTTTTTGACTCAAAAATTATTTTTTTTCAAATATATATTAATTGTCCAAATTATTTAACGTAATAATTTAGGATAGGTCTAAAATACAACTATTTGCAATCTCTATATGGAAAAGAATGACAAATAAGTTATATTTGCACAGTATTAGATTTTTACTATATCATGATAAAAGTTTCGGAACAAGCAAAAATTGAGGTAAAAAAACTAATGGAAGCAGATGGCTTTGACAGCTCATCAGATTACGTTAGAGTAGGAGTTAAGAGTGGAGGATGCTCTGGTCTCTCATATGATTTAAATTTTGACCATCTTAAAGGTTCAGAAGATAAAATATATGAAGACAATGGAGTGAAAATTATTGTCGATAATAAGAGTTTTCTATACCTTATTGGGACTACTCTTGAATTTTCAGGTGGTTTAAACGGTAAAGGTTTTGTTTTCAATAACCCTAATGCTAGTAGAACGTGTGGATGTGGAGAAAGTTTTTCATTATAAAAAATATATAAAATGGCTTATACGGAAGAGGAATTAAAAAAAGAATTAGAAACTCAAGAATATGAATATGGGTTTGTTACGGAAATTGATGCTGATACTTTTTCAAAAGGATTAAGTGAAGACGTAGTCAGAGCAATTTCTAAAAGAAAGGAAGAGCCAAACTGGATGACAGAATGGAGGCTAGAAGCATACAGGTCTTGGAAGAAAATGAAAGAACCAGAATGGTCAAATGTAAAATATATTAAGCCTGATTTTCAAGAAATATCTTATTATTCTGCTCCTAAATCAAAAGATAAGTATGAAAGTTTAGATGAAGTAGATCCGGAATTATTAAAAACATTTGAAAAGCTTGGAATTTCAGTAAATGAACAAAAAAAATTAGCAGGAGTTGCAGTTGACATTGTAGTTGATTCTGTTTCGGTAGCAACCACTTTTAGAGAAACTCTTTCTAAAAAAGGAATTATATTTTGTTCTATTTCTGAAGCGATAAGAGAATATCCTGACCTTGTAAAAAAATACATAGGAAGTGTAATTCCTAGAAAAGACAACTTTTATAGCGCATTAAATTCTGCTGTATTTTCAGATGGATCCTTTTGCTATATCCCAAAAGGGGTAAGGTGTCCGATGGAATTATCTACTTATTTTAGAATTAATCAAGCAGGAACTGGACAATTTGAAAGAACATTAGTTATCGCTGACGAAGGTAGTTATGTCAGTTATTTAGAAGGATGTACTGCTCCGTCTAGAGACGAAAACCAGCTTCATGCCGCGGTTGTAGAACTAATCGCTTTAGATAATGCGGAAATTAAATATTCTACCGTTCAAAATTGGTATCCTGGAAATAAAAATGGAAAAGGAGGGGTCTACAACTTTGTTACTAAAAGAGGAATATGTCATACAAATTCTAAAATTTCTTGGACTCAGGTTGAAACAGGATCTGCCGTAACCTGGAAGTACCCATCCTGTATTTTAAAAGGGGATAATAGTATCGGAGAATTTTATTCAATTGCTGTTACAAATAATTACCAACAGGCAGATACCGGAACTAAAATGATCCATATTGGGAAGAATACTAAAAGTACTATTATTTCAAAAGGAATTTCAGCTGGTAAATCTCAAAATAGCTACAGAGGGTTAGTTCAAGTTAACCCAAGAGCAGAAAATGCTAGAAATTTCTCTCAATGTGATTCTTTACTCATGGGTAACAAGTGCGGAGCTCATACTTTTCCTTACATAGAGGTGAAAAATAATACCGCAATGGTAGAGCATGAAGCTTCAACTAGTAAAATTGGAGAAGATCAAATATTCTACTGCAATCAGAGAGGAATTGATACTGAAAAAGCCATTGCATTAATTGTAAATGGGTTTAGTAAAGAGGTCTTAAATAACCTACCAATGGAATTTGCTGTAGAAGCACAAAAATTATTAGAAATCTCCTTAGAAGGTTCTGTAGGATAATTAAATATATAATATATGTTGACAATAGATAATTTACATGTTAGTATTGAGGGAAAGGCAATCTTAAATGGAATAAACTTAAATGTTAGAGCTGGTGAAGTCCATGCCATAATGGGACCTAATGGTTCCGGAAAAAGTACTCTGTCAGCTGCTATTGCAGGAAATGAGTCTTATGATGTTGTTAAGGGAGACATCTTATTTAAAGGGGAAAACATAATAGAGCTAGCTCCTGAAGAAAGAGCGCATAAAGGTATTTTTCTATCTTTCCAATATCCAATTGAAATTCCTGGAATTACTGTGACCAACTTCATAAAAACCTCTATTAATTCTAATTTAAAAGCAAGAGGAGAAAGTGATATGCCAGCAAATAAAATGCTAAAAAAAATTAGAGAAAAAGCAGCTCTTCTTGAAATTGATTCTAAATTTTTATCAAGATCACTTAATGAAGGATTTTCAGGAGGTGAAAAAAAAAGAAATGAAATTTTTCAAATGGCAATGTTAGAACCTAGCCTATCTATTTTAGACGAAACAGATTCTGGCTTAGATATAGACGCTTTAAAAATTGTTGCTAATGGAGTTAATAAACTGAAAAATAAAAGTAACGCTATAATTGTAATTACACATTATCAAAGACTCTTAGATTATATTATTCCTGACTATGTGCATGTTTTACATGAAGGCAAAATTGTTAAATCTGGAGGCAAGGAACTTGCGCATGAGCTAGAAGAAAAAGGATACGATTGGATCAAATAAAATTTTAAAATGCAATTAACAGAAAAATTAATATCCTCATTTTTAGCTTTTGAATTAGACATTGATATCCATTCGGATATACATAATATAAGAACAAATGCCATTAAGAAGTTTGAAGAGCTAGGGTTTCCTAACAAAAAACTAGAAAATTGGAAATACACTTCTTTAAACAGAATTATTAAAGAAGATTATACTGTTTTTTCAAAGAAAAAAAATGTAATTGATTTTAAAAAAGTAAAAGACTACTTTATTGATAACATAGAGACTCACAAATTAATCTTTGTAGATGGATTTTTTGACCCTTTTTTATCTCAAACTAGTCACGATGGATTAGATATTTGTATAATGTCCGCTGCATTAAGCAAACCTAAATATGCTAAAATTATAGAAAAATATTTTAATAAATCTGCTAACCTCGAGGACTCTTTGACATGTTTAAATACTGCGTTTTCAAAAGAAGGAGCATACGTGCACATTCCTAAAAACACCGTGTTAGAAAAACCTATTGAAATAATTCATTTTGCCACTGGAAACGAAGCTGCTCTAATGCTACAACCAAGAAATTTAGTTGTTGTTGAGCAAGGTGCAGAGGTTGAAATAATTGAAAGTCATCAAAGCCTTACAGTCAACCCGATTTTCACAAACTCTGTAACAGAAATTTTTGCAGAAAAAAATGCAAACATAGATTATTATAAAATTCAAAATGATGTAGTTACATCAAGCTTAGTTGACAATACATATATATCACAAAAAAGGAATAGTGATGTTAAAGTTCATACTTTTTCTTTTGGAGGGAAATTAACCAGAAATAATTTAAATTTCTTTCAAAAAGATAGTTCTATTAATTCTACTATGAATGGAGTAACAATAATCGATTACGACCAACTAGTAGATCACCACACACTAGTCCACCATGCTAATCCAAACTGTGAAAGCCACCAAGACTACAAGGGGATATATTCGGGCAAATCTACCGGAGTATTTAATGGAAAAATAATTGTGGATAAAATAGCTCAAAAAACAAATGCATTTCAACAAAATAACAATATTCTTTTAGATAATAAGTCTACCATCAATTCTAAGCCTCAATTAGAGATTTTTGCAGACGACGTTAAATGTTCTCATGGATGTACAATTGGTCAATTAGATCAAGATGCTTTGTTTTATTTGAGAGCTAGAGGAATCCCTAAAAAAGAAGCTAAAGCATTACTAACATATGCTTTTGCAAATAATGTTTTGGAAAGTGTTAAGATTCCAGAATTAAAAATTAGAGTTAAAAATATAATCGCAAAAAAACTAGGTGTAAGCTTAGGGTTTGATTTATAAATAATGGTGTTTGATATAAAAAAAATAAGAGCTGATTTTCCTATACTTAAAAGAAAAGTAAACGGTTATAATTTTGTTTATCTAGACAATGCGGCCACTTCTCAAAAACCAATACAAGTAATAGATTCTATTTCTGATTATTACAAAAATTATAATTCCAATATTCACAGAGGAGTGCATTCTGTAAGCCAAGAGGCAACAGATGCATATGAAGGGGCTAGAATCAAAATTCAAAATCATTTTAATGTAAAAAAATCACATGAAATTATTTTAACATCAGGTACAACTCACTCAATAAATTTAGTTGCAAATGGATTCTTAGAAATACTTGACGAAAAAGATGAAATAATTATTTCGGGACTTGAGCATCATTCGAATATAGTACCCTGGCAAATGATGGCGGCAAGAAATGGTGTAAAAATTAAAATTATTCCTATTGATGAAAATGGAGATTTAAATCTAAATATTTATGATTCTCTATTAAATTCTAAAACAAAACTTGTTTTTGTAAATCATGTTTCCAATGCATTAGGAACTGTAAATCCAATAAAAGAAATAATTAATAAAGCTCATAATGTTGGAGCAGCAGTTTTAGTTGATGGAGCGCAAGCAAGCGCACATTTTAAGCCTGATTTACAAGAGTTAGATGTAGATTTTTACACTACTTCTGCTCATAAATTATGTGGTCCAACTGGAATTGGAATGCTATATGGAAAAGAAAAATGGTTGCAAAAAATGCCACCTTATCAAGGAGGAGGGGAAATGATATCTGAAGTTACTTTTGAAAAAACTACTTATGCCGAATTACCACATAAATTTGAAGCTGGAACTCCAAATATTTCAGGGGCAATAGCTTTTGGAGTGGCAATAGATTATTTAAATGAATTAGGTCTTGAAAATATTCATAAATACGAATCGTCACTTTTAGATTATGCTACCGAAAAACTTAAGAGCATAACAAATCTTAAGATCTATGGAGAGTCTGAAAATAAAACGAGTGTAATTTCATTTAATATAGAAGGAATCCATGCATATGATATTGGCACATTATTAGATAAATTTGGAGTAGCTGTAAGAACAGGTCAACATTGCGCACAGCCAATAATGGATCATTTCGGCATCTCAGGCACGGTTAGGGCTTCTTTAGCTTTTTATAATACAAAAGAAGAAATTGACATACTTTTTAGCTCCTTGAAAAGAGCTATTTCTATGTTGAGCTAATTCGTATCTTTAAAATTCAAGTTATTTCTATGAAAATAAACGAAATTCAAGCAGAAATTGTTGACGAGTTTTCTCTTTTTGAAGACTGGATGGAAAAATACGAGTATATGATTGAGCTTGGTAAATCAATTCAATTAATAGACACAAAAAATAAAATAGATGCTAATCTAATTAAAGGGTGCCAAAGCAAACTATGGCTTTTTGCAGAATTAAAAAATGGAAGAATTTTTTATTCTGCCGACAGTGAGGCTATAATTACAAAGGGAATAGCTGCAATTTTGCTTAGGGTTTTTTCTAATCAAACTCCTTCAGATATTTTAAATTCTGAGTTTAAATACATCGACGAAATTGGGTTAAAAGAACATCTTTCACCAACAAGAGCGAATGGGTTAGTGTCAATGATTAAACAAATGAAATATTATGCAATTGCTTACAGTAATAAATAAAAATTAAAAAAATGGATGCAAACGAACTAGGAGAAAAAATAGTTAAAACATTAAAAACAATTTATGATCCAGAAATTCCTGTTGATATTTATGAGCTTGGATTGATTTATGATGTTTTTGTCAATGAAGACAATCATGTAAAAGTAATTATGACCTTAACTACTCCTAATTGCCCAGTAGCAGAATCTATGCCTCTTGAAGTTGAAGAAAAAGTAAGGTCTTTGCCTGAGGTTAAGGAGGCGAAAGTGGAATTAACCTTTGAGCCACCTTGGAACAGGGACTTAATGAGTGAAGAGGCAAAATTAGAACTTGGGTTTTTATAAATGGGAAGAGAAATTATAAATAAAATTGAGAATAGCAGTTTAAAAACTATTGATTTAGATTTATTAATTCCCAATAACCCCAGATCTATTTTTGACATAAAAAATTGGCTAAAAAATGATTTAATTTTAATTGAAAATGATTTTAGAAAATCTGTTGAAAATCATAATTGGGAACAATACGTAGGCATGTTTATTTCTATTCAATGCTCCAATGATGCTATTATCCCAGATTGGGCATATATGCTTATATCAAAATCGTTAAAGGAATATGATATTGAAAATTTCATTGGATCTTTAGAAGCAATGGAGCATATAATTATTAGAAATTTAATTTACTCTTTAGATTTATCTGAGTATAAAAACAAATCGGTAATTATTAAAGGTTGTTCTAAAAAGTCTATTCCAAAATCATCCTATTCATTTCTAATCAATAGACTTCAGCCTATTGTCAAAAGAATAATGTTTGGAGAAGCATGCTCCTCTGTTCCAATATTTAAAAAACCTATTAATTAATTCTGATTTGAACTCTCTGTATTCCTTTTTACTTTTAATTTTTTGCTCCTTCATTTTTTCACAAGAAAATATTGATAGCCTAAGTGTGGATTCTAATTGGAAAAAAAATGGTAGAGCTGTTTTTCTTGTAAATCAGTCTAGTTTTAGTAATTGGACTTCTGGTGGTCAAAGCAGTATTTCTGGAACTCTTAAAATAAATTATAACATTAGTTATTATGATAATGGATGGGCTTGGGACACAAAAATATTAAGTGCTTTTGGACTAAATAAAATTAGCGGAAGTGAATTTTTAAAAAAAACAGATGATAGAGTTGAAATCAACTCAGTAGTTGGTAAAAAGTTTAATAATGATTTCATAGGTAAATGGAGTTATTCAAGTTTTTTCAATTTTCAAACTCAATTAGCGAAGGGTTATCGTTTTGGTAAAGACTCTAACGGAAACCCTAATAGAACAGAAAAATCAAGGTTTTTTTCCCCAGCAACAACTCAACTTGGAGTAGGATTATATTGGAAAAAAGATGAAAACTTATGGGTGAATATTGCTCCAATGACTGGAAAACTAATATTAGTAAATAGATTTTTTACCAAAAACCTAGCTGAAAACGAATCCTATTTTGGAGTAAAAAATAATGGAAATAGTAGATTTGAACTTGGCGCTTCTATTCGTTCTTTTTATAAAACTGAAATATATGAAAACATTATACTAGAGAACAGGTTAAGTTTGTATTCAGATTACTTAGACAGGCCAAAAAATATTGATTTTGATTATACTTTAAATGTTTCTATGCAAGTGAACGAATTTATATCTACCAACCTTATATTTCAATTTGTTTACGATGACAATGAAATTAAAAGAATGCAGATAAGAGAGGTGTTAGGAGTAGGCCTTAATATAGATCTTCAATCAATATCAGGGTACAAAAAAGCATTGTAAGGAAACTTTGTAACATGTATTTTTCTAACTTTTTTATAAAGTTCTTTTCTCAAATCATTTATATCTAGTTTATTTAAAGCTGAAATAAAATAAGATCTGTTTTTATATTCTTTTATAAGCGTAGACTTTAGTGTTTTTAAACTCTTGTCTTCAAATTCAATATCAAACTTATCTTTTACTGCTTCATTATTTTCAAGGTATTTATCTGTTTTATTAAACACCATTAATATTGGTTTTTCATGAGCATCAATTTCACTCAATATAAAATTTACTGATTTTATGTGGTCATCATAATTTGGATGAGAAATATCAATTACATGAACCAACAAATCTGCTTCCGTAATTTCAGTCAAAGTACTTTTAAAAGAATCTACTAGCTGAGTCGGAAGTTTTCTAATAAAACCAACCGTATCTGTAAGTAGAAATGGCATATTTTCAATAACAACTTTTCTTACAGTGGTATCAAGAGTAGCAAATAACTTGTTTTCTGCAAAAACATCTGCTTTCGAAAGAGAATTCATTAATGTAGATTTACCAACATTAGTATATCCAACAAGAGAAACTCTAACCAAAGAACCTCTATTTCCTCTTTGGGTAGACATTTGTTTGTCGATTGATACTAACTTCTTTTTTAATAAAGTAATTTTATTTCTAACAATTCTTCTATCTGTCTCAATTTCAGTTTCACCAGGTCCACGCATTCCAATTCCACCCTTCTGTCTTTCAAGGTGAGTCCAAAGACCTTTAAGCCTTGGTAGTATATATTGATATTGAGCTAGCTCAACTTGATTTCTTGCATAACTAGTTTTGGCTCTCTGGGCAAAAATATCCAGAATTAGGCCTGTTCTATCTATAATTTTACATTTTAAAAATTTCTCAATATTTAATTGTTGTGCGGGGGTAAGTTCGTCATCAAAAATTACTGAATTTATTTCTTGTCTTTTAATGTAAGAGGCTAGTTCTTCCATTTTTCCTTTCCCTAAAAAAAGTTTTGGATCGGGAGAATCCATTTTCTGGGTAAATCTTTTAATTACTTCCCCTCCAGCAGTGAAGGTTAAAAAACTTAATTCATCTAAATACTCTTCTAGTACTTTTTTGGATTGGTTTAATGTGATTATTCCAACAAGAATTGTTTTTTCTAATGCTGAGTCTGATTTCTCTATCATAAATTACTAGGCCTTGTCTTTGTGAAATTTTAATTCCAGATTAGTACCATCAAAAACGGCATAAGAAAAATAAGAAATCCAATCTCCCAAATTTATGTATTTAGAAAAGTCTGAAATTTTAATATCCAACGGAAGGTGTCTATGTCCAAAAACAAAGAAGTCAAACTTTTCTTTAGTTAAAATTTTCTTACAATATTGTACTAGCCATTCTTTGTCTTCTCCTTTATACTCAATATCATCAACACCCGATAATAATTTATTCTTAGTAGATAAATATTGAGCTATTCTTACTCCAAAGTCTGGATGAAGCCAACTAAAAAAGAATTTAGAAATTGAACTTTTAAAAACTTTTTTCATTCTTTTAAATCCTTTGTCACCAGGTCCTAATCCGTCCCCGTGCCCAATAAAAAAATTTTTACTGTTTATGCTAAATTTTTGAGGACTATGAAATACCTGAATATTTAATTCTTCTTCAAAATATCCATCCATCCACATATCGTGATTCCCAACAAAGAAATATATTGGAATTCCTGAATCGGATATTTCAGCAAGCTTTCCCAAAACTCTAATAAATCCTTTAGGAACTACCTTTTTATATTCAAACCAAAAATCAAATAAATCTCCAAGTAAAAAAATTGAAGATGCATCTTCTTTAATAGAATCTAACCATTTAACAAACCTTTTTTCTCTAATTATACTATCGCTATGATTTGGCGCGCCAAGATGATTATCAGATGAAAAATAGATTTTTTTACCTTCTTTTAGTTCAATGTTCAAAAAGCTCGTTGTCTTTTTCATCTTATTTATTGAAAGATAATCTTTCGTTAATTATAAATCTATTTTGTACAAAAATACGTGATTAAATTATAAAATCTTTTCATAGCAATGGAAAGGCATATCACTTTGATTTCTATAAAAGATTTTTTCCAATTTAGTATAGCCTTGAAGAGTATAAAATTTATTGTTTTTTGGATTGCCACTAAATGTATCTAAACGTATAGATTTATATTTTTTTTTGACAGTAAATTCTTCGGCATATTCCATTAGTTTGAGCGCTAGACCTTGTCCTTGAAAATCAGGATGAATAGCTAGCCTGTGCAAGTAAACATTCTTATGATTTGGAGTCAACCAATTAACGTTTTTGTAAACATCATCTATTTTGATAGAAATACATATACAACCTAAAACTTCTGACTTGTTTTCAATGACATATAAAGCATCTACTAAAACATCTTGATCAAAAACTTCTTTATTTGGATAATTGTTATCCCACTGAAAAATATTTTGAGAAATCATGTGATTTCCACAAGCATTAGTGATCTCAACTACTCTACTTACATCTTTGCTATTCGCTACTCTTATTACCATATAAAAATTAATCTAAAACTTCATGAATTTCAGAGCTTTTAGAAAAAGAATCATTTTTGTTGTCGTTAATTGCTTGTTTGATTCTTATAAAGTATGCTATAATCATCAGAGAAAAACCTATTCTTAAAATCAAAAGAAATGTTTCTTTTTTCATTTATGTGAAATTAATGATTTATAAATCATTATTAATAATTTCACCATCAAAATCAATATTGAATGAGGAGAAGGGATCAAGTAATTTGTCTATTACAACAGAAAACTCTCCTCTTTTAATAGTCTTATTCAAGTCATTTTTATCTAAACCTAAATCTTCCCAAAAAAATTCTGAATTATAATTTAATTTTTGATTTGTTTTTATCTTAATTACCCAATCTAAAATATTTGATATAGTTAATGATTTTGGAAAAGGATGTTTTTTATAAGTATTATAATTACTAAAATCTAAATCTTCAATTTTTAAATCATTTTCTGGGTAAAATAAGGTCTTATTTTCCCATCCAATATTAATTCCTTTACCTTTTAAAATACCACAAGCCCCTATTTTTTGATAACTTATAAAATTTGGATGAGCTAAATTTACATCAACGAAAGGCTGGATATATCCTTTATTTTTTAAAATTTCTAATTGAACCTCTCTAATATTAACTTTATCGATATTCTTATTCTCAGAAACGGCTAAGTAAGCTAAAATAGCTGCTGCTTGACCAATTTGCATTACTACTGGCTGAAGTCTAGTTGTTCCATTTACAAGATTCGAGACAGAAATAGATTTTTCAATGACTATAAAATTATTAATATTCTCAGGAATCAAACTTCCTAATGGAACAGAATAAGATGGTATTGGATAAAAATCTAATTTTGGTAATTCTTTATATTTTGGATGAGCATTATGATGATGATCTACTGGATAATCCCCTACTGCAATCCCTGTTTTATAAATGGAATACTTATGAGAATATGGATCTTTAATATGATTCAAATTTAAAGTAACTTTCCCTTTAATTCTTCTAGACTCTCTGTAATAAGGTATTTTTGGAAACCCATCTTTTGTTAAAAATTCTTGCTTGTCAATCGATAAGTTATTGTAATTCAACTCAGTTTGTATAAAGTATAAAAATCTAAGAGATTTCTGCTTTGCTTTTTCGTAATGAAATTCTCTTTCACTTTCATTCATTTCTATAGAGTTAACATAATAATCATTTCCATAGATTGGCCAATTAATCATGATTTTCCCGTTGGGAAGTTTGCCGTAAGAAATTAAATTTTCTTTTGACCAAAGTTTTAAATCTGAATTAAAACACTCCTTAGAATCATAGGAACACAAAAACTCTTCTCTGTTATAATTTAAAGGTTCGTTAATGGTAACGTCTTTTCCATAATCCTTCAAAATCATTACATAAGTTAAATCTTGAATTATATTATTAGACTTTAATGGAGCTATTTTTTCTGCAAATTGACTATTAGAGTCCATGCCAATTGAATAAGGGATGTTAAGTATGGGGATTAAATCTCCTAGCTCCGTAGCATCTATAAGAATTTTTGAAGTGACTTTTGGTAAATCACTATTTGAATCTAAAGTCACCTCCCAATTACCTTTTTTATTATCAATTTTTTTTACACTTGAATTAAAAACAATCTCTAAATTGTCCTGTGTTTGAGCAATAGAATTTAAAATTTTATTTCCAACAGAAGGTTCAAACATTATATTACTAACCCAGCCTGTTTTTAGATTTTCTAGAGATCCATAATAAGAGACTAGGCTGTCTCTAAACTCTTTAATAAATCCGCCAGGCATATTATAATTTCCATCCATTGCGCTAACCCCTGCCGAAGTTAACATCCCACCTAACCAATCTGTTTTTTCAATTAAAAGTGTTTTGGAGCCGAGCCTTGATGATTGAATAGCGGCAGTAATTCCACTTGCCCCACCACCAACAATTACAACATCATATTCAGGTTTAGCACAACTGAACAAGGTAATTGTACAGACATAAATCAAAACCTTAAAATTCATGTCTTATGGGTTGTTAGTTTCAAAATACTGCAATAAATCATTATTGTTTCCTACCAATACCCCCCTTTTATTATTAATTGTTATTGGTATGATTTTTTTCGCATCACTTGGAGCGTAAAAGCCTGTTTCTTTTCTTAATTTGGAATGAAAACGCCCATCTCCATTACCAATTAAAAGTATTCCGTTTCCTGCATCATTTCTTGTGGTTTCGATTTCTGCATTATATAAATTTCCTACAGCCAAAATATCTTTTATTCCATCTTCATTAAAATCATCAATTATAAAATCATTAATAGATGACAACTGAGCTTCATATGGTAAGGGTTGATTTGAAAACTTACCTTTTTTGTTTATCAAGACTGTACTTTTAAATGAATTGGCTTGTAGTCTTAGGGCATTTTCTAAATTAACTTCTCCATAAACATCTTGCACGTCTAAAGAAGCAAATAAATCATATTTTTTAATCTTACTTTTTAATTCCGGTATTTGTTGAGAAGAGCATGAAAATCCTCTAAGCGGAAATTGAATTCCATAATTGTAATAAGCAAGAACGATGTCCTTGACCCCATTTTCATCAAAATCGTCGTAAAAGACTTCGAAAGGTTCTTCTTTACTGGCTTTATACTTATAATTTTCTCCTAAATTACCCAAAACCAAATCCTGTTGTCCATCGCCATTTAAATCTGATGTTTCAATTGAATACCACCAACCGTAAACTTCATCACAGCTGTCATTTAATTTTTGTTTTTTAAAGATTCCATTTTCATTTTTAATTAGTGTTAATGGCATCCATTCCCCTACTACAAAAAGATCTTTATCTCCATCTAAATCATAATCTGACCAAACTCCATCTGTAACTAATCCTAAATCCTTAAAACTATTATTTGGGTCATAGTAATTAGAAAACTTGCCATTATTATTAACTAGTAAATGACTTGATGCTGGTTCTGGATAATTCCACGGAATCATTCGTGAACCAACAAAAAGATCCAAATCTCCATCTTTATCAAAATCATATGGCTTCACCACAGATCCCGAATTATAATTACTTGGCAATAAATCACGATTAAAAGTATAAACACCCTCACCGTCATTAATGTATAATCTGTCTAAGTATGTGCTTGAATTTGGGGCAAATTCATTTCCTCCGCTAACAACATATAAATCCTTATCCCCATCGTTATCAGAATCAAAAAAAATAGCATCCACATCTTCCAATACCTTATGTGATTTCCATGGTTGGTTCTGTGAAAGAATGAATTCTCCCTCTGGTGTTTGAAGAAATAATTGTGATAATTTTCCAGAAGCACTTCCTATATATATATCCTCTAATTTATCATTATTTACATCTGCAACTGCAACTGCAGGCCCAAATCTTGAAAGTTTGTGGGGAAGTAAAATTTGTTTTTGATAATCGTCAAATATATTTTCAATGTGAGTATAATTTATTTTAGATCTGTCTTCTTTAAATAATTTAGATTTATTGGAGTTCGTTAAATCCTTATAAATTTTACCTGAGGAAGAGTATAAAGTTAAGTTTTGATTTGTCTTAACATCAAATAATTTTGATACAGATTTATTGGGCCAAGTAACAATCAAACTATCAATTTTATCATTATTTCCAAGTCCAAAATGAATTACGTCTTCACTACTTGAATAGATTCCTCTAACGTTTGTTGTTTCAAAAAACTGACGGCTTCCATTGGAATAAACATCTGCTTTAGTACCCAATAAAGTATTATTATTTTGATCTTTTAAAAAAATCCTTAAGTAAGAACTGTTACGTAGTTCTGAGGTGTTGTTTTTATATAAAAATGCTTTTTCATTCACATTATTAACTACAATTTCTAAATCTCCGTCATTATCTAAATCTGCATAGGAAGCTCCGTTAGAGAACGAAAGCTGATCAAGTCCCCATTTTTTGGTTTCATTTTTGAGGTTCAAATTTCCATAATTTTTATAGAAATAATTTTTGAGTTTTACACTTGGAACTATTTCTAGAGCCTTGTCAAGTGGAAGAATATCCAATAAATCTATATCTCCTTGATTGGGATTGTCCTTAACATATTGGTCTGCAAAATTCACAACAAATTCACCTAGTTTTTTATCTGCATCGGTATTTCTAATATCTCTTAAAAGACCATTAGTGACATAAATATCTTTGAGACCATCATTATCAAAGTCTGCAATCAAATTTGCCCAGCTCCAATCTGTAGAAGAGGTGTTAGTGAATTGTGCTACGTCACTAAAAGTATCATCTCCATTATTGATCTGTAGCGTATTAAACATGTACTGAAAGTGGCCTCCATCCTTTACTACTTTCCAAAAAGTAGAAGGGTTCATAGCGCTCATATTTGATTTTAATCTAAAATTATCTTCAGCCGTCATGTCCACTACCATCACATCCAATAAACCATCGTTATTGATATCAGCGGAATCCACACCCATGCTGTAAAAAGAAGTGTGTTTTAATGACTTCTCTGTGTTATATGAAAAGGTTCCGTCTCCATTATTTATATAATAAAAATCAGGAGCATCAAAATCATTAGCAACATATAAATCAGTAAATCCATCTTTATTAAAATCTGAAGCTACTACTGCATTTGGAAATCCAGTTCTAAATAATCCAGCTTCTTTAGTGACATCAACAAAAGTGCTATTTCCGGAATTTTTAAAAAGCTGCAAAGAATATTTTGGTAATGTTAAGTCAGCACCAAAAAACTTGGAATAATTTCCTGGATTTGGAGGTTGATTTAAAAGATATAAATCCAATAGTCCATCGTTATTATAATCAAAAAAAACAGCATGCCGGGTTCTTGCAGAAACATCCACACCCCACTTTTGGGCAACTTCAACAAATTTGAAATTACCCATATTTATATAAAGTTTGTTTCTCCTTAAGTCAGGTTTGTCATCGTATAGCTCCTTACTAATATAAATATCAACGAGTCCATCTTGATTAACATCTGCAATTGAAACTCCAGATGACCAAGAACCATCATCTAAAATTCCTGAATCCATTGTAAGATCGGTAAATTTTAAATCGCCATCGTTGCGGTATATTTTATCTCCAACAAGGTTTCCTGCCAAATAAATATCTTGTAATCCGTCGTTATTAAAGTCTGCAATACCTACTCCAGCCCCACCATAATAATTTGCATAAAGTAAAATGTTATGCTCCTTCTTGTCTTCAATAACGTTATTAAATTCAACTCCTGTTTGATTTGAATTTAATAATTCAAAAACCGTTTCTTGACTAAAGGAATAGTTAAATAATAAAAGGAATATTACAAGTAATACTTTCATAAAATAAAAGTAAAAAAAAAGAGGGAAATTAATCCCTCTTTTTCTTATATATAAAAAACTAAAATTTCTTATCTATTCTTTATCCCACCAAACTCTAGTGATCATGTTGTTAGGACCTTGTCTAGCAATTGCAGCAGCAAAATTCTCTGCATTTGTAGAAGATTCTCCTTCAGGCCAAATTAACCTTCTAGGAATAGGTCCACCAGTATCACTTCCTGGATCGCTTGTAGGAACTAATGTTGGGTATCCAGTTCTTCTCCAGTTTGAGAATGCTTCGTACTCATTTAATAAAGTAGCAGCCCAGTATTGTTCACTGATCATTTCCCATCCTTTAGCGGCATTGTAAGGCTTTTTAACTAAATAAGCAGCAACCTCCGTGTCTGATATAGCAGCAGCATTAGGATAAATACCACTTAACATTTGCATTGCAGCTTTCACACCAGCCTCGTAATGTGTTTTGGCATCTCCCGGATACTGACCAACCTCTAAATGCCATTTCAGCTTTTAAAAGTCTAACTTCAGCATAAGTTTGGAAAACCATAGGCACGTCTTTTCCTGTAATTACTTTTCTATTAGGTTCTGCATAAATAGACGTGTCTTTAACTGTAGCCCCAGTACTTCCATTTGGCATACCAATTAAATCTGCAGGATCAGTGCTACCGTCAGATCTTCTAGCTGCCAATATTGGAAGTCTAGGATCGTCTTTTAACCAGTCAACAAAAGTTTTACTGACTCTTGGGTTATCATCCGCATCAAAAACTTCACCATGTCCATTCTTATTGATCCCTTCTGGTCCATCTGTATGTTGAACCATAGCAATATGATCATTAGAAGTCATAGTACCAGCAGCAGCAGCTTTTTCAGCCCATGCTTTGGCAGTAGCTGGATCTGCTTTAGTTAATCTCATTGCAAATCTAAGCATCAAAGAATTTCCCCAAGCTTTCCACTTAGTAGTGTTTCCTTGGAAAAGTAAATCTGATTCGGCCAATGTAGTGGAAGCGCCAATTTGTGCAACTGCTTCTTCCAACTCTTTAAGCATGTCCATATAGACATCCTGTTGAGCATCGTACTTTGGCTTTAAAATTCCACCAGAGTAGCCTTGACCAGCTTCGCTGTAAGGAAGATCCCCGTGTAAATCCGTAAGTCTAGAATAAATAAATGTTCTTAAAATACGAGTCATTCCCATTTCAGATCCGGTATTGCCTTCCAAAGTTAATTGAGTTTTAATGTCCTCAATTTGTTTAACAGCTTCTGGGTAATAACGATCCCATAAAGAAGTGGAGTATCCATCGTTTCTAAAATATCTGTCTCCGGACCAGTAACCAGCCGTAGACGAAAAATGTTGGATTAATGTTGATTGATAAATCAAACTGGTTCTCCAGTTTGCATATCTACCACCAGCAGTCCTCAAGACGACTGACGCAAACTTGTTCCCAACTTCAAGTTGAGATGCTTTTGCTGGATTTACATTCATTTCCTCGAATCCTTTGTCAAAGTCGCAAGAAGAAAGAACTAAACTGAAAGCAAAAATTGTTAATAGTATTTTTTTCATAATTATATAAGTTTAAAATTTAAGGTTTATGTTAAGACCAATAGTTCTTGGTACAGGCAAACCAAACCACTCTAAACCAGCAGAGTTACCAGAATTGTAGGCAGACTCAGGGTCTATGTTTTCTGTACTGTTACTTAGAAAAAATAAATTTCTTCCAATAAGAGATATTGATGCTTTCTCGATCGCAGTTCCCGTCAATTTATCAGAGGGAATATTGTAACCAATGCTTACAGAACGAAGTCTCATGTAATCAGAATCTTGTATTGCTTCTTCGGCAATACTATAAGTTCTTCTATAGTAATCTTCTTGT
Source organism: Cryomorphaceae bacterium BACL29 MAG-121220-bin8 (assembly GCA_905181705.1). Taxonomy (GTDB): domain Bacteria; phylum Bacteroidota; class Bacteroidia; order Flavobacteriales; family Flavobacteriaceae; genus MAG-121220-bin8. The sequence goes on along the minus strand of CAJIYP010000004.1, from coordinate 16,147 downwards.
AAAGCAGCTGGGATTGAAGTAGTAATCGCACTTCCATCTTCCATAACACCTGTTGGAATAAATCCTGCTTCACGACCACCAGCAGGAACTGTTTTCTTGTGATGTCCATTTCTAATTAAGAAAGCATTAGTACCAGAATAAATCTGACCTCCTGATTTTCCTTCAATTAAAAAGTTTGCATTAAAGTCTTTGTATCTAAAAGATGATCCGAAACCAATAGATGTTGGAGCAACACCAAAGCCTAATATTTTTCTGGCTCCTTGTTTAGGAATAGGAATTCCATTTACCATTTCGTGTACTATATTATTATCAGCATCTCTTACATAAGAAGATCCGTATAATGCTCCATACTTTTCACCTACAATATGAGTAACTCTCAAGTTTCTAGATCTTGGCTCGTCCATAGAGATATTTCCTGAAGTATCGTTTGTTGCAACTACTTTACTTGTATTGTTTGTGTAATTAACAGAAGCTTCCCATGCAAAATCATCTGTTCTCATTATCTCTCCTTTTACAAGTAACTCAATTCCACTATTGGATATATTTCCAAGATTTGCAAGAGCACTTCCGAAACCTGAAGTTGGGGATGCACTAACACCAACTATATCTCCAAGAGTTTCGTTGTCGTAGTAAGTGGCATCAATAGATAGTTTGTTATCAAACATTCTTAAATCCACACCAAATTCTGTTTCATTCTTTTCAAAAGGAGTAATCTCAGAGTTAGGTATAGTTCCTCCACTAATACTTCCTAGTGAAGCTCCTAAATGACCTTGGCCATAAATTCCATAAGATAAACTAAGTGCATATGGGCTATCCGCTCCACCAGCTACTTGAGAGTAACCTGCTCTAAGTTTTAAGAAGGAAACTGTATCTCCAAGATCTAAAGCGTCTGAAAGAACAAGCGATAAAGAAGCTGAAGTATATAAGTCATTATTAGGTGCTTTTTTGTCTTTCAAAGACAAAGTAGAGAACCAGTCATTTCTAGCTGTTAAAGTCAAATAAGCATAATCCATAAACCCTATTTCAGCAGAACCGTAAGCCGAGTTTATTTCCTTTTCCCAGAAGCTATAACTACTTCCTCCATTCTTTGTGTTTTTTACATTAAGTAAAAACGGAACAATAAAGTCTGAACCAGAAACACCATAAGATTCGTATTGTTCGTTTGTAGTTCCTATTCCAACAAAAGCAGTCAAAGAAACATCATCTGCTAATTTGATGTTGTCTGTTCCTATAAACACATCTGCGTCGTATTGTTTAAATGTTGAAGACTGATTCGTTCATTGATCCTCTAGGTTGATATGCTGTTCCAAAAGGTGTTGAACTCTGCTTTAAAAGATTATATCTGTCTCCTCCAACTCTTCCTCTAACGTATAAATAATCAGCAAGATCCCATCTAGCATTAATAGCTCCAATGAATCTTTCTTTTTCAGAGGAGTTTATGTAATTGTAAGCAGCAAAAAATGGATTTTGTGAATAAGTATTATCACTAATTCTAAATTCTGATAAATCAGCATTTCTACCAAGTCCTCCTGCTCCCATCATATCATTAACATTAATAGTTGGTGCAAATAAATTAACGGCAAAGTTTCCATTTCCTGGAGAATCCGATAGTTGTGGATTCCCTTCTTGATCTTCCATTATATATTTTACATTAACATCAACAGAAAAATTATCTCCAAATTTATTTGAATTATTAATTCCAAAAGAATTTCTACCTAAAGTAGAGTTTGGAACAATATCTGTGTTGGATAAATTCGTCATAGAAATTCGAGTATTCGAATTCTCGTTTGCAGTTGAAACTGCAATAGTGTTAGTATAAGTTTCTCCAGTATTATAAAAAGAATCTAAAGCACTTGGTTGCAAAGAATATTCTCTAGAAACACCATCCCACTGCGCAACCATAGATCCATCCATTCTTGGACCCCATGCTTGGTAAGTATCAATTGCGTCAGAAACCTTAGAAAAATCACGTCCTTGACCATACAGTTCCTGAGTATCTCTTAATCCTAAGTTTAACATGTCAAATTGTACAGAACTATTAAATTCAACTCCAATTCCCTCAGTTCCAGCTCCAGTTTTAGTGTTAATAATGATAACACCATTAGAAGCTCTAGATCCATAAAGTGCTGCAGCTGCACCACCTTTAAGTACAGAAATAGATTCGATTTCATCAGGGTTAATACTTGAAATACCATCTCCATAATCAGCACCACCCCAAACTCCAGAAGCACCTAAGTTACTGTTGTTGATAGTAATACCATCTACAACATAAAGAGGTTGATTGTTTCCAGTTAAAGAACTCGATCCTCTAATTACTACTCTACTTGAACCCTTAGCACCCATTGCAGATCCAGTTACCATAACTCCGGCAACTTTACCTTGAAGCGCATTAATAGCATTGGAAGTTTTGTTAGCACTAAGTTCCGAACCATCAACCTGAGTTAACGAGTAACCTAATGCTTTTACATTTCTTTTAATACCAAGAGAGGTAACAACAACTTCTTCTAGAGTATTGTCTGGTGAAAGTTCCGCATTCACAGTTGCAGAAGATCCTACAACTACTGATTGAGAACCGTACCCAACAAAACTAAAAACTAGGGTATCACCGCTTGAAGCATTGATTGAATAATTACCATCAAAATCAGTGGAAACTCCATTTGAAGTTCCTTGAACTAAAACAGTAGCACCTGGTAAAGGCACACCATTTTCATCTGTTACTGTACCACTAATCGATTGGGCTTGAACGGTAAAACCGAAGGCAAACACCAATAAAAAAGAAGACACAATTCTTAAGAATTTTGTTTTCATATGTTAAATGTTTTTGTTTAAATCAGTGCTAATTTAATAAATTAATTAACACTTTTTTAACAGAATGATTTTTTTTATGACATATTTCGACCAACTCGGCAATTTAAACGATTAATATTAGGGGTTTCTCATCGATTTTTAAGCAATAAGAAATTAACATATAGTGCTATAAAATGCTGTAAAACAATAGCTTAAAAAAAATAAACGATAATTGATGTTTTTTTGATTTTTTTCTTCTGTTTTTTGATTGGTTCTGTTGTTGTTTCTAAAAAAATTAGAGTAATCCTATTATCTCACTTACAAAAAGCCAAGCAAACTCGCCTTCTGCGGGATGACCTTTAGGTAGACTTTTATTACTTTTCACAATCAATTTTATTTTATTGATGTTTTTTTTGTTTAAAGGCACAATAAACATCTTTGAGGTAGGGACTGTAGAAAGCCCTTCACTGGCAATGTTTTTAAAAGAAAGTAAAACGTCTTTTCCAGAGCTAATATCATACAACTCTATTCTTTTGGGAAAGGTTATGTAATCATTTACTGATGTTAGTGCATTGATCCCAATAGCATTAATTTTATTTCCCTTGGGCATGTTAATTTCAACTATCATGTCTCCAGGGTTTGGAGAACCGTATTCAACATCTTTCTCTTTAATAAATCCGTTCCAGTTACCTTCTCTAAAATTTGTTGTACCTAAAATTCTGTCAAATAATTTTTCGGGGTTTGAGTAAGTTTTTGAAGGAGAGACCTTTAGGCTGTATTTTGTGAAAGTTCCTCCGGTTTCAAAATAATCAACAGAAATCGGCTTGCTTTTTTTCCACCCTTTTTTAAAGGCTAACGCTCGAAGAGTCAAACTTTTTTTGATAGAAAAAGGTTTAGAGTATAAATTAGACAAAGAGTCTGGCGCTTTACCATCTGTGGTGTATCTAATTTCAGGGTTTCCAAGAGGTTTATAAAACTTCACCAATAAAGAGTCGGTAAAAAGTGTTTGCTCTGTCATAATTATTGGCTGAAGTAGTGGCATGTCAGAGGAAAAGTCTTTTATCCCAAAATTTAAATTAGCGGAAAACTGGTCTTCTAACAAACTTTCTTGTTCGGGTTTAATTTTAGTATTCCATAGATAAACGTTCTTAGTCTGTGAACTTTCTAAAAAAGACTGGAGCCCATTGTAACTAATTAGTGTATTGTTTAGGTTCAAACTCTCAATTGATTTATTAATTGAGATAAGACCTTTATCTGTAATATCTGTGTTATTTATTTTTAAATATTTTAGCTTTTCTAATTTCTTTATTTTAGAAATTTTTCGATCATTTAAATTTGTATTGCTAAGGTCCAGCTTAATTAATTGGTGTTTAATTTTTAGCAATGCATTTAAGTGTTTTGTTTGAATATCTTCCCCTAAAAATTTAGCTTCAATAAAATTATTTTCATTACTATTTCTTTCAATTCTAAAATTTAAATTTTGTAGATTTTGTAAATTACTGTAGGTGGGAGGTGGTGCTATTGCTATTGTTTTTGGAAAAAATGATGCTAAATTTAAAGCTAAGACTTCGTTTGATTCTTTTGTTTTATCAAAACGTTCAAAATCAGCTCCAGAATCTATCCAATACTTTATCAATTCTATCTCATACTTCTTTAATTGGCTATTTCCTTTAGGTGGCATATGCAATTCATCTTCCGAAGGAAGAACTAAATAGCTATACAGGTGACTTTGCAGAGAATTATTAGCAAAAAGTATATTTCCTGATTTTCCCCCATTTAATAAACCTTCTTTATTATTCATTAAGAGTCCGCCTTTTGATTTAGATGGATTGTGGCATTTAACACATTTATTGTCTAAAACTGGCCTAACAACCTCACTGTAGAGATTAATGCTGTCTTTAATGTTAAATACCAATTCATTTTTGATTTTAGGAGGTTTTAAAAAATCTTCCCCATGGGTCATTGTGCCTCCAAAATGGCCAGTAATGCTCAAAAGAATGATAGTGATTCCAAAAAAAGGAATAAAGTGTTTTTCGTATGTAGATTGCTTGTGAACCCACAATAGAATTCCATTAAAAATTGCCGTAGAAATTCCTAGCCACATGTGTATGTTTAGAGTTTCTTCCCCATATCCACCATTAAGAGAGAGGAAATACCCTAAAAGGCAAGAAATTACCGCAAATACAAATGAAAATGCTAATCCAATTCTTATGGGAACAGAAAAATTATCTTTAAAAAATCTCTCTACTAGAGCTAAACAGAAAGTAAAGTAAAGTGCGCCTATAGGTAAATGAAGAATTACCGGGTGAAATTTTCCTAAATATTTTAAAATCTCAAACATTTAATATGTTAAATAGCGTGTTTTGCATCTAAAAGTAAGTTTTGATTTGAAGAATCACAAACAGCATAATTAAATCCTTTTCTTAAACTGTAACCAGCATATTCCCCTTTTTTATTCATTGCAATAAATCCTACTTGTAAATATTCCCAGTCAGGTCCAGATTTATGGATTTTAGAAATCCTGTCTACTATTTTTTTACATGCATCCAAAGGAGAATGTCCTTGCCTCATTAATTCCACTACCATAGCGCTTCCCGAAGTTCTTATTACAGCTTCTCCTAATCCTGTAGCAGCGGCAGCACCAACCTCGTTGTCTAAAAACAAGCCTGCACCTATAATTGGGGAATCCCCAACTCTTCCATGCATTTTCCATGCAGCTCCACTTGTTGTACACGCTCCACATAAATCTCCATTATTATCAATCAAAAGCATGCTAATTGTATCGTGATTTTCTAAATTAATGACCGGTTTGTATTTGGACTCTTTTTTCCAAGCGATCCAATCTTTTCTTGAAGCTTCTGTCAAAAGATTTTCTTTTTTAAACCCTTTTGAAATCGCGAAATCATAAGCGCCCTTCCCTGACAACATAATGTGTGGAGTTTCTTCCATTACTAATTTAGCAACAGAAATTGGGTGTTTTATGTTTTGTAAAAAGCTTACCGAACCGCAATCATTATTTTTATCCATTATACAAGCATCCAGAGTAACCTTTCCCTCTCTATCTGGATATCCCCCATATCCAACTGATCTTACTTTTGGATCTGATTCAGGTATTTTTACTCCGGCTTCTACAGCTGACAGCCCTGATTGGCCCTCCATCAATCGATTCCAGGCCTCTTTGTTTGCAGGTAATCCGTGATTCCATGTTGAAATTATTCTAGGATATGTAGCTTTTGAGTTAATTTCTTTTGGGGTTTCACAATTCAATAATGCTGTAGCTCCAACACCACCTAAAATTGAGTTTTTAATAAAGGTTCTTCTCTTATTCATAATTTTAAATATAACTTAAATCAGAATTTTTTATGTTTCTATATAACTTGATAATAAATCTAACCGTATTTAATTAATAACTCCAACAGGCCTGTTTTCTGTTCCTGAAATGTTTTTTAAATCGTCTCCAATTTCTGTTCTTTTGATGTTGGCTAAGTTCTTTATTTCTTTTACGATATCTGGATATTCACTGTAAACATTTTTAGTTTCAGAGGGATCTTTTGACAAATTGTAAAGTTCTATTTCATTTAAGTCTACATATTCGTATTTAATTGGGTTTCCATCATTTCTGCCATTTCTGCCATTTAAAGTTCTGTATCTGTGAGGAAAATACATTTTCCAATCTCCATATCTTACTCCATGAAGACTATTGGTATGGTAATAGAAAAAAAGCGCTTCGTGTGGGTTTTCTTCACTTTCATTAGTTAATATTCCCCATATATTCTTTCCGTCTATTTTATTTTCTGAAAGTTTTGAATCAGTAACACTAGCAAAAGTCGGAAGCCAATCTATTCCCATAAGAGGAGTTGAAATCACAGTATTAGGTTTGATTTCTTTAGGATACCAAACTATTGCCGGGACCCTCTGACCTCCTTCCCAGGTTGTACCTTTTCCTTCCTTGTAAATTCCTGTGGACCCCGCATGTTCCCCATAAGAAAGCCAAGGTCCATTGTCAGAAGTGAAAACAACAATTGTATTTTCATCTAAGTTATTTTCTTTTAGTGCTTCCATTACCTTTTCTATTGAGTAATCAATTTCCTCAATTACATCAGCATATAATCCGTTTTCAGACCTTCCGTTAAACTTAGAAGAAGCAAATAACGGCACGTGAGGTTGTGGGTGAGCTATATAGAGGAAAAAAGGATTTTCCTTGTTTTCATTAATGAATTTTACACTTTTAGAAGTTATATCCATAGTTAAATTGGATTGGTCAGTCAAAACCTCAATAGGGTTTTCGTTTTCATACAACATAAGGTCGGGATAGCTATCAGGTCTTTCGGGATGATATGGCCACATGTCATTGGAATATAAAATTCCATAAAAATCATCAAACCCATGCCTAGTAGGCAGAAACTTTTCATTATCACCTAAATGCCACTTACCATAAATAGCCGTTTTATATCCGCTTTCCTTTAACATTTCTGAAAGTAATAATTCATTTGGATTTATTCCTGTTTTTGAGTTTGGTCCCAATGCGCCACTAAATCCTATTCTATTTGAATAGCTACCGGTCAAAATAGATGCTCTTGAGGCAGAACACACTGCTTGAGTTGAATAGTATGAGTTTAATAAAGCTCCTTGATTGGCTAACTTATCCAGGTTGGGCGTGTTTATTATAGTTGAGCCATAAGAGCTCAAATCATTAAAACCAAGATCATCAGTTAAAACAAAAATAATATTAGGAGGGGTTTTGTCATTTGACAAGTCGCAGGAGATAAACCCAAAAAAAAGGGTAATTGTAAAAGTTATCACCGTTTTTTTAAATACTCTCATAATTAAAGACTTATAAAATTGATTTTTTTAAATTAGTAATTATTAATATTAAATCATAGTGCTTTTAGACTAGCTTAGTAGTATAGCATTTAAGATTTTATATTTTTATATTAAAACAGAAATTAAGTGAGCAGAGTTAAAAAATTATTTACAGTAAACCCCACTTATCATCAAATCTCATCAATTCCTATTAGATATCATATAATATTTTGGATCACTTATTTTTCTTTTAATGTTTTACGGTGGGGTGTTTTCTACCAAGATTACATATACTCCTTTAAATCTAACTTAATCGGATTTCCCATACACATAATATTGTGTAATCTTTTTGTGTTTATTTTTCTTCCCAAATTATATAACGGAAAAGTTTTTGAGTTTTTTAGTTTGCTTATATTGAGCTTAGGAATTGCTCTATTATTAAAATTTGAACTAACCTATTATCTTTTAAGTGAGGACGTACTGCCAGAGTATACACAAGTAACATCCAGAATTACATTTGATTATTGCATTCAGACGGTTCTTGGCGAAGTTTACGTAATTACTTTTGTAACTGCAATAAAATTAATAATTGACTGGACAAAACAAAGAGATTTGCTGGCAAATACAAATAAAATGTACCTTGAAAATGAACTGAAATATCTAAAGTCTCAAATTCAGCCTCATTTCTTTTTCAATACTTTAAATAATTTATATTCCTTGACTATTGACAAATCAGATAAAGCCCCAGATCTTATTTTAAAATTATCAGATTTAATGAAATACTTTTTATATGAAACGGGGAAAAAATTCCAAACTCTAGAAAATGAAATAACGCACATCAAAGATTATATTGAGATTGAAAAATTAAGATATAAGGATGACTTAAAAATAAAATTTGAAATTGTTGGGGAAATTAAAAAAACAAAAATCAAGCCTTTATTGTTAATTCCATTTGTAGAAAATGCCTTTAAACATGGGGCAAGGCATTCTTTGAAAAATAGTTTTATAAGTATTTCTGTTTTAGTGAAAAATAAATTTTTAATATTTAAGGTTGAAAACTCATTTACCCCATCTCAACAAAAAATCAAAGAGCAAATAGGGGGAATAGGGCTTTCTAATGTCAGAAAAAGATTAGAACTCAATTACGGAAAGGATAATTATACATTAAACACTTTTAATGAAAAAAATAAATATATTGCGGAGCTTAAAGTAAAATTAAAAACATGATAAATTGTGTTATTTTAGATGACGAGCCCTTAGCGGTTAAGGTTATAGAAAATTTTATCAATAAAACTGACTATCTTAATTGTATTGGATCTTTTTCAAACTGCAACGAGTCTTTGCCATTTTTGAAAAAAAATAAAGTTGATTTGATGTTTTTAGACATTAACATGCCATTTATTGATGGAATTAGTTTTTTAAAAAAATTACAAAACCCACCTTTAACAATTATCACTAGCGCACATTCTGATTATGCCTTGGAAGGTTATGATTTAAATGTGAGTGATTACTTACTAAAGCCTTTTGCTTTTGAAAGATTTGAAAAGGCGACAATTAAAGTTTATGAGCATTTAAATCAGATTAAAAAGAAGTCTGAAAAAATACAATTAGATTTTATGTTTGTCAGAGTTAATAAGATAGATGTAAAAATAAATTATAACGATATTTTACTTATTGAAAGCTTAAAGGATTACATAAAGATAATCACCAAAACTTCCTCATTTATTGTACATACTACCTTGACCTCATTTACAGAATCTTTACCTGAATCAAAATTCATTAGAATACATAGATCTACCACAGTAGCTTTCGATAAAATTGATATTATTGATGGAAATTGTGCTTACATCAATAGGAAACCATATAAAATTGGGGGAAGCTATCGAGAAAATTTCAAAAAATTACTTATTAATATATAACAACTATTCTATTAATTTAATTGCCTCTTCAATTGAACTAACTGGGAATTTACAAGTGTTGTCTACGCAAACATATATGTAAGTTTCGTCCTTAAAAAACCTGTCTTTAAGTAAATATAAATTTGAAGGTTTGTTCCCTGATGCAATTACAGAATTAGGGATGTATTTTAAAGAAATTTCTTTTCCTTTTTGTAAAGCATCGGGACCGCTAATTGCCAATTCGAAAAACTCATCTGAGTAATTTAATGATGTCCAGAGCCAGAACATGTGGTCTGTGACTCTTTCTTCAACTTTATCTTTGATATTAGCTATCATCTTACTGGCTTTTTCGGAAAAATCTTTTCTGCCTAGTAAATGATATAATCTAAATAAATTAAAATTCATTAAAGAGTTTGCAGAGGGGGTAACCCCATCTTCTAGATTAATTAAAATATCAGAATATAAAAGTTCTTGGTTAGAAGAAAATTTATAAAATCCATTTTCTTGTTGAAATTCAGTATTAGAAAACTCAGTGAAATTAGCAGCCTTATTTATCCAATCTACATCAAAAGTAGCTTCATACAACGAAAGTAAAGCGTCTATGTAATAACTATAATCTTCAAAAAATAAAACCGGGTTTTTCAATCCTTTACCATTTGTATGTGAGATTCTATTTCCTTTTATCATCAATTCTTCAAGACCTTTATTAATTGAAATTGCTTTCATTAAAAACCGATTATCCCCAGTTGCCTTATAAGCATCTACAAGACCTCTAATGGTTAGCGCATTCCATGAAAACACGATTTTTGTATCAATAATAGGCTGTATTCTTTTCTCTCTATATTCGAAAAGTATTTTATTGATTTTTTTTATTTTGTTTTTGAACTCTTCTAAATCAATATTCAAATCAGATGCAAATTGATTGTCTGAGATTGTTTGAAAAAAAACATAACTGTCTCTTTCCCAATACCCTATTTCGTTAATGTTGTAATACTTACTAACCCAAATAAAATCTTTACCCAATAATTCCTCTAACTCTTCTTTCTTCCAAATGTAAAAATCACCTTCTTCTTTTGTTCCGTCATCATAATTAGTGTCAGCAGAAATACTTGAGTAAATCAAGTTATTTTTTCCAGTCATTTTTAGCTCTAAAAAATCATAAATATTATATAGTTCTTCTTTAAATCTTGGTTCCTTGTAAACCTTGTAAGCCTTAGAAAAAATACTTAATAACTGAGAGTTGTCATATAACATCTTTTCAAAATGAGGAATGTGCCATAAATTATCAACCGTATACCTGTGAAATCCACCTTCAAGCCTGTCATTTATCCCTCCTTGTGAAATTTTTATTAATGTATTTTTAACAAAAGAGGACATGTCTTGATTGTCTTTTTCTTGAGAAAATCTTAAGAAAAAATTAAGTAAAGAAGGCAGGGGGAATTTTTGACCATTACCAATACCTCCATTAACTTTATCTGTAAAGCTAAACGCTTTCTCTGCTAATTTATTTTGAAAATCTGCAGTGTAGTCGCTTGACCTTTCAACAGGCTCAATTAAAGATTCTTTTTTGACTCCTTCCCTCACATTACTTGCATATTCTAATACATCAGATTTTCTAGTTTTATAAAATTCACTTACTTGATTTAAAACCTGAATCCATTGATCTTTGGGGACGTATGTTCCTCCCCATATTGGTGTTCCATCAGGCAATGCAATTATATTCAAGGGCCAACCTCCACTACCCGTCATTAGCACTAATGCTTTCATGTATATTTCGTCAACATCTGGCCTTTCTTCCCTGTCAACTTTTATGTTTATGAATTTAGAGTTCATGACTTGGGCTACTTCCTCTTTTTCAAAGCTTTCTTCCTCCATTACGTGACACCAATGGCAAGAAGAATAACCTATGCTAATTAATAGAAGTTGGTCATTTTTTTTTGCCTCACTTAAAGCTTCATTTCCCCACGGAAACCAATTTACAGGGTTTGTAGCATGCTGTTTAAGATATAAACTGGTTTCATCAGCTAATTTATTTTCCATTTTTTGAGCAATAATACTATTTAAAGAAAATATAAAACACAAAATCAATCCTTTTGCTCTTATAGTTTTTAAGTTGACTATTTTCATCAAATAATTTTTTTCTAATTTAAATATTTATTATTCAATCTCATTTATGTTCGGTCTATTAAATAAAATATTTAAAATCAGTTTTACGGTTTTATTAATAAATATAAGTTTTGGACAAGAAAATATAGTTAAAAACTTAAGTTTCAAAGTAGATAGTTTAATTAACTCGAGTATTAATGAAAAAGCTTTCCCAGGTGGTCAAGTTTATGTAAAAATTGGAGATGAAATCGTAATAAATAAATCTTTTGGATATCATACTTATGATTCTATTGTAAAAGTAGAAAATGATCATGTCTATGACTTGGCTTCTTTGACTAAAGTTCTAGCCTCTACCCTTTCAATAATGAAAATATCAGAAGATTATAACCTTGATTTAAACGAACCTGTCTCAAATTACATAACAGATTTAAAAAAATCTAATAAAATAAACACAACATTTGTTGATGTTCTAAGTCATACTGGGGGATGGATTCCTTACATAAATCATCATTATTTACTAAAAAGAAAAAACGGAAAACTTAAAAAAAGTATTTTAAGAAATAAAAAAAGTAAGCGTTTTAACATAAAAGTTAGTGAAGATTTGTTTTTAAGAGAATCTTATCATAAAAAAATATTTAAGTCAATAAGGAAATCCGATTTGAAAAACCCTGGAGATTACCAGTACTCTGGTCTTTTCTTTTTTTATGTCCCAATAATTGTTGAGAAAATAACATCTAATAATTTTGAAGATTATTTAAATACTAATTTTTATAAAAAAATTAAAAACAATTCTATTGGTTTTTATCCTAATGATAAATCAAAAGTAGCCCCAACTGAGTTTGATAGTTTTTTTAGAAACTCCTTGATTCAAGGAAGTGTGCATGATGAAGCCTCGAGTCTTTTTAATGGTAAATCTGGAAACGCAGGGCTATTTGGAAGTGCTGAAGGCATTGGTGAGCTGATAGAACTTTTTGAAACTTGGAATTTTCAAAACTCAACTCCAATATTAAAAAAAAATACAATAGATCGATTCACTTCTTATGCCTCTCAAGATCTAGATGTAAGAAGGGGCTTGGGATTCGACAAACCCAAAAGAGGAATTGAAGAGGTTTACCCAAATAAAAAATTATCCAAACAGAGTTTTGGTCACACAGGGTTTACAGGGACTTTTTTTTGGATAGATCCTAAGGTGAAATTATCTTTGGTTTTTTTGACCAATAGAGTGTATCCATCAAGAAAAAATGAAAAATTATATGAAAAAAATATAAGGAGTAAACTTTTAGATATTGTATTTGAAGATTTAAAAATCACAAAAAATGACTAACTTTTCCACATCTTTTTAAAATTAAAATTTCTCGATTGAAAAAATCAATATTCATTAAACATTTTGTGGTTCTTATATTTTTGTTATTTCACTTTAATGGGGCTGCCCAATTAAAAATTGATAAAGAAGATGTTAAAGAATATGGTTTTTCCTATGAAAAATTAAATGAACTAGACTCTGTTATGCATTCATTTGTGGATAATAAAGATTTTTCTGCAATTCAAACAGCAATTGTAAAAAATGGTAAAATTATCCATTTTGATAGTTATGGTTATTCTGATATTTCTGAAAAAAAGAAGCTTGAAAGAAATGATATTTTTAGAATTGCTTCTATGACAAAACCTATAGTTTCAGTGGCTTTAATGATGCTTTTTGAAGAAGGGAAATTTCAATTAGATGATCCCGTTTATAAGTACCTCCCTGAATTTAAAAATCTAAAAGTTAAAAAAAGAAAGAAGATAAAGCCGTTAAAAAATGATGTGAAAATAATTGATCTTTTAAGACACTCTGCAGGCTTTAATTTTAAAGGGCCTGAGGATTACAGAAAAGTCATGAGCATGAGTTTAGAAGAGTATTCTAAAGAAATTGTCAAAACCCCTTTAAAGTTTGAGCCAGGGACTACTTGGTGGTATAGTTTTTCCACTGATATTTGTGGATATTTAATTGAGGTATTATCTGGAGAAAAATTAGATGTTTTTTTAAAAAATAAAATATTTGATCCTCTTAAAATGGAAGATACTTTTTTTGAATTACCAAAAAAGAAAATAGACAGGTTAACCACTTTATATGTAAAAGAAGATGACAAAGAACTAATCTCTTTTGACAATAAATTAAATTCGCCTTTTATAAATAAAGTAATTCTATTGAACGGTTCCGGAGGTCTTCTTTCAACAACAGATGACTATTTGAAATTTTGTCAAATGCTTTTAGAAAATGGCTCTTTAAATAATCAAAGAATAATTAGCTCAGAGACTCTTGATTTAATGAAAGAAGATCATTCACTCGGGCTGAAATACAAATATTTAGCTTTTGGTAAAAAAAAAGGATTTGGACTTGGTTTTGAAGTTGTTAAAGAAACGGACACTAAATTTGGTTCTAAAGGAACTTTTGGATGGGGCGGTATGTTTGGGACATATTTTAGAATTGATCCGGTTGAAAACATGATATTTATTTACATGACCCAATCTTTTGAAACCTATAAACTAAAATTATCCGATAAATTTAGAGCACTTGTGTATGAATCTATTTTAGAATAGAATCATTACGTTTTCAACTTAGACTTTAATAATTTATTTTGTTCCTCTAACAAAACATTCATTCTTGTTAATAATTCTATATTCTTTGGAGTTGACACGGATTTATCTGTAGGGTCTTCTGCCTTTTTATTTAATTTATTAATGAACTTAACAACCATAAAAATAGTAAATCCAACAATCAAAAAATCTACTAAAGTTTCAACAAACAAACCGTAATTTATAGCTACTTCTTCTATAACCTGATTCCCTAAACTGTCCATCTCGCTAGCTCTCAATACCATTTTCTGACTTTCTAAATTAACTCCACTAGAAAGCAAAGAAAGAGGTGGAAGCAAAATCTTTTTTACCAAAACATCTATAACTGAATTAAAGGAAGCTCCAATTATTATTCCGATAGCCATGTCTATCATATTTCCTTTTACTGCAAACTCTTTAAACTCTTGTAATAATTTCATATTAAGTTTTTTTATTTTGATTTAGAATATATGTTTTGATGTGATTTAAATCCAATAACACCCTCTTCTTGATCTCTTAATATTTCTAATTTTTCCCCCAATTCACCATTTTTTAAAATTCTTTTAAAAACATCTATCTCTACTTTTTTATATAAAGTTAATTCAGGAGAATTTGATGGCATTCTCAAAAGAGCTAAATGATTTCCCCATGACTGAATATAAGTTTCACTTCCCCATGGTTGAGCTATATAGATCCCTTCTATTTCCTTGAACTTATTTGAAAGTTTTTCTTTCTTTAATGTTACTTTTTTTAAAATCTGATGAATTCCTTGAATATATTTTCCAGGGTTAGTTCCACTTGAATTGATCATTACTGAGTATGAAATTCCCATTTCTGGGTTTAAATATAATTGAGACCTGTAGCCTGGACAAGACCCTCCATGGCCTACCCATCTTTCTCCTCCAAAGTCATAGACGCCAAACCCCAACCCTCTTGTTACTGAGCTTAACTCATCATCCCAACTCACTTTGTGCATTTCCTTTAATGTTTCTGAGGAGATAATATTTTTTTCTAAGGAATTTAATAATTTCATCTGCCAAGCTGCAAATTTTGCAATATCCTCTACGTTTGAAGTAAAACCTGCCGCTGCCGCTATTCCATCAGCATTGAAAAAATTTACTTTGTCTCTATTTCTGTCTCTTTTAATTGAAGAATAACCTATTGACAACAACTCTCCATAATCTTCTTCAGACATATAAGTTTTCGTGTCTTTCATATTTAAAGGTTCTAAAATATTTTTATTTATATAGTCTTCAAAAGATTCTCCAGACACCTCTTCTACAACATAGCCTAAAAGAGACAATCCTAAATTACTGTATTGATAATATTTAGAACTTGGGTATAACATTTCTTGATTTTTAAGCTCTTTCACTACATCTTCTTTTGAGGGGAAAGGAAAATCAGGCCATGACCAGTATGGGTGATTTGATTCTCTAGGAAGTCCTGACGAATGAGTCAATATTGATTTAATTGTTAATGGTGGAGAATTTTCAAACTGTTGTTTCAAATCAAACCACGGCAATAGTTTATTTATTGGATCATTTAAAGCAATTTTTTTCTCCTCTATAAGTTTCATTATTGCAATAGATGTAAATAATTTAGAAATTGAACAAATGCTAAAAGTATTTTCAACACTCATCAAGTCCTCTTCGTTTGCCATCCCAAATGCCTCTGACCAAATAATTCCATCTTCGTCTCCTACCATAGCAGTTAAGCCTGTTAAGTTTTCGTAATCTTTTTGTGCATTAAGCCAATATTCAATTAATTGAAATGCTTCATCATAGTTTTTTTCAGAGAATGAGATTGAATCCTTTTCTGCAACTTCACTTGAACATGAAATGAATAAAGTAATAAGTATAAAAATCTTAAAAAGTTTCATAATAGTATTTTTTAAATATTATATTTAAAACAATATACATATTTGAAAAATAATCGGGGATGTAGCTCAGCTGGCTAGA
>CAJIYP010000003.1 GCA_905181705.1 Cryomorphaceae bacterium BACL29 MAG-121220-bin8 | reverse complement strand
TATTCACAATCTAACATATTAAAATCCACCAAACTCATCAACTCTAATTTTAATTCTTCTCCAATAAAATTTTCTGTTCCTGAACCAGCCCCACCTCCACGCTGAATTTCAATTTTATTTTTCACTGTTTTAGTAAAAACCCAAAATTGCCCGTAAGCGCCATCTATTCTTAATTTTGAAGGGGTATTTGTGGTGTTAATAAAAGCATATGAATAATCATCAAATACCCAATCTAATTCACAATTTTTATTGTTGTCCGCTTTGTAAAATATTTGCCACCCGTCCCATTCATCTCCACTTTTTGAAAATTTAACATACATTTTACCGTCTATCTCAGCCCCAGTATTCCAAAAATCATTAGAACTAGTTGATGGTGCATTATATACCTTTCCTCTTAAAAACTCATATAAATTTTGTTCTATAAGTTCTTTGTCGTCAGCACTGCTGTCTCCATCACAAGAGAATGAAATAAAAAGTAATAGTATAATTAGTTTTCTCATGTTTTAAATATAATAATTATTATAAATCTAATTAAAGTTTTTATTTTAAAACTGTTTGTAATTTTGAATTTAAAATACATTATGCAGTGCAGCAATAATGTAGTATTGAGTTTTTAAAATCTTAGATTAATTGTATGTAAATTTGAGAGTTATGAATAAAACTTTACTCCTGTTTGTTGTGTTTTGTATGTCAAGTTGCATAAATAAAGTTTCCATTGATCACTTATATCCTAGTGAGGATTTAATAATCGAAAACCACGATGATTGGGGAGAAGGAAATTATAAAAAAGTAATTAAAGAATTTAAAAGTAATCCCTTAAACTATAACGATGTTGTCTTTCTAGGAAATAGTATAACTCAAGGTGGAAAAGATTGGAGTAAAAGATTAAATTATCCTAATATTAAAAATAGAGGAATTGGTGGGGATGTTACTGATGGTGTATTGGCACGAATCGATGAAATAGTTTATTTTAAACCAAAAGCTGTATTCTTATTAATTGGAATAAATGATTTGTGGAATAATGGTAGTCCAAACAACCCCTCAGCAGAATATATTGGAAATAACATTATTAAAATCGCACAAGTTATTAGCGCAAAAGCACCTAAAACTAAGGTTTATGTCCAAACCGTATTGCCAATCGATAAAGAAATTTATAAAAATAACATACTAAAAGTAAACGAAATAATAGAAGCTAACGAAAAAGAAAATGCCTACGAAATCATAGATCTTTATTCGATTTTTGCAACCGAAAATGGATTAATTAAAAAGGAACTTTCATCTGACGGAATTCATCTCAACGAAAAAGGATACAATACTTGGGTAGAGTTTATTAAGCCTATAGTTTATTCCTTAAATTAATAAAATAAAGCTATTGGGTTATTCTTCTTTAACTTTTATTTTACCCTATTAAAAGTTTTAGAAATTATCTTCTAACGTATCCTCCTATAGACTCTCTGTATTCAATCTCAAATCCATTCTCTAAGGCAAATATTTTAAATTCATCTGAAGCTTTTCCTAAAGTTATAAATGACTCTATTTCAAACATTTCAAAAAACTTTTCAAAATTAGGTCCGTTAATAAAATCTATCCCATGTTGCTTCCCATCTTCACTGTTGTTATACCTTTCAATCAAAGAAACTTTTTTCCCATCAGATGAAACAAAATATCCATATACTGAACTTGGTTCTCTTTCCGCTATAAAATCTGATAAATATTGTGTGAACTCTTCAACATCTTTTATGGGATTATCTTTTGTAGAGAGCTCCAGTATAAAAGTTATTTCTTCAGAATCTGAATTCATTAAAATATGTGATTCTTTTTTTTCGTTTTGACAACCAGTAATCATCAATAAAATCAATAGCAGTTTTTTCATAATAATTTTTGATTAAATATAGAAAAACTATATTTGGATTAAAATTTTACAATGAAAAAAGCTATCATAATATTGTTGTTATTTCCCTTAATTTCTTTCTCTCAACAGGATGTTCAAAAAGTGGAAGTGGTTAAGTCAGATACCCAAATTGAACAGTTTACTTCCTCTTTAGGGAAGAACGAATTAAAAGTTGATTTCTTAGATTTTTTTATATTCCCTGCCTTAACAATTGGGTATGAAAAAACTAATAATTCTTATTCAGGATTCGGATCAACCTTATTTATAAATTTAGCTGGAAAAGGCGATATAGGTGATGATTATAATGATAAATTTGTTTTAACTCCGTACTACAGATTTTATTTTTTACAATCAGAAGATTTTGGGGGTTATGGAATATTTGCTGAAGTTTTTACTCAATTTACATCTCACAAAATTGCACCAGGATTAGCTGTAGGTAGAAAATGGATAAACAGAAAGGGTTTTACTTTTGAATTACTAGCTGGTTTTGGAAGAAATTTATTATTCGACTCTGATGATGAAGTGTATAGTGACCATACTGAGGGAGTCGTGAGAGCTGGTATCTCAATTGGAAAAAGGTTCTAAAAAAATGAAAAAGAAAAATAATTTTTTGATTTCAAATAATAAATACGGAGCGGTTACTACAAGTATAATTTTACTTGTAATTATCGCTTTTTTAGTGGCTTACTATACCTATTATTAACCATGTACTCTATTTCTTTTGAAAAAAATCTAGTTGAAGGTCTATCATTGATCTCACCAAAAATGATTCATCCTCACGAAAAAGTAATTGATGAAAAAACTTCTTTGTTAATAAACTACTTAAATACTTTTAATGAATCTATTGTAGTCTCTTCTATATTATGCTGTTCCAAAAGCATGGTTATAATTGATGGACACCATAGGTTTTTTGCCTTAAAAAAATTGGGTTTTAAGAAGATACCTGTAACAAAATTAGATTATTTTTCTAATCAAATAAAGACAGGTTTAAAAGAAAATTTCTCAAAAAATCAAATAATAGATTGTGGATTAAAAAAAGAATTTCTTGAGCCCAAAAGCACTAGTCACGTTGTTTATTGTAACAAATCTAAAATATGGGAGCCAGTTATCCTGCTTTCCAGTTTATTTAAATTAAATTTCAAGAATTGAATTCCATTTTAATTAATTTGATAGAAGCTGAGAAGAAAGCATCTAAGCTTTTTCAAGAAATTGAATCCAGAAACCTTTTATTACCCGGAAAAACTGAGAAAGAAATAAACGTTTCTATTTTTGATTTAGCCTATGAAATGTACGGGATTAAAAAATACTGGCACAAAAGAATTGTTCGTTGTGGAGAAAACACCTTAGAACCGTACAATGAAAATCCGAAAAACTTAACTCTGAAAGAGGACGATATTCTTTTCATAGACTTTGGACCCATATTTGAAGAATGGGAGGCTGATTTTGGAAGAACTTATGTGATTGGAAAAGATACTTATAAAGTAAAATTGAAAACCGATATTGAATCTGCATGGTATGAATGTAAATCTTATTTTGAAAAACAAAAAGAAATAACTGGAGCACAGCTGTACGATTATGCTACAAGATTAGCGCACAAATATGGTTGGGAATTTGGAGGAGAGATTGCGGGTCATATTATTGGTCATTATCCACACGAAAAATTAGAAAAAGAAGACAAAACAAATTACGTTCATCCCAACAATAATGAGAATATGCTTAAAAAAAATAAGGATGGCAATATTAAAAACTGGATATTAGAAATTCATTTTATTGATAAAGAAAAAAAAATTGGCGGATTTTTTGAACAATTATTAGCCTAATTCAACCTTCTTTTATTACTTTTAATAAATAATATCAAATAATTATGGGAAGTAAATTTTTCGGAAACAGGATGGAAAAGCAAACTCCTGGCAAAAAAGGAGCAAAGCAAAAATTCGCTAATAAAAATAACAATGCCAAGTCTGGGGGAGTAAGAAAAGTAGGAAGAGGAAGCTAGTCAAGTTATTTAACCTGTTACAATTCACAACGTAAATTAATTTTAAACTATTCTAAATGAAAACAATCAAGTCTTTATCAATAATACTATTATTATCATCTTTCATTATTTCAGCACAAAAAGTTGATTTAAATGTAGAAAAAAGCACTGTTAAATGGGCGGGTAAAAAAATCACTAATAGTTCTCATTCTGGTTCTTTAAAATTCAAAAGTGGATCTGTAACATTTTCCGATGATGTTATTGAAACATGGTAAGTTTATTGTAGACATGACTACAATTAATGTAGAGGATTTAGCAGGAAAATCAAAAGCGAGATTAGAGGGTCACCTTAAAGGTGATGATTTTTTTTCAACTGAAGAATTTACAGAATCTACTTTAGAAATTAACTCTAGCACTAAAGATGGTGATCTACTAAAAGTATCTGGGAATTTAACTATTAAGGGGATTTCTTCCCCTGTTGAGTTTGAAATGAAAAAAGATGGAGATAACTGGTTCAGTTCTCTAACTTTCGACAGAAGCAAACACAATGTTAGATTTAATTCGGGATCTTTCTTTGAAAACCTTGGAGACAAACTAATTTTAGATGAAATAGAGCTTGAAGTCACTTTAAGCTTTTAATAATAAAATCTCTTAAAGATAATTTTTTAACGACTAATTTCTTTTTATTATCGATTAATTGAGTATTTTCACTTTTTTTATGAAAATACGTAGAATCTGTACTAATGATGTTGATCAAGTAATTAATCTTCTGGTTAATTCATTTAGTCCAAGGTATAATAAAACTCTCTTTTCTAATAATCTTACCGATTCAAGATGTATAACAATAGTAGCTGAACTAGACGGCTTAATTGTTGGTGTGGCCTCTCTATATGTTATTGAAAAATTAACAAGAATAATGGGTCTTATCGAGGATGTTGCAGTTGATTCAAATCAGAGAGGGAATGGGATTGGAAAAAAATTAATTGAAAATTTAATTGAACAATCTAGAGCAAAAGGTTGTGACAAAACTATACTAAGTTCCTCTGAGAAAAATGTTCCTTTTTATGAAAAAATCGGATTTAATGTGAATGAAATACAAATGGTTTTAAGAAATAATTAAATGTGTGGAATTGTTGGATATATTGGTAATAAAGATGCTTATCCTATTTTAATAAATGGTTTAAAAAAATTAGAATATAGAGGTTATGATTCTTCAGGAATCATGCTTTATGATAAAAAAGCATCTGTAAAGAAAGCTAAAGGAAAAGTTTCCGATTTGGAGGTTCTCTACAAAAATGGAAAAGAACAAAAGGGATGCATAGGCATTGGACACACTAGATGGGCAACTCATGGTCCTCCTAATAAAATTAATTCACATCCTCATTTATCAAACTCTGGAGATTTATCTCTGATTCATAATGGAATTATTGAAAATTACGATGCTTTAAAGGCTATACTCTCCAAAAAAGGATATTTGTTTAAATCTGAAACTGATTCTGAGGTTCTTGTGAACTTAATTGAAGAGGTCAAAAAGACTAAAAAAGTTAAATTAGGTAAAGCAGTTCTTTTAGCTCTTAAGCAGGTGGTGGGGGCATATGCTATTGTGGTTTTTGATTCTACCAACCCCACAGAAATCGTTACTGCTAAACTGGGAAGTCCATTAGCAATTGGAGTTGGTGATTCTGAATATTATATAGGGTCTGACCCATCCCCTTTTTTAGAATTTACAAAAAGGTGTATTTACTTAAATGATCACGAAATGGCAATCATTAGCCTTAAAAAAGGTCTCACTTTAAGAGAAATTAAAAAAGATTCCATTATCGATCCTTACATAGAAAACCTAAAACATAATATTGAAGAGGTTGAAAAAGGAGGATATGCACATTTTATGTTAAAAGAAATATTTGAACAACCTCAATCAATAAAGGACACTTTTAGAGGGCGTTTACTTTCGCAATCCCTTCCAATTAAAATATCTTCAATTGAAGAGCATTTTAACAAATTTAAATCTGCTACAAGAATAATTTTTATTTCCTGCGGAACCTCATGGCATGCAAGTTTACTTGGTGAGTATTTTTTTGAAGAACTTTTAAGGATCCCTGTTGAAGTAGAATATGCCTCTGAATTTCGTTATAGAAACCCCATTATTAATAAAGGTGATATAGTAATTCCCATTTCTCAATCTGGTGAAACAGCAGATACTTTAGCCGCTGTAAAAATGGCTAAAAAAAGAGGTGCATTTTTGTATGGAATTTGCAATGTTGTTGGATCTTCCATTGCTCGCGAAACCGATACGGGAATATATACTCATGCTGGTTCAGAAATTGGAGTAGCTTCTACTAAAGCTTTTTCCTGTCAAATCAGTCTGCTTTTACTAATGGCACTTGATATTGGAAATAGAATGAATACAATTGAGGAAAAAAGGTACAAAAGAGTTTTAAAGGAATTATCTAATCTCCCTGAAACTATTGAAAAAGTTCTTTCTTCTGCTAAAAAAGCTGAAAGTATTGCTAACAAATTTTTAAAAGCTTCCAATTTTCTTTATTTAGGAAGAGGATACAATTTTCCTATTGCACTAGAAGGCGCTCTTAAACTTAAAGAAATATCCTACATTCATGCAGAAGGTTATCCTGCTGCTGAAATGAAACACGGCCCAATTGCTTTAATTGATAAAAACATGCCAGTTGTAGTGATTGCTACTAAAAAAGGCAATTACCAAAAAGTAGTTAGTAACATAATGGAAATAAAAGCACGAGAAGCTGAAGTTATTGCGATAGTATCAGAGGGAGACAAGGAGATTGAAGTTATTGCAGATCATTTTATTGAAATTCCAGAATGTGATGAATTAATCGCTCCTATTTTAGCAAATATTCCCCTTCAGCTATTGTCATATTATATCGCTGACAAAAAAGGATGTGATGTAGATCAACCAAGAAACTTAGCTAAATCAGTTACAGTAGAATAAGATTCTTTGTTAACTAATTGTAAAATAATTCTTTATATTAATTGAATTATACATAATAATGAAGTTCAGAAGTTTAGTTTCAATATTTTCTTGTGTCGTAATTATACTTGGACTAATATTATATTCCCCTGATATTCCAGTTTCAAATTTAATGAGTAAGTATGCTAATCAATATTCAAAATTTATTGAAATAGACGGAATGAATGTTCATTATCGTGACCAAGGGAAAGGGGAGACTATTATTTTATTACACGGGACAGGGGCTTCTTTGCACACTTGGGACAAATGGACTGATAAATTAAAAAATAGCTATCGTGTAATTAGATTAGATCTTCCAGCTTATGGGTTAACTGGGCCTCACCCTGAGAACAAATACTCCATTTCTGAATATTCTGAATTTCTTAACTCATTTGTAAATCAACTAAAACTAAATGATTTTATTCTATCAGGAAATTCACTTGGAGGATCAATCTCATGGTACTATGCTTCTGTTTACCCTGAAAAGGTTCAGCTTTTAAGCCTATTAAGCCCTGGAGGATTTTTAAACAACGACAACGAAAGTCCTTTGGTAATTAAACTAGCAAGAGCGCCTATAATTAATAAAATACTCAGATACGTTACTCCTAGGTTTTTTATAAAAAATACTTTAAAAGAAGTTTACTATGACGAAAACAAATTAACAGATCTTAAAATAGATACCTATAGGGACATGATTTTAAGGGAGAACAACAGGAAATCATTTATTAGCAGATCGCTTTTAAAACCTAAAGACCATACAAATAGACTAAAGCTAATTTCAGCTCCTACTCAAATTATATGGGGGAATGAAGACGCATGGATACCTGTTTCTAATTCTAAGTTTTTCAAGGATGCAATAGCAAACGTTAGAATCGACATAATGCAAGAAACTGGCCACATTCCAATGGAGGAAAGACCATTAGAAAGCTTGGGTTTATTATTAAATTTTATAAATAGCAACTAACCAAGAGCTATAATATTGATTCTCCATTTTCATCTGTAGTTAGAACTTCTGACATATAATTCACAAACGGCTGAACTTTTTTAATTGCTTCTTCTACTCTGTCAATAAAATCTATCTCACACACTTCTTTGTTAGAGTAAGTAATGGAAAATATATATTGCTTTTTTCTAATTAACTCTATTTCTGGATGGTTTTTGTCCATACCTCTTGGAGCAGTTTTAAGCTCACTTCCTTTAAGTTCTCCCCATGTAGAATGAAAAGAAGGGGTTTTCATTATATCTTTAAATTCTTTTGCATCATACATAAATTCTTGACGAATTCTTTTAAGATCACTGGGGTTAGGATCCCAAAACCCACATGCTAAAAAGTTATTGCCAGGAGATATGTGTAAATAATACCCCCCTCGAAATTGAGGCTTAATTCGGTGCCATGTCAATCCAAAATGGGTTTTAAAAGGGGTTTTATCTTTAGAAAATCTTACATCTCGGTAAATACGAAACACTTTAAAGCTATCAATATCATCGAACTTATTTAATCTGTTTTTCAACTCCTCTCCAAAAATTTTCACTTGAGATTCGTGTGATTTAAAAGTTGGCTTATGCTTTAAAAACCAATCACGATTATTATTTGAATGAAGTTTTTTAAAAAAACTAAATATTGCATTTGATAAAATCATAATATAAACTTACAAAGGAAATCCTATAAAAAATAATTCAATGCTTTTTGTTGTATTTCACTAGATGAATAACTTCTTATAATTATATTTATAAAAATGAATGAGTCAAAAATTAAATATTACCAGATAAATGATGAAAGTTTTGCTGATGTTTCTGTAGATCAAAATCTAACATTTACTTGTAGAGTAAGTGGAATGAAAAATACTGGCGATACCGTTATCTTACTTCATGGATTTCCTGAAACATCAAGGATGTGGCACAAACTGATTAAAGTTTTGGATTCTAAAAATTACAAGGTTATTGCACCTGATCAAAGAGGATATAGTAAAGGGGCAAGACCTTTAAAAATTAGTGATTACAAAATCAATAAATTATCAAAGGACATAATAAACATTGCCAGTGCTTTTAATGCAAATAAGTTTCATTTGATTGGTCACGATTGGGGGGCTGCCATAGGCTGGGTATTGAGCTCTATGTTTAAAGAAAAAATCATTAGCTACTCCGCGCTTTCTGTACCCCACCTAGATGCCTTTAGTCACGCTATGTCAAGTGATAAGATTCAAAAGAAAAAAAGTTATTACATTAAGCTATTTAGAATAAATTTTTTTCCTGAGCTTTATTTTAAAATGTTCAGTTTCCGCAATTTAAAAACTCTTTGGAAAAGTAGTGATAAAGAAGAGATTGAGGCTTATTTAAAAGTGTTTAGTCAAAAAAATGCTTTGAAAACTATGCTACATTGGTATAGGGCAACTAATTTAAGAAGTACCAGAAAAATTGGAGAGATATTAGTGCCTACTTTAATGATATACGGGACAAAAGACATGGCAATTGGAGAAAAAGCTGTGGATGAAACTGCCAAGTATATTAAAGCCAACTATTCTATTAAAAAAATGCACTCCTCTCACTGGTTGATACAAGACTCTTTTGACAAGGTATCAGAAAATATTTTAAATCATTTAAAAAATTTATAAATATCTATTTTGATTAAAAACTCGTTTTAAATTCAAAGTATCACCTAGTTCTTTTTGTAATAAAATTAGATCCTCAAAAAGTTCACTTACTTTTTCTTTGTACTCAAATTTTTCAGAAAGATTCACTATTTCGTTTGGGTCATTATTAAGATCATAAAGCTCCATTCTCTTATTTTCTGGAAACAGCATAAGTTTATACCCATCCTTCCTAATCATTTTTTGAAAATCTCTATAATTTCCTTGGCAGCACCCAAAAGTTCCGTAAATACCGTCGTGTATTTCTTGATTATCTTCGTTAATTAAAAGATTATAAAAACTCTTAAAATCAATTTCGTTTGGGATGGATATATTTGCTAAATCCAAAGTCGTTGGGACGATATCTTGAAGATAAATATCCTGATTAAACCAAGATCCTTTTGTTATTTTAGGTCCAGAAATTATCATTGGAACACGAATACTGTGGTCATATAAACTTTGTTTTCCAATTAATCCATGTTGCCCAACAGATAAACCATGATCAGATGTGAAAATAATATAAGTATTTTCTAGCATGTCTTGATTTTCTAGATGGGTTATTATTTTACCTACCTGCTCATCTAAATGACTAATTACTGCATAGTATTCTTGAATGTGTTTTTTTACCGCGTAAGGAGATCTTGGAAAAGGTGCTAAAGCTTCATCTCTAAGACCAGGTGGATTTCCGATTTCGTTCAAAAATGGATGTTGGGGAGAATAATTCAAGGGAAGAGGGATTTCGTCAATTGGATACATCTCTAAAAATCTTTTAGGAGCTTGTCTTGGGTCATGAGGAGCATTAAATGCCAAATACATAAAATAGGGATCATTGAACTTTTTTGAATCTTCAATAAAATCAATAGCATCCTCTGCTATGACTTCACTCCAATGCTTCCCTCCTTTCCAAAACCCTCCAAATATTGAATCGGTTGGGCTCCAAGAATTATCATTTTCATTAACTGGTCTTCCATATCCTGGTGGCATAAACTTATCTAATTGGCTTAAATCTCCAGATTGTTCTTCCCAAATTTTTAATTGCTTACTAAACTCTACTCTATTGTCATCAGGCATTCCTGGTCTTTCATTAGCCACTACATCAAAAACTTCTTCCACTGGAATTTGAATGTGCCATTTCCCAGTCATATAAGTTCTATACCCTTTATTTTTCAATAATTTTGGCCAGGTTTTAGAAATTGCCAATTGATTTAATCTTGATATTTCTGAATTGTTAGTAATATTGGATGGTATATTAAAAGCTTCCTTAGCCCTCCAAACTGATTTTCCAGAAATAATCATTGCTCTAGAAGCTACACAAACAGCCCCGTGCCAAGCCCCCATATTATATGCATTTGATAAAACAGCTCCATTTTTAGCCAACTTATCTAGATTTGGTGTTTTAACTTGATTGTTTCCAATTAGTCCGACGGTATCAAACCTCTGGTCATCTGTATAAATGAATATGAAGTTTGGACTTTTAACTTCTTTCTTACAAGAACTTAAAAAAACGCTGATCAATATTATTTTTATAAATAATTTCATTAAAATATTTTTAATTAATATATGAATTATAATTCTCTTGTGATATTTTTTATCTTTAATAGATGTTAAAAAATATTATTCACCTAGCTATTTCTATTACCGCATTTTCACTTGCTTATTCTATTGCCTTTTTAACTGAGATTGATTTAGTTAAATCTGCCATTTTATATGCTTTTGTAATTCAATGGGTTTTATTTGTTCCCGCTTATTTACTAAAAACAGAGAAATTCTATGATTTATCTGGAAGTCTCACTTATATATTTGTTGTAAGCTATGTTTCTTACAATTATTACTTGATTGATGGGATAAACTTTGGAAATATTATTATAGGTCTTGCAATAATTTTTTGGGCCGTTAGACTTGGGAGCTTCCTCTTTTTAAGAATTCATAAAGCTGGAGAAGACAGGAGGTTTAATGAAATTAAAACTTCTGCCACAAGGTTTTTTATGACATGGACTCTACAGGGAATGTGGGTTTCAATATGTTCGGCTTGTGCTCTTACTGCCATTTCTAGCTCAAAGGGTGTCCAAATTAATTACCTGTTGTTTATTGGTTTAGCTATCTTTTTAATTGGATTTTTTATAGAAGTTATTGCGGATAACCAAAAAACAAAATTTAGATCAAATCCTGAAAATAAAAATAATTTTATAAGCTCTGGATTGTGGTCATACTCTAGACATCCAAACTATTTAGGAGAAATAATCTTATGGTTAGGAATTACCATTATGTCTATATCTTCTTTAAATGGATGGCAATTTGTCACTTTAATCTCTCCTGTTTTTACTTATGTTTTACTTGTGTACATAAGTGGAGTAAGGTTATTGGAAGCTAGTGGAAAAGAAAGGTGGGGTCATTTAGAAAGCTATCAAGAATATCTTAAAAAAACACCCTCTCTTATTTTTAAATAAAAAAATTTCCATTGGAATATGTTAGATAATTGACGTATTAATTTTATACAATTATGATTACAAAACATTCTGAAACAATAAAAAAAATGGGACTTATACTTCCTACTGCTCCTAAGCCGGTTGGCGTGTACAGGCCCACACTAGTTGTAGATCATATTTTATATGTGTCTGGGCAAGCTCCAATTAAAAATGATGGTTCTTTAATAATTGGAAAAGTAGGCTCTGATTTAAACAAAGAAGAGGCGAAAAAAGCGGCTAGACAGGTTGGGCTCACTATGCTATCAACAATAATTAGTCACTATGGAAATATTGATAATGTCAAGAGGGTTGTGAAAGTTCTGGGTATGGTAAATGCCACTCCAGGGTTTGAAGATCACCCCTTTGTTATTAACGGATTCAGTGAATTAATGATTGATGTTTTTGGACCAGAAATGGGTGTTGGCGTTAGAAGTGCCGTTGGGATGAATCTTCCCCGCAATATTGCTGTAGAAATTGAAGCTCATTTTGAATTACATAAGTAAATTTACCCATGTTTTCTTTAGCACCAAATTGGTTTGATGTAATTAAAACAGCACTAGACTACATTGATCACATTACTCTGTTTGGTTGGTTGAAAAATTGACATCACATATGTATGAAATATGATTTAGATAGAGGGTTTGACAAATAGCTATGTCTCTATTGTTTGAAAACAATTAGCGATCTTCAAAAATTGGATTTATTGTTAAAAAATAGAAACTTCTTTGAAATAGATATTGAGAAAATATTACACAAAAATGCAATTGGTTTTTTAATGAATGCCACGCATTGACCTACAAACCTTAAAGGTTCACAGATTATTTAACCACTTTAGTTAATTTTAAACCTTTTTTAAGGTCTAATAATTCAGAGTTTACTATTTTTAAAAGAAAGTTAGTATCTTGAAAAAAAGATATTTTCAAACAAAAAAACATTATGGATAATTCTATTTCAAAAAACAAATTATTTACTGCTGCATGTATTTCATTAATTGTAACAGCCATGACCTTTGCAATCAGGGCTGGTATATTAACTGATTTAGGATTACAATTCAATCTCTCTGACACTCAATTGGGATACATAAATAGTCTAGCATTTCTAGGCTTCCCAGTTGCCACAGTAATTGGAGGGCTTTTATATAATTTTCTAGGTGCACGTAAATTGATGATTATAGCTTTTATGTCTCACGTTTTAGGTCTTGTAATGACCATTTATGCAGATGGATTTGAAATGTTATTAGTATCCTCGTTTTTCATTGGATTTGCAAACGGTTCTGTTGAAGCCGCTTGTAACCCTTTAATCGCTGATATGTATACAAAAAACCGAACGGCTATGTTAAATAAATTTCATGTTTGGTTTCCTGGTGGGATTGTAATTGGCGCCTTAACTTCTAACTTTATGACCAGTTTTGGACTGGGTTGGGAATTACAAATTGCAGTAATGCTAATCCCAACGGCAATCTATGGTTATCTGTTTTTTAAAGAAGAATTTCCTGAAAGCGAACATATTGAAACCAGTACTTATGTAAACATTCAATCACTATTAAATCCATTGTTTTTATTAATCGTTGCCTGTATGACACTGACGGCTATTTCAGAGTTTGGCCCACAGCAATGGATTGAAAGAATTCTTGGTAACTCTGGAGTGAACCCACTTCTAATTTTAGCAATGGTTTCAGGGATTATGGCTTTAGGCAGATATTTTGCTGGACCATTTATTCACAAGCTAAACCCTATTGGAGTATTATTAATGTCAGCTGTTGTTACCACAGTTGCTGTATATTACATGAGCATAGCTGAGGGTTCTATGATTTATTTTGGTGCTGTTTTATTTGCTTTTGGAGTTTGTTATTTCTGGCCAACCATGATTGGTTTTGTTTCGGAATACCTTCCAAAAACTGGAGCATTAGGAATGTCACTAGTTGGAGGAGCAGGGATGCTTTCTACTTCTATTTGGCAACCTGTAATTGGTTCATGGCTAGATGCAGAAAAAGAAATTGCTTTAAATGCTGGAATTGCACAAGAAGCAGCTGAGCTTATTGCTGGAAAAGCTGCACTTGGAAATATGGCTTATTTTCCCTTAGCCTTAATAGTCCTTTTTGGAATTCTATTTGCTTTTAGAAAAAAATTAGAAGAAAATAGAATCCCACAAGGAGCATAATCAAGAAATATGAGTAAAAAAATTAGATTAGGAATACTTGGTGGTGGTGGTGATTCGCTTATCGGAGTACTTCACAGAGTTGCTGCAAATATGTTCGATCAGTATGAGATTGTAGGAGGAGTTTTCAATCCCGACTTTGATCAAAACATCGATTTTGCCAAAAAAATAGGATTAAATACATCTAGAATATATAAGGATTTTGAAACTTTAATTGAACAGGAATCTAAATTAAATTCCTCTGAAAGAATGCAAGTCGTTTCGGTTTTAACTCCTAATTTCCTTCATTATCCAATGGCTAAAAAATTACTGGAAAATAATTTTCATGTAATCTGTGAAAAGCCCTTAACTACAACTTATCAAGAAGCGATAGAATTACAGAAAATTCAAAAAGAAAAGAATGCTGTTTTTGCTGTCACCCACACTTACACTGGCTACCCTATGGTTCGCCAAATGACTAAAATGATTTCACAAGGTGTAATTGGAGACATTCAAAAAGTAGATGCACAATACTTACAAGGATGGTTAAACCCAATTATTCATGACAAAGAAAAAAGATCTTCTACTTGGAGATTAGACCCCAAAAAGTCTGGTTCTAGTTGCTGTTTAGGGGATATTGGAACACATGCATTTAATATGATGGAATTAGTTACGGGGATGAAGGTAAATAAACTTTTGGCTGACCTCAATACCTTATACGAAGACAATTCAATGGATATTGATGCCAATATTCTCATTAGATTTTCCAATAATGCAAAAGGAACCATTAGATCTAGTCAAATTGCAACAGGAGAAGAAAATAACATAAGAATAAATGTTTATGGAAGCAAAGGAGCTTTAAAATGGGAGCAAGAAAATCCCAATTTTCTTTACCAACTAAGCGATGATAAGCCGATGCAGGTTTTAAAACCCGGTCATTCTTACAATTCTGAAATATCCCTTGACGGCACTAAATTACCCCCAGGTCATCCTGAAGGCATCTTTGATGCAATGGGAAATATTTATAAAGGAGTTGCTAGAGCAATTAAGGGGGAATCTTATGAAAAAGCAGAGTTTCCTGGCATTGAAGATGGAGTAAGAGGAATGGACTTTATTGATAAAGCTCTTAAATCAAACTCTGAGGGAAATATTTGGATGGAACTGAATAAATAAAAAACATGAAAACTATAAAGGGGCCTGCTATTTTTTTAGCACAATTTGTTGGAGACGAAAAACCATTTAACAACCTTACCAATATTTGTAAATGGGCAAAAGATTTGGGGTATAAAGCAGTCCAAATCCCAACATGGGACCAAAGATTAATTGACATTAAAAAAGCTGGAGAAAGCAAAGCCTATTGTGATGAAATTAAAGGAATTGTAAATTCTGCCGGATTAGAAATCTGTGAACTTTCAACTCATCTCCAAGGCCAATTGGTGGCTTCTCACAATGCTTACGATAAAATGTTTGATGCCTTTGCCCCACAAGAGCTACACGGAAATGTAAAGGGCAGAACAGAGTGGGCAATAAACCAAATGAAATCTGCTTCAGATGCCAGCAAACATATGGGTTTAAATGTGATGGCTTCCTTTTCAGGATCCCTTCTTTTTCACACTATTTATCCTTGGCCACAAAGACCCAAGGGACTTGTTGAGGCTGGATTCAAAGAATTAGCTTCTAGGTGGGTTCCTATACTTAACCACTGTAAAGACAATGGTGTAGATGTTTGTTATGAAATTCATCCTGGTGAAGATTTACATGATGGAGTAACTTTTGAAAGATTTTTAAAAGCTACCAACAACCACTCTAGTGCAAAAATTCTATACGATCCAAGTCATTTTATTTTACAACAAATGGATTACCTAAAGTTTATAGACTATTACCATGAACACATAAAAATGTTTCACGTAAAAGATGCGGAATACAATCCTTCTGGAAAATCTGGGGTTTATGGGGGGTACCAAGATTGGATAGATCGTCCTGGTAGATTTAGGTCTCCTGGAGATGGACAAATAGACTTTAAAAGTATTTTTTCTAAGCTAAGTCAATATGATTTTGATGGTTGGGCAGTCCTAGAGTGGGAGTGTTGCATTAAATCTCCAGAGCAAGGGGCAAGAGAAGGGTCTCAATTTATCAAAGACCACATTATTGAAGTTTCTAAAAAAGCATTTGATGATTTTGCGGGGAAAGAAACAAACAATAAGGACATAAATGAAATTTTAGGCCTTTAAATTACAGCTTATGAGAATTTTATATTCACTTCTCTTTTTTATTCTTATCTCATGCGGAAGTTCTTCATATAATTGCGGAAAAATAGACAGAAAATTTGAAAAGGATGGACAGTATTTTTTTGCATTAATTTTAGATGATGCCCATGGGAGTTCTGATACAGATTCAGGTCGAATATATGGCGATGTATCGGTTGATAAAACAACCTATCTATTGAAAAAAGTTGGGGATGAATATTGCGTGGATGAATAATTAAGGTAAGGTGTGTTTTCTAAAAAAACAATCATCATATCTATCGCTCATAGTTTTTTATTATAACTCTAAAGACTACCAAATTCACCCAATAAATTTAAATTGTTTTACTTTTACTCAATTCTGAGTTAAAATGTTTTTCTAATTAACAAGTAAAAACATACTACCTATTAAAATCTATTATCATGAAATACTCCTATTTAAAAAAATACTTTTTAGTGTTTTTCGTTCTTTTTAATTTCAACAGCTACTCCCAGTCTCTTGACAAGGAAGATGCGTTAAAAATAGCGGCGCAAGCTGCTAACGTTGAAATTCCACAAAAATTTAATTACCAATCCGTGATAAGAGCCTCAGATGGATCTGTTTTAAAGTCAAAAAAGATAGGAATTAGGTTTAGTATTTTAAAAAACTCAAATAATGGTGAGGCAGTCTACACTGAATCTCACTCTACTTACACTAATAAAAATGGACTTATATCTTTAGCTATCGGAACTGGAAATAGCCAAGGAAGTATTGCAACAATTGACTGGTCTTCAGGACAATATTACTTAAAAACTCAAATTGACCCTGTTGGTGGAATAAATTATTTAATGGACGACACTTCACAGCTTTTAAGTGTACCCTACGCACTTTATTCTGGGAGTTCCCCTAGTTCGGAAAAAGAAATACTATTGTTTGGAGAAAACTACCTTTCCTATTCTGAGAGTGAGTTGACTCTTGAAAAAATAGATTTATCATCCAACGTAAAAGGAACTCTTCCGGTTAGTAGCGGTGGAACTGGATTAAAAAAATCTCCAATGATTGGGTTAATTGCTGCAAATGATGCGGCGGGTGCAAGAACTATTTTAGGAGTAGATGCTGCAGGAAAAGACAACTCAACTCCAGTTTCATTAATTGAAGTCAATAATAGCTATTTGAGCTTAAATGGACAAGAGATATTGGCTAGAACCGTGCCAGTAACTCTTGGTGGAACAGGTTCTAACACCGCACCAATGGTCGGTGTGATTACTGCTGCAGACGCAGCAGCAGCTAGAACAATACTGGGAGTGGAAAGTTCTGACCCTATTACTCTTGAAACTGTAACTGATAATTATTTAACACTAACAGGACAAAAAATAACAGCCTCAACCGTACCAGTAACTCTTGGTGGAACAGGGTCTAACGCCGCACCAATGGTCGGTGTGATTACTGCTGCAGATGCAGCAGCAGCTAGAACTGTTTTAGGTGTAGCCGATTCTGAATCCGTTACCCTTGAAACTGTAACTGACAATTATTTAACACTAACAGGACAAAAAATAACAGCCTCAACCGTACCAGTAACTCTTGGTGGAACAGGGTCTAACACCGCACCAATGGTCGGTGTGATTACTGCTGCAGATGCAGCAGCAGCTAGAACTGTTTTAGGTGTAGCCGATTCTGAATCCGTTACCCTTGAAACTGTAACTGACAATTATTTAACACTAACAGGACAAAAAATAACAGCCTCAACCGTGCCAGTAACTCTTGGTGGAACAGGGTCTGCCACCGCACCAATGGTCGGTGTGATTACTGCTGCAGATGCAGCAGCAGCTAGAACTGCTATTGGTGCAGGAACAATGGCTGTTCAAAACAAAGGAACGGTAGATATCGATGGAGGGGCTATTGACGGAACTGCAATTGGAGCAAGCGCTCCCGCTATTGGGACATTTACTTCGGTCAACTCAGGGATTATCCAATCTGTTGGAGATACGGATATTGTTATTAAAACTGGAAACGAAACAACGGGAACCCTCACCATAACAGATGGGGAGAATGGAAACATAAATATTAGCCCAAATGGAACAGGGAAAGTAGTATTAGACAACTTGACTTTTCCCTCCTCTGATGGCTCTGCGAATCAAATACTAAAAACAGATGGAAGCGGAACTTTAGGCTGGATTGACAATACGGTAGCTATAAATCCAGGTGGAGATGGAATTGAAGTTGGTGATGGAAGTGGAGGTGGAACGGTTGAATCCAAAGGAGACCATGACTTGACTATAAAAACTGGTAATGCAACCTCAGGTGACATTACTATTATTAATGGCGCGAATGGAGACATTAAATTAAATCCAAATGGAACAGGGAAAGTAGCTGTATCGTCAGACTTAGCAATTAACACCAATAAATTTACAGTATTAGCAGCATCTGGAAATATTGGAACGGCTGGAACCTTAAATGTAGCTGGAAATTCTACTTTAGTAGGAGCTTTAAGTGTAACTGGAAATATTGGAACGTCTGGAACTTTAGGAGTAACAGGAGCTAGTACTTTATCAGGAGCTTTAAATGTAACAGGGGCTACTACTTTAACGGGGGCTTTAAATGTATCGGGGGCTTCTTCTGTAACGGGAGCTACAACAATTATTGGAGATTTATCCGTTGGAGGAAGTAACCAAGAGTTGAGATTTTACGAAGGATCCAATTATGTAGGATTTGAAGCACCAGCTTTAGCAGCAGATAAAATATGGGTTCTTCCTAATGTAGATGGATCCGCTGATCAAGTTTTAAAAACAGATGGAAGTGGAAACCTTGGATGGACTGCAGCAGGTGGAGGAGGCGCAATAGACGGTCTTTCAGATGCTAAATTAGAAGGAACGGACTTTACAGGCTCAATGATTATTGGTCACCGAACAACTGGAACTTTAGATGCTGCGGAAAAAAATACAGCCGTTGGAATAAGCTCGTTAGATGCAATAACAACTGGTGATGAGAATACGGCAATAGGAAACAATTCTTTAACTTATAACACCACGGGGGTCACAAACACAGCATCTGGGTATGCTTCTTTACAATTTAACACCACGGGGAATTCCAATACAGCATCTGGAGCTATTGCTTTAAAAGCTAACACCACAGGGAGTAACAATACAGCGTCTGGGTATGCTTCTTTACAACAAAACACCACGGGTAGCAGAAATACAGTATCTGGGGTTGCTTCTTTACAAAACAACACCACGGGGGGCACAAACACAGCGTCTGGATCTGGTTCTTTACAACAAAATACCACGGGGAATTCCAATACAGCACTTGGAGATCAAGCAGGAGATGTAATTACTACGGGAAGTAATAATGTTCTTATAGGAAAAGATGCCGATCCTAGCGCTAATAATGCTACCAATCAAATAGTGATTGGACAAGGAGCGACTGGAACTACGGACAATACGGTTCTTTTAGGGAACGGCTCTATTACTAATTGGCTTCCAACTGATACTAATGAAGTGGATTTAGGGAGCAGTACAAAAGAAATGAAAGATATATATGTAGATGGCGTGGCTTATACAGACGCCATTGGTTTTGGAACTGTAGCCATGACGCTTCCAACAGCAGATGGCTCAGCAAATCAAGTTTTAAAAACAGATGGAAGTGGAAATCTTGGATGGACTGCAGCAGGTGGTGGTGGCGCAATAGACGGTCTTTCAGATGCTAAATTAGAAGGAACGGACTTCACAGGCTCAATGATTCTTGGTCACCAAACAACAGGAACTTTAGATGCCGCGGAAAAAAACACAGCGAGTTGGAATAGGCTCATTAGATGCAATAACATCTGGAGACAGAAATACGGCAATAGGATACAATGCTTTGACAGCGAATACAACAGGAGAAAGGAATACTGCTTCTGGGGTTTATTCTTTGTTTAATAACACGATAGGAAATTATAATACAGCATCTGGGCATTCTTCGATGTCACAGAACACGGAAGGAAATTACAATACAGCATCTGGACATGCTTCTTTAGCTAACACCACAGGAAATTCCAACACCGCTTTTGGTTATCAAGCAGGAGATGTAATTACTACGGGAAGTAATAATGTTCTTATAGGAAAAGATGCCGATCCTAGCGCTAATAATGCTACCAATCAAATAGTGATTGGACAAGGAGCTACTGGAACAACAGACAATACGGTTCTTTTAGGAAACGGCTCTATTACTAATTGGCTTCCAACTGATACTAATGAAGTGGATTTAGGGAGCAGTACAAAAGAAATGAAAGATATTTATGTGGATGGAGTAGCTTATACAGATGCCATTGGTTTTGGAACTGTAGCCATGACGCTTCCAACAGCAGATGGATCCGCAAATCAAGTTTTAAAAACAGATGGAAGTGGTAATCTGGGATGGGCTTCTAGTGGAAGTGGGATAACACACAAATCAGCTGGAACTAATTTTACAGGATCGTTATTTGTTGGTCATAGTGATACTGGTACTTTAGATGCCGCTACATATAACACAGCACTTGGGCTCATCTCTCTAAATTCGATCACAACAGGAGATCATAACGTAGCTGTTGGATATGATGCTTTAACAGCAAATGATTCTGGAGAATATAACGTAGCTGTTGGTAATCAATCCTTGGTTGCAAATACTCAAGGAAAGAGAAATACTGCAGTAGGATACAAGGCAATGGTTTTTAATCAAACTGGAGAAAGAAATGCTGCTTTTGGTTATCTCAGTGGAAAAAGTGGAAGTAAAAACGCTGGTTTTGGGGCATATAGTTTAAATGCAGTAACCGGGGATAGTAATACCGCAGTTGGGTATTATGCTGGAGGTAGGAGGAAATGGTAATGCAGCTATTGTGGCAGGAATTAATAATGTATTAATTGGACGTGATGCAGGTGTAGACGATGCCGCTGCAGAAAACAGAATAGTTATTGGAAAAGATGCCAGAGGATTGGATAATAATACGGTTCTTTTAGGAAACGGCTCTATTACTAACTGGCTTCCAACTGATACTAATGAAGTAGATTTAGGGAAGCAGTACAAAAGAAATGAAAGATATTTATGTGGATGGAGTAGCTTATACAGATGCCATTGGTTTTGGAACTGTAGCCATGACGCTTCCAACAGCAGATGGGTCAGCAAATCAAGTTTTAAAAACAGACGGAAGTGGAGCTCTTGGTTGGACAACTGTTAGTGGTGGTGGGGGCTCACTGGCTCAATTAACAGAAAATTCAAAAACTGGATATAGACTCTCTGAGGCCGATGCTAATAATTATGGAGAGATAGGAGCCAGTGCCGTTGATTTAAGTATTTCCTCTACTGCAAGCTCAACCAAGGGAGCCACAGGAACCAACTCTTTCGCAACTAATATTTCAACAGCATCAGGAACTCAAAGTTTTGCAGCAGGCTCTTCATTTGCGAGTGGAACTCAATCTACAGCTTTTGGTTATAATAATAATTCTCCTGGCCAGTTTTCTTTTGCTACAGGGCAGGGATCTTATTCTTACGGAGCTCGTTCAACTACATTAGGGATGGCCAATGAAGCGCGTGGAACACTTTCTGTTACTACAGGTAAATACACAGTTGCAAGGGACTATGGCACATTAGTGATTGGGCAATATAATTCTGTAGGAAATCTTGCTGTAACATCTAACGGAAGTGGAACAGTTTTTGATACTGACAACTCCGCTTTCGTTATTGGAAATGGGGAAAGCGGTTCATTATCCGATGCATTTGTTGTTTACTCAAATGGTAACACAACCACTAGTGGAGATTTATCCTTAGGAGGAAGCAATAAAGAATTAAGATTTTATGAAGGAGCAAATTATGTAGGGTTTGAAGCTCCTGCTTTATCAGCAGATAAAATATGGGTTCTTCCTGCAGCAGATGGATCTGTCGGTCAGATATTAAAAACAGATGGAAGCGGAACGCTTTCTTGGACAACGAATGTTTCGGGGGCTTCATCATTAGACGCATTATCTGACGCTTTTTTTAATAGTTCTGCAGCCAATTTAGTAGTTGGACACATTCCAGGGAATATTACCTCAGGAACAAGTAATTCTGCGTTTTCAAATCATGGCTTGGAGGATTTAACATCAGGATTATATAACAATGTTTTTGGATCGGAAGCCCTTTCAAATCTAACAACAGGAAACGGCAACACAGCAATGGGGCATAAGACAATGCAGTTTTTGGTTGATGGATCTGAAAATACTGGGTTTGGACAAGGAGCATTGTATTCTCTTACCTCGGGTGGTAATAATACTGCCGTTGGGGTACACGCGGGGAGAGGAAATCAAACAGGGAGATATAATACTTCGGTTGGACAGGAATCACTAGATGGATCTGGAAATAATGCAAGTAATACTGCCGTTGGTTTTCGAGCTGGGAAAGGGATTACAACAGGATCAGACAACGTCTTTATTGGAAAAGAGGCAGGAAATACAATAGATGACGGTTCTAGCAATGTTGTTATAGGTGATGATGCTGATGTAAGCGCCACTAATTCATCGAACCAAATAGTGATTGGAAAAGGAGCGACTGGACAGGGAAACAACTACGCAGTTATAGGAAATGCGCAAGTTACTCGAGTTTATGCTGCTCAAGATGGAGCAGCTGTTCTTTATGCAGATGCGACAATAGTGTCTTCAGATGAGCGGTTAAAAGAAAATATAAAATTTATAACACATGGTTTAGATTTTATAAAAAAATTAAATCCCGTTTCCTATGACAAGATGCAGGTGAGTGACTTTTTAAATAATAAAACTCCAAATGAATTAAAGTTTGAAATAGGCTTATTAGCTCAAGAAGTTAAGAAAGCTAGTGAGAGCATAAACTTTAAAAGTAATATTGTTACTATTGATGAGGATGGAATTTATAGGATGGATTATCAAAAAATTACCATGCCACTAATAAAAGCTGTGCAAGAACAACAAGAAATCATAGAAGATTTAAATAAAAGGCTAGAAAAAATCGAGAGTATGCTTCTAAATGCTGGAAAATAAAATCTATTCCTTAATATCTCTTATGGCTTGATACCAAAGTTCTAGCTTTCCTTTGTTGAAAAAGTACCAGTCGTTATAAACTTTTTTAACAATACTATCTTTTGGATTATCCAAAATGGAGGTAAATCCTGCATTTACCCATTCCCCCTCCTTTGATGGATTAAGGTCTACTGAAAAAGCATAGTCTGTAGTCCAACTATAACTATTCCCCTCCAATTTGGTTTTCTCAACATCCGCTTTTATTAATTCAATAAATTCATCTCCGCTATTGGCGATTTTACCATCATGAAATTCAAAAGAAACAGAATCGGCTATCAAGGTTTTCATTAATTTATAGTCCAGGTTTCTCCATGCAGAATCAAAAACTTTAAATGCTTCTACTGAGGGATTTGATCCCATATGAAATTCCAAATCAGAATCAGCAACAAATCCATTGCCAGAATTATTATTACAAGCGCTAATAGAAACTAGGATAACAAGCAAGAAAAGAAGTTTTTTCATTTAAGAGGTTTAATTAATTGCAATAATACAAGAATTATATTTTAATAAATATTTTTCTCTTATACATTTCATTTACAATAAGATAGATTACAAAAGTATAGAACAGAGCCCACAATAGTGAGAAGATTTGAGGATCTAAATTAGTGGAAATACCAAAATTCATCCAGACCTGTTGAATCCCATCCCCGTTTAAAACAGGAATTCTAAATACCCTTCCTAGCATAGAGTGTAGTATGTAAGCAAAAATAGCGTTGGACCCAAAAACCATCCCAAATCTGGTAAAAGAAATAGTTTTTCTATGATCAATTATCCACATGCAACTAGCAAGAAACAACATAGCAAGACCAGAAGAAAAAAGAACATACGAACTGGTCCAAATATGTTTGTTCATTGGAAAACTAAAGTCCCAGACCATTCCAAGACACAAACAAATACTACCAACCAAATACATTGCAATGATTTTTTCTTTTAAAGATTTGGATTTATTTAATACAAGGTGCCCACAAAACATTCCAGAAATTCCAGTGGCAATTGCAGGAATGGTACTAAAAAACCCCTCAGGATCCCAAGTTTTTTGGTACATTCTTCCAGGGGTTATAAAGTGATCTATCCAAGCTGCAAAATTATTTCCAGGCTCTAAAACTCCAACAATGGAATCTCCAAAAGGAACGTGCTTCATCATAGCCCAATAGATTATTAAACAGAAAGCCCCAATCCATATTTGCTGAGATTTATTAGAGTTTAAATAGATAAAGGAGCAAAAGAAATAAACAAGAGCAATTCTTTGAAGAACCCCA
This sequence comes from Cryomorphaceae bacterium BACL29 MAG-121220-bin8, assembly GCA_905181705.1. Taxonomy (GTDB): domain Bacteria; phylum Bacteroidota; class Bacteroidia; order Flavobacteriales; family Flavobacteriaceae; genus MAG-121220-bin8. The sequence continues at coordinate 833,213 of CAJIYP010000003.1, read as the reverse complement.
GCGATTCTTACATTTTCAAAATCAAAATTTGGGAAAAGTGCTAAAAAAATTCCAATTCCAAAAAGGATAAAAGTTCTTTTAATAATCTTAAAATATAGGGAAGAAGTAGTTTTTTTGACTTTAGATAGGGAGAGAACAATGGAAACTCCAACAATGAATAAAAAGAAAGGGAAAACTAAATCTGTGGGAGTGACCCCATGCCAATTGGCATGCCTTAATGGGGGGAAAACATAAGACCAGCTCCCAGGATCGTTTACTACAATCATCGCAGCAATAGTAAATCCTCTAAAAAAATCGAGTGAAATTAGTCTTTGACTCATCTAATTAAGTTATAAAAAAACGAATTATAATCCTAAACCTTCAATATCGTCCGCATCGCTGTTTATGCTTTCAATAGGTTTTAAGATTTCGCAATCCAGTGGAATATTCAATACTTCAGGGGCAATAAAATCTTCGGTTGAAATTCCAAGAGCCTCACTTTCATAACATTTTTTCATGTATAATCCCCATATTGGAAGAGCCATCGTGGCTCCCTGACCATAAGCAATGGTTTCAAAATGAGTAGCTCTATCTTCAGCTCCAACCCAAACTCCAGTAACTAAATTAGGAACCATTCCCATGAACCAACCATCACTTTGGTTTTGAGTGGTTCCTGTTTTCCCAGCTATTGCATTTTGAAATTTGTAGGGATATCCCGTTACAACATCTCTGTAAACAGGGTTTCTTTCTTCTTCAGGTATGTCGTGGCGTAATCTTGCCCCAGATCCAAACTTAGTAACTCCCTCTAAAAGATTAACCGTTACATATGCAGATTCCTGGCTGATTACATCTTTGGTTTCTGGATTTGCTTGATACAATAACGCTCCGTTTTTATCTTCAATCCTTGTTATCATCGTTGGCTTGACATATATTCCTTGATTGGCGAATGCCCCGTAAGCACCTACCATTTCATAAACGCTTAAATCTGGTGTTCCAAGCGCAATGGCTGGTACATCAGGAATAAAAGAATCAATTCCCAAGTTTCTTGCTAAATCCGCAACAGGTTTTGGCCCTACTTTATCCATTAATTGAGCACTAATCGTATTTTTTGAATTGGCTAAAGCATTTTTTAATGTTCTAAATCCTCCGTATTTATCGCTTGAATTTGTAGGGCACCAAGGTTCAGGGTTTCCAAATTTGTTTGGTTCAATACAATATATCGCATCAGGAAGAGAATCACAAGGCGAAAGCTTTAACTGATCTATTGCTGTGGCATATAAAAATGGTTTAAAAGTTGAGCCAATTTGTCTTTTTCCTTGTTTAACGTGGTCGTATTGAAAGTGCTTGTAATTGATTCCTCCTACCCATGCTTTTACGTGGCCCGTTTGAGGTTCCATAGACATCATTCCAACTTGCATAAAGTGTTTGTAATAACGAATAGAGTCAATAGGCTTCATGATGGTATCAATATCTCCATCCCAAGAGAAAATCCTCATAGAAACTGGCTTTTGAAAAGACTCAAACATTTCTTCTTCAGATTTACCAGAGATTCTCATTTTTCTCCATCTTTCAGATCTCTTCATTGCTCTTTTAAAAATCATTTCCTGGTCCTCTTCCTCGATTTCTAAAAAAGGGGCAGTTGGATTTAATTTTGGGGTATTTTGATTAAAAAATTCCCTTTGGAGATTGGTCATGTGTGCCTTTACTGATTCCTCTGCATAACCCTGCATTTCATGATTAATGGTAGTGTAAATCTTTAAACCATCTAAGTATAAGTTATACTTTGAGCCATCCTCTTTCGTGTTTTCTTTTGTCCAGTCTTTCATAAACTCCTGAAGGTAGGCTCTAAAATAGGTAGCAAGACCTTCTCTGTGAGATTGTGGGGTGTAGTTAACTCCAAGAGGAAGTTGTTTTAAGGAATCTAACTCCCTGTCATTTAAATGGTTGTTTTTTCTCATCTGACCAAACACTACATTTCGTCTTGATTTAACAAGTTCAGGTCGTCTTAAAGGATTGTAATAAGATGAGTTTTTAAGCATCCCCACCAATACTGCAGACTCTTCTATTTTTAAGCTGTCCAAATCCTTATCAAAAAAGATATCGGAAGCTGATTTTATTCCATCTCCATTGTATCCAAAATCATATATATTGAGGTACATGGTTATTATTTCTTCCTTGGTATATTGTTTTTCAAGTCTTACTGCAAGGACCCATTCTTTTGCTTTTTGGGTAATGGCCTCGAAAATGTTCTTTGAACGAACACCTACAAATAATTGCCTTGCCAATTGCTGAGAAATTGTACTTGCTCCCCCTCTTTTGTTAAGAAATACAATAGCTCTCAAAGTTGCTTTGAAGTCTATTCCCGAGTGGCTATAAAACCTTTCGTCCTCTGTTGCAGATAAGGGCGTCTATTAAATCTTGAGGAAGGTCCTTGTATTCAATTGGTATTCTGTTTTCTCCAAAATGAATTTTCCCTAAAACTTTATTGTCTGAAGATATTATTTGGCTTGCTAAATTAGTGTTTGGATTTTCCAGCTGTCTGAAATCGGGCATTTCTCCAAGTCTTCCAGTTGAGGCAGAATAAAAAAGTCCAAAAATACTTGAAAAACCAATAATAAAGAGCGCCCAGAATCCGTAATAGAATACTCTATATTTTTTTGGCATTACTTTCTTTTTTCTTTTTTTGGCCATCTATTTAGCACTTTCCATTAGCAATCCTAAATCTAAGACATTTTCTAAATTTTGAATTGGTGAGATTTCATTGTTTAATCTCATTGAGTTTCTTACCAGCAAAGTATAAAGGCTGTCCTTTTGTAATTCTAAATTCATTTTAAAGGGAAGTCTATGTTCTACTATCGATAGTTTTTGTTCTCCAAGCCATTTTCCGCTATTTGCGCTAAGTCGGTATTCTAGAGTATCTGTTTTTATAGAATCATTTTCAAATTGAAGTTCTGTGATTAAAAAAATGTTAGAAAACTGATAATTTTTATTGTGCCTTAATATCAAAAATAAGTCTTGATTTATTTTTGAATCGGAAGCTTTAAAATCAAATTTCACTACTTCCCCGTTTTTCCATCCATTAGAAAACTCATAAGGTTTCTGCAGATTAGAATGATTGCACGAGGCAATAAAAAGAAATATTAAAACAAAAAATAATGGACTTATACTTTTCATGTTTTTACACCTTTTTCCTAAACTTTTTTTTAAATTTTTTCTTATCAAATCTAGTTAAGCTGTCTTGGCCTACCACATTTTTGAATTCTGTATCCTCTTGCTTATCTGAAGACGCATATTCCTCTAGGCTAGCTATTTTTTTTCCTGTAGCATTTATTTTAAGTATTTCATTTACTTTATCCACACTAAGTTCATACCAGTTAACACTATCGTTTTTATAGACAAACCACAGTAGCCCCTTGAAAATGTCAATTTTTTGGCAAAAGGCAATTCCTTTTTCTGTTAAAATTTTTGTGTTAGATTTTGGAAACCCTTTTAAAGCGTCTTGATAAAAGTCTAGCTCATAATTTAAACAGCACTTCAGCTTTCCACATTGACCAGCTAATTTTTGTGGGTTTAATGAAAGCTGTTGGTATCTTGCTGCTGAGGTGGTTACGGATCTAAAATCACTTAGCCAAGTTGAACAGCACAATTCTCTTCCGCAAGAGCCAATTCCTCCAAGTCGAGCGGCTTCTTCTCTAAGCCCTATTTGCTTCATTTCTATTCTAGTGCGGAATTCTCTGGCCATTTCTCTAATAAGCTGCCTAAAGTCTACTCTCCCCCCTGCAGTATAATAAAAGGTTGCTTTAGAGCCATCCCCCTGATATTCAATATCGGAGATTTTCATTTTTAATTTTAAATCAATGGCTATTTGTCTTGATTTCTTTTTTATGGCCTCCTCTTTTTCTCTAGATTTAGTCCAAATATCGATGTCTTTTTGAGAAGCTTTTCTAAGAACGGACAGTAAAACTTTTTTTGAATCTACTTTCTTTTTTTTCATTTGAACCTGAATCAACCCACCCCTTAAAGTGGTGTGTCCCAAATCATATCCCCTTTCCGCTTTAACAACAACTAAATCTCCAATGGAAATAGTTAGATCTTCTGTATTTCTATAAAATTCTTTTCTTCCGTTTTTAAATCTTACTTCAATTATATTAGAAAATTCTTTTTCAGTTACCACCTCCATGTTCGAAAGCCAATTGAAAACCGTCATTTTATTACAACCATCTGTTCCACAAGTGCCATTGTTTTTACAGCCTTTTGGCGCTCCATTTGAATCCGTACCGCAACTTGAACAACCCATTGTAAGTTTTTATTAAGTTTTTTTAAAGTTAGCGAATTTAAGAGCCTAACTCAAAACTTATTTAAGAAGATGTTTTCTTGAATTTAAGAACCTTAGACCGTCCTTTTTTAAATATTTTATTACTGTTTCCTTTTCCTTTTCTAAGTTTTTTTTGTTCCTCAGTTGGTAAAGTATTTGTTTTTTGACATGCAGACGAACAGCAGTTGTCATATAAAGTAAAGCACTTTTCACATTGAATAAATAAAAGGTGGCAAGCTTCATTTGCGCAATTAACATGGTTGTCACATTTCTCTCCACATTGGTGGCAGTCTGAAATTATTTCCCCGGAAATAGACTCGCTTCTTCTGTGATCGAAAACAAAATTTTTTCCAATGTACTTGTTCTCGATACCCTCCTTTTCAACTTGACGAGTGTACTCAATAATTCCTCCCTCAAGCTGAAAAACATTTTTATATCCCTTGTGTTTTAAAAAAGCACTGGCTTTTTCACATCTTATTCCCCCCGTGCAGTACATCACTATATTTTTGGTGTTTTTGTGCTGGCTTAGGCTTTTTTCAATGATCGGTAGAGATTCTCTAAAGCTATCTACATCTGGAAGAATAGCTCCCTGAAAATGTCCTATTTCGCTTTCGTAATGGTTTCTCATGTCAACAAGAAGAGTCTGGGGCTTTTCAACTAAAGAATTAAATTGACTAGCATTTAAATGTTTACCGCTTTTTTTCAAATCTATGTTTATAGAATCCAAACCGTCCGCAACAATTTTATTTCTAAGTTTTATTTTTAATTTTAAAAAAGAATGGTTGTCGTGTTCAATAGCAATATTCAACCTTACTCCATTTAAAAAATCAATTTCATCAATGCTTTTTTTAAAGTCTTCAAAATTTTCTGATGGCAAGGAAAGTTGTGCGTTTATCCCTTCTTCTGCAATATAAATTCTACCTAAAACATCCAAGTTGTTCCAATTTACATAAAGGTGGTCTCTAAAGAACTTGCAGTTTTTTATTAGATGGTATTTGTAAAAAGAAAGCGTAAGTCTTTTGCCTCCAGCTTCTTCAATTAAAACAGCTCTTTGTTTCGCGCTAAGTTTATTGTACAATTCCATTAAAAAGCGAAATTAATATTTTATAATTTATAACAAAAATCAGTCTTTTTCTATTATGAGTTCTTTTAAATATATTGTACTTTAGCTAGCAACGTAATTATATTTATTTATGAGTAAAGACAAAGAATCCAGGCAAAAAGCACTTCAGTTAACTTTAGACAAATTAGACAAAACTTATGGCAAGGGAACGGTCATGAAAATGGGGGATTCTGTCGCTCAAGAAGTTGAGTGTATTTCTAGTGGTTCATTAACTCTAGACTACGCGTTGGGTGTTGGTGGTTATCCAAAAGGAAGGGTGATAGAAATATATGGTCCTGAATCCTCTGGAAAAACCACGCTAACTCTGCATGCAATTGCTGAGTGCCAAAAGGCTGGAGGAATTGCAGCTTTTATTGATGCGGAACATGCTTTTGATAGATACTATGCTCAAAACTTAGGAATTAATATAGACGAATTAATTATCTCCCAACCAGACAATGGAGAACAAGCATTAGAAATTACAGATAATTTAATTAGATCTGGAGCAATTGATATCATTGTTATTGACTCTGTAGCTGCACTTACACCAAGAAGTGAAATTGAAGGAGAAATGGGAGATTCTAAAATGGGTCTTCATGCTAGACTAATGTCTCAAGCGCTAAGAAAATTAACTTCTAATATCAGCAAAACCAATTGTACAGTAATATTCATTAATCAATTAAGAGAAAAAATTGGTGTTATGTTCGGAAACCCCGAAACTACTACTGGTGGAAATGCCCTTAAATTTTATGCTTCGGTTAGGCTAGACATTAGAAGATCGACTCAGATAAAAGATACAAACGGAAATGTACTTGGTAATAAAACCAGAGTAAAAGTAGTTAAAAACAAGGTAGCTCCTCCTTTTAAATTAAGTGAGTTTGATATCATGTATGGTAAAGGAATCTCGAAAATGGGAGAAATCATTGACCTGGGTGTTGATAACGATATTATTGATAAGAGCGGATCCTGGTTTAGCTACGGTGAAACCAAACTAGGACAAGGAAGAGATTCTGTAAAAGCCATCCTTACTGACAACCCTGACCTTTGTGATGAATTAGAAGCTAAAATTATTGAGAAACTAAAGGCTTAAATCCTCTAAATCGTTCCATAGTAAATCATAAACTTCCTGTTTAAGATCTTCCATGTCTTCATGGGTTTTCCCCTTTGTACTTATGTGATTGTGTACTCTAACTCGAAGAAACCCAGGGCCTCCTATAAAAAGATTGTGATCAAAATGATAAGGATATCTTTTTTCACAATCTAAAAAAGACATAGGAACTATAGGCATTTGAAAGTCCGTGGAAAATCTAAAAGCTCCATTTTTAAATGGGCCTAATTTTGTGTCAGGAGGAGTTACAAGTCCCTCCGGAAAAATACAAATACCCAGCCCTTGATTAAGCCTTCTCTCAGCATGAGCGTATACCGCTTTTCTGCTTTTAGCACTGTCGCGGTTTACCATTATAGCAACCCTTCTATAAAAATATCCAAAAATAGGAAGCCTTAATAATTCTTTTTTTCCAACAAATACAAAAGGGTGTTTGCAAACCTTTAGCATCAACATGATATCAATCATACTTTTATGATTAGCTACCAGCATGTAGTTTTCTCCTTTTTTAAAAGGCTCCTTATACTCCACCTTTGGAATTAGGCCCATCCCATATAAAATGACAGTACACCAAACATTTCTAGCAAACCAAAAGAAATAGGGATACCAACTTTCTTTAAAGCTTACCACAAAGAAAATAGGAAGAAAAAGGATTAGGCTTCCCCCCGTGAGTGTGTAGAACCACACGTTGTAAAGCCCGCATAAAATCATTTTTATAATTCTACCCATTAATGTAAAAGTAAGTAAATGAGTAATATGTTTTTGAAATCTATTACTTTTGTTGATATTACTAATTCGTATGTCAAGAATTTTAACTGGAGTTCAAAGTACAGGAACCCCGCATTTAGGCAATATTTTGGGAGCTATAATTCCCGCCATTGAAATGGCAAATAATAAGGAAAATGAGTCTTTTCTTTTTATTGCAGATTTACACTCTTTAACTCAAATTAAAGACCCCAAACAATTAAAACACAACACCTATGCCACTGCTGCAGCTTGGCTAGCATTTGGATTAAATATCGAAAAGACTATATTTTACAGACAAAGTGATGTGGCAATTGCAACTGAACTTTCCTGGATTTTATCTTGTCATTTCCCCTATCAAAGACTCACCCTAGCGCACTCCTTTAAAGACAAGTCTGATAGATTGAATGATGTAAACGCGGGTATTTTTACCTATCCCGTATTAATGGCTGCAGATATTTTACTTTATGATGCGGAATTTGTTCCAGTTGGCAAGGACCAGCAACAGCATCTTGAAATGACACGAGACATGGCCTCCAGATTTAACAATACGTATGGAGAAACATTTGTTCTTCCCAGTCCAAAGATTAATGAAAGCACAAAGTATGTGGGGGGGACTAACGGTGAAAAAATGAGTAAATCTAAAGGGAATACTATCGATATTTTTCTTCCTGAAAATAAATTAAAAAAACAAATCATGTCCATTGAAACGGACAGTACCCCTATCGAGGAATCTAAAGATTTTAAAAACTGTAACGTATTTAAATTATATTCTTTGATAGCAGATCCAAAATCTATTGAAGCCTTAAAAGCAAATTACATAAAAGGTGGGTTTGGATACGGACATGCCAAAAAAGAATTACTCCATTACATTCTGGTAAACTTCGAAAAAGAAAGAAAGAGTTTCAATCACTACATGGATAATTTAGATGAAATAGATTCTGCATTAAATATTGGAGCCGATAAAGCTAGATTAGTGGCACAAGAAGTCCTTGAGAGAGTAAGGAAAAAGTTGGGCTACAATTAACGGTTAATAATTTTAATACTTCTTCTTAATTTTTAAATCAAAAAAATGTATTTTTGATAGATGCAGCTGTCCAATTACATTAGTAATTTATTATTTGATCACGATTGTGTGACTGTTCCGGGATTTGGAAGTTTTTTAGGAAATTATAAATCTGCTCAATACGACTTTAAAGAACAAAAATTCCATCCTCCTTCTAAGCAGATTTCATTTAATTCTCAGATTAAAGATAACGATGGGTTATTGGCTAAAAACATCTCTAAGGAATTAGACTTGCCTTACGACCAGGCTGTAAAAAAGATTCACCAAGAAGTTTTGACTTGGACAAAAAAAATAACAACAGAAACTATTGTCTTAAAAAACATAGGAGAACTTTATTTAAGCACAGAAGACAAAATTACTTTTATTCCAAGCAATGAGCTTAACCACTTAAAAGAATCTTTTGGCCTTTCTCCAATTTTTGTTACTGAACTTGAGGGCAAAAAACCATTACAATCCAAAAAATCACCAATCTACTCCAACACTCAGAAAAAGAAAAGTAATTATTTCACTCAGGCAGCAATTTGGGCTTGTTTAATTATCGGAGTGTCTTCTATTTATATCAATGGGAAAAATGATTTGATTGAACAAGAATTAGCCTACGAGCAAGAATTCAGAAAACAGACCAAAGAAAAAGTTCAAAAAGCAGTTTTTAATTTAGGATCTCTTCCTTCATTGACTGTTAATGTGAAGATGAAAGAAAAAAAATATTTTATCATTGCTGGAGCTTTTAGAATCCCTCAAAATGCACAAAACCTTATGCTGAATTTAAAGAAAAAGGGTTATGAAGCATCAAGATTGGGGCTAAACGACAAAGGATTAAGTCCAGTTGCCTTTACTAGCTTTTCCAATAGAACTGAAGCGGTTACAGAACTGAGAGTTATTCAGCAAAAAGAAAACAAAGACGCTTGGATCTTTGAGGCCAAGTAGAAGAATATTAAATCACCCAACATAATGGATTTTAAAACTCCTGAAGATTCTAAAACAATTAATACGGATGTAGTAATGCCAGTGGACACCAACAGCCTTAACAACCTTTTTGGAGGGGAATTATTGTCAAGAATGGACAAGGTAGCTAGTATTGCAGCAGTAAAGCATTCCGAACAAATCGTTGTCACCGCATCCATTAATAATGTTGCTTTTGGAGAGCCTGTCCCTAACGGAAGTATTTTAACTATTGAAGCAAAAGTATCCAGAGCATTTAACTCTTCTATGGAAGTATTTATTGATGTATGGAAACAAAATAAAACCCAATTAAAAAAACTTAAGGTCAATGAGGCTATTTATACTTTTGTTGCGGTTGATAAACATGGAAAGCCCGTCAAAGTACCAGAAATAAATCCACAGACTGAGCTAGAGAAAAAAAGATACGATGCTGCTCTTAGAAGAAGGCAACTCAGTTTGGTTTTAGCAGGGAAACTTTCTCCAAAAGAAGCGACAGAACTAAAAGCTTTATTTGATTAGTTTGGCAGTGCGGAGTTATTTAAATAAAAAAAAAATATTCCTTTTTCTATCTATTTCATTACTTTTTTTTAGCTGCAAACAAAAAGAAGCCAAGTCTTTTGAATCCATTCAAAAAACAGTAGAAATAAAAATACTGGGGACCATGCAGGATGGGGGAATGCCCCACCTAGGATGTGTAAAATCTTGCTGCAAAGACTATTTTGAAAAAGGATTTTCAAAAAAAAGAGTAGTTAGTTTGGGAGTTTTAGATTCCAAAGAAAATAAAAACTATCTAATCGAAGCTTCCCCAGATATTTCTATCCAGCTAAACGAACTTCTTAAAAATAAATCCAGTAAACTAGACGGTATTTTTATTACCCATGCTCATATAGGCCACTATTCTGGACTTATTAATTTAGGAAAAGAAGTGGCAAATACTTCAAAAACCCCCTTGTATTTAATGCCCAAGATGACCCAGTTTATTTCCAATAATGGACCTTGGGATCAGCTAGTCAAATTAGAAAACATCGAATTAAGAGAATTATTTAATGAAAAAGAAGAGAAATTAACTGAAAACTTAACTATAGTTCCTCTTAAGGTTCCTCATAGAGACGAATACTCTGAAACGGTAGGATACAAAATTATTGGACCAAAAAAGAAAGCTTTGTTTATTCCCGATATTGACAAATGGAGTAAATGGGAAAAGTCCATAGAGTCTCTTATTTCCCAGGTAGATTATGCTTTTTTAGATGGTACTTTTTATGATGGCAATGAGGTTAATAACCGGGACATCTCACAAATTCCACATCCTTTTATCATTGAAAGTTTAGAACTTTTTAAGGGACTTGAAGAGTCGGACAAAAATAAAATATATTTTATTCATCTAAACCATACTAATCCGGCAAACAACAAAGACTCTGAAGCTTATAAATCAATTAAAGCTAAAGGGTTTCAAGTTGCTCAGATGGGCATGACCTTCCAATTATAAAGGTCTAAGCTGCACAGCTCATGTCTTCTCCACAGCACAAAGGAGATTTAATTTTCCCTTCACAAGAAGGGCATTTTGAGACTTGAACTTGAGTTCCATCCTCTAAGCTAATGTGTCCGTTTACTAAGGCAACGTCACATTTTCCACATTGAGCATTGACAGACATTCCACATTTCTTGCACGAATAAGTTTCCATGTTTTTTAATTTATTATTTAAATTTAAGGCTTATTTATTAGTCTCCCTTTATAAAGGAGATAAAATCATTTAAAAAAATAATATAAGTTCAAGTAAATACCAAGTAATGGTTACTGAACCGTCTGACATGGTCGTATTAGTGTCATGGCTGATCCTAATATAGTCTGATTTGAGCCGTTATTTTTGACCCACCACCACGCTATATAAGGATTTCTGAACGACCTGCTCCTCCACTATACCACCACCGCCGCCGCCAATATTTGTATCCTCCGCTCCTCCAAAACCTCCACCATATGACATCTCCAGCACCTCCATTTAAAAAAGATTGAGGAATCAGAGGATAGGCATTCCTGAATTAGCTTACTCTTACTATTTCCCGTGGTCCATTTCCTGAATATCCTGCAGCGCACCTCCATACCACCGGACCCTCCACCTCCATTTGTTCCTATTAAAATCCTGAAGCCCCTGCATTGTCCGCTATGTAAGACATTGCGCTTTATCAAATCGGTCCATCCAACTAGACGCTATCAAAAATGAGCACTCCAGTTCCTCCAGCAATCACCAATATTGATTGTCATTTTTAGTACAAATGTTCCGCCGCCACGCCCCAACGTAAAGTTCCTAGTATTAACTGCATCCACCCTTCTGCCAACAAGAATTTTACAACATCTCCTTGATTGAGAGAGAAATCACCTGTTATCTGAGAGAGAAACCCAACTGTCTGGTAGGTCATTAGATTTCCCGCAGTAGCACCTATTGCTGTAATTGTATAAGTCCCTGTGCTGGTACGTCCAGTACTGAATTCACCTTGTTACAGTACCTCTCCATTTAAATCACTAGAAGCTAAGCTATTGCAATCGGACTGAGATGGACCGTCATAACCTGTATTTCGCACAATTATTAAAGAGTCTTAGATCCTGCTGCTGCAGAATTTTTTTTATAATGCGTAGCCTGTTGAGAAGGGAGTATTTGAGCATTTAAGCTAACAGTAAACAGAATTAGAAATAAATACTTCATTATTTAGTGTCTCCAGATAAAATATAATTTTCAGACCCAATGTTTACTAAAGTAACAATGGCATATCTTCCTGCTGTGATAACCTGAGTGCTTCTGTTGAAAAGAGTTACTCCCGATCCAGCAGTTATAGTAGTATCGTGATTTGCTTTCTGTACAATAAGGCAATTAAATCCATCTCCTAATCCAGTTGGAATAGTTAATGTAGAGGCTGTTGTTCCGTTGTCTAGTGTTATTACTTTTCCGTTATCAGAAGCAACAAGTGTATAATTATTGGAAGAAAAGGAAGTTACTGCATTAAGAGTAGCGTCAAAGCCTGCAATGTTTCCGGATGTACTAGAAAGGTTTCCGGCAACCGATAAAGCTCCACTTACGGTCGTTGAAGAAGAGTTTATTGCAACCCCTCCTGCCGAAGAAGTAATGTTGACTGCCGATGCACCTGTCCCTTGTGTATTAGTAATAGTAATGGTTTCGCTTGTTCCTACATTTGTTAGTAATGAGATAGCGGAATTTCCCTCGTCTTTTGACACAAGAGCAACCTGTCCTCCAGCAATATTAATATCTTTAGCAGCAGCAGCATCCATGTCTATTCCTCCAGCTATGGAAGTAACTTGTACAGAAGCTTCGGCAGTTCCAACATTATTGACAATTCTAATATCCTCATTGCCAACCGTTGCACTTGGGGAAACTTTTAAATACAAATCTCCCGCAACATTTCCTATTGTCAAGTCGCTTTCATCAACCACAGCCATTCCGGAAGCGTAAACAGTAGCCCCGGAATCTTGAGACATATAAACGTCTGTAATGCTAGCGTTTCCTATTACTGCTTTATTAGTTCCAAGCCCAGTAGTTCCAGATCCTATTACAATTTCATTATCTATTCCAGCTCCACTTGCCCTAGCAGTTTTTCCAATAAACACATTCTGATTTCCTGTTGTTATATTATTTCCTGCTGATAATCCAACCATTACGTTATCAGAACCTGTTGTAATGTTTTTTCCTGACTCGTAACCCACGGCAGTATTTCCGCTGTTAGAATTTGTAGAAACCCCTAAAATAGATCTGACTCCAATAGCTGTATTATTGCTTCCAGTAACATTAAATTTTGAAGATCGAAATCCTACAGCCGTATTGGATGCCCCGCCCACGTTTTTATTTGAAGATTCAAATCCTATAGCTGTATTTCCTGTTGTAGTATTATCGGCAAGAGATTTACTTCCAACAGCTACATTGAACTCCCCATCAACATTTAATTTTAAAGCATCTGACCCTATAGCCGTGTTATTATTCCCAGATACATTTGCCTCGAGAGCCTCTAATCCAATTGCTGTGTTTAAATCTCCCGATACGTTAGCTTCTAGAGCCTCCACTCCAACTGCTGTATTAGAAAATCCATCCACATTAGACGTTAAAGCATAGGCTCCAATCGCTGTATTCTCATTTCCCGTTGTGTTTGCCGTTAATGCATCATCTCCAACAGCAACATTATAATCTCCTTCTGTAAGAGCATCTAAAGCAGTTAAACCGACTGCGATATTCCCTATTGCATCGTTTAATGTTGATGCAGTCATAGGATGGCCAATTGATAAACCATCTGTAAAGTTTGTTCCATCAGATTTAGCATCTGTAAGCACGTCTATATTTACTAAACTTGTTAGAAATGCGCCAATCGATGGTATAGCAACTTGTTTCATTATTCCATCGTCATTAACTATAATTCTATCCGCATTAGCAAGAGTTATATCAGCAGGAGAATTATCTCCATCTAACATGTTTAGTTCAGCAGCACTAATGGTCAAAGCCGTTCCAGCAAAACTAGTGGTTCCTGTTAAATCCGTATTCTTTGCTATAACCTTTCCTGTTCCATTTGGTGTAATATTAATATTGCCGTTCGCTCCATCTGAAATAGTAAGATCTCCCGTTGTTACATTTCCTGTTTTAATAATAATGTCCGTATCTCCAACGGATTGAATAAGTCCAGAGTTTACTGAGGTAAATATACCTGTAGAAGGAGCGCTTGCTCCAATAACTGTTCCGTCAATAGCACCTCCATCCACGTCCACAGCATCTTTGTTTTGAGTAGCTACACTTCCAAGACCTAAAGAAGTTCTGGCTGTAGCGCCAGACTCCACAACAAAATTTGTTCCGTCTCCAACTATTATATTGCCATCTGCTACTGAAAGTTTTGAAAGAGAATCTAATTTTACGTTATAATCAAGGTTATCTATCCAGCTAAGAACTCCACTTCCATCGGTTTTTAAGATTTGGTTCGCAGATCCATCTGCAGAGGGAAAAGTTAAATCGTCTATCACTACACTCCCAGTTCCATTTGGTGAAATCAGTATCTTTCCATCCGCTCCATTGGCAAGAGTAATGTTCCCAGTTGTATCGTTTCCTGTTTTAATAATAATGTCCGTATCTCCAACGGATTGAATAAGTCCAGAGTTTACTGACGTAAATATACCTGTAGAAGGAGCGCTTGCTCCAATAACTGTTCCGTCAATAGCACCTCCATCCACATCCACAGCATCTTTGTTTTGAGTAGCTACACTTCCAAGACCTAAAGAAGTTCTGGCTGTAGCGCCAGACTCCACAACAAAATTTGTTCCGTCTCCAACTATTATATTGCCATCTGCTACTGAAAGTTTTGAAAGAGAATCTAATTTTACGTTATAATCAAGGTTATCTATCCAGCTAAGAACTCCACTTCCATCGGTTTTTAAGATTTGGTTCGCAGATCCATCTGCAGAGGGAAAAGTTAAATCGTCTATCACTACACTCCCAGTTCCGTTTGGTGAAATCAGTATCTTTCCATCTGCTCCATTGGCAAGAGTAATGTTCCCAGTTGTATCGTTTCCTGTTTTAATAATAATGTCCGTATCTCCAACGGATTGAATAAGTCCAGAGTTTACTGACGTAAATATACCTGTAGAAGGAGCGCTTGCTCCAATAACTGTTCCGTCAATAGCACCTCCATCTACATCCACAGCATCTTTGTTTTGAGTAGCTACACTTCCAAGACCTAAAGAAGTTCTGGCTGTAGCGCCAGACTCCACAACAAAATTTGTTCCGTCTCCAACTATTATATTGCCATCTGCTACTGAAAGTTTTGAAAGAGAATCTAATTTTACGACATAAAAAAGGTTATCTGTCCAGCTAAGAATTCCACTTCCATCGGTTTTTAAGATTTGGTTCGCAGATCCATCTGCAGAGGGAAAAGTTAAGTCGTCTATCACTACACTCCCAGTTCCGTTTGGTGAAATCAGTATCTTTCCATCTGCTCCATTGGCAAGAGTAATGTTCCCAGTTGTATCGTTTCCTGTTTTAATAATAATGTCCGTATCTCCAACGGATTGAATAAGTCCAGAGTTTACTGAGGTAAATACACCTGTAGAGGGAGCGTTGCGTCCAATAACTGTTCCGTCAATAACACCTCCATCTACATCCACAGCATCTTTGTTTTGAGTTGCTATTGTTCCTGCTCCAATGGCAGTTCTAGCAGCTGCAGCATCTGCAGCGGTAATTACCCCAACCATGGGTGCTGTAGCAGACCCTGTTCCACCAAGAGTTACCGGAACGATACCAGCTGTTATTTCTTGATCACTAGCATTTACAGAGGAATCAGAAATAGTTAAATAATTATCTTTAACATCTGTCAAAACAACATTACTTCCGCCAGTCCCAGCTGCATCTACCCCCAAAATATCTCTTGCCATTTGCGCATTATTAGCAGTAACTAAGGCGATCATAGGTGCGGTGGTAGATCCCGTTCCTCCCTCTAAAACAGGGAGAATCCCTTTTACGTCTTTTGTTAAATCTATGTTGGAGCTTCTTGATGAGTAAAGAGCGTAAGGAACACTTAATAGTTGGGAAGACTGTTCAATAGAATAGTCTATTCCTCCCATAGGATCTAATTCTACTTTTAGATAATATTGTCCTGTAGACCAGTCTATTGCAGAAAAACTATCTGAGCTAGTGCCTTCACCTATAAGCAAGGTCACCAATCCATTTTTATTAGAAGAGGTAGTGTGAGATTCCGTATAAACTGAAACTCCATTATTAGAGTTTTTTAAAACACTGATTCTAATTCCTATATCTGAAGACTTTAAAACTAGCCCATCGGCATTTCTCACAATGGACTGGTAAGTGAATTTCTCAGGAGACTGGGAATAACTGTTTATACTAAAAAGTATAAACATTAAAAAAACCCAAGATTTAAAATCTTTTAAATACATTAATTTTTTAAATAAAAATAGGAGCACAAATTTACTATAAAATTCTTAATAGCATCTTTATTGAAAATTTTTAATAAATGACTCTTTCCTTTTTTTATTTATTATTGCTAATAATTAATTTGAAAGTACTTACGCCACCACAAACATTATTTATAGAAATTAAATAAATTCCTGAATTTAGTTCTGTCAGGTTTAGTTGTGTTTTGTTTTTAGATAAAGATTGGCTTAAAATGGACCGTCCCAAGACATCATACACAGATAAATTCACCTCAATATCATCCCAATTAGATAATTCAACGTTGACAAGTCCATTTGAGGGGTTCGGGGAAGCGGATATTTTTATGTTTTCGTTGTTCTGACATCTAGGAATAAAAAATTGTTGAACTCCATGGTTTATAGTTATTGCCTCCTCAGACCAAGAGCTAGAAGGGGGGTCTATTTGTGATATTAGAATTTGACCGACACTATAACTAAAAGAACCGTTTTCAGAACTAGCTTCTCCCCCGCTGGAAACGATGTCGTTTTGTGAGAGACATAAAAAAGAAGAAAAAAGAAATACTATTTTAATCAAAGTGTTCATCATCATTGTATGGAAACGAGGAGTGATGTAAATTTATTTTAAGACCTCCATTACTGTCTTTAATATAACCAAAACTATATTCCACTTTTACCTGTTTCCCTTTTGGATCGGTGAAGAAATAATTTCCCATTGCAGTTGCATGATCTTCCTTTAGAATCACTGCAGCGTTCTCAAAGCTAACAAAATTCCACGGATGAAGTGCAAAACCCTTGTCTTCTTGGTGTTTAGAGTTGCCGCCAATAAAATAAGATTTTGCTGCTTCAAGGTCTAATCTAAATTGTTTTTGGGAAACTCTAGTGGGCTTAAACAAAACCTCTCCTTCTTGAAAAGCATAAAGTTCCTGAAGCATTTCATCAGTAGCCTTCTCACATGCTTTTTTATCTGACTTTAATGACCCTATGAGCACTATACTTTCTGCCCACTTAGATTGAACTTTTTCTATTTCACTTAATGTTATCATACAATAAAATCAATTTATCATTTCAAAAATAATTATTTTGATTGGAATAATGTGCTAATTTTACAAAGTAAAATAGTAAAAAAATGTTGAAGAAATCAATTAGTGTTTCAAAAAAAGCTCGTTACTATCAAATTGGAGATCCCAATAAAAACATTTCAAATGTTTGGATTGTACTGCACGGTTATGCCATGTTAAGCGAGTTTTTTATTCAAAAATTTAAAAACCTTGATAATGGTAATACTTTAATTATTGCTCCAGAAGCATTGAACAGGTTTTATATTGATGGTACTTACAACAGGGTTGGTGCAAGCTGGATGACTAAAGAGGAAAGGGAAAGTGACATAGAGGAAAACATCCAATATTTAAATGCAATTATTGAATCCATTTATAGTGATGTGGGGCATCGTGATTTTAATTTAAATGTTCTAGGGTTTTCACAAGGCGGAGCAACTGCTTGCAGATGGATATTTTCATCCGAAATGAAAGTTAGTAGTTTAGTATTATGGGCGGGGGATGTTCCTAAAGACACACTTACAGAAAAGAATAAATCCAAATGGGATTCTATAAATACCCATTTGGTAATGGGAGAAAAAGACCATTTAATTACCCAGGAAATGAAGGCTAAATTTTTAGATATTATTTCTCAATATAAACTAGACTATAAGCTAACTCTGTACGATGGAGACCACAGAATATATCCAGATGTAATGCTTAAATTAGCTAAAAGCCTATTATGATTAGTACGCTAGAAAGCTTAGAAAAAGAAAGAGTCTTTTTTTTTAAGGAATTAGAGGGAGTGCCCTATGAAATATTAAACAAAAAAAACAA
The DNA here is from genome assembly GCA_905181705.1 of Cryomorphaceae bacterium BACL29 MAG-121220-bin8. GTDB lineage: Bacteria > Bacteroidota > Bacteroidia > Flavobacteriales > Flavobacteriaceae > MAG-121220-bin8. The sequence goes on along the minus strand of CAJIYP010000003.1, from coordinate 815,161 downwards.
CGGTAATTGGTCTATTAATGAGCACCTATACCATACTTGGTTAGCAGAAACTAGCTCAGAGAAATACATTAGAACTAAAACTAAATACCCAGATTTTATTAAAGAAATGTCTCCTGTAGTTCATTTATCTTCCTTGTGCTTAAGGTTGCTATTAAACCTTGGCATTAAGGTAAAAGCGCCATTAACTACAACTACGTTTCCAGAAAAAATAGACCTTATTAAACTTAACAAAAACTGGAAAGAATCCAGAGAATCTTTTAAAAATTTAATGGAAGAATTAAAAGAAAAAAAGTTAGACCAAAAGGCTGTTTTTAGACACCCCTTAATGGGAAGAATAAACTTAAAGCTAACATTATATTTTTTTAATTTTCATTTTAAGCATCATCAAAAAGCAATCAACAATTTAAAAAAATAATTTTATGGAATGGTACCTTAAAAACAGAAAAGTAATTTTAATAGCTATTGTAAGCTATGTAGTTATTAGACTCCTTTATAGCTACGTGCTATAATTCTAAAGACCTGGTGTTAAAACTCCAATCGGGAGATTTAACTCTACTTTTACCTAGATGAAGTTCCGTCTCGATTCGGCTTTCTGACAGAGGGCCATCCTCTTGATCTCATCGTTCTTCCAGTTCTTGGGTTAACGGTACTTTCAGGCATTATTCTTCTCTCCCTTGATGCTTTATCTACATCTTCACTTGCTTTATATGCAAGGATTGCTGTTAGAATAACGTTATTTTTTAAATCATCGAAAACAATTTTATCATAAGTATCCAAATTTGTATGCCAAGTATAATTCCAGTATGCCCAGTCCAAAGCACTTAAATTAAATGCTGGCACTCCTGCAGCTACAAATGATGCGTGATCAGTTCCTCCACCGCCTGGATTTCCTGGAAATTCTGTTTCAATATGCTTTTTTACATTTTGAGGAACTTCAGACAACCAATCAGATAAATAATCATACGAATTTAAAAAACCTTGTCCATTAATATCAACCACTCTACCGGTTCCGTTATCCTGGTTAAAAACTGCTTGAGTATTTTCAACAATTTCAGGATAATCTTCAACAAAAGCCCTTGAACCGTTTAAACCCTGTTCCTCGCTTCCCCAATGACCAACCATAATAGTTCTTTTTGGATTTGGGTAAAATTTCTTAAGAATTCTCATTGCCTCCATCATAACAAGTGATCCTGTACCATTATCGGTGGTTCCTTGTCCTCCATCCCAAGAGTCAAAATGTGCAGAAAGTATAACATACTCATCTGGTTTTTCAACCCCTTTTATTTGTGCAATAGTATTAAAAGTAGGCATCTCTCCAAGTTCTTTTGAAGTTGAAATAATCTTAACTTTCGGTGTTGTTCCGTTCTCAACCATTCTGTACAACATTGTATAGTCCTCAAGATTTAAATCTACGTTAGGTATTTTTTCTGTTCTTGCACTAAAAATTTTATTCGCTCCAAAAGCTTTTGACCAATAACTTGAAATTAAACCAAGCTGCTCCAGCATCTTCAAAAGCCTTGTTGATGTCTCTGTATCCATATCCTGTCTTACTAAAATTTGAAAACCATTTTTCAGATGCTTCATCTCTATCTTCTTTTAATTTTTCAAAAGATTCAGGAGTTGCATATTCCTCCCATTGATAATCAGGTCTCCCCGTTATTTGATTTTGACTAACTAAAACAAATTTTCCTTTTATAGTTTTTAACCATTGATCAAATTCAGCCTTTTCTTTTATTTCTGGAATTTTTGTTACCTCAGCGGTAATCCCTCTTTTTGATGTGGATGGGCTCCATGCTAATTGTCTTCCAGCAAGAGTTCTAATTCTTGGCTCTAACATGTCAATGTGTGTAATTCCTCTTTCCCAACCTCTCCAAACACCCCACTGGTGAAGTCTAGCAGTCATCCCCCATTTCTCATATTTTTTTACTGCCCAATCGTGAGCATTTTTCATTTGAGGAGTCCCCACCAGTCTAGGACCGATTAAATCAAAAAGTTCATGAGCAAGTATCTCAAGTTGCGAATTATTTGTGACCTCTTCTATTATACTGTCAATTGTAGCGTTTTGAGATGAAATACTCAATGAAGTTAGAAGAAATGTAAAAAGAATATATTTTTTCATTTATAGAATTATTAGTATTATAACTGAAAGGTATTAAATTTATCTCTTCTAATTAAAAAAATTTATGTTATCGTATCTAAATCAGATTATCAACATTAAAGAAAAAAAACCAATATTATACGATGCTATATATAATAAAAATTCTATTAAAAAGCCTGTAATAATCCTTTGTCATGGTTACATGGGTTTTAAAGATTGGGGAGCGTGGGGCTTGGTAGGAGAGGAGTTTTCAAAAAATAATTATTTTTTTGTAAAATTTAACTTTTCTCATAATGGAGGAACTATGAAACAGCCTATTGACTTTCCTGACTTGGATTCTTTTGCAAACAATAATTTCAGTCACGAATTAGACGATATTGATAGAGTTATTGAACATTTAAAACACTCTGAAAGATACAGTCAAGATTTAGATTTTGAAAATATTTCTCTTATTGGTCACAGCAGAGGAGCTGGGTCGGTGCTAATTAAAGCCTCTGAAGACAGGCGAGTTAAAAAAGTTATAACGTGGGCTGGTGTTAGTGATTTTAAAATTCGTTTTCAAGAAGGTGGCCCAGAGTTTAATAAATGGAAAAATGAAGGGGTTATTTACGCTGAAAATTCGCGAACAAAACAATTTATGCCTCATTTTTTTCAATTATTTGAAGACTTTAAAAAAAATGAATCTAGGCTAAATATTAAAAGTGCTGTTGAAAATCTTGAAATCCCGTATTTAGTTATTCACGGATCAAATGACACTTCAGTTTTACCAGTTGAGGGAGAAAAACTATTTTCTTGGAATCAAAAAAATAAAATTGAAAGAATTGAAGGCTCTGATCATGTGTTTTTTTCAAAGCACCCGTGGGATTCAGATAAGCTTCCTGAAGATTTAAACAAAGTGGTCTATCTTTCTATTGATTTTCTAAATTCTAATTGAAAGACTAAACCTTTAGATTTACCATATAGTTCACATTATCTTTGGCTGCTTCCATAGGATTTGTTCCTCTGTAAGCCTCTTGCTCTACAATAAAAGTATTTAATCCTTTTTTGGCTCCATGAGAAATGATTTTTTGAAAATCAATAGACCCTTTCCCCAAAGTACAAGATTCAAATAAGTCACCTCTCTTGTTTTTTTTATCAAGATTCAATAAATCCTTAACATGACAATAAGTAAACCTGCCAGGATGTTTATCAAACCATTTTAAAGGATCTTCACCTGCAGCTACTACCCAATAAATATCCATTTCAAAGTCGACAAGAGCTGGATCGGTATTATTCATTAGTACATCCTGGAGATAGATTCCCTCTCTTTTTTTAAAAGAATATTCATGGTTGTGATAAGCAAATCTAAGACCGTTTTTTTTAGCAATTTCACCACATTTATTAAATGTATTAGCATGATTTTTAAAAGTCTCTAAGCTTAAATCTCTTCTGCCTAACCCTGGACAAATCAAATAGTCGATTCCTATTTCAGATGATTGTGCACATTTTTTGTTGAAGCTTTCTAGTTTTTCCGTTTCCCCACAATGACTAGCTATCATTTTTAATCCTAAATCATCTAAATATTTTTTAAAGTCAGTATTACTCATGCCCCAAAAAAGTCCCTGATCACTTTCATAACCTTCAATATATTTATACCCATAGGAGGCTAATTCTTTTAAAGTGGCTTTTGGGTCTTTTTTCATACTATCTCTTACTGAATATAACTGAATTGCAAAATTTTCTGAGATTATATTAGATCTATGAAATAATTCTTGTGATTTTAAAGAAAGTGGGATGCCTATTGAAGCAGAAAACAAGGCGCTGTTTAAAATAAAATTTCTTCTTTTCATTTTTTTTTTTACAATTTAGTACAATTAATAAAATAATTAGGGGTTTATGATTCTAAATATGTTGTCAAATAAGTTAATATATAATTAAAACAAATTAATCTTTAAAAAAGACTTTTTAATTCTTAAATTTGACCTCAAGTTTTTTAATTAAAACGGTCCTATAGCTCAGTTGGTTAGAGTAGCTGACTCATAATCAGTTGGTCCCAGGTTCGAGTCCTGGTGGGACCACCCTTAAAACCCCTCTTCTTGAGGGGTTTTTTGTTTTTCTTAATCAAAAAAGGAATTGTGTACCATTCTGTGTACCACAAAACTATTATAAGTTGCTTTAAAAGTTAGTACTATGTGTACCATTTTAGTTAAAAAAGTGTATCTGCTGTTACACTTTTTTAACTAAAATGGAGTTAGGGTAATAAGAGGGGTAATGAATTTGATGTCCATAAAGAAAGTCTTTTATTAACTTAGTGGTTTCTAAATAAAAATAATGTATAAAGCTTTTAGTCTAATCGTAGGGGAAATAGAACCTAAGGGTTCTGTTATAAGTACTAATAAAATTTTAAATTCAATAAATATCATTTTTTTTTATGATGAGGAAGACGAGGTCTTTTCATATGCTGTACAATTAAATTCTGAAAAATTTGTAATTGATATTTGTGAAGACTATGGTGTTCCTGATGGAGAAACATTTAGAAATTCATTGCCCATGTATTTACAAAAAGAAGTCAATAATATCCTTCTAAGTTCAATTGATTTTGAAGAGATTGAGGACGAAAATCTTGAACATATTTCTTTTTCCCCTCTTGAAAATAATTTTGACGAAACACTCTATGAAACCTCAGATTTATTCGATACGAATCAAAATTATATAGCTGTACAAAGCATTACTGGCTGGTTTAATTTTAATAAAAAGTTTTTAGAATCTTCTCAATTTAATTCTTTGATAGAAGGAACATTGGAAAAGGAATTTTATTTATCTCCAGACGAATTAGGGGAAATCGAAAACTTTAATTCTGAAACAGATAAAATAATACTATTTAAAAAATAAAGTATTCTCTATGAAAAAATTTGAAAACGTATTAATTGAAAAAGACACAATAATGCTGTCTTCAGAGTTCATAAAGATTCAAGGTTTTGATTGTAAACATGAGGTTTGGAAATGGGATGGAATTAAAGCTGAATCTTTAGTTTTTTACAAATATGATTTTGATGAACCATATGAAAAAAATATTTTAAAAATTGTTGAAAATTACATCCATGATAATTATCAGTCTTCAAAACATACTATTAAAACAAGTGGTGATTATATCTTTTTTAATTATAATTTTTCAGATGAATAGTTAGTCGATATTGTTCGATAGTTGATGATGAAATATCTAAAATTATGAAAGAAGAAGGTGTGAAGTTTACCTTTGTACTGATATAAATTTTATTAAAAAAAAGGAAATCATATATCAGTATGTATTATTTTAATTATTCAATAAATGTAAATATTGTATATTTGTTGCATTATAAGATATATCTTTTATGTAATAAATAATTGGAGATTCGAATGAATGATGATGTAAGTTATTTTGAAGCTGACGACTATGAAGATAAATATATGGAAGTGGCACTCACAGATGCAGAAGATAATGAATATATATATTGGGTTAGTCTAGATCTAATTTCTGAGGATGAAGACAATGAAGACATCGCTATAAAAATAGCTAAGGCGAAACATTCTAGTTTGAAATTACCTGATATCCCTGAAGACGATGATGACGATGAAAACTTTGAACCCAAAGCTGTTGCTTATCCTCCCTTCAGTCGTGATGGAGATGAGTTTACTTTCATCAAAGAATAAAATTAAGATTACAATAATCACATTAATTCTAAATCAAGGAGAAGGCATATGTCTAAAAGTAATGTAGTAGTAAATGGAAATTCATATGACTGCGATATTTATATTTCTGCATCTGGTGGAGTGGTAAGTGAGATAATTTTGTATACAGTTGTTCAGGCGGAGGATGGAGACATCTGGTTTGGTGCTTACTATGGGTCTGTTGGAGGTGGTGAAAACGACGGTGGTTTCTTTCGGATGGATATTGAAAGCTCGACTTCAGAGTGTCTTGACTACGATGAAGTAGATGGCCTTGAGGAGGAAAACCCATTGCATTCATCTATACTGAATGCGTTGATGCAAAAACTTTGGACACTTGTTGATGATGAAGATGGTGAAGTTGATCTTTACACAACGGATCAAGGATCAAAGTTGTACGTTCCAGATGAGAGTGGAGTTTGGATGAGTCCAATGTTTGATGGCGATTCATTTGATCAAATATCTGATGAGTGGAAGCTTGGATTGGCTTTTGAGAGCTAGTGTTTATTATTCAAAAACTTAAGAAGATCTTTTTTTAAGTCCAAACCGGACTTTAACCACAGTAATTATAAAAAGTGATTTAGCTAAATCACTTTTTGGTGGTACACAGAAGTGTACCACGTACAGGGTTATATGGTACACATTGTGTACCATCGCTCCTTATAAGTGTTTGATTATCAGTGCACTAATAGGATGGTTATAGTACAGGTGGGACCACCCTTAAAACCCTTCAACAGAGGGGTTTTTTGTTTTATAGTAAGCTTAAAAACAGGTCAATTTGTGATATGTTTTTTGTACTCAAACACACCAGAAACACACTCAAAGCCCATTTAAGTACTATTTATCGTCTTTTTTGCCTTTATACTTTTATTAACTAACCTTTCTGTGTGGATGTTTTTATTACTTTTGTAGCTATGAAAAAATACACATTACTATTTATAGCCCTATTTATTGTTTCTTGTTCATCTAGTGACGAAGGTGAAAATACTTTCACAAATTCTGCAACTATTTGGAATGGAGCAACTATAACATTTACTAAATCAGAGGGTTCAGACCCTACCGCTCAGGCCAATCAAGACCGATTAACATCTAATGTATGGATTACCAGAGGAAATGATGGCGGTCAATTTTATAACATTGTAAAAGAAAGCGTCGCTGATAAAACAAATAGTCCCGTTGGTACTAAATGGGCTATTGGTACATTAAGTCAAATCGAAACTCTTTCATTTACAAAATTCAGAACAGCAGTTAGTAAACCAAAAGATGCTATTGGTAAAAACCTTGTGATGTATTTAGTTGATGATGACACGTACTTAAGTGTGAAAATCACGTCTTGGTCTGAGGGCAAAAAAGGCGGTTTTGCTTACGAAAGAAGTACCAAATAGAGTGTTAGTCCAACACAATTTTAACCTCTTACTATTTTATATATTAAATATGAAAAAATACACATTACTATTTATAGCCCTATTTATTGTTTCTTGTTCCTCTGATGAAGAAGAATTACCCTTCTATGTTGCAGACAATGGAGTAACAATCAAAGCAAGGGATTGGGTTACTGTAGGAACAACTGCAGACCTTAACGGAGTAACTTATACTGCTGTTGATTTGCCTTCTTTAAAAGAATGGATAAAAGACGGTAAGGATTTGAGTAAAGTGGTTACCACAAAAGTAGAAGTAGAATTCTCTGGTTCAGCAGCCCTTTTTTTTAGAAGTGAAATCAAAGGAATTGAAGGTTGGGATGTAAGTAACTGGAACGATATGAATGGACTTTTTTATGGTGTTCAACGTGTTAATGTAGATTTAAGTGGGTGGGATGTTTCTAAAGTAAAAGATATGGCATTAATTATGATTTAGGAGATGTAAATATTAATATCAATAATTGGGATGTAAGCAATGCTACTTCAATGACAGGTATGTTTTATGGAAATTACAGACAATTATATAGAAGGAATGGATTTAAGTGGATGGGATGTTTCAAAAGTAACAAAATGCGATAATCAAATAAGCTATTTTAATAGCAATAATTGGCCAGAATCTAAAAGACCTAATTTCACAAATTGCACAGATTAGGCAAAGAATTTATTTAAATCTAGTTTCATTCTTCTGTCATTTCTAAAAGCCTTAGAGCATCTTCTCTTGTATCTATAAATAAAGGATAGTCTGTGTTATCTTCTGAGCTTGCTAATTCCTTAGGTTCTGGAACTACAAATCTTGCCATTTTAATTCTCAGCTCCATTCTAGCATGAACATCCATTTCTTTCCAATCTGCTGTAAATTGCTTTTCATCAAATAGTATTTTATTTATAAGCTCTTTAGTCTCTAAATGTATTTTATTCTTAGAGCCTTTCGGCCTCCCTGTTCCGTAATTGTTACCAAGTTCGTATTTCATGTTTAATGTATATTAGTGTTAATTGAGTTGTTAGGTTTTTTAGCATTATATTTATATTATGGATTTTGACAGTGGAAGTGATGGTTCACATTACGATAAGGATAATATGTCTGACGAAAAAGCAAAAAAGATAATAATTGCTATAGTTATCGTATTGTTAATATTTATGGTTTTAGGTGTTCTTTACTCTTAATCCAATATATAGTTATTTCTAGTTATTTTAACGACCAGGGAAATGGACTAAGAGGTTTTCAAGAACTTAGCCCAACATCCTAGTCTTCCCAGGTAGGGGCTTCTTAATATTTTACAAAGTTTGGATTAACTATATACTGACTAATTCCATTGAGCTTAATTACTCCATTAAAAGCTTGTATCATAACATTCCAATGGACTTGTCTGTGTTCTTTTAATTCATTTAGAACCTCTATTAATCTTTTAGCATAATCAAGTCTATATAGCTCTTTGTCTGTTTCAGCAAATAGAGTGAATGTGTCTTTCTTAGGTTTTACAAAATCTCTAAACTTTTCATATTGAGCTGAGTGATTTTTAATAGAAGAATCATCTATATCTAACAAACCACAAAGCTTCTTGCCAGACAGTTTTAATGAATTGTTTTTCTCATGTATCTCGGCTATTTTGAGATAGAATGTTTCCAGGATATTGTTTTTAAAATCAACCTTTTTGATTCCTATTTTACTAAAGTCATTTAGGATTAATCCCTCTAAAGCTTTCTTATGTGAATACTGTTTTAACTCATGGTTATATCCATGCTCGTTAAAAATAATTGGCTGTCTTTTTACTTTCGTTTGCTCCATGTGAATCTGGGTTTAAATGCTAAATCTTTTACTTTATTTAATTGCCTATGCTTTAGAATAGCCTGGGCAATTAGCTTTTCTGTTTCCTTATTATATTTTAATCTCTTAATCATAATCTCTTTTTTAAATAGAATTAAAAAGAGGATGAAAGCAATGAGAAAGCCATCCCCCTTTTAATTCCTGGATTTAACAGGTATGAAGACCTGTCTTATTAAGTTACGACAATAATTAAGCGATAGTTACAGAGGTGAGTAAGCTAATTACTATGAGTTAAAAAGAATTGATTAAATTTATAGATATGGAAGATTTTGGTGGCTGGGATAGTGGTGATTTTGGTCCTAATCTCCCTAAGGGGGGGGGATTTGGTCCTGGATATTTATTATAGTCGCGATATTGCTTTTAATATATTTATAAAATTAATTCTACTATTATGAAACTAAAAGATTTTATTTATAATAAAAAAACAAAAGAATCTAATCTGTTAGGAGTTCTATTTGTAATTGCTGTAACAATAATTACTGGTGCTGTAATTTATTATGGATTTTGGATTTAAATAAATCATAGTTTATGAAAAAATTAAAAAAACTCATCAATCAAATATTAGATGCTACAGAAAATCTCATATATTCAGTTAAGTATCTACCTCAAATACTATACTTTGGTTCTCTTGGAATTATTTTATATGAAATTATTATAGAAGAGTTTATTCCTGACTCACTTTTGATACCTTTTGGTATTTTCTTTTTATATATAACAGTATTAGCTATAAAAAACTATGGGACAAAAAGAGAATTTGGAGGCAAGAATAAATCATAGTTTATGAAAAAACTCTTTCTACTATTACTGTTTATTCCACTTGTGAGTTTTGGGCAAACCTTTGACCAAAGCACTTGTTTAAATATATAAAATCTTTTAATTTCATAATTATAAAGTTAATAGCTACATTCTTCTCCACTATCCTTTTTTGATGATTTCCATTTGAGATTTCCAGCTTTTTCTGCTTCGCAAGAATTGCCATAAACTAAATTGTTGCAAGCACAGACTGGTTGATATTCTTTTGTACAAATAATATCTGGATTAGGAGAAACAATACAGTCACCAATCACATCGTCTGTACCACCACAACTAACTAAAAATGAACAAATTAAAATGAAGAAAAACTTTTTCATAAACTATGATTTATTTCTTTTTATTTAAAATTTCAATTATTTGCTTTTTAATTTTGTTAATTCTCATTTTTCTAAATTCAACTTTTTCAATATTTCCATTTTGCTCCGCCCTATTAATTCTTTTTTTAAGCTGATTAATTTTACTACCTAATTTAGGAATTTGACTCTTATCTAGTTTATTCATTGTTTTAAATTTATGAGTTCTTCTAAATTTAATAAAAGATTTTGTCAATTTCATGCAATAATTATGTAAAAATATTTCTAAAACTTAAAAAACTCTTTTACGATAAGAATAGTTTTTTTAGTTTTTTGACTTTTTGACAGATTTTTTTTTTGGTATCATATTTGTTATTTTCATATTCATAAATGAACGTATCTGATAAATTTTATCTAAGAGCAGTAACTAAACTTGAAAAAGGAGCTGCGATAAACGAGCTTTACCAACTACTCTATAAACACGAAAAATTGGAAGATTATGAAGCTTGTGCTGGAATTTACAAGGCTATTCAAGACAAATCAAAATAGTAAAATGAATAAGTTAATTGCCTTTTTAATTGTGTCTACTTTAATATCGTGTAATAGCCCCTATCGAGAGATGAAATCTATTGATGAAATTAATGGAGTTTGGAAGTCTAATTTAGAAACGCTGACTATAAATGTTGAAGAAATGTTAATTAAAAGTGATCTTGACTCATTTCAAAAGATATTGACTCACAGACACTACGACAAATCAAAAATTACAGTTTCTCGAGGGAGTGTTTTTTTTTATGATGCCCAAGTGTTTATAAAAGAAGATGGTTCTGCAATTAAAATAGACAAAGAGAATGCTGAAATAGTTATTGAATTTAAAAAAATAGAATAACTCTTATTTATAAAAAATGTTTAAACAACTTACTCTTTTTTTGTTGATTTTCTCCGGGATTCTTAGCTCTCAGGTTATCTCCGAAGAGTTAATTAAATCACATCTATTTGCGCTGTCCTCTGACTTAATGGAGGGAAGAAAAGCTGGTACAATTGGGATTGAAAAGGCAGCTATTTATATCGAAAAAGAGTTTGAGAGAATAGGGTTAGGCTGGTTTGGAGGCATGAACTCTTACAGGCAAAATTTTGAAGAAAGAGGACTTTCTCTCTTTAATATAGTAGGGTATCTTGAGGGGAAAAGTAAAAAGAATGAAATTGTAGTAATCTCTGCTCATTATGATCATTTAGGTATTAAAAAAGGGGGTGATGAAGAAGATGTGATTTTTAATGGGGCTAATGACAATGCTTCTGGAGTCACAGCCGTTCTTGCGCTTGCAGAACATTTTTCAAATCAAAACAACAACGAAAGAAGCTTGTTGTTTGTTGCTTTTACAGCTGAAGAAATGGGTTTACTCGGTTCTAATTATTTTGGAAAGCAAATCAATTCTAAAAATATAATAGCTGGGATAAACATTGAAATGATTGGAAAAGAATCTCCTTTTGGGCCTAAAACAGCTTGGATAACGGGCTTTGACCGCTCTGATTTTGGAAGAATAATACAACAAAACTTAATTGGTTCTGATTACAAGGTTTTTCCAGATCCATATGTTAATTTTAATTTATTTTTTAGATCTGATAACGCCTCCTTGGCTAAATTAGGAGTTCCTTCCCATACTTTTTCCACAAGTCCTATGGATAAAGATTTAGATTACCACAAAGTATCGGACGAAGCCAAGACTTTAGATCTTTTCACTATTTCAGAAACTATAAAGGCAATTGCAGCCGGTGTAAAATCTATAATTAGCGGAGCTGATTCCCCTACTAGAGTTAGTATTTCTGAAAATTAATTTTTTTATAAAAAAGCTTCTTTGATTCTTTTGATTCTTATCGATATTAAACTACTTTTAGGTAAAATAATATCGCTATGAACAAAAAATCAAGAAGAAATTTTATTAAGAAATCCTCTGCTATAGGAGCTGGATTTTTCATTGTACCAAGAAATGTTTTAGGAGGGGTTGGGTACACTCCACCAAGTGATCAACTTAATTTAGCGGCTATTGGAGCTGGAGGGAAAGGTTCTAGTGATATTTTAAACTCCTCAGTAAATGGAAGAGAAAGGATAGGAGCATTGTGCGATGTTGATTTCTCAGGAAGCGCTAAAGGAACAGTAAAAAAGTTTCCTAAGGCAAAACTATACTCTGACTTTAGAGAAATGTTAGATAAAGAAAAAGATTTGGACGCCGTAACAATATCAACTCCTGATCATGTTCATGGATGTGCTGCAGTTTATGCAATGGAAAGGAACAAACATGTATACGTTCAAAAACCTATAACCCACAACATAAAAGAAGCTAGACTTTTAACCACTCTAGCAAGAAAACAAAAAGTGGTTACTCAAATGGGTAACCAAGGAGGCTCCAATCCATTATTAGGAATGGTACAAAACTGGATTGACTCAGGAAAGGTTGGTAAAATTTCAGAAGTAAAAGTATGGACCAATAGACCTGTTTGGCCACAGGGAATAGAAATGATGAAGCCTGATCCTAGTAACAAACCTGATTCCTTAAATTGGGACTTATGGTTAGGCCCAGCCTCGGACAAGCCTTACACCCCAAACTTGCATCCATTTAATTGGAGAGGCTGGTGGGAATATGGTACTGGAGCCTTAGGAGATGTTGGGTGTCACTTAATTGATATTCCTTTTAGAACTCTGGGACTAAAATATCCAAAGGATGCTGAATGTAGTGTGGGAAGTGTTTATACGAAAATGTGGAATGCTGATTATTTTCCTGAAGGATGTCCACCTTCATCATTAATTACTTTAAACTTTGGTTCAACAGAAAAAAATGACACCCCAATGCAATTAACTTGGACAGATGGCGGAATAAGACCACCACATCCAGAAATTATTCCAGCAAATGATGATATTGGAGGACCTGGGAGCTTTAATGGTGTTTTAATGATTGGTGAGAAAGGTATTATTTCTACAAACATTAATGATAGCTCTGCGTTAACTCCGAAACTGTATTTATATAATGGAGAGACAGAGTTTGGCCCAGAAACTGAGAAAATGTCTGAGCCTGAATATGGCCATCAGCGCAGATGGGTGGATGCTTGTAAAGCTGGCTTTAATAGTAAAGAGCATCTTGACTTAACTTCTTCTTTTGATTATGCAGGACCAATGACGGAAACTGTTCTAATGGGTAATTTAGCTATAAGAAGCTATATGCTTAGAAAAGAAAATGCGAAAGGTAAATTAGACTTTTTTGCTAGAAAAAAACTTCTTTGGGACGGAGAAAACATGAAAATAACAAACCTTGAAGAAGCTAATCAATTTGTTACAAGAAAATACAGAGCTGGTTGGGAAATCTAGCTATTTGATTTAATACATGGCATTGTTTTTGAATATGTTTGTATATGAAAAACTACTTTTTTTCAATATGGGCTCTTTTTATAAGTATTTCTTTGTATTCACAAAAAATATATTCCACTAATAACTCTTATCAAGCGGACTTAAAGGTGTTCGTTGTCAAACAAGATTATCAAGCAGACTTAAGAGTTTTTAAAGTTAAACAATCTTATAAAGCAATGGGAAATGATGGTCTTTGGTTTTTTGTTAGTCAGAAATATCAGGCTGAAAAGAAAGTAATTTTTGTAGATTATGAATATCAAGCAGACTTAAAGGTTTTCTTTGTCAACTACCAATACCAATCAGGATGGAAAAATTCTGAAAAAAAACATTTATTATATTAATAATTATAATAATTCTCAATCACACTAATTAATTATATTTGAGGCTCTTTTAAATCTACAAATGAAGCCAAACCAAAAACTAAAGCTTTCTAAAAAAGTTCAAGTTAAAAACATGTTTGATTCTATTTCTGCTGAATATGATTTATTAAACCGAATAATGACGTTTGGAAATGATATTCGGTGGAGAAAAAAAATCTATAAAATCGCAAAATCTGACAATCCAAAAGATATTTTAGACATTGCTACGGGAACAGCTGATATTGCTTTAGAACTTTCTAAAATAACTGAATCTAGTATAATTGGATTGGATATTTCTGAACAAATGCTTGAGGTTGGAAGAAAAAAAATTAATAATAAAAAACTGTCAAATAAAGTTGTCTTAATTTCGGGAGATGCTGAGAATCTTGATTATGAAAAAGAAAGTTTTGATTTGGTCACTATTGGCTTTGGAGTTAGAAATTTCGAAAACTTAGAAAAGGGATTAAAAGAGAGTCACAGAGTTCTAAGAAGTAGGGGGAAATTAATAATATTGGAGACTTCTGTTCCAGAAAATTCCATAATCAAATTTTTTTATTTCTTTTTTAGTAGGTCTTTTATTCCTCTAATAGGATCTTTGTTCTCAAAAGATAAAACCGCATATCAATACCTTCAAAAATCTGCAGAAAAATTTCCAAGTGGCAAGAATTTTATTTTGGTTTTAAATAAATGTGGCTTTTCAAACGTCAAGGTTCAAACTCAAATGTTTGGTGCGACATCAATATATATTGCTAAAAAATAAGATTAATAAAACTTGTAGAATCAATTATGGTTTCAAATATTGCTTTTTTTACAAAACTAAAATCTTTACACTCACAAAAGATTCCTTTTATTGCCTTTAGACTACCTAATTCAGAAGAGCTAGTCTGTTACTGGGGAGATGGACAAATAATAAATAATTCTTTGACTGAAAAACCTGGGTTTATTATGATGCCTTTTGAGACGAATAAAAAAGGTTATTTTATTGGAAATGACAAGATGTTTTCAACAAAACTTAGTGAAGGCGGCTTTTCAAACTCATTGAACAAAACACTTAATCAAAACTTAAATTTCTCTGCTTTCAAAGAAGTTTATATTAAAGATGTTACTGAAATAATTAACACAATTTCAAAAAGTGAATTAACTAAACTTGTTTATTCTAGAAGTTTTGAGTTTGGTTTAAGTGATAAAAATTTCAACTATTACTTAAAAAACTTATTAAGCCTTTATACCAATGCTTTTTGCTATTTATTTTACCACCCAAAAGAAAACTTTTGGATGGGAGCCACACCAGAAACTCTTTTAGAAATTCAAAATAAAAAAATAACTACCATGGCTCTTGCGGGCACAAAGAAAAAAGAAGTTGCCCGATGGGGGGATAAAGAGATTCTTGAACAAAAAATAGTGGTAGACGAAATAAAAAAAAACTTAATCCCTTTTTGTAAGAATATTAAAGCAGAAAGTTCTATTACTGTAAATGCAGGAAAAATTGATCATCTAAAAACCTCAATTTCTGGAAAAACAAGTTCAAGTCCCTCAGAGATTATTGCCTCTATACATCCTACTCCAGCGGTTGGAGGGGTCCCTAAAGAAAAAGCTCTTTCGATTATTAAATCAATAGAGCGTTATGATAGAGCTTTTTATTCTGGATATTTAGGAAAACTCAGTGATTGTAATTGCTGCCTTTTTGTAAATTTAAGATGTGTTCATATTCAAAAAAATAAAGGGGAAATTTTTGTTGGTGGAGGAATAACTAAAGATAGTAATCCAGAAAAAGAATGGGAAGAAATAATGAATAAATCTAAAACAATATTGGACGCGGTTTTTAAGTAGTCCATTAATTGATTTACTACATTTGTATAGTGATGATGTATCCCAAAATTGATAATGCTCAAACAACTATTCTTTCTTGTTTAAAGCTAGGCATAAACAATGTGGTCATTTCTCCAGGATCAAGAAATGCTCCATTAGCAATTAGTTTTGCTTCTAGCAAGGACTTTAACTGTTATAGTATTGTTGACGAGAGATCGGCAGGTTTTTTTGCTCTTGGAATTGCGCAACAAACTAAAAGTCCAGTAATTCTACTTTGCACCTCTGGCTCTGCACTTCTTAATTATGCTCCCTCTGTTGCAGAAGCTTTTTACAGCGAAATTCCATTAATCATACTCTCCGCCGATAGACCAAAATATAAAATCAATATTGGGGATGGTCAGACAATAAGCCAGCTTAATGTTTTTGGAGAAAACATATTAAGTTCCGACTCATTACGTCAAGATGTTAATCACGAAACAAAATCTATAATAAGTAGCAATCAACAAAATTTGATAAGTGATGACCTAAGTACTGAAAAAATAAAAAAACTGCAATTAGATATTCAAAAGTTTAATGAAAAATTATTAAACAAAAGACTTAACGAATCTACTTTGCTACAAAAACCTGTCCACATTAATATTCCAATGGAAGAGCCTCTTTATGGCTTTACAAAAAAACCTACTGTCAACCTTACAAGCACTAAAAGAATTAAAAAATCTTTTGAAGAAAAAAAATATAAAAAATATGCTGACGTAATTACCAAAAGCTCCAAGGTGATGATTCTGGTCGGGTCTTCTGAACCCAATTGTTTGTCTAACTCTGTTATTAACAATATACGTTCCTTTTCAAATATTATTGTATTGACAGAGTCGACTTCAAATTTAAATAATGATGCTTTTTTCCAAAATATTGATCAAATAATTGCCCCTTTAGAGTTGATTGACGATAAAGAGAATTGGTTTAAAAAACTTTCCCCTGAAATTTTGATTACACTTGGGGGGATGATAATCTCAAAAAAAATTAAATCTTTTTTAAGGTCCAAGCCTCCAAAATTACACTTACATATTGGACTGAATAAGGCTAATGACACGTATTTTAGTGGAGTAAAACACATTAAGACTTCCCCAAACTTGTTTTTCAAAAAAACTTTATCAAAAAAACATAAATCATCTGATTTTTATAATTTATGGAACGGTATTTCCATGCAAAGAGCTTCTAGTCATCAAAAGTTTATTAGAAATGCAAATTATTCCGATTTAATTGTTTTTTCTATTTTATCATCAAGGATTCCTAAAAGATATCTTATTCAAGTTTCTAATAGTTCTCCGATAAGATACCTTCAACTTTTCAAAATATCTTTTAATAATGTCGTGTATTGTAACAGAGGAACTAGTGGAATTGACGGCAGCACGTCAACAGCCGTTGGAGCTTCTTTGGAAAATAAATCTCCAACACTTTTAATAACAGGAGATCTAAGTTTTTTCTATGATGTCAATGGTCTTTGGAATAATTACATAAAACCTGACTTTAGAATTATAATAATAAATAATAGTGGTGGTGGGATTTTTAGAATTCTTCCTGGACATAAAGATGATGCGATTTTTTCAAAATTTATTGAAACAAAACATTCTTTGAATGCTAAAAAAATAGCTCAACAATATGGGTTTGATTATCAACATAAAAAAACACAGTTTGGACTTAAGTTTGCATTAAAAAGATTTTTTAATAAATCAACTAAACCAAAAATTTTAGAAGTCTCCACCCCTTCAGAGTTAAGTTCAGAAACTCTAAAAAATTACTTTAAATTTTTATCGAAAAATTAAGATTCATTTAAGCTAAAGAAAGTATTATATTTAAAAAAAAATGTTCATGAAAATCCAGTGGAACGAAATAAAAAAATACTCTGATATAAAGTTTGAGCTTTATAATGGAGTCGCTAAAATAACCATTAATAGGCCTAAGGTTTACAATGCTTTCAGGCCTGAAACAAATATTCAAATGCTAGAGGCTTTCGATGCTTGTAGAGAGCGTAATGACGTTGATGTTGTCGTTTTAACAGGGGCAGGAGATAAGGCCTTTTGTAGTGGAGGTGACCAAAATGTAAAAGGTTCTGGCGGCTATATTGGAGACGATGGGGTCCCACGGTTAAATGTCCTCGATTTACATAAAAAAATTAGAGAAATTCCCAAACCAGTAATTGCTATGGTAAATGGATATGCAATTGGAGGAGGACATGTTTTACATGTTGTTTGTGATCTTACCATTGCAAGTGAAAATGCTGTTTTTGGACAAACAGGTCCAAAGGTTGGAAGTTTTGACGGAGGCTTTGGCTCTTCTTACTTAGCCCGACATGTGGGGCAAAAAAAAGCGCGAGAAATCTGGTTTTTATGTCAACAATATTCTGCTGAAGAAGCATTAAAAATGGGGATGGTAAACAAAGTAGTAACATTAGAAAAGCTTGAAGAGACTACTCTTGAATGGTGTTCCATGATGCAAAAAAGAAGTCCGTTAGCTTTAAGAATGATAAAAAGAAGTTTAAACGCTGAGTTAGATGGTCAGCATGGGCTTATGCAACTTGCTGGAGACGCAACTTTATTGTATTACCTGACGGAGGAAGCTCAAGAAGGTAAAAATGCTTTTCTAGAAAAAAGAGAGCCAAATTTTAAAAAATATCCTAAGTTCCCTTAAACTTTGTTAAAAATTATATTAATAAATGTCTTCAAAGCTTAATCAATGGATTTCTGCCGCACGACTTAGAACAATCCCTTTGTCTATTTCTGGAATATTAGTTGGATCTTTTGCGACCATAAATCAAAAAATGTTTGATCTGCCAATTTTTTTATTAGCCATATTTACAACTATTTCTTATCAAGTTCTATCTAACTTTGCTAATGATTATGGGGATGGCATAAAAGGCACAGATAATAACCGAATTGGACCTAAAAGAGCCGTTCAAAGCGGAGAAATAAGCGCAAAAGAAATGAAAAAAGGAATTTTTTTGTTGTCAACTATATCTTTCATTTTAACTTTCTTGTTAGTTTTTATATCTTTTGGGAAAGACATAAATAACTTAATCTTATTTATTGCCTTAGGCTTAGCTGCCATAATATCTGCCATTAAGTATACCGTTGGGGAAAATGCATATGGGTATATGGGTTTTGGAGATCTTTTTGTTTTTTTGTTTTTTGGACTATTAAGCGTTTTAGGTTCTAACTTTTTATTTACCTCTATGTTTAATTCCGTTCTTATTTACCCTGCATGCTCTATTGGTTTATTAAGTGTTGGTGTTTTAAACCTTAACAACATGAGAGATGTAGAAAATGATGAAAAATCTGAAAAAAAAACAATAGTTGTCAAGCTAGGAATTTTTAAATCAAAGCTATACCACTGTTTCTTAATTTTCATGTCTATAATTTTCATTTCAATACTTCATTTTAAACTGAATTCTAGTTCTTTAATGTTTTTAGGACTTATTGTTTCGCTTATTGTTTTGCTTACAATACATCTTGTTTTAATTTTAAACATTACTAATCCCGAAAAATTTGATTCTCAGTTAAAGCCTTTGGTTTTTTCCATCTTTTTTTACTCAATTATTTTATCATTACATTTCATTGACATTATTTAAAAAATGAAAGCTTATTATTTTAAACACTTATTAAAATTTAAAACACCCGGAGGAACCTCAAGGGGAGTCTTAAATGATAAGGAAAGTTGGTTTATTGTAATTGTTGATGGGGAAAATTATGGAATTGGTGAGTGCAGCTTAATAGCGGGATTGAGTCCAGATTCTAATTTAACATTTGAATTCAAACTAAAACAGGTTTGTGAAAAAATCCAATCTGGATTAAACCCGTCTTGTGATTTAGAAGATTACCCTTCTATTTTGTTTGGTCTTGAAACAGCACTATTGTCATTTCAGTCATCTAATCCTTTTGTTTTTTCAGAATCTAAATTAACGTCTGGGAACGACAGCATCTCTATAAATGGATTGATATGGATGGGCGAAAAATCTTTTATGAAAAAACAAATAAAAGATAAGATTGAATCAGGCTTTAATTGTATCAAGATAAAAATTGGTGCATTAGATTTTAATCTAGAATGCGAGCTATTAAGCGCAATTAGGTCTGAGTATTCAGATTCTGATGTGGAAATTCGAGTAGATGCTAATGGGTCGTTTAAACCTGTTTCATGTTTAGAAAAATTAGAAAGATTATCTGAATATAAAATTCACTCTATTGAACAGCCCATTAAAGCAAGGCAATGGCATGAAATGGCTTCTCTTTGTGAAAAATCACCTCTTTTAATCGCTTTGGACGAAGAGCTTATTGGTATTACAGATGAAAAAGAACGTAAAAAACTGCTTTATGAAATAAACCCCGCTTATATAATTTTAAAACCTAGCTTAATTGGAGGGACTAAAAAAGCAGATGAGTGGATTCATTTGGCCGAATCTTTAAATATAAAATGGTGGTCTACAAGTGCTTTGGAAAGTAACATTGGACTAAACGCTATCTCACAATGGGTTTATAATAAAGCTCCCTTTTTAAAACAGGGGTTAGGCACTGGAGAGCTTTTCTTAAACAATATTGAATCTCCTTATTTTGTTGAAAAAGGCTCTTTAAAGTATCGATTTGAGAAAAGCTGGTCAACTGATTTATTTGAAAGTTATACATCTTCCAAATGACTAAACACCATCAAAAAATTCATCCAAATTTTAAAATAAATAGTGTCCCTTTCTCAAGTTTAGGGATTTTAAAGCAAAATGAAGATTCACCAGTATTTGACAAATGCTTATTAAAATTTTTCACAGAGTGGTTAAATGATAATCCTAAAATCAACCTTCAAACATCAGGTTCTACAGGGAATCCAAAAAAAATCACAGCTTTAAAATATTCAATGATTTTATCAGCTAAAAATACAGGAAAATACTTTAATCTTAAGGAAGGGGACCGGGCGTTACTTTGCTTACCGTTAGATTTTATAGCAGGTAAAATGATGGTTGTTAGAGCGATGGTGCTAGGTTTAAATTTATTCATATCAAAACCCAGTGGAAATCCAATAAATGAGTTTTCAAAAGAATATGATTTTGCCGCCATGACTCCCTACCAACTAGACAGGGTAGTCAGTCATGTTAAAAAAATAAAATGTTTAATCATTGGTGGAAGCCCAGTTGGGGACTCCCTAAAGAGAGTAGTTGAAAATAAAACCTCTGGAGTATTCGAAACATTTGGCATGACAGAGACCCTTTCTCATATTGCAATTAAAAACTTAAGCAATGGGGAAGAGGTTTTCAGTGCTATTCCTGGAGTTACTTTTTCTGTTAAAAATGAATATTTAAAAATAACAGCTCCTTTTGTCTCTAAAACCCCAATTATAACTAAAGATAAAGTTGATCTGATTTCTAGTACTAAATTTAAGTGGATCGGCAGGGCTAGTGCAATAATAAATTCTGGGGGAATTAAGTTTAGTCCTGAAAGCATCGAAAGAAGTCTAAACAAGTACTATTCTCAGCCATTTGTAATCTGTGGTTTGCCTGATAAAAATTTAGGAGAAAAAATTGTTTTAATTTTTGAAAATAACCCGCCTAGGGATTTTCAACAATATTTTAATAAATTAAAAAGGCATGAAAAGCCCAAGGCTGTTTTTAGTTTAAGTAATTTTAAAAGAATAAACGGTAAAATTGACCGAAAAGATATTAAAATTAAAATTTTAGAAAAAATTAAAAATGGAAAGTAAAGAAGAAGAATTATGGAACACAGTTACTCATTTTATCGGTTTAATTTTTAGTTTAATTGGTTTACCTGTGCTGTTATATTACAATCAAAACCTGACAGAGTTTAGTTTTGTAAGTATTCTTTTTTTTGAGTTTGGGATGGTTTGCGTCTATACATCCTCAACATTATATCATTACACAACTAATTTAAAGCTAAAACACAAGCTTAGGGTTTTTGATCATATAAGTATTTTTTATTTGATTGCCGGATCATATGCTCCAGTTTGCTTAATCACTCTTTACGATGGCTCTGGGTTAAAAATTTTTAGTACTGTGATGATTATTGCAGTATTAGGGACAATTTTTAAAGTGTTTTACACTGGAAAATTAGAAAAACTATCTTTAATTCTTTATTTGGCCATGGGCTGGATTATAGCTTTAGATTTTGAATCCATATTAAACCTTATAAGTTTTAATGGTCTTATGCTGTTGGTGTTAAGTGGTCTATCTTACACTATTGGAACTGTCTTTTACAGCCTACAGAAAATGAAATATTCCCATGCTATTTGGCACCTATTTGTTATGGGCGGAAGCGCTTCTCATTATTTTTTGGTATTATTTTATGTAATATAAGTCAGGTTGTTTTTTAAAATAACTATATATTTATAATAATGTCTATAAAGAATTCCAGAAGAAGTTTTATAAAAAACACCTCATTAGGTGTGGCACTTTCTGCACTTCAACCTTCTTTTGGATTCAATTCCTTGAGAACAAAAGAAAATAAGATTGGTCATGGCGATTTTCAGTTTAGCCTTGATAAAGTTTGGGGAGTTCAAAACCCTAATAATTATCCAGTAGATCATTGCCATGAAATGGTTATTGACTCTAAAAACAGAATTATTCTTACCACCACTCATCCCAAAAACAATATTTTAATTTATGACAGGTCAGGAAATATTTTGGACTACTGGGGTATAAACTACAATGGTGCTCATGGTCTTACGCTTGTAAATCAAGGTGGGGAAGATTTTTTGTTTATTACAGACCCTGACTCGAACAGGGTTTGTAAAACGACCTTAAATGGCAGGAAAATTTTCGAATTAAACTTCCCTAAAGAAATCCCAGACTATACTAACGCTGTTCAGTTTAAACCAACCGAAACTGCTGTCGCGCCCAACGGAGATATTTATGTCGCAGATGGTTATGGCTTAGATTTTATCATTCAATATGACTACAAAGGAAATTATATTCGTCATTTTGGAGGGCATGGAAATGGCAATGAGTTATTTGACTGTTGTCATGGAATCACTTTAGACAATAGAGAAAAGGCTAATCCTACTTTATTAATTACATCGAGAAATAAAAATGAATTTAAAAGGTTTAGTTTAGATGGTAAGTGGATAGAAACTATTTCTATGCCTGGATGTTACATCTGCAGGCCTGTTGTTAAAGATGATTATCTTTTGTTTGCTGTTATAGTAACCAAAAGTTGGGGAGAACATGACGGAATGTTGGCGGTGCTAGATAAAGACAACAAAGTGATTTCGTTTCCTGGCGGCAGCAAACCATCTTACGTTAATAACGAGCTAGCCAAACCTCAATACGACCAAAAAAGCTTTAAAAATCCTCATGATGTTTGTGTGGATAGTGATTGGAACTTGTATGTTCCTCAATGGAATTCTGGTAAAACTTACCCTAACAAATTAACTCGTTTATAATCAACTATGCATAAATATTTACTCATTTTATTTCCATTCTTTATGTTCTCACAAGAAACCGAAATCCAAAAATATGACGTTATAAAGTCAATAGAAAATATTGAAATACGTTATTACCCCCCATCAATGAAAGCCAAGGTTAGTTCCAATAGGAATTTCTCAAAACTCTTTCAGTATATAAGTGGGAACAATGACAAAAAAGAAAAAATAGCCATGACAGCTCCTGTTTATATGACCCAAGAGAATGGTAAAAACACTATGGAATTTGTATTACCTTCAAAATATTCAGAGGAAAATGCCGCATTACCAAAAGACAAAAGTATTGAGTTATACAGTTCAAAGCCTGGTTATTATGCGGCCATTAGATTTGGGGGGTATTCCAATGTTGATAAGGTTAATTTAAACTACAAAATTCTTTTAGAAAAAATAAAAGAAAACAACCTGTCGGTTGTTAGTAAAAAGCCTATTTCACTATCTTACAACAGTCCTTATAAAGTATTTAACAGGCGAAATGAGGTGTTAGTTGAAATTGAATATAGTGTCAAATAAAGTCTAAGTATTTTTAAATGGAATCTTTGAATTCATTATTTCTAATATTACGTCTTTAATCACCTCTTCAAATTGATTTATTTTTACTAAATTAATCGAATCATCTAAGCCTTTTGACGATGTCTTTATTCCAAACTTCATGAAGCCTTTATTAAGATCTCTGAATGAAATAAGACCAGATTCAATGATGGTTGTTTTGGGGTAGTTTTTAAAATACATATATGCATAACAAAGTAATTGCATAGCCTTTAGGTGAGAAGGCTCAAGGCATGAAGAAATTTCTCTAACCGTGACTTCATTGGGTTTTATTAGCCCCGTTTTATAATCTATTATCCTCAACACTCCGTTTCTTTTATCTACCCTATCAATAATTCCTTTTAATTTTACAGGATGCTTTAATTGTTTTATATTTAATTCACATTCAATTCTTTTCTCTAAAAAAATAATTTCTATCTCATTACCTTGTTCTATATCGCATATTTCGTTTTTAATTAAAGTTTTTATTGCTTTTTTAACAACCTCATAAGCAATCAAACTTTTACCTTTTTTAAAATCTTTAATATGGTTTTTTACAAACGACTCTTGAACTTTATTTTCTAGTTCTGTCAACAACGACAGTAAGTCGCTTTTTAGAATTTTTTTATTCAATATCGGCTTATAAAGAGCTTCTAGCGAATCATGGAATACAAGCCCAATTGTTCTTGGGTTTATCTGGTCAATCTCTTGGTCTTCATAAATCTGTAAAAGGTTTTTATAATAAAATTCTTCCGGGGTTTTTAAGTAAACCTCTAGAGATGATGGAGAAAACCCTTTTATAGCTAGCTCCTTTAATCTTTTCAGTGATCCTGGGGATTTTAATAATTCCAAATCATTTTTTTCAGAATAAATAATTGGGTTATATATTTTGGAAGAAATCTTGTGTTTATCTTCGATTTCAATTTGATAAATAAACCTGCTTTTTTCACCCCCTAAAACTCCTTCATTAAAATTATTATAAATTAAAAAAACGTTTTTTGCTTTTTGGAGAAGTCTGTAAAAATGATAGGTATAAATAGAGTCTAAATCACTGAAGGTCAAAAGCCCATGTTTTTTTCTTAAATCGAATGGAATTAATGAGCTATGTGTTTTGCCCTTAGGCAAGGAGCCTTCATTGACAGAGCATATTATCACGTTTTCAAAATCAATAGCTCTAGACTCAAGAAGCCCCATAATTTGAACACTTGCTGATAAATTCGACTTGAAGCTAGATATAGATTCGTCTAGTTGTGATGTAATTATACTTTTAAGAGTTCTTATGTCTTTAATAAAAGAATATGTTTCCAGTAGTCTTTTAGATTTTTCAAGCGCTTCGTTGGTAGATATAATTTGAAGAAATTCGTTCGAGTTGTTTTTTGTTTTTAAAATTATAAATTTAAAAAATTGAATTAAGATATTTAAGGCTTTTTTGGGGTTATCCCATTTTTCAATAACAGAAAACAGGATTTGTTTTTCCATTGTTTTTAGACTTTCCGTGTCCAAGAAGCCTAATCTAACAAGGCTAGAAGACATTAATCGTTTTATTTTAGGTTCTCTATTATTATTGAGGCTTAATTGAATATCAAAAATTTCTGAAATTAAATTTTTAATTTCCAGATGATAAAACTTGGGCTTAACCGTAATGTTTAAATCATCTAAGCCAGTTGGTAAATAATTTAAAACTGGATTAATCATGGATTCATCTCCCAAAACAACAACAGTATTATTTGGTTTATTGTGGTTTATTTTAGATAAAATTTCTCCGACTACCTTAGCCTGACCCATTAGCTTTGGAGTCCCAACTATTTGTATGTTTTTTTCTTTTAGATAATCTTGACCAGTCCACTTGAAAGGGTGTTTACTAAATCTTTGCCATTGGTTTTTATATTTTTTTATAAAATAGGCTGCTCCGTGGCTTTTATTTCTTAAAAACTCTTTATCTATGTCCCAGTAAATTTCTCCATTATTAAAGTCTAATAGCTCCTTAATTATTAGTTCTTCTGATTGACTCAACGAATTTAAGCCAATAAAAATATGTTGCAACGTATTGTTAGCTTCCTTGTAGAGTTCAAGGTTCTCTTTAGCTTCACTATAGCAAATCCCCTTTGTACCTTTTTCCTCTTTTAGTAGCCTGTCTTTAAAAAGAGAATATAGTTGGGGGAGAATCTCCCAATACAAATGGTTTTCCTTTTGATCTGATTTATTTTCCGACCAGGCATTAATTTTATTAATTTCTATTAATTCGTAAAGAATGCTTTTGATACTTAATAAATTCTGCTCTATTTCGCTAACATCTTTAACAAATGTTGGCGCCCATGAAATGAAACCTTCGTAAGATCCCGTTTGTGTTTCTTTTTTGCTTACATCTATATAAGTTTCATAAAGGGTTAACAATAATTCCGAAAGGCTAGCCTCGCTAAGCCCAGACATTTCAATAATAAAGGAGTCTATACTGTGTATTGTAGGAGCGAAAGTTGGCCTATCAATTTTATCTAATATTTTGTGCTTAAAATATGCTGAAGATCTTTTGTTTGGAAGAATAAAACAGGTTAAGCTTAGATTTACTCTCTTTAAGGTTAATATCATTTATTACTTTATCTAAAAAAGATTCCATTGAATTAAAATAAAAAAAGCGCCTAATTAAATTAGGCGCTTTTTAGATAATTAAAAGTTTTTTAATCTATTCGACAACCTTGAACTCAACTCTCCTGTTGCTTTCTCGTCCTTTTCTTGTTTTATTAGAACTTGAAGGCTTGTCTTCTCCATAACCTACGGCCGAAAGTCTATCTGGGGCTATTCCTTTTTCAACTAAGAAATTCCTAACAGAATTTGCTCTTCCTTCTGAAAGCTTTTGATTAAAAGCTTTTGGTCCAGTAGTGTCAGTATGTCCCTCAATAACAAATGTTGTTGTAGGGTATTTGTTCATGATTCCATAAACTATATCTAGTACTGTATTTATCTCTTTCCCAAAAGTATCTTTGTTCAACATAAAAGGAACTCTAGCGCCAACAGCGTTTAATGCGTCCATAACTTCTTTCGTTGGTTGTGGGCATCCGTTGTTTGAAACTAATCCAGGAACTTCTGGGCATTTATCATCTTTATCTAAAACGGTATCTCCGTCTGAATCTGGCCATGGACATCCGTTATTTTCTACAGGACCCGCTACATCTACACAAGAGTCTACGTTGTCAGCTACTCCGTCTCCATCTGAATCTGGACAGCCATTCATTTCTATAGAACCAGGTTCATTAACACATGCATCTTTTGAATCTTGAGTTCCATCTCCGTCAGTATCAGGACAGCCATCAAACTCTACTAATCCTGGTGTGTCAGGACAAGTGTCTTTACTGTTAACTATTCCGTCTCCATCATTATCTGGACATCCATTGAAAGCAGGTAATCCTGGCTCTAATGGGCAATCATCGTATTGATCATATATCCCATCTCTATCAGTATCTTTTCCTCCAAAATTAATCGCTACAACCAAAGAGTGCTGAAAATGAGCTTGTAAATTTTGCATGTCATTAAAAGCATGCTTGTAAGCAGTATTAGCTTTGATGGATACTTTCTCAGAAAGAGGCATATTAAGTCCAAATCCTCCATTCATTGTTACAGATTTTTGATTTCCGAACCAAGTATATCCAGTACCTCCTTCAAGAAATGGTTCGAGATTACAAAATTTAAATGCATCCCCTAATTTATAATCAACAAACACGTCTAAACTAGCAATTCTTTTTGCGCTAATTCTTTTTCTTTCATCACCAAGTCTAGTAATTTGATTTAAAGAGCCTCTTAATCCAAAATTGAATTTTTCGTTAGCATATTTTGAAAAACTCAAGCTATTGATAGCTGTTTGAGTGTTCCAATTATCTTGAATATTAAAGTATTCGCTAAACCAGTGGCCCGTGGCATTATCTCCTGTATCAGTCCCAACTGGGTGAAAATCAACAGCGTTGGTTCCAAAACCAACCTGCCATTGGTTGTTTTTATCTTGCGCTAGCGCAGAGTTAACATAAAATAGTACAGTAAAAACTAAAACTAATTTTCCTAATTTTTTCATTGTAATTTTTTTTTTATAAAATTCCTTAACTACAAACTTAATGAATTTACTGAATATACGACTCCTGATGAATAGCTTTTCTGACATTAAAGCTCAATTACCTCAAGTACCGGGGCAATATAAACCAATATGCTTTTTTCTACATTTAAGCCCATATCCTCTTAATACATCGGCATATTTTAAAATTTGCAAGACATGCTCCTTTTTCTTTTCTCCTGTTTTATATTCAATTATTGTGTGGCTTTGGTCGCCACAAACAACTATTCTGTCAGGTATAATAATGTTTTTTTCTTTTGTGAAAATCTCTTTTTCACAAATCACCTCATATTTTTTTGAAAAATACTTATTAATGGATTTATTATTTATGGTTTTTTTTGCCAGTTCTATAACCTTTTCAACACTACTTTTATCTACATTCATCTTATTTCTAAACAAATTTAACTCACTCTCAAATTGATAGGCGTATTGAACTCTAGACATTAACCGGTGAAATAAATTTCCCACCCTTATTTGCTCGTTTTCATAAAAACTATTTAAATTGGGGATGAAAGTAGTTTTTCTCGTGTTTACTTTGAAGATGTCTTCTTGTTGAGCTTTAGGCTTTGTGGAATATTTTTCTATTTTTTCACCCCAATTATAATTTAACTTGTCTTTTTCCCATTTGCTTGATTCCTCTAAGAAAGACCTTAAGGCTTCGTTATGAGAGTTGACCGAGGCTTTTTTTGGAAGGGTAGCAATTATGTGTATTTCGTTTATTGCTCTAGTAAGAGCTACATATAAAACATTCGCGTTATCAAGCTCTTCTTCTTTTTTTCTTTTATTATACAAATAATGCCCTGTTTCCCCTGCGTTTTCAATTGTTTTTCCGTAAGGAATCAAAAGACTTAGAGAGGTTTCTTCACTGTTGTAGGGAAACCAAAGCCTTTGACTATTTGAGCTCTGTGATGATGAGTCTGCGAATGGATAAATAACCACAGGAAACTCTAGCCCTTTAGCTTTATGAATTGTTAAAATTTGAACAGCGTCAAGCTCACCCCCTGTCACTACATTTAACTTCTCTTTGTTTTTTTCCCAGAAATCTAAAAACTGAATTTCATTTTTGTTACTTGTAGAGAAAAAGTCGAAAAGTTCATCTAAAAAAAACTGAATATGCGAATCTTCCCCAAAATCAAATCCTAATTTTCGTTGAATCTTAGCGACCGCATCATAAACTGGTATGGATGTAAAGTCTTTAAATCTAAAGTCCGATATGTTGAGAAAAAAATCTTCGATTTTTTGACTTAAAAGTTCTTCGTAAAAATTATAGATATCCTTTTGAGGTTTCTGTTGAATTAGATAATTAATCACAATCCTCCTTGAGCTTAGATTTTCTGGCTCTGTCCTCAAGCGAATAAGCTCTACTAGTAAGCTTACTTTTGAAGAATTCTTGATTAATAATGCTTCTGCAGAAATAACAGGAATACTATTTTGAATTAAAAAATCCGCTATGGTTCTTTGTTGATACTTGTTTCTCACTAAAATACATTGGTCTGAATACAAAAAGTTTCGAGAGATGCAGTCTTTAATAGTATTTAATGTTTTTTCAAGAAAAAATTGTTCATTTACAGTTTTATCCTTTTGCTTCTCTATGAATTCTATCGAAACATACCCGCCACCTGACCCTTTTAGTTCTTGGGAAGACCCTAGTTTATATATCTCTTTGTTTTCATCATAAACAAAAGACCTAGAATAGTGTTCAAAAAAACTATTGTTAAATAGAACAATATTATCCTTACTTCTATAGTTTTTGGTCAAAACTCTGTTTTTCTTATTCACGGTAAAAGGATTCTCACTGTTCAAAAGAGATATAAACTTGTCTGGGTTAGCTCCTCTCCAACGATATAAAGATTGTTTTGGATCACCCACCAACATCAAAGAGCCTATGTCGTTTTCGTTTTCTCTTGATTCAATAGAATGAGATATAAGTGGAGTTAAGTTCGACCATTGTAGCATAGAGGTGTCTTGAAACTCATCTATCAAATAATGCTTAATTCTGTTCCCAGTTTTTTCAAAAATATAAGGCGCTGGCTGATCTTTTATTTCTTCTTTTATTATTTTATTAAATTCACTAATTAAAAGCTCCCCTTTCTCTTTTTGTATTTTTTGTAAGATTTTTTTTATTTGATTCAAAACGGAAACTGGGATAATAGTGTCATAAAAGGCTTTTAACAAGTTTCTGTTGTTTAAATCCTTTTCCGTTTTTTTAAAAATTTTTAAAAGGTCAACAGACAACTCTAAACAATCTTTCTCTATGCCTTTACTGCTTGTTTTGGTAATTAATATGTTTCTTTCAAATAGCCCTGAAATTGGTTCTAAATTAATATTCTTAAAATCTTTATTTTTTATTTTTTTTAGAAACGATGGATAAGAATTTCTTGAGAAAACTATTTTTGAATTTTTTGATTTTATTAATCCTTCTGAGATTTTAGCTTGATTTATAATTTTCATTTCAAGCTCTTTGTATGAAATAAAAATATTTTCTTTTACCAAAAGAAACTCTGTCATACTTATGTCTTCTAGTTCTTTTATTTTATTATAGTGGTTTTCGTTGGCTAGCAAAGAAGAAAGCTCTTTTAGGTCATATGTAATGTCCCAAGACTTACCTTCGCTTATTTTAGAGTTTGCAAAATCTATTAAAGCTTTTGTTATTTGTTTGTTTTCTCCAACTTGGCTTAACAACCTCTCAATTGACTCATTAATAAACTCTTCAGAATCTAAAATCAATTTAAAATCTGACACTATTTTTAACTCTTTAGCAAAAGATCTAATTATGTTATGACTAAAACTATCAAGTGTAGTTACGTTAAAAAAAGAATAGTTGTGAAGTAAAATATTTAGTCTTTTTTTAGCCCTTATGTGTATTTCTTTATAGGATATTTTCAGTCTGTCTTTTACAGCCTTGAAAATATCCGATGGGTTTTTAGTCGAACTAAGTATTGAAAATTCTTTTAACGAAGAAAGTATCCTGGTTTTCATTTCTTCGGATGCTTTGTTTGTGAATGTCAGCGCTAATATTTTTCTGTAAGTTTCTTGATTAGATCCCTCTAGAAACTTTGCTAAATAACTTGCGGTCAATGTAAATGTTTTACCAGATCCTGCTGAAGCGCTATAAATTTCGTAGTTAGAGTTCAAAAAAATAATTTATATCTATATAAAAGTACGTGATTATTAACTAATTTTATAAAACCTATTAACACATTTAATAAAACTATTATGAGCTTTGAATTACCTAAACTTGCATATTCTCACGAAGCCTTAGAGCCTCACATCGATTCTCGAACTATGGAAATTCATCATGGAAAACACCATGCTGGATACACTAACAACTTGAATAACGCTATAAAAGGAACTTCTATGGAGGGTTTGTCAATTGAAGAAATACTGTCTAAACTTGACATGAATAATATGGCTATTCGGAACAATGGAGGAGGGTTTTTTAACCACAGTTTGTTCTGGAACGTCATGAGTCCAGGCGGCGGAGGGGTTCCCTCGGGAGACTTAATGACTGCAATTAACGATTCTTTTGGAAACTTTGAGGAGTTTAAATTAGCTTTTTCTAAAGCGGCTGGGACAAGGTTTGGCTCTGGATGGGCTTGGCTTTGCGTACACCCAGGCGGCAAGCTAGAGGTTTGTTCAACTGCCAATCAAGATAACCCTTTGATGCAAGGTATAGGCTGTGGTGGATATCCAGTTTTAGGATTAGATGTATGGGAGCATGCTTATTACTTAAATTATCAAAACAGAAGGCCTGATTATGTTTCTGAATTCTTTAATGTTATTAATTGGGAGGCGGTTTCGGCAAGCTTTAATAAGAAAAAATAAGCTTTAATAAGCTCTTTTTTTAACCCCTTCGTAAAAGTTTACAAAAGCTTTATTAACAACTTTGTTCCCGCCCGGGGTAGGGTAATTGCCTGTAAAGTACCAATCACCTAAGTTTTTTGGACATGCTTTGTGTAGGCTTTCTACAGTTTGGAAAATCACATTTATTTCCGCTTTTATTCCGTCTCTCTTTCAGCATTTCTGAAATTTTCTTGGAAATTTCGTCATTTGAAAAGTCCTTATATATTTCTTTTACTTTATTTTTCATTTCAACTATAGGAAGCTTTAATTCTTCCAAGCACTCTTTATAAGTTTTATAAAGAAGGTCTTTCTTTGATTCTTTTATTAATTCCAAGACTGCTCTAAAAGCAATAAAATCTTCCATTCTTGCCATGTCAATTCCATAACAATCTGGGTACCTAATTTGAGGTGCACTTGAAACTACAATTATTTTTTTTGGGTTTAGTCTGTCTAAAATTTTTAATATACTTTTCTGAAGGGTGGTTCCTCTAACTATACTATCATCAATTATAACTAAATTATCTGTCTTTTTTAGTGAACCATATGTTATGTCGTAAACGTGAGCAACTAACTCATCTCTGTTAATGTCATCTGCAATAAAAGTTCTCAACTTAGCATCCTTTACTGCAACTTTTTCTATTCTTGGTTTATTTGAGAGTAACTGGTCCAGTCTCTTTGGAGTTATTTTATCTTTATTATCAACTATTTCTCTAATAGCTTGCTTGTGCATGTAATCCTGAACTTCTTGCACCAGTCCATAAAATGAGGTTTCCGCAGTGTTTGGGATGTATGAAAAAACAGTGTTAACTAGGTCTCCCTTTAATCTTTCGAGTATTTTAGGAAAAAGCAATTTTCCGAGTTCCTTTCTTTCTTTGTAAATTTCAGCATCGCTTCCTCTTGAAAAATAAATTCTTTCAAAAGAACATGATTTTTTTTCGGTTGCTGGCAAAACGTCTTCAACTGAAAAATTTCCTGATTTTTTTATTATTATACTTTTTCCTGGGTCTAATTCTTTGACCTTATCAAATTCAACATTAAAAACGGTCTGAATTACGGGTCTCTCAGAAGCAATCACGACAACCTCCTCGTTTTTAAAATAATAAGCTGGTCTAATACCAGCCGGATCTCTTAAAAAAAATGCATCTCCATGTCCTATTAAACCAGCCATTGCATAGCCACCATCCCAATCTTTTGACGCTTTTTTTAATATTTTCGAAATCTTTAATCTTTTTTCGATTAAGCCTGAAGCCTCCATTTTCCCAACCCCCTCTTTTTTTAATTTTCTATAAATTTTTGAAACAGCATCATCCAAAAAATGGCCTATTTTTTCCATCACAGTAATCCCATCAGCTTTGTCTTTAGGGTGCTGACCAAGCTTAACTAAATTATCAAAAAGCTCTTGGTTGTTGGTCATGTTAAAATTTCCTGCAACAATTAAGTTTCTATGCTTCCAGTTATTTTGCCTTAAAAAAGGGTGTACGCTTTCAACATTGTTTTTGCCGAAAGTTCCATACCTAACATGCCCAAGCATTAGCTGCCCCAAGTAAGGAGTGTTGTCTGTGCTTTTATTTAAACTTTGGTCGTAAATTTCTTTATTAATTTCTTGGAAGATTTCTTGAATCGGTTGCTTGCCTGCTGATCTTTTCCTGTGAATATACTTTTCGCCAGGAGTTGCATTTAGCTTCACACTAGCAAAGCCCGCTCCATCTTGCCCTCTGTTGTGCTGCTTCTCCATCATTAAATACATTTTATTTATACCATAATTGATGGTTCCGTATTTTTTTTGATAAAACTCCAGGGGCTTAAGCAGTCTAATAAGAGCTATTCCGCATTCATGGTTAATTTGGTCGCTCATAAGGCAATTTACGTTATCAGTAAAAATAAGTATTTATTTAAAGAGCTGTCGGTAAATTCTTAAATTTTTTAAACAGAGTGTTTTGTAAAGGCCTTAAACTTGTTTATTCTGCTAAAAACTTCTTCTTTTGAAAGCCTTTCCATTGAGGATGTCCCAAAACTTTCCACACAAAAAGAAGCCATTACAGTTCCGAAAATAATTGCGTTTTTTAATTTTTCAAAGCTTAATTCTTCTTGCTCAGAAAGATACCCTCCAAAGCCTCCGGCGAATGTATCTCCCGCTCCTGTTGGGTCAATTACTTCATTTACGGGATATGCTGGAGTTACAAAAAATTGGCCGTCGCCAAAAAGCATGGACCCATGTTCCCCTTTTTTAATAACAACATATTTTGGGCCTAGTTTTAAAATTTTCTCTGCTGCAGAAAAAAGCGATTCTTCTCCAGAGAGTTGCAAAGCCTCTTCGTCGTTAATTACTATTATGTCTACTCTGGCTATTATCTTTTGCAATTCCAATAAGGCTGTATCCATCCAAAAATTCATGGTATCTAGAATAATATATTCTGGTGTTTTAGACAATTGATCTAATACGGAGCTTTGAACAATTGGATGCAAGTTTCCTAGAATAACTATTTTAGATTCTTTAAATTCTTTTGGGACAATTGGATTGAAATCTGCCAACACATTTAGTTCTGTAGCTAGAGTATCTCGTTTGTTCCAGTCCTTATGGTATTTTCCTTTCCAATAAAAAGTTTTTCCTCCCTCAACTATTTCAATTGGAGTTGTATCAATCCCTTTTTCTTTTAAAGTTTCTAAATATTTTTTGTCAAAATCTCCTCCAACAACTGAAACAATTGAAGCCTTGGATTCAAAGTGAGAACAGGCTAGCGCGATATACGTGCCAGCTCCACCCAAGATTTTACCTGAATTTCCTTTATTGGTTTCTATATCATCGTACGCAACGGTACCCACTATTAATGTTTTTTTCATAATACTTTTATTTCATTTTTTTCGTAAATCTCGTCTATCAAAAGATTGCTTTTTTTTGAGGCTTCTACCGCTAAATAATCACATCTTTCATTTTGCGGATGGTTATTGTGCCCTTTTATCCACATAAACCTCATTGTATAACTGGGATAAATATTTAAAAATTCAGACCATAAATCTATATTTTTTTTGTTCTTAAAATTGTTTTTTTTCCATTTAAAAACCCATTTTTTTTCAACAGAGTCTGAAACGTATTTTGAGTCCGTGTAGATTACAATATTAGAATCAGTTTTTTTTAGTTTTTTTAACGCTTCTATTACTGCCATTAACTCCATTCTGTTGTTGGTTGTTTTTCTAAACCCTTGTGAAAACTCCTTAAAATAGCCCGTCTGCAAATGCTCCATCACGATGCCATATCCTCCTGGGCCAGGATTACCTCTTGACGAGCCGTCAGTGTATATGTTTATTATATTATCCATTATTCAAAACTTTTTGAATTATAATAGGAAAAAACTCATGTTCTAATTTTAGGATTCGTTTAGAAATCTCTAAAGAGTCATCACTCTTAAGTATTTTGATTTTTTTTTGAAATATAATAGAACCTTCGTCGTAATTTTCATTAACATAATGAATAGTGATACCAGACTCAATCTCCTTGTTTATTATTACGGCATTATGGACATGCATTCCGTACATGCCTTTTCCTCCAAATTTTGGAAGAAGAGCCGGATGTATGTTGATTATTTTATTGGCAAATTTAGCTATGAAGGCAGAGGGTATCTTCCATAAAAACCCTGCAAGAACTATTAAACTGGGGTTTATTTTTAAGACATTAATTAGGGCTTTATCGGAGTCATAAAAACTTTGTTTGTCAATAACTAGCGTTTTTATATTAAAACTTTCTGCTATCTGTAATGCTTTTGCTTTTGGATTATTGCTTATTAACAGCTCAATAGAAACTGTATTGTCATTTTTAAAATATTCGCATATTTTTTTAAAGTTAGATCCTGACCCAGAGGCAAATAAAATAATTTTTTTTGAATTCAATTTATAAACCTAATGTTTTATGGCAAAATAACGCAATTATGAGTCTTTAATCAACTTAATGATCTATTCTTTTTTTGTAATTTTTTTAAAAAAGAGGCTATATAATGTAAAGTTTTTTATTTTTGTCAGAACTTTAAACCAAAGAATTATGTCAGATATTTCATCTCGTGTAAATGCAATCATTGTTGACAAACTAGGGGTCGACGAAAATGAAGTCGTTGCCTCGGCTAGTTTTACAAACGACTTAGGCGCAGACTCTCTTGATACTGTAGAGCTTATAATGGAATTTGAAAGAGAATTCGATATACAAATTCCTGATGACCAAGCTGAAAAAATAGCTACTGTTGGACAAGCTGTTCAATATATTGAAAGTTCAAAATAATATTTTATGGGGCTACGGCGTGTTGTTGTTACCGGTCTAGGAGCATTAACACCTATAGGTAACACGGTTTCTGAATATTGGCAAGGCCTAATTAAAGGCAAAAGCGGAGCTGCTCCTATTACCTACTTTGATGCTTCACTTTTTAAAACTCAGTTTGCATGCGAACTCAAGGGTTTTAATCCAGAAAATTTTATGGATAGAAAACTTTCCCGAAAAATGGATCGTTTTGCTCAATATGCTATTGTTTCTTCTGAAGAGGCAATTAAAGACTCTGGAATAGATTTAGAAAAAGCAGATAGAGACAGAATTGGTGTGATATGGGGAGCTGGAATAGGGGGTCTAGAAACTTTTCAAAATGAAGTTCTTGACTTTGCTTCTGGGAACGGAACCCCTAGGTTTAATCCGTTTATGATTCCTAAAATGATTCCTGATATTGCTCCTGGAATTATTTCTATTAGAAATGGCTTAAGAGGGCCTAACTTTGCGACAGTTTCTGCTTGTGCGTCTTCTGCAAACGCCATAATTGATGGCTTAAACTACATAAGGCTGGGCTATGCAGATGTAATTGTCTCAGGAGGTTCCGAGGCAGGAGTCTCTATTTCTGGAATTGGCGGGTTTAATGCTTTACACGCTTTATCTACAAGAAATGACGATCCCACAACCGCTTCTCGACCTTTTGACAAAGAAAGAGATGGATTTGTGCTTGGAGAGGGAGGAGGTTCGCTTATTTTGGAAGATTACGAACATGCTATAAAAAGAGGCGCTAAAATATATGCAGAACTTATCGGAGGAGGTTTGTCCGCGGATGCCCACCACATGACCGCTCCTCATCCTGAAGGAATCGGCGCAATAAAAGTTATGCAGAACTGTATGAGAGATGCAAAAATTGATCTTTCAGAAGTAGATACAATAAACATGCACGGAACCTCTACTCAACTCGGTGATGTCGCTGAGTCAAAAGCTTTACGTGAGGTTTTTGGTGAGCACCTTTACTCTATGAACATTAATTCAACTAAATCGATGACTGGACACCTTCTTGGTGCAGCTGGTGCAATTGAGGCTATATCCTCAATACTTTCGATTAATCATGGAATTGTTCCCCCAACAATAAATTATCAAAACAAAGATGAAAGTATTGATGGCAAGATTAATTTTACTTTCAACCGTGCTCAAAAAAGAGATGTAAATATCGCCATGAGTAATACTTTTGGTTTTGGTGGACATAACGCCTGTGTTGTTTTTAAAAAGTTAGAAAACCACTAGTTCCAACCTAAATTTTACAAATTGTATCTTTGATTAATGCCCAATCATGTAATTTCTTATAACGAAATAGAGGACGAAAGTCAAATAATTGCTATACATAGCGTTTTAGAACCTTATGATTTAGCGTATAAAATCAATTTTTCTCTAGGACTTGACCTAGCTAGATCTGATTTTGACGTTAGTTTTAAAAAAAATGATGAAAGATATATGGTTTACAGAAATAGCGACGGCCAAGAAGAATCTTTCTGGCTTTTCTCAAACTCTTTTAAAAAGTCTAAGCTTAACAAAAACTCTAATCTATTGTTTAAGGAAGAAAGTGTTGAGCGCTCATTAATACCTGAATTTTCTAAAGCCGACTTCATACTTAAACGAATTGGAGAAAAAAATTCAATGAACAAGTTTCTTAAATCTCTATCTTTGTTAAAAGATATTTCTTCTTGTTATTCTATTTCAAGCGATAAAATTAAATCTAAACACAACTTAATCATTGATTAATGAAACTTAATAAGACTAAAATTGTTGCAACTCTTGGCCCAGCCTCAAGAGAAAAACCTATGTTAAAAAAACTGTTAAAAGCTGGGGTGGACGTCTTTAGGATTAACTTTTCACACGCATCATATGATGAGACTTCACAAACTGTGAAACATATTCGAGAGCTCAGCTCAGAACTAAAAATTCATGCTTCTGTTCTTGGAGATCTTCAGGGGCCTAAAATAAGATTGGGGCTTGTTAAGGGCGGAGTTGTATTGAAAAAAGGGGATGATCTTGATATAACTACAAAAAAAATTAAAGAAGGGGACGAAAACTGTGTTTCCATTAACTACATCGACTTTCCAAAAGATGTAAATGTTGGGGAGAAAATTCTTGTCAACGATGGAAAACTTATTTTCAAAATAACTAAGACTAATAAAAAAGATTTAGTTCAGGCAAAAGTAATTCAAGGTGGCCCTTTAGAGTCTAGAAAAGGGGTCAACCTTCCAAATACAAACATCTCTTTGCCAGCATTAACTAAAAAAGACATTGAAGACGCTTTGTTTGCAATTAAAAATAATTTTGACTGGATTGCTCTTTCTTTTGTAAGATCTAAAAAAGACATTTCAGTACTTCAAAAAATAATTAAGGATAACTCCAAATATAAAATACCAATCATAGCTAAAATAGAAAAACCCGAAGCTATTCTTAACATGGACGAAATAGTTAAAAAAGCCGATGGAATAATGGTTGCTCGGGGTGATCTGGGGCTAGAAATTCCTGCGGAAGAAGTGCCTTTAAACCAAAAACTTTTAGTTAGTAAGGCGAAGAAAGCAAAGAAGCCGATTATAATTGCGACTCAAATGATGGAGTCGATGATAAACAGTCTAACTCCTTCTAGGGCTGAGGTAAATGATGTGGCAAACTCAATAATGGACGGAGCAGATGCGGTTATGTTATCTGGAGAGACTTCGGTCGGTAAGTTCCCTGTTGAAGTTGTCAACACAATGGAGCGTATTATTAACCGTGTTGAGGATTCGCCTTTAATCAAAAGCCCTTACACAATGCCCAACTTAAAATCTAAAAGGGTTTTAACTAAATCTATTTGTTTTCATGCTGCCAGTATTGCAAATGAACTGGAGGTCTCTGCTATATGTACCTTAACCAATAGCGGATATACCGCTTGGCAAATCTCCTCTTGGAGGCCTAGCGCTTTGATTCTTGTCTTTACTTCAAACAAAAAAATACTTTCTCAATTAAATCTGTTGTGGGGAGTCAAGTGCATGTTTTATGATAATTTTGTTAGCACCGACGCCACCATAAAAGAGGTTAACAAAATGGCTTTAGAAAATGGTTTTATAAAGAAAAATAGCTTGGTAGTCAACTTATCGGCTATGCCTATTATTGAAAAAGGAGAGGTAAACACCCTAAGAATTTCAAAAGTTTAGACATAGTTCTTTTTGCTTATTTTTACAAAATGGAAACAACACGCCAAAAAAAAATAGCTGGTATTTTACAAAACGACATAACGACTATTTTACAGAAATTACTAAAAAGTGTTGGCAAAAACTCTGTAATATCATCAATAACAAAAGTAAAAATCTCGCCTGATCTTTCAATCGCTAAAATATACGTAAGTGTCTTCCCGGTTAATCAAGCTCAATCCATTTTTGAATTAATTGAAGAGGCTAAAAGCTCCATTAGAAACTCTTTAGGGATTTTAATTAAAAATCAGGTCCGCCGTGTTCCCGCTCTTGTTTTTTACATTGATGATTCTTTAGAGCATATTAGCAAGGTTGAGAAAGCGCTAGAGGGCAAGGCCGATCCAATAAAGAACTCTGATCTTTTAGAAAAAAGAAAATCAATATAAGCGTGGGGCTTTCTAATTTTATTGCCGCTAGGTATTACCGCTCAAAAAGCAATTGGAATATTGTAAACATCATTAGCGGATCTGCTTCTTTTGTTTTAATGGTTGCTATTTGCTCCTTTTTTATTGTTTTATCTGTTTTTTCTGGTTTAAAAAATTTTGGCACCAATTACTCTAAGGCATTTGACCCTGATATTAAGGTTTTTTCAAAAAATTCAAAGCATTTTGCCCTAAACGATAGTGTTTTAAAAAAGTTGAAAAGCGCAAAAGGTGTGTCTTTTGTCTCAAAAATAATTGAAGAAAAGGTTCTGGTTCAAAATAATGAAAATAATGATTTTGCTTATTTACACGGAATTGACCAAGATTATAATTCGGTTGTTGATATTGACAGTGTTGTTGGTATGGGAAAGTGGATAAGCCCATTTTCTAAAAACCTTGAGGCTGTAGTCAGCTTTGATTTAGCCGATAAACTTAATCTTGGGCTGTTTAATTATGGGGGAGGCTTAAAAATATTGGTTCCTTCTAAAAAAACCAATAATAATATTTTTAAAAAACCTTTTTCTTCCTCGCTTTATATGGTTTCTGGAGTTTTTAATTCTAGCGATATTTCCGATCAAAAAATTATTTTTACATCAATTGAATCCGCCAGAAACCTTCTTAAGCTCAAAAAAGAAGATGTGTCTGCCCTTGCTATAAAAATAGAAAAAGGTTATAAACCTTCTAGTTTGGCCGTTAAAATAAAAGAGATTCTTGGAGAGAACTATTCTGTTAAAAAGAGAGATGAATTAAACGAAACTTATTATAAAATGCTGAATGCCGAAGGTTTGATATTAAACCTGGTTTTAGGGCTTATCTTAATTGTAGCTATGTTTAACACTGTTGGGGCTGTTATTATTTTAATAATAGAAAAGCAAAAAAATATTAAAATGTTCTATAAACTAGGAGCAACTAAGCGTCAAGTTAATAGTGTGTTTTTCAAACACGGTCTTTTGTTGTCTTACTCTGGAGGATTTGTTGGCTTAGCTCTTGGCTGTTTGATTGTTTTTTTACAACAGAGTTTCGGAATAATTCTTCTTACTGGAACATCTATTCCTTACCCTGTGGCTTTTGAGTTTAATAATTTTTTGGTAGTGTCTACTTGGTTGTTGGTTATTGGTGCGGGAGGGTCTTTTTTGTCTTCTCTTGCTTTAAAAAAAATCAAACAATAACTTCGAAAGAAGCTTTTTTTTGCTCAAGCTCTTTAAAAACCTCCATTACTTCTTCTACCGTATCTCCGGTAACTAACCTTGTCCTGTAAGGCTTGAAGTTAGCTATCCCTCTAAAATAGTTTGAATAATGTCTTCTGGTTTCTAAAAGACCTAACATTTCTCCCTTCCATTTTATGGCCATCTCTAAGTGTCTTTTAGCTGTATAAATTCTTTCCTCCAGTAATGGCTCAGAAGCTATTGACCCCATTTCTAAATATTCTTTAACTTGTTTAAAAAACCAAGGGTTTCCTATGCTTGCTCTTCCGATCATGGCTCCATCAAGACCGTAATCATCTCTCATTAGCCTTGCCATCTCGGGTGAGTTTACATCTCCATTCCCAAAAACAGGAATATTCATTCTTGGGTTGTTTTTTACCTCGGATATTTGCGTCCAGTCCGCGTTT
Source organism: Cryomorphaceae bacterium BACL29 MAG-121220-bin8 (assembly GCA_905181705.1). Taxonomy (GTDB): domain Bacteria; phylum Bacteroidota; class Bacteroidia; order Flavobacteriales; family Flavobacteriaceae; genus MAG-121220-bin8. The sequence goes on along the minus strand of CAJIYP010000003.1, from coordinate 774,012 downwards.
CCTTTGTACATCTGAGCTCTTGTTCTGCCGTGAATTGCAATAGCTTTTGCCCCAACATCTTGAAGCCTTTCGGCAACTTCAACAATTCTAATGGTGCTCTCGTCCCATCCAAGCCTAGTTTTAATTGTAATGGGCAATGAAGTTCTTTTAACCATCTCAGAAGTTAGTTTAACCATCAAATCAATGTCTTTTAAAATTCCAGCTCCAGCTCCTTTAGAAACAACTTTTTTGACAGGGCATCCAAAATTAATGTCAATTATATCTGGATTACTTTTTTCTACAATATCTATTGACTGGAGCATTGAGTCTAAATTAGCTCCAAAAATCTGTATACCTACAGGTCTTTCTTTTTCATAAATATCTAACTTCATTACGCTTTTCTGAGCGCTTCTAATAAGTCCTTCGCTTGAAATAAATTCCGTATAAACTACGTCCGCACCCTGTTCTTTACAAAGTGCACGAAAAGGAGGGTCGCTAACGTCTTCCATTGGCGCCAATAGTAAAGGGAATTTTCCCAGCTCAATATCTCCTATTTTAACCAAATTTATAAAGTTTATTTAATGCAAAAGTAAAATATTAATTGATATGGTTCTAGTATATTAATTGAGCTATATTTGTAGATTAATTTCCGAAAAATGAGTAGCCTAAGGAACTTCTGTATTATAGCGCACATTGATCATGGTAAAAGCACGCTTGCTGACAGGCTTCTTGATTTTACAGGTTCCGTAACTTCCAGAGAAAAACAAGACCAGTTATTGGACAATATGGATATTGAAAGGGAAAGAGGGATTACCATTAAGTCTCATGCCATACAAATGAATTATTCTAAAAATGGTCAAGACTATGTCTTAAATTTAATTGACACTCCGGGACATGTAGATTTTTCATATGAGGTTTCAAGATCTATCGCAGCATGCGAAGGGGCTTTGCTTGTAGTAGATGCTGCACAAAGTATTCAAGCCCAAACAATCTCTAACCTTTATCTAGCTCTAGAAAACGATCTTGAAATAATTCCTGTTTTAAACAAGGTAGATTTACCCTCTGCAAATCCAGAGGAAGTAAGTGATGATATTGTAGATTTGCTAGGTTGTGAAAAAGAAGAAATAATACACGCCTCTGCCAAAACTGGACTAGGAATAGAAGAAATTTTAGATGCAATAATTAAATTAGTTCCTGAACCTGCAACAAACAATGAAGCTCCTTTAAAAGCTTTGATTTTTGATTCTGTATACAATCCTTTTAGGGGGGTTGAAACATATTTTAGAATTTTTTCTGGGCAAATTAAAAAAGGACAAACTGTTAAATTTCTAGCGACTCAAAACAAATACAGCGCAGACGAAGTGGGAACTTTAAACCTTACTCAAACCCCAAAAAAATGTATTGGTGCGGGCGACGTGGGTTATCTTATTACTGGAATAAAAAACGCGAAAGAGGTAAAAGTTGGGGACACAATAGTAAATGCTGATTACGCGGGGTTGGATGGTATTTCTGGTTTTGAGGATGTCAAGCCTATGGTTTTTGCAGGTATTTATCCTGTTGACACCGAGGAGTACGAAGACTTAAGATCGTCAATGGAAAGGCTTCAGTTAAACGACGCATCTTTGGTTTTTGTTCCGGAAAGCTCCTCGGCACTAGGATTTGGTTTCAGGTGTGGCTTTTTAGGTATGCTTCATTTAGAAATAATTCAAGAAAGATTAGAAAGAGAATTTAACATGTCAGTAATCACTACCGTTCCTAATGTTTCTTATAAAGCATATACAAGAAAAGACCCTAACTCTGGAGTGCTAGTTAATAATCCCTCTGACCTTCCTGACCCTAGTAGTATGGACAGAGTAGAAGAGCCTTATATTAAGGCCACCATCATTACAAAGTCTGACTATGTTGGAAACGTAATGAGTTTGTGCATTGAAAAAAGAGGGCAAATTCAAAACCAAACATACCTAACAACACAAAGGGTAGAGTTAACTTTTGACATGCCTTTAGCAGAAATAGTTTTTGATTTTTATGACAGGCTAAAAACCGTATCTAAAGGTTACGCTTCTTTTGACTACTCTCCAATCGGAATGCGCATTTCTAAGCTTGTAAAGGTAGACCTTCTTTTAAACGGAAGCTCTGTAGATGCCCTTTCCTCACTAATTCACACGGACAATGCTTATTCTATTGGAAAGAAAATGTGCGAGAAACTTCGAACCTTAATTCCTAGACAACAATTTGATATTCCTATTCAAGCAGCAATTGGTGCTAAAATAATTTCCAGAGAAACAATTAAAGCTGTAAGAAAAGATGTAACTGCCAAGTGTTATGGGGGAGATATTTCTAGAAAAAGAAAATTACTGGAAAGACAAAAAAAAGGCAAAAAGAAAATGCGACAAATTGGTAGCGTTGAAATTCCACAAGAAGCTTTTATGGCTGTTTTAAAGCTGAACGATTAAACCTTTTGGTTGCTAATTTGTCTTTTTATTAAAATCTGTGATGAAAAAAATAATTAATTGCATCTGTTTTTTGAGTGTATTTGCTTTTTTTGGATGTTCTTCAGAATTAGAAACAAGCAGCTCTGATGATGAAGAAAACACAAAACCTAATATCCTGCTAATAATTGCAGATGATATGGGTTTAGATTCTTCATTAGGCTACTCTGTTGGAGGGGTGAAGCCTGTTACACCACAATTAATGTCATTGCTCAATTCAGGGGTTAAGTTTAACAACTTCTGGTCAAACCCAGTTTGCTCACCCACCAGGTCAACTATTTTAACAGGTAAATATGGTTTTCGAACTGGGGTTTTAAGCGCTAGCGACAACCTCTCTAGCTCTGAAACTTCTATATTTAACTTATTAAACGACAACGCTCCTGAATATTCCCATGCTCTTATTGGAAAATGGCATCTTTCTAATAACCCAAACCAGCCAATTGATATGGGAGCAGGTTATTTCGCTGGCCTTCTTTCCGGAGGGGTAAACTCTTATTACAATTGGAATTTAACTCAGAACGGCAAAACGGCTAAAACAAATTCTTACGCTACCACAAAGTTTACGGATTTAGCCATTGATTGGACGGCGGCACAATCAAAACCTTGGTTTTTATGGCTCGCGTATAATGCGCCACACAGCCCTTTTCATCTTCCGCCCTCCGAACTGCATAATCAAGGGAACCTTCCTGAAGATAGTGTAAGTATAGAAGAAAACCCCTTGCCTTATTATTTGGCAATGATAGAGGCAATGGATAGTGAAATAGGGAGGCTTTTAAACTCTTTTTCTAAAGAGACTTTGGACAATACGACAATTATTTTTATTGGTGATAATGGGACGCCTAATGAAGTTGTGCAAACGTATAACAACAAAAGAGCTAAAGGATCTATATATCAAGGAGGAATAAACGTCCCTTTAATCGTTTCGGGTAAAAATGTCTATAGAACTGACTCTAGCGAAGATGCTCTTATAAACGGAACAGATTTGTTTGCTACTATTTTAGATTTAGCTGGAACTGGGATTTTTGAGAAAAACGATAGCAAAAGCTTTAAAAGCTTGCTTTCTTCCTCAGACTCATCCCAAAGAAAGTTTGTATACTCTGAAAAATACAACTCAAAGTCTTTAGGCCTAGACTACACCATAAGAAATAAAACCCACAAGTATCTTTATTTTAATGATGGCAGTGAAGCTTTGTATGACCTTTCGGACAACCCTTTGGAGTCCCCTAACTTGTTAAACCTTAATCAAATTCCTTTAAGCGAAGTAGACAGCGACGCTAAAAACGAATTGGTTTTACAGCTAAGTGTAATTCGAAACTAAAAACACTTTTTATGTTAATTAATATTAGATGATTTTTGGATTGCTTTTAAGGGCGTTAAACCTTTGATGCTTTTTTTAATCTAATTATTTGTAAATTCATTAATATGTACAACTACTTTAAATTTTTTATGGCTAGCGTTTGTTTAATTGTGTTTCTTTTTGGGTGCTCAGACTCTGAAGAAGAAACCTTAAACGAAAACACCAACTCGGTTACAATTCCTTTGGAGATTTATAAAAAAGTTTATGGTGTTACATCAGAAATCACTATTTCTGGTAGTTATGTTTATATAAACACCAATGGTGTTCCCGATCATAAAAGTCCTTATTTTAAAGACACCAAATGGCATGATGCAAAGTATGAGGCATACGACCCTACCAATCCTAATGTATTCCACACTGGAAATTTTAACTTAAATCCCAACAGGGTTTCTGAGCTCTCTATCTCTTTTAAAATCCCTAATTCACCTTCGAGATCTTCCCGAAACAACCCTACTTCAATGGGGCCAATTGGAGTCTCACTAAACGGAGTGCCTTTTTATAATCAATATGCTGGAATGAATGAACCATTAACTAGAGAGGTTAATTCTTTTGACAATTACAACGGGCATCCTGCTCCTTTATCGCCAGGGGGTGAAAATGGTTCTGGAGGCAGGTATCATTACCATATGGAGCCTTTTTGGCTTACAACAAACGCAAGTAAAGACGCTCTTCTGGGGTTTTTATTAGACGGGTTTCCTGTTTATGGCCCTGAAGAAGAGGGGAAAACTATTTCTAGTTCTGATCTAGACTCTTATCACGGTCACACACACGCAACTAAAGACTTTGTTAGTGGAATATACCACTACCACACGACTGCAGATGCCCCTTATATTAATGGAAGTGGATATTATGGTTCGCCTGGGACAGTTAGTCAGTAGGTTTAAATTAGTCTGTTTTTTTCTGGTCTTTTTTTCTTGCTCAGAAAAAAAAGACGCCGTGATTTTAAACTACTCTGAGTCTGAGCTAGACCTATTTAAAAATGTTGTTGCTTATAAAAACTTTCCCCTCTCAGGAAAAGTTTATAAGTTGTATTCAAAAACAGTGGACACGCTTTGGGTTAGAAACTACAAAAATGGGGTCAAAAATGGGGTTTGGAAAAAATACTATCCTGACGGCTCTTTAAAAGAAGTGCGGCAGTTTATTAATGGAAAAAAAGAAGGTGATTTTCTTGGCTACTATAATGGTGGTGCTAAAAATTTTGTGTTTCAATTTGTGAACGGAGAGTATGATGGAACAAATAAAATTTGGACCAACAAGGGTTTACTTATTGAGCTTGGAAACTTTAAGAAAGGGTACGAACTAGGGGTTCAAAAAACTTGGTATCTTAACGGAAAAATTAAATCTAATTATATAATAAAAAACAATCGTAGGTATGGACTTCTTGGAACAAAAAACTGTATTAACGTCTCTAAAGACTTTATTAAAATTTAGCTTTTGTTTTGTTTTACTTTCTTGTACACAAAACCCAGTAGCTGAAATTCCTTATTATAATACTCCTGACTTTTCCCCATATTTTTTAAGCGAAAAAGAAGCAGAAAAGCAAATAACTCACCAAATACCTGATTTTAAGTTTATTGACCAAAACGAAAGAACCGTATCTCTTGCTTCCATAAAAAACAAAATTCATGTTGCTAATTTCTTTTTCACAACCTGCACTGACATCTGCCCTAACATGACCTCTAAAATGAAACTTCTTGAAAAGGCTTTTTATAACGATTCCTTGGTTAAAATTCTTTCTTTTAGCGTTACACCTTGGATTGACAACTCAAAGAAGCTATTAGATTATGTTAATTTTTACGCTATTAAAACTGATAATTGGCATTTTTTAACTGGTAAAAAATCTGAAATATATAATCTGGCTCGCAAATCTTACTTTGCCGAAGAAGATTTTGGATTTACGAAAGACAGTACCGAGTTTCTTCACACAGAGCATTTTATTTTGGTCGATCAAAACCAAAAAATAAGAGGTATTTATAACGGCACTTTAAGTTTGGAAGCAGAGCAACTGATTAAAGATATTGATGCTTTAAAAAAAGTGTTATAAATTATTTGGGCTAAAAGAGTTATTTTTATTATTTTAAGATATAAATGAAAAAACTAGAGCGAAGCCTGTCCTTGTCGTATGTGATTGCAATTAGTATTGGGGGAATGCTTGGAAGCGGTATTTTTGTGCTTCCTGGTTTGGCTTCAAACATTACCGGGCCCTCTGTTTGGTTGGCTTACTTGCTTGGGGCTGTTTGTGTTCTTCCGGCCGCACTATCTAAATCTGAGCTTGCTACAGCTATGCCTTCCTCTGGGGGAACATATGTTTATATAGAGCGTGCTTTCGGTCCTTTATTCGGAACCATTTCCGGAATTGGCCTTTGGCTTTCGCTTCTACTAAAAAGTTCTTTTGCTTTAATTGGTCTTAGCGCGTATTTATCTGTTTTAATAAAAATTGAAGACGGATTCGCTAAGCTTGTTGCGATTGGTTTTTTGTCTTTTATTTTACTTTTAAACATTTTTGGTGTTAAAAAAGTTGGAAAGGTTCAGTTGGTTGTAGTTAGTATAAGCCTAGCTTGTTTAGGGGGGCTTTTCTTTATTGGCTTTCCCAGTGTAAATCCTGATTTTTTGGTTCCCTTCATGAGTGACGGAAATACAGGGTTAATATCGGCGATAGCATTTGTTTACATTTCTTATTCTGGGGTAATAAAAGTTGCGGCTATTGCTGGGGAAATTAAGAATCCAAACAAAAACCTCCCTTTAGCAATGATTCTTTCCCTTTTGTCAATTACTGCGATTTATGTTTTTACAGCGTTTATTTTAGTTGGAAACATTGCTCCTGACTCTTTGGGTGTGGACATCAAGCCTATTCACACTATAGCCCAATTATTGGGTGGAGAATATTTTGGTTATGCTGCTGCAATTGTTGGAGTTTTAACACTAATGTCTGGGGCAAACTCAGGTGTTTTAGCCTCCTCCAGGTTTCCTTTTGCAATGGCAAGGGATCTTTTAATGCCTCCTGTGTTTTCTAAAATTCATTCTAAATATTTAACTCCAGTTTTTGCAATTCTTATTACTGGCTTTTTAATGGCAGTTGTTATACTTTTTTTAGACGTTATAAAAATTGCAAAGCTTGCAAGCGCTTTTATGGTTATGATGTTTATTTCTGTGAATTTCTGTGTTATTATTTTAAGAGAAACTTCCGCTCAGTGGTATAAGCCAACCTATAGGTCTCCTCTATATCCTTTTTTACAGGTTTTTGGAATTATTAGTGGATTTGTTTTGCTTCTCCTTTTAGGTTGGATGCCTCTTCTTTCTATACTTGTTATTTTTGCAATAGGCTCCGTTGTCTACCTCTTTGTTGGTAAAAACGCTACTAGGACTGGTGTTTTAACTAACTACGGTCACGTTCCCGCCTTGTTTTTGTTTTATAAAAAAGACCCAGGCGTTATTGCCATACAACAAGAGGAATCCTCCTCCAGTTTAGACGGTAAACTCGCGTCAGATGCTGGAACCATCGTTCCGTTGTTGGGAAATGAAAACTCTGCTGAAATGCTGGTTGAAATGGCTTCGGCAATCAACACTCGAAGCTCTGTCCAGGCCGTAAACATTACCGAAGTGCCTAATCAGACTTTTTTAGAGGCGTTAAACACAGACACTCCTAAGATTCTCTCTATAGAAAGAAGGTTAAAAAAACTTTCTGAGTCTCAAGATTTAGATATTGATTTCGAGTCTGTTGTTACTCACGAAGTCTCTAATACTGTTGCTGAATTAAGCGGGCAGATAAACTGCGACTGGCTTGTTATGGGTTGGGACGGTATCGCTCATAGTGGAATTCTTGTAAGGAACCCCGTTGGTTGGCTTCTAACTAATGTTCACTCTAATTTTGCTCTTTTCAAGGACAATGGAATTAAAAATATCGGAGAGATTCTTGTAGCTCTTAGGCCTGGGAGAAAGGACAAAAACTTTCTTGCTGTTGCTGAAAGGGTTTGCTCTTTTTACGGGGCCTCTTTAACGCTTCTTCATATAATAACCCCAGCTTTTTCTAAAGCCGCTACAAAAAAAATGGAGCAAAAATCTTCTGCTCTTTTGTCTTCGCTAAAAGTCCCTAGTTCTTTGAAGATTGTTGAGAGTGAAGACCCTATTAAATCCGTTTCGAATATCTCTTCTGAGTATGATTTATTAATTTTAGGCGCTCCTGAGAAAGACAACTGGATAAGTGTTCTTTTTGGAACAAAAAGAGACAAGTTTACTGAAAGTTCCGCTTGTTCTGTTCTTAGGTTAACAATGAAGGATTAAGTTTATCTTTATAAAATGAAAATACACCCTATTGAGGCGGGAAACTTTAAGCTTGATGGCGGAGCTATGTTTGGGGTAGTCCCAAAGGTTTTATGGCAAAGAACGAACCCTTCTGATTCGGACAATTTAATCGAAATCTCTTCAAGGTGTCTTTTGGTTGAAAATGGCAACAGATTGACCCTGATTGACACTGGAATGGGAGACAAACAGTCTGAAAAGTTTTTTAGTTTTTACAAAAGGTGGGGGGATTATAATCTTATTAGTTCCATAAAATCTGCAGGATTTTCAATTGATGACATAACGGATGTTCTATTAACTCATCTACACTTTGATCATTGTGGGGGGGCGTCTTTTGTAGATAGTCATTCGGGCAAAACAGAAGTTCTTTTTAAAAACGCTAACTATTGGTCCAATCAGAAGCATTGGGACTGGGCTACTGAACCAAACCAAAGAGAAAAAGCTTCTTTTTTACAGGAAAATCTCAACCCAATAAAAGAATCTGGTCAATTAAACTTTATTACAGAAAAAAAAGAAGGTTTTAATTTTTATGAGGAGCTTGGGTTCGAAATTCTGTTTGTTAATGGTCATACTGAAAAACAGATGATCCCAAAAATAGACTATAAAAATCAAGAACTGGTATTTGCTGCAGATCTTATACCTACAGTGGGCCACATTCCTATTCCTTACTTGATGGGTTATGACGTAAGGCCTATGGTTACCATGAAAGAAAAAAAATTATTTTTAGAGGCTGCTGTAAAAAACAATTGGCTGTTATTTATGGAGCACGACCCACACAACGAAATTATTTCACTTAAAAACACCGAAAAAGGGGTAAGGCTAAACAACTCTAACCTGTTTAAAGAACTATAACTATGCTTAGATTATTTTTATTACTTGTGTTTGTACAGCTGTCCTTTTCCCAAAATTATTGGCAACAACATGTCGAATATTTTATGGATATCAACATGGATGTCTCTGATTTTACTTTTTCTGGAAAACAAAAACTTATATATACAAACAATTCTCCTGACACCATAAACAAGGTGTACTACCATTTGTTTTTTAATGCTTTCAGGCCCGGCAGCCAAATGGATATTCGTTCAAGAACAATTAAAGATCCCGACAGCAGAGTTGGCAACAGAATTTTTGAGCTTAATCCAAAGGATTATGGTTCGCTAGATATAGTTTCGTTAGAGCAAAACGGAAAAGAAATTGTGTTTGAACAAAAAGAAACTATTTTACTTGTAAGGCTAGAAAAACCGCTTTTGCCAGGGAAAAAAACAGAACTTTCTATGGTTTTTGTGGGGCAGGTTCCTCTTCAAATAAGAAGGTCTGGAAAGATGAATAAAGAGGGGGTCCATCTCACGATGACTCAATGGTTCCCAAAGCTTGCTGAATATGATTTTGAAGGGTGGCATCCAAACCCATATATAGCAAGAGAATTTCATGGTGTTTGGGGAGATTATACTGTTAATATAACTATTGATAAAAGCTACGTCATTGGAGGGACCGGTTATCTTAAAAACGCGAATGAAATAGGTCATGGTTACTCAGATAAAAACAAAGAAAAAAAAGAAGAAACACTGACTTGGGAGTTTTACGCGCCCAATGTTCATGATTTTGCTTGGGCCGCTGACCCGGATTACGTGCACGATATTCAACAATCAGAATCTGGAGTTGATCTTCACTTCTTTTACAAACCTGATGCTGGAGAAGAAAATTGGAAGAAGCTTCAAGAGGACACCTTAGGTTTATTAGATTATTTTGAAGAAAACATTGGTCCCTATCCTTGGAAACAATACTCTGTTATTCAAGGGGGTGACGGAGGAATGGAATATGCCATGTGTACTATGATAACTGGAAAAAGATCTTATCCTAGCTTGTTTGGAGTGACCGCCCATGAGCTCGCTCATTCGTGGTTTCAACATATTCTTGCAAATAACGAAGCTAAACATCCGTGGATGGACGAAGGGTTTACAGAGTACATTACCTCGTTGGCTGAAAAAAGTGTTTTTGGAAAACCCTCTTTATTTCCCCATAAAAGCAGTTATGACAGTTATTACATGATAAATAAAATACAATTGCAGAACCCTGCCTTGACTATAGAGCAGCCGCTAACTATTCATTCGGACAGATATGATTACAACTTTACTTATGGCGCATCTTCCTATAGCAAAGGGGCCGTTTTTTTGTCACAACTTGGTTATATTATTGGTAAAGAGAACCTTTCTAAAACAATTAAAAGATATTATAATGAATTTAAATTCAAGCATCCCACACCAAACGATTTTAAAAGAGTGGCAGAAATAGTTTCTGACTTGGAGCTAGAATGGTATCTAAACGACTGGACAAGAACAACAAATAAGGTAGATTATGATCTTAATCTTTTCGAAAAAGACTCAAGAAGACCTTTCTATTAAAAGAATCGGAAGAATACCTATGCCCCTTGAGATTCTGGTTTCTTTTAGGGACGGTTCTACGGCCATGTATTATATTCCTATTGATTTAATGCAGGGCAATAAAACTTTTGATAATGATATTATCATTCTTGAACCTTGGTCTTGGGTTAATGCCGATTATATCTTTAAAATTCAAGGAAACAAAAAAGTTCTAAAAATAGAAATTGACCCCTCGAAAAGACTCGCAGATGTTAATCAACTCAAAAACATACTTGAATTTTTAGAATGATTAAATCACTTAAAAGCGACAAAAAAATTGAGAAAATCTTTGATGATGGTTTTACTATCAAACAAGAATGGCTAACCTTAAAGGGTTATGATTTTAAAGACAGCGAAAAACTTTTTGGCGTTAGTGTTCCAAAAAAAAACTTTAAGCATGCCGTTAAAAGAAATCTTTTGAAAAGAAGGATTAGAGAGCAGGTGATCTCTTCTAATTTGTATAGCTCAACACCATGTGGTATTTGTTTTTTTATAATATTTAATTCAACAGAAGTTCTTAGCTCCAAGGTAATTAAAGCCACTCTTAAGGTTATGGCTCAAAAAATTCAATTAAAAAGTTAAATATTGTCCTTTGTAATATATTCATACATGTCTCTTTCGACATGTCTTTTCAAATAAAAAATCATTTTTACAACATTGACTTTGTTTTCGTTTTTTTTGTCTTTTATTGTTGTTTGAATGAATTTTTTTGGGTCAGAAACTAAGTCTCCCATATAATAAAAATCATCTCCCTCAATATTTTTTTTCTTAACAAATAATGGAATTCGGGTTTCTTTTTCTTTAGCTTCCGAGAATTTTATTACATCAGGGCTTGAAAGCTTTCGGTTAGACTTAGACATATACTCAAGCGTAGATGCGTCCGTAAACTTGTCTTCGTACTTCGTTGTCTCTGATATGTCCTCTTCTTTATGAAAATTGACGAATATCGGACAGTTTTTATTGTCAGAATGGAACATATAACCTCCTACGTTTTGAGCGAGAGGGTTGACGTCCCAATTTAATATACGAAAGCTATCTTTTCTTGTATATTTTCGATATAAAATAAAACCATTTATGTAGTTCTCTTTTTTGAAATCTTTCGAAAATTTCTCAATTGAATAAAGGGTCTTCGCTTTCTTCAGATTCCATCATACATCCATAGTTTTTATATTTAACTACTTTTAATTTCATTATTTATAATACATTGCTGTGTGTGGAATTCCGTCCTCCATATACTCTTCACCTTTTACAACAAACCCGTGAGAAGAATAAAATTCTTTTAAGTGCGATTGCGCTGAAATTTTTATAGGTAATTGTTTGTTCATTTTCAAGTGTTCTAATGATTTTTCAACCAAAAGATGTCCATAACCTTCTCCTCTATGATTTTTTTTAACAACCGCTCTTCCAAAAGACGCTTCTTTAAAATAAATGTTTTCATTAAAAGCTCTAGTATAACCAACTAACTCATTATTGACAAATAACAATACGTGGTCTGCTTTTTCGTCTTTCCCATCAACATCTTGGTATATACACTCTTGTTCTATAACAAAAACTTCAGATCTTAAACTAAAAATATCGTTAATTTCTTTTCTTGACAGTTGATTCCAAGCCTTTACTTCTAACCTCATTAAAATTATTTATTTATCAATTTTATTCACTCGTCTTTCGTGTCTTCCCCCTTCAAAGTCTGTTTTTAAAAAAACTTCCACAATCTCTAAAGCCTCTTTAACTAGAGAGAAACCTTGCGGGTAAGCTTAAAATATTTGCGTCGTTATGTTTTCTTATTAATTCTGCTATTTCTTTACTCCAACATAATCCGGCTCTAACGCCCTTGTATTTATTAGCAACCATACTTACGCCATTTCCTGTTCCACACATAATAATTCCCTTTTTGTTTTTATTGTTAGAAATTTCCTTTGCTAGGGGGTGGATGATGTCTGGATAATCAACACTTTCTCCTGAATTATCTCCTAGGTTTTCTACAACATATCCTTTCTTTTTTAAAAAACTATTAACAGCGTTTTTTAATTCTACACCCGCATGATCGTTTGAAATAAGTATATTCATTATGTTTATTAGTTGTTTATTAATTGTTTGTTTTATTTAATAACTCTCTTGTTTTATTAATAATAAAAGTTTGGTTCTTTTTTATTATTATTTATTATGTGCTTAACAACAATATTAACTCAATTATTAACATCAAATTTAATTTTAATTATTAACATTCTTTTATATTAACACACTATTAATAAGTATCTAATCAATTCTTTATTAGAGTTTTACTTTTGTTTTTTTGTTAATTAACATTTAATTATTATTATTATTATTATTAGAATTTAATTTTATAATATAAGTTAACAAGCAATAATAAGGTTAAAAATTTATTTTAAAATTTATTTATTATTTAATACTTGTTCATTACTATTTTATAACCCACTTTAAGTTAAATAAAATTAACTTAGCAAAAAATAAAATGAAAAGAAAAGGAACTAATTTACTTAACGATCATGTACTTTCTTTTTTTCAAAGATCTCCTTTAAAAAAATTCAATTTCCGTCAGGTTTTAAATCTTCTTCCTTATGAAGTCAATAAAAACAACATTAAAGAATGCTTGTGTTTATTAGAAGAAAAGAAGCAAATTAAACAAATTAAGCCAGGAAGCTATATGCTTTTTTCAAACAGAAAACCTTTTACAGGAGTTTTAGACAAGACAAGTGGTGGTTCTGGGTATATTATTAGAAAAAACATAGAAAAAGATGTGTTTGTTTCTGAAAAAAATCTCTTAAACTCTTTTGATGGTGACCAGGTTGAATTTGTGATGATTTCGCACAGAGAAGGAAAAATTATAAAAATATTAGAAAGAAAAAAAACAAAATTTATAGGGGTTACCAAAAACCAAAACAATCAAACATTAGTAACAACAACAGGAAAAAAAGACAAACTAGATTTTTTTATACATAATCCAGAAAAAATTAATATAAGAGACAATCAGCTCGTGGTTATTGAATTTGTTAAGTGGGAAAATGATTTGCCAGAAGCAAAAATCTCGAAAATAATAGGAGAACAAGGTGTGGTAGAAAACGAAATACATGCTATTTTACAAGAATACAATCTTCCCTATGAATTTGACCAAACTCTTATAAAAGAGGCAGAAGCATTAAAAGGTTTACAAAACAAGGAATCAATTAAAGAGAGACGTGACTTAAGAAATATAACCACAATAACTATAGACCCAGAGGATGCTAAGGATTTTGATGACGCTATTTCCATAGAAAAAAAAGAAGAATTAACTGAAATAGGTATTCACATAGCAGACGTATCACATTTTTTAAAAGAAGGTTCTAATCTAGATAAAGAAGCTTTTCAAAGAGGAACATCCGTTTATTTAGTTGATAGAGTAGTGCCTATGTTGCCAGAATCTCTTTCTAATAATTTATGTTCTTTAAGGCCAAATGAAGAAAAATTAACATTTTCTGTAATATTTACATTTAATTCAAACTATGAAGTTAAAAATTACTGGTTTGGAAGAACAGTAATAAACTCTAATCAGCGTTTTAGTTACAAAGAAGCGCAATATATAATAGACAACAAAAACAATATAATACCCAAAGAAATTTCTCTTTCAAACAAGGAGTACAAAATAGGAAATGAAATAAAAAATAGTGTTTTATTATTAAAAGATATCGGAACCAAACTAAGAGAACAGAGAATAAAAAAAGGATCTATTTTGTTTAATAAAAAAGAAGTTAAATTTATTTTAAATTCTGAAAAAGAGCCTTTAAAAACAGTATTAAAAGAAACCAAAGAAGCAAATAAATTAGTAGAAGAATTTATGCTTTTAGCGAACAAGAAAGTAGCAGAAATTTTCAGTCAACAAAAAAAAGAAGACAACATTTATAGGGTTCACGACGCTCCAAACGAAGAGAAGTTATCAGCGTTAGAGCGGGTGACTAAAAATTTAGGTTATAATCAAAAGTTTGATAATTCCTCCACCGTCCACAGTAACATTAATAAAATATTAAAACAAGTAGAGGGTACGCCAGAAAAAAATCTAATAGACACTCTTGTTATTAGAAGCATGAGCAAAGCAAAGTATAGCACAAAAAATATTGGACACTTTGGTCTCTCGTTTGAAAAATACACACACTTTACTTCCCCAATTAGAAGGTATCCAGACATAATAGTTCATCGTTCTTTACAAAGAATATTAAACAAAAAATCAATTCAACAAAAGAACCTAGAAAAAGACTGTGAACACCTTTCAAAAAGAGAAGAGTTGGCCACAAAAGCCGAGAGAAGCTCAATAAAATTCATGCAGGTAAAATACATGTCTTCAAAAGTTAATAAAAAATATACAGGTATAATTTCAGGAATTATGGAAAGGGGTGTTTTTATAGAGCTGAAAGAAAACAAATGCGAAGGATTTGTTAGAATTAAAGACATTCCTAACGATTATTTCGTTTTTAACGAAAAACAATATTTAATTCTAGGAAGAAACACAAAAGAGGAGTATAGGCTGGGAGACGAAGTTTTAGTTCAAGTGAAAGGGGTTAACGAACATAAAAAACAAATAGATTTTTTATTATTAGAAAAACTTTAATTTTATAAAAAAAAGAATGAACGAGTTTTTACCCGCTATCCCAATAGGGATTGTTCTTGCCTTTACAATTGGCCCAGTTTTTTTTACCGTTTTAGAAACCAGTATAAGCAAAGGAGTTAAAGCAGCTATTTTCGTAGACATTGGTGTTGTTCTTTCAGATATTGTTTTTTTTGTAATTGCTTTTTTTAGCACAAATAGCTTGTTAAATTCTATTCAAGAGAACAGAAGTTCTTGGTATTTTTTAGGAGGAGTTTTATTAGCAAGTTACGCAGGTGTTAGTTTAATTAAGATTATTCAAGAAAAAAACCGCCCAGAAAACAAAGACGGTGCTGAAATGGCATATAGTCCAAACCTTTTTAAAATGGTAATCAAAGGGTTTCTTTTAAACATCATTAATGTGGTGGTTCTTTTTTATTGGGTGGGCATAATATTATATTTTGGCCCCCAGCTAGAAATGGATAAATCTAAAATTTATTTTTTCTTTTTAGTTATTATAACGACATACTTTTCTATTGATTTAGGAAAAATATACCTAGCACAACAGCTTAAAAAAAAACTTACAGATGTGGTTATCAAAACAATTAAAATTGTTATAAACACTTTTATTGTCATCTGTGGCTTATTTTTAATTTTCAAAGGATTGGTTTAAAAAAAACCCCGCTTTTAAGGCGAGGTTTTGAGGCACCGAGCGGATTCGAACCGCTGTAGAAGCTTTTGCAGAGCTCTGCCTAGCCACTCGGCCACAGTGCCATTGAAAAAGTAAAATTACATTTTTTTAAATTCTGCCTTCTCTTTTTTTAGATAATTTTATAGAGACGCTTTCCACATCTCCATTTATAGGCGGACAAATCTTACTTACAGAAACAGTTACCTCTAAAACTCTTTTATCTTCGTCTAAAACTCGAGACAATATTCTATGCGAAACTGACTCCAGGAGTTTAGAGGGAATGGACATCTCTTCTTTAATAATTTTATTAAGAAAAACATAATCAATAGCATCTTCAATCTTGTCAGAAACAGGGCTGTTTTCCAAAAGCCCAGACACCCAAAGGTTGACTAAATACTCGCTTCCAATAATACTTTCTTCTTTCAAGCACCCATGAAATGAATAGCAACGAACGTTCTTTAAATAGATTTCTACCATAATAAACAAACAAAGATAAATAAACAATAAGAGAGATGAATTCTTTAACTTTGATTTTTTATTTTAAATAATTGATTGATCAAAAAAATTTTATTGAACACATAATTGACGAAGATTTAAAAGACGGTTTTTTGCAATCTAAATTAAAGTTTAGATTTCCGCCTGAGCCAAACGGATATCTTCATATAGGCCACGTAAAAGCAATATGCGTGAACTTTAATCTTGCAAAAAAGTATAACACACCAATTGTTTTAAGGTTTGACGACACTAATCCGGAAAAAGAAGAAAAAAAATACATAGATGCTATTAAAAAAGACGTGACATGGCTTGGGTTTAAGTGGTCGGAAGAAAGATATGCCTCAGATTATTTCCAGAGACTTTTCGATTGGGCAATAAAACTTATAAAAAACAACAAAGCATATGTAGAGTCTCAAAGTTCAGAACAAATTGCACAACAAAAAGGGACGCCTACTTTGTTAGGTCAAAACAGCCCCTTTAGAGACAGGTCAATAGAGGAGAACTTGGAGTTGTTTTATAAAATGAAAGAAGGCTCATGTGACGAAGGGGCACATGTCCTAAGAGCCAAAATTAACATGTCCTCTCCAAACATGTTGATGAGAGACCCCGTTATTTATAGGGTTTTGAAAAAATCACACCCAAGAACAAAAAACAAATGGGTTGTTTATCCGATGTATGACTGGGCTCACGGCGAATCGGATTACATAGAGCAAATTTCACATTCTCTATGTACCCTAGAGTTTGAGCCGCACCGAGAGCTATATGATTGGTTTTTAGATCAGATTGTAGAAAAGGACAAGATTAGACCTAAACAACGAGAGTTTGCAAGGCTTAATTTAAGCCACACTATTACTTCAAAAAGAAAGCTATTGCACTTGGTCGAAGAGGGTTGTGTTTTGGGATGGGACGACCCAAGAATGCCTACGATTTCAGGACTAAGAAGGCGCGGATACCCTCCTGAGGCTCTAGTGGCCTTTGTCAACACTGTTGGGGTTGCAAAAAGAGAAAACACAATAGAAGCTTCGCTTTTAGAGTTTTGCGCAAGAGAGGAGTTAAATAAAACATCAAAAAGGGTAATGGTAGTTTTAGATCCAGTTAAAATAGTAATCACTAATTATCCCAAGGAAAAGACTGAGTTAATTTCATCAGAAAATAACCCTGAAAACCCAGAATCTGGCTCTAGAGAAATACCATTTAGTAATGAGGTTTTTATAGAAAGAGAAGATTTTAAGCCAGAAGCAAACAGAAAGTTTTTTAGATTAACGCTAGGTAAAGAGGTCCGCCTTAAAAGCGCTTACATTATCTGTGCGAATGAAGTTGTTTATGATAATAATCAAAATATTATACAAATAAACTGCACCTACGACCCTTTAAGTAAAAGTGGAAGCGGAACCCTCGAGAGTCAAAGAAAGGTTAAGGGAACGTTGCACTGGGTTTCTAAAAAAGAAGCCATAAAGGTTGAGGTTAGGGAATACGACAGGCTTTTTCTAGACCCATCACCATCGTTAGCAAAAAACAACACTGAACTCACGGAAATGCTTAACCCTAGCTCTGTGAGTAGCGTCGCTGCGTTTGCAGAACCTTCGCTACTTAACAGCCAAGAAGGAGATCAATTTCAGTTTCAAAGAAAAGGATATTTTGTTGTAGACAGAGATAGCGAGGCGCACAACCTTGTTTTTAACAAAACCGTTAGCCTGAGAGATAATTGGAAAAAAGCTTAATTCTGGTTATTTGTTATTTTCTTTTTTTGCTGCCGCCTTTTTCATTTCTTCCCCTATTTGGTTGCTTGCCGTAAAAGAAGCTACCATGTTGTTTAACATTTCTGAACCAGCTTGAGGCGAGTTAGGCAACAAAATTAAATTACTATTAGTTGCTCCTCCAACAGATTGAAGCGTGTCGTAATGTTGCGTTACTACAATTAAGGCAGACGCCTCTTGTGAATTAATATCAACATTGTTTAAGACCTTTACAGAATCTTCTAAACCTCTTGCAATTTCTCTTCTTTGGTCCGCTATACCCTGGCCCTGAAGCCTTTTACTCTCTGCTTCTGCCTTGGCTTTCTCAACAATCAAGATGCGTTGAGCATCCCCCTCAAACTGTGCGGCAACTTTTTCTCTTTCAGAGGCATTAATTCTGTTCATAGCTTCTTTGACCTGAAGATCAGGGTCAATATCCGTTACAAGAGTTTTGATTATGTCATATCCGTAATTAAGCATTGCCTCGTTTAGCTCAGATTTTACCGCATTTGCTATGTCGTTTTTTCTTTCGAAAACATCATCTAGTTTCATTTTAGGGACCTCTGCCCTTACTACATCAAAAACATAAGATGTTATTTGGTCTTGAGGAAAATCGAGCTTATAAAAAGCGTCATAAACCTTTTCTCTAATCACCTTGTATTGTACCGAAACTTTTAGTTTTACAAAAACATCATCTTTTGTTTTGGTTTCTATGACCACATCTAGTTGTTGAATTTTTAAACTTATACGCCCCGCAATTCTGTCTACTATTGGAATTTTTAGCTGAAGACCCGACTGTCTAGCGCTTGTGTATTTTCCAAAACGCTCAACTAAAACAGCAGTTTGTTGTTTCACAACAAAAAAAGTTCCAAACAAAAGAAAGACAAAAAGAATTATTAGTATTGGGGTTATAAAAATCATATGTAGGGTTTTAAGGATTACATTCTATAATATACAAAGACCATGCCGCACTTCCAAAGTCTAGTTTATAGAATTAGCGAGTTTTTCAATTCTTTCTATACAAGCGTCTTTTTCTATTAATGACATTGTGTCAAATAAATCAGCTCCAGAAAGCTCCCCAATAATAGCCAATCTAACTAAGCCAAGAACTTTGCCAAACCCCAGACCGGACTTTTCTACAAATTTTTCTAAAGCTTTTTTAATTTCACTAGACTCAAACTTTTTTACACCTTTTAAGCAGAGTTGAATTTCTGTTAAAAGCAAAGGGGTTTTTTCGTTACAAAGTTTCTTCATCGCTTTTGTGTTATATTTTTCTGGACCACTAAAAAAATATTTTGAATGAGAAAACACCTCTGTTGTTAGGTTTAGTCGAGGGCGAATCATTTTTGCTATTAAAAGTGTTTTGTTTTTATTGAATTCGATATTTTTTTCAATTAAAGACTCCTCAAGTAAGTTTTTTAAAACCTCATCACTCAAAGACTGAATGTGCTGGTGATTAAACCAAATGTTTTTATCAGGATCAAATCTTGCTCCAGAATTGTTCAATGCTTTTAGCGAAAAAATATTTTCTAAATCCTTAAGAGTAAAAATTTCTTTTTCTGAACCAGGGTTCCATCCGAGAAGCGCTAAAAAATTGACAGTAGATTCAGCTAAAAAACCAATTTCCTTATATCCTTTTATATTTATCTCGTCATTTTTCCAAGCTATTGGAAATACAGGAAACCCAAACTTATCGCCATCTCTTTTTGAAAGTTTTCCTTTGCCAACGGGCTTTAGTATCAAAGGAAGGTGAACAAATTTCGGTTTTTTCCATCCAAAGGACTCATAAAGCAACCAATGAAGCGCTAATGAAGGCAGCCACTCTTCTCCTCTTATTACGTGAGTTATCTCCATTTCATGGTCATCTACAACGTTAGCAAAATGATAAGTAGGCATTCCGTCACTTTTATATAGGATCTTGTCGTCCAGAATTCCAGAGGGCACAACCACCTTTCCTCTCAAAACATCATAACATGTGGTTTCTTTGTTTTCCGGAGATTTAAATCGAATCACATACTCTCCTTTTTCAATAAAAATTTTTTTAGACTTTTCACTCAAAGACAAAGAGTTTTTAAGTCCAAGCCTGTTCTGAGCGTTATAAACAAAGGTCTTTCCCCTTGTTTCACATTTTTTTCGCTCATCATCAAGCTCTTTTTTTGTGTCAAAAGCATAATAAGCACAACCCAGGTCTAGTAATTCGTAAATTCTCCTTTCATATAAGCCTTTTCTTTCACTTTGCCTGTAGGGGGCAAAATCACCCTTTTTGAAGGCCCTTCGTCTGGATGTAGTCCACACCAATTTAAAGAGTCTAAGATGTGTTTTTCGCTTCCTTCCACATACCTGTTTTGGTCGGTATCTTCAACTCTAACAATAAACGTTCCGTTGTTTTTTTTTGCATACAAATAATTAAACAGTGCCGTTCGCAATCCTCCAATATGTAGAGGCCCTGTTGGGCTTGGCGCAAACCTTACTCTTACTTTGTTTGACATACTTTTTTTTGCTAAAATACACTCTTGAAAAGAATATCTATAGCTTTTGTGTTATTTTCATTTTTTCTGGCACAAGAGGGTTGATGGTTTTAAACCAAAGCGGAGGAATCAGGCTTAATAAAATAGATAACGGGTACCCATAAGGAAGTTGCGGGCTTTGTTCAAAGTAATTAAGAGTTTGGTATTTTTTAGAACTTTTAAAATGATGGTCACTGTGTCGCGTTAGCTCATATAGCACAATTCTACCTATACTATGGTTAGAGTTCCAAGAATGAACTTCTCTTATTCGTTCGTACCTTCCTGAAGCAGTTTTAAACCTTCGTAAGCCGTAGTGTTCAATGTAGTTTATGGTTTCTAAAAATAAAAAAGAGATTACACCCACTGCAACGGCGAATAATAAGCCTTTAAAATCAAACAAAGCATACACCCCTGTTAGATAGGCGCTTTGTATTACTAAGTACCAAATCATGTCATTTTTAATAGAGTAAAACCCTGATTCACAGTTTTTTAGTAATTCTTTTTGTTTTTTCCAAGCATCAAAGTATTGTTTTACAATAGATGAAATCCAAAAAGAATAAACGTTTTGGTTGTATTTTGCAGTTGCACCATCCTCAGGAGTTGCCACTTTCAAATGGTGCCCGTAATTATGCTCTATATAAAAGTGCATATAAAGACACGGCATGTAAAGGGTTTTGCTAAAAACCCTTTCAATATTGCTTTTTCTGTGCCCCAGTTCGTGTGCTACGTTTATTGCGTTAGTTGCCAATAGAATTCCCGTTGAAAAACAAACTCCAATCATTTCAAAAAT
Source organism: Cryomorphaceae bacterium BACL29 MAG-121220-bin8 (assembly GCA_905181705.1). Lineage (GTDB taxonomy): Bacteria > Bacteroidota > Bacteroidia > Flavobacteriales > Flavobacteriaceae > MAG-121220-bin8. The sequence goes on along the minus strand of CAJIYP010000003.1, from coordinate 752,673 downwards.
ATAATAATTTTCAGTGCTAACTTTTATAAGCGCCCAATATAGAAGTCCAAAAACAATCGGAAGGTTTAGGTAAAGCATTAAGTCAAAGAGACTATTGTGTCTTTTTTTTTCAGCCTCTTCCGTTTTTAGGTTTTTCTTGTCTTTCCCTACCAATATTTCAGTTACAGGAATTATTATAAAAGCAAATATTACAGTTGAGAAAGTCAGCCACCCACGAGAGTAGATAGACAGTGCTGTTGCTAGAGGAATTGTATACGCGGCCAAATACTTAAGATCTCTCATATTACATCAAATATAAAAAATGATTTGTTTGTTTTATTATATGTTTCAAGAAACTATATTTGCAAAAAAGCACCAATGCCAATAGAATTTGTTTACAACACAAGCTTTAAGCTTATCAACGAGGCTAAGGTTTCAAGCTGGCTTAAGTTAGTTGTCGACTCTGAAAGCTTTGTTTTAGGAGAGCTGGTGTATGCTTTTTTTAATGACGAAGACTTAAGGCTGTTAAATAAAAAACACTTAAATCACGATTTCTATACAGACGTTCTTTCTTTTAATTCCTCAGAAAACAAAACCATCAATGGCAATATTGCTATTTCTATAGACAGAGTTAAAGACAACGCTCTAAAGTATAATTCTAATTTTGAAGAAGAGATTTTAAGGGTTATGGTTCATGGACTTTTGCATTTCATGGGTTTCAACGACAACACAAAAGAATCAACAGCGTTTATGACTCAGACCGAAGATGATAAAATTAAAATGTTTCACGTGGAACAATAAAAAATATGTTTAGTAAAGAATATGATGTTATTGTAGTTGGGGCAGGCCACGCAGGTTCAGAGGCGGCGGCGGCTTCTGCCAACATGGGAAGCAAAACCTTGTTGGTGACAATGAACCTTCAAAACATAGCTCAAATGTCATGCAACCCAGCAATGGGGGGAATTGCTAAAGGTCAAATTGTTCGAGAAATAGACGCTTTAGGAGGTTATAGCGGAGTTGTAACGGACCTTTCAGCTATTCAGTTCAAGATGCTAAACACCTCTAAAGGTCCTGCAATGTGGAGCCCAAGAGCCCAGTCGGACAGAATGAGGTTTGCTGAGTGCTGGAGAGAGATGCTAGAGCAAACTAATAATTTAGACTTTTATCAAGAAATGGTTTCTGGCATACTCCTTTCAAAAGGCAGGGCTGTTGGCATTAAAACCTCCCTAGGCCTTGAAATTAAAGCAAAATCAATCGTCCTTACAAACGGAACTTTTCTTAATGGCTTAATTCACATTGGCGAGAAACAGTTTGGGGGGGGAAGAGCTGGAGAAAAAGCTTCTACAGGAATTACAGAAGAGCTTGTTGATTACGGTTTTGTTTCTGGTAGAATGAAAACAGGAACTCCGCCAAGGGTAGACGGTAGGTCTTTAGACTATTCAGTGATGTCGGCACAACCTGGAGACAAAAACCCATCTAAATTTTCTTATCTAAACTCTACCTCTCCGCTTAAAAAACAGCTAGATTGTCACATGACCTACACAAGCCCCTTGGTTCACGATCTTTTAAAAGAAGGGTTTGACAGGTCGCCAATGTTTAACGGCTCAATTAACAGTGTTGGTCCAAGATACTGCCCGTCAATTGAAGATAAAATAAACAGATTTTCCGAAAAAGACCGGCATCAAATTTTTGTCGAACCAGAAGGCTGGAAAACGGTAGAGGTTTATGTGAACGGTTTTTCGACCTCTTTGCCAGAAGATATTCAATTCAAAGCTCTTTCATCTGTTAAAGGATTTGAAAAAGTTAAGTTTTTCAGACCTGGATATGCTATTGAATACGATTATTTTCCGCCTACACAACTTAAAAACTCTCTAGAAACAAAGCCGATATCAGGTCTTTTTTTTGCCGGGCAAATTAACGGAACTACGGGTTATGAAGAGGCGGCGGCTCAAGGCTTGATGGCAGGAATAAACGCACACCTTTTGATTAACGAAAAGGAACCATTTGTTCTTAAGCGAAACGAAGCCTACATAGGCGTGTTAATTGATGATCTTATTACAAAAGGCACAGACGAGCCCTATAGAATGTTTACATCAAGAGCAGAGTATAGAACCCTTTTAAGACAAGACAATGCAGACTTAAGATTAACGGAAGTTTCGTATAATTTAGGCTTAGCCAATAAACAAAGGCTTGATAATGTAGAACAAAAAAAATCTCAAACAGATTCTTTTGTTTCGTTTTTTAAAAAGACCAGCGTTAGGCCAGACGAAATAAACCCCATACTAAAAGTTAAAGGATCATCCGAAATCAAGCAATCCGTAAAGCTTTATAAGGTTTTTTCTAGGCCAAACCTTAGCCTTTCAGACATGATGGGCGTCAAGGCAGTTAAAGAATTCTGCGACACCAGGCAGCTTGAAAAAGGAGCTTTAGAGCAAACAGAAGTTCAGATTAAATATTCGGGTTATATCGAAAAAGAAAAATTAAACGCAGAGAAGCTGAACCATTTAGAAAACATAAAAATACCCACAAGCTTTGCCTACTCTAAAGTAAACTCTTTGTCTTCGGAAGCAATCCAAAAGCTAGAGGAAATAAAACCAAGCACCTTGTCTCAGGCGTCCAGAATAAGCGGGGTTTCACCTAACGACATTAGTGTTTTAATGGTTTATATGGGGAGGTAAAGAAGTTTCACGTGGAACACCCAAGCAAATGAAAAAAGAAAAGGAATACATAAGGGTAAAAGACAGTTTTTTAAGCATGGAATTTTTTTCATTATTTATAGAAAAAAAGACAGAGCTTCTTCATACGCGTCCAAAGCCAAAAGAGGAAAACCTGCCTGCTTATTATGAGGCAACGAACTACCTTTCTCATAATAAAAAAGGATTTAGCCTAACTTCTAATGTTTATTTTATATCAAGAAAAATAATGCTTTTTTTTAAATTTAAACACATTTGCAGATTGTTTTTAAATCCAGGTAAAGTAGTTGATGTAGGCTCTGGAACAGGTTTTTTTTTGTCAGGATTAAAAAAGAAGGGCTGGAGCGTCGTTGGGATTGAGCCAAACCAAAAAGCAAGAGAACATGCAGAATCTAAAGACATAGATCACATAAAAGAATTAAAAGATTTAAAGATTGGGAGTCAAGACTTAGTTACTTTTTGGCACTCTCTTGAGCACGTGTATAAACTAGAAGAGACTCTTTATCAGGCAAAAAACGCTTTAAAAAAAGAAGGGATTTTGCTGGTCGCTTGCCCAAATTACACCTCCTGGGACGCTAGCTATTATAAAGAGGATTGGGCAGCTTGGGATGTGCCAAGACACTTACAGCATTTTTCTCCGAACTCTTTAAAAATACTTTTAGAACCATTGGGGTTTGTTCAGTTAAAAAAACCCCCCCTAGTTTTAGATGCTTTCTATATTTCTATTATGTCTGAAAGTCAAAAAGGAAATCGTTTTAGTTTTTTAAAGGGTCTTTTTATTGGATTAACCTCTAACTTAATTGGTCTTAGAACAGACAACTATTCCACCCATATGTATATTTTTCAAAAAAAAGAGAATTAAAGCCGTTTTTAACAAGCTTTATTATTAGCCTTAATAATACAGATTGGTAAAAAAAGAAATTATCTTAAATCATCGATATGAGCTTAAGTTTGGATAAGAAAAAACAATAGCCCAAGAAAAAACAATAGTTTAAGCTAATGAAAGTCCTATAACAGCTAAAATAAAATAAACAGCTATTGTTTTCGCCCCATCGTAATTTTTAGAAACCCGCTGGCCAAACAAAAGAACTAGCAGAGCAAAGGACCCTACGATTAAACCAATTAGTCCGGTAAGGTTAGAGTCATTAAAAACAACATCTAGGATTCCAAGCAAACAAAGAAGGCCTGATGTTAATTCCAAAATGGTAACCGAGACTAAAGCAAGAGTAATTAAAGAGCTTGAAAAAAAACCCCCCAATAAAGTGTTTAGAAAACTTAAATTCCCTTTATAGTCATAGACTTTATCTAGGCCACTTTGAATAAATACAATTAAAAAAAAGGTTAAAACAAATAGAAATGCAATTTTTTCAGGAATCATATTGGTAAGTTTAGTTTTTATGGATTAAGCGAGTAAGTTTTAAAGAGAGGTCAGTAAATATCATGTTCGGGTTTCCGTTAGATTGAATTTGTATATAGGCGTTTTCTAATTCAAGCGAAATCTCTTCAACATTAGCCCCTCCAATGAATTTAGAAAAGCTATCAAAATTAAAATCAGTTGAAGGAGAGTAAAACGTGAGTTCACTTATTCCGTAGTTCAATAAAAGAGCCTGCCTAAAAATTTCTAAACTATAGGCGATAAATTTTTTTTGAGTTTCTCTACCTGATTTTGAGACTGTTTTACTCCAGTCTACTAGCTCTAAAACAGCCTCTTTATTTTTCTTTACTTTAAAAGCGGAGCGAACCCACGACTGAAACCATTTTTCAAATACAGAATCGCTTTCTTTTCCTTTAGCAAAAGAGAAAGCTTTGTTATAGCTGCCGTTCGACTCTAAAGATGCTTTGTTGGCAAGTTCATTTGAAAAGCCCTTATCTACTAACGCTTTTTTTATAAGATCATTAGGGATTTTATTTAGATTAATTCTCTGACACCTAGAAACAAGGGTGTCCATTAAAAGCAATTCGTCTTCTGCCACAAATATAAAAAGTGTTTTTTCAGGAGGTTCTTCAATTAACTTAAGCAGTTTGTTGGTTGCGCTAGGGTTCATTTTCTCAGCCATCCAGATTATTACAGCTTTCCAACCTCCTTCATAGGACTTTAGAGACATTTTTTTTATAAGGTTTTCAGCCTCGTCTTTACCAATTTTCCCCTGCTTATTTTCAATTCCAATTGACATGTACCATTCAAACAAGTTTCCATAGGGGTTTAAAGAGAGAAACTCCCGCCAGTTTGTAATAAAGCTTGAAGAAATGGCTTTACTTTTTACGTCTTGATTATTTGCCACAGGATAAACAAAGTGCAGATCAGGGTGTTTAAGCTCGCTGATTTTTAAATTACAAAATTCAGCCTTTTGATCAAGTTCATTACATATAACCTGTCTTGCATAAGCAATGGCTACAGGCAGAGCACCAGACCCCTCTGGCCCACAGATTAGCTGACAGTGAGGAATCCTGCCTAAAGTCAAATTTCTTTGTAGCTCTTTTTTTATAAAAGCGTGTCCAATAATATCTCTAAACAACATAACTCAAATATAAAGTTTTTATATTCTTAAAACTCAACAATTCCATATCTTTGAAAACCAACCTAGATACAAATGATTTCAATTGACAAACAAAACTTCAAAGGAAAGAAAACGATAATACGAGTAGACTTTAACGTCCCTATGAGCTCAAGCAAAACAGTCTTAGACCCATCAAGAATACATGCAGCAAGGTCCACAATCTTAAAAGTAATTAATGACGGGGGAAGTTGTATATTAATGTCCCACTTAGGAAGACCAGAAGGAAAAGACCAGAAATTCTCATTAAAACACATTGTTAGTGAAGTTGAAAAAACTTTAAACAAAAGCGTTTTTTTTGCTAAAGATTCCATTGGGGAAAAAACAGAAAAACTAGTCAAGAGCCTTCAACCTGGTCAGGTACTTATGCTTGAAAACTTACGTTTTTACAAAGAAGAAACAGAAGGGAACAAGTTGTTTGCCCAAAAACTAGCATCTTACGCAGATTATTATATTAATGATGCTTTTGGAACGGCCCACAGAGCGCATGCGTCTACAACAATTATCGCACAGTTTTTTAAAAACAAGAAGTTTTCAGGGCACCTTCTATCCAAAGAAGTGGAAGCTATTAAAAAAGTATTGGAAAGTGGTCAAAAGCCTGTTTTAGCAATTTTAGGGGGTGCTAAGGTTTCTTCTAAAATCACTATAATTGAGAGTATTATTGGAAAAGCTGACGAAATAATCCTTGGTGGAGGAATGGCTTTTACATTTATTAAAGCATTGGGAGGAAACATAGGAAACTCAATTTGCGAAAATGATAAACTAGACCTGGCATTAAATATTTTAAAAAAAGCAAAACTTGCCGATGTTAAGATACACTTGCCTGTTGACGTAATATGCTCTAAAGAGTTCTCCGACACAGGAATAAAAACAACTGAAGAAATATATAATATACCAGAAAATTGGCAAGGACTAGATGCTGGACCAAAATCACGTGCTATTTTTGATAAGGTAGTTAAAAGATCCAAAACAATTTTATGGAACGGACCTATTGGGGTTTTTGAGCTAGAAAGTTTTTCTGAGGGAACAATTTCGTTGGGAAAATCAATAATAGAAAGCACAAAAAAAGGAGCTTTTTCTTTAGTTGGAGGAGGAGATTCGGTTGCTGCTGTAAAAAAATTTAATTTTCAGAGCAAGGTTAGTTACGTTTCAACTGGTGGAGGAGCTATGTTGGAAAGCTTAGAGGGTAAAGAGCTTCCTGGTATTATTGCCTTGTCAAACTAACAAAGGCATAGTTTTTGTAATTTATTTAAAAATGAATTTAAAATATTTCTTTTTTTTAGCTGTTTTAATTTCTTCTTGTAATAGTCCTACTCCAAATTACAAACCAAAATCAAGTGGAAACATAAATACAGTAACTGTTGTTATCGAAAATTCTTTATGGAATTCTTCAACAGGAGATTCTATTAGAAGTTTTTTCGCATCTGAGTTTGAAGGCCTTCCTCAACAAGAGCCAATTTTTTCATTAAGACAAATCCCCACAGAAACCTTTTCAGGGTTTACTAGAGAGAGTCGAAACATAATTCTTATACAAAAAATCACAAAAAATACATTTGTAATTGAAAAAGACAAATACGCTTATCCTCAAATATTGGTTAATGTTTCTGCTCCAACAGTAGAACAGATTATAAACAAGATTAAAAAGAATAAAGAGAGGATAATCGATGAAATAAAAACCAATGAAATAAAAGAAAAACAAAAAAGAATAAAAATCTCTAAGCTCAATAAAACCAACTTAAGTTCTGCGCTATCAATTGATTTAGTAATGCCTTCGGCATATAAAGTATATAAAAAAGGAGACGGGAATATTGTTTGGCTTCAAAGAGATACGGACAAAGGCACGGTCAATATTCTTGCATATGAATTAAAATCCGAGGAACGGTTTGAGGCTTTAAATCTTGAAAAGATCATTCAGATCAGGGACTCAATTGGAGAGCTTTTTGTTCCAGGAAGAAATGAGAATTCTTACATGATAACTGAGTTCGCATACGAGCCCTACATTAAAAAAACTAAAGTTAAAGGCTTGGAGGCAATAGAAACAAGGGGAACCTGGGAGGTTAAAAACGACTTTATGGCGGGCCCTTTCGTTAATTATGTTATTAAAGACACATTAAACAAAAGAATGATTGTTTTAGAGGGTTTTGTATTTTCCCCTTCTTCAAAAAAAAGAAATTTGATTTTTGAATTAGAGGCGATTTTTAAGTCGCTTAAAATTTACAAAAGGAATTAAAAAATTTAATCTTCTAGTTTAGAAGATTTTTTTTTAGTTAAAGAATCCTCTTCAAACTCATCTTCTTTTACTCCCTTTTTAAATTCTTTTATTCCGCTTCCAAGGCCTTTCATTAGTTCAGGAATTTTTTTACCTCCAAACAACAAAAGAATAACAACCGCAACTAAAACAACTTGCCAAGGGCCAATTGCTAGTAGTAAATTAAATGACAGCATAATTTTTATTTTTAACAAAAGTATAAATAATAAAAGAATTAGGAAGACATAACATATAAAATTAAACTCAAAGGGTTCATGTAGGGAGCTATTCTTATATTTGTTTTGAATATGAATATTAAAGAAAAAAAACCATTTAGCCAAAGACTCTTAAACAAGTACAGGTTAGTTGTTTTAAATGAGGCGACATACGAAGAAAGACTTTCTTACAAGTTGAGTAGGCTTAATATTTTTCTTTTCTTTTCATTAATAGCAATTTTAATAATTATTTCTACAATTTGTTTAATAGCGTTTACATCAGTCAAAGAATATATTCCAGGGTATGATTCAACGGTTTTAAGAACGAATGCTGTAAAAAATATTGAAACTTTAGACTCTTTGACTTTGGTAATAGAAAAAAATCAAGATTTTATAAACTCAATAGGATCGGTTATTTTGGGAGAAACAACAAAGTCTGAAGCTCAAAAAGAAATAAAAGTAAGAATAGACATTTCTGATATAGAATTTAAAGTTAACCAGGAGGACTCTCTTTTGAGAAAAGTTGTAGAAAAAGAAGATCGATTTAATGTTTTAGAGTCCGCGACCTCAAAAGTAAAATATGTATTAATTAGCCCAATATTTGGCCAAGTTACGTCAAGGTTTGATTATGGGATTAAGCACTTCGGAACTGATATAGCTGTTCCAATAAACTCTCCAGTTAAGTCGATTGCTAAAGGGACGGTTGTTTTAGCCGAGTGGACTGTCCAGACCGGTTATGTGATTGTTATTGAACACGCCTATGGGTTAACAAGCGTATACAAACACAACGACTCGGGTCTTATTTCTCAGGGAGATTTAGTAGAATCGGGACAGGTAATAGCGCTTTCCGGAAACACAGGAGAGTTAACTACTGGTCCCCATCTTCATTTTGAATTATGGAGAGAGGGGATTCCTGTAAACCCAGAAAACTACGTTAGTTTTGAATAAAAAAAAATGAGTTTAAAAGAATTAGGAGCTAGATTTTTGGCTAAATTTTTTGTTTGGAGGATTAGAAAATGGTCAAAAAACCCATCTCAAACCCAAAGGACTGTTTTTAAAAAATTAATAAAAAGAGGAAAACATACGCGCTTTGGAGAAGATCATAATTTCAATAACATAAAAACACACAAAGATTTTACAAAACACGTCAAGGTTAAAGATTACGAAGAACTAAAGCCTTACGTAGATCGTGTGGTAAAGGGCGAGAAAGATGTTTTATGGCCGGGTCGCCCCCTGTATTTTGCTAAAACATCAGGAACTACATCTGGATTTAAATACATCCCAATCACAAAAGACTCTATGCCCACGCATATAAACGGATCTAGAGACGCAATATTTCATTATATAGAAGAAACAGGAAACACAGAATTTCTTAATAAAAAAGTTATTTTTTTACAAGGAAGCCCTTTGTTAGGGGAAACAAACGGAATCAAAACAGGAAGGCTTTCGGGTATTGTAGCTCATTACACGCCTTCATATTTAAGAAAAAACATAATGCCTAGCTGGGAAAACAATTGCATTGAAGACTGGGAAGAAAAGGTTAAAGAAATTACAAAAGAGACCATAAAAGAAGACATGGCCGTGATAGGAGGAATTCCACCTTGGGTTCAAATGTATTTCGAGAAATTAAGAAAAGAAAGTGACGAAAAAATAATAAGTAAAATTTTCCCAAACTTTCGTTTGTTTGTTTATGGCGGGGTTAATTACGAGCCTTACCGAAATACGTTTAATGAATTGATAGGAAAAAAAATAGATAGTATTGAATATTTCCCAGCCTCAGAAGGCTTCTTTGCTTATCAAGATTCTCAAAAATCTAATGGACTACTTCTTCAATTAAATTCAGGAATTTTTTATGAATTTATTAAACTAGAAGAAATGAATCAGAAAGAGCCCAAAAGACATACTGTGGAAAATATTGAAATGGGGGTAAACTACATATTAATAATCTCTACTACAGCAGGATTGTGGAGTTACAACACAGGGGACACAGTGTCTTTTGTCTCTTTAATTCCTCATAGGTTAATAGTAACAGGACGATACACTCATTTTATTTCTGCATTTGGAGAACATGTTATAGCGGGTGAAGTAGAAAATTCACTAAAAAAAGCCACTGAAGAACATGCTTTTAAAATCAATGAATTTACCGTTGCACCAAACATAAACCCCAAAAAAGGGTTGCCTTTTCATCAATGGTGGATTGAATTTGAAGAGCCTCTAAAAGAGTCTGAAATTGGGAAACTGGAGATGGATTTAGACGAAAATATGCGAGCTCAAAACTCTTATTACAACGATTTAATAAAGGGGAAAGTACTGAAGCCTTTAGAAATAGTGGTTTTAAAAAAAGGAACTTTTAAAAACTACATGAAAAAGAAAGGAAAATTAGGGGGGCAGAATAAGTTGCCACGACTTTCAAACGACAGAAAAATAGTAGAAGAAATTAAAAACTAATCTTCAACAACTATCCTTGTGTTTTTAGCCAACAAATAGATTACCTGTCTTGAGTCAGCTTTGTCTGTTTTTTTTATAATCAAATCTATTTTAAAGCTTTTTTTACACTTTTGATTAAGATCATTAATCAACTTGTTTTTTTTCTTAATTATAGCGTCTAATGACTTGGTTTCATCAGAAAACAAGTTTAAAATAAAATTGTTTTCTAAAACAGCACTGTTCTTAAAAGCAGTTAACAAAGCAAACTCCTCCTTTAATAGTAATATAGAAGACATTTGATTAAACAACGATTGCTTATTGAGGTAAAAAATCTTGGAGCGAGTTTTAAAGAAAAGGAACACTAAAAAAATAATAGCAAAAGAAAATATTGCAGCAAAAATCAAGTAAGTTCTAAATAAATACCCGTCATCTAAATAAAATAATTCTTGTTTTAAAACCTCAAAAGTTTTAATGTCTATAAATGATATTTTACTTTCAAGACTGTTGGCATTTCTCGAGGCATAAACTAAATTATCTCCCACAAAAATAAACGACTCATTAAGTTTCGAAAGTTTATTTTCAGAAGAAAAAACACTAACAAGATTAGAAGATGGGTGGGTTATTTTAAAAACTTCTTCATTAGCTTTTTTTTCAAACAAAGATTCTTTGTAAGGAGACCGAATAGACATCCTAGAGCTCTCAATTTTAGAGTCATATGCTCCGGCTAAAGAACCTCTTTGACTCCACTTAAAGTTTTCTAAATCTAGCTCGAATAAATTTTTATTGTGAACGTCAATTGATAAGATCGAAGGTCTACTGTAAAAATCGTAAACAAAAAGACTGTTTTCCATCTCAATAAAAGACCCCTGATTTATACCTCCACTGGGCGCTGGGCCAATCGTCGTTACAATATCCCAACTTCCTGATTGAAAACTAAATTTTGTTAAATAGTTTTTTGTGGTCCAGTACCCATATCCCCCCAAAAGATAAAGACTGTTTTTATAAGAAAAAAAGTGGCCCGTGAATTGATTTCTATGAGCAAAACTCTTGTCAATTCTTTCAATTTTTTTGCCCTTATAGCGGAATAGAATTCCGCCGCCAGGATATAAAAAATAAATAGAGTTATTTAAGGAAGCCGTTTTTAGTTGTTTAAAACCTACATCCAGAAGGCTTTTAGGAAGCTCTTTTGTATAAGGAAAAAACTCTTTTTTGATTTTGTTTTCTTCTACAAATGAAGACAAGTAAACGCCCTTTTTAGTAAACGTGTAGAAAGAGGAAGAATCTTTAGTAACTAATAAAAAGTCCTTTAGATTCTCTTGAGAAAAAGAAAAGAGGGAAAAGGCTAAAAAAATACAAACAGGAATTTTTCTCATTTAAAAAATAAATAAAAGTAAGTTAACATAAGGCTTATAGTTGAGGCAATACAAGCAACAAGTCCTATGTACTGAAAAAAAAGAAGATTAAAAGCAAGTAATGACACTGATAGAATAAAAATTAGCAAAGAAGCAGCCCAATGTTCGTAGCCCTTATCAGCTAATCTGTGATGTAGGTGTATTCTATCTGCAACAAATGGAGATTGGTTTTTGTAAGATCGAAGAACAATAGCCCTAAGCGTGTCGGTTAAAGGGTAAATCAATAACAGCACGCAAAAAAGAGGGCGGGAAATATAAGTGTCGGTAACTATTTGGTTCGAAGAATCTAAAACATAAATAACAAAAAAAGCCATGGTGGCACCAATAAAAAGAGAACCAGTATCTCCTAAAAACACTTTTTTAATCGAACTAAAATTATGAAGAAGAAAACCCAGTAATGCTCCGATAATTATCGGAAAGAAAAGCAACATTTCACTTGCTCCAACCATGATTATACCCCCCATTACAATTAAAAACTTTAATGAGATCAAAGAGGCAAGACCATCCAATCCATCAATTAAATTAATTGCATTCACAATAACTATAAAAACAAAAAGAGTAACAAAAATAGAGAGCCACTCTGGAATATCAAATACTCCAAAAATACCATAAAAAGAGTTTATAGAATACCCAGACTGTAGCAATATAATGCCTGCAAAAATTTGTAAAAAGAACTTTTCTCTATAACGAACATTAAAAAAATCATCTGCTATTCCTGTCAACGCCATAAATAAAACACTTAAAAACCCATAAGGCTGTAATTCTAAATTGGTTATGGAACCGGCAATTGCTAGGCACAGGCAAATACTTAAAAAAACAGAAAGCCCTCCAGATCTAGTTGCTTTCGATCTATGAGAAGATCTACTATTAATTGGGTCAATTATCTTGTTTTTGGAAAAAACGGAATATATGTATTTGTTTAAAAAATAGGATACAAACGAAGCTAATATTAAAAACAATAAAAGAGAAATTATAGTTGAATTGAATAATATCATAAACTTTAAATTATATTTATTAAAAAAAGAAATTGAAACCTAGATTAAGCATTTTAGTTTTTTTTACATTCCTTTTGAGCTCAAGGCTAATGGCACAAGATGTTTTGTTACCTGAGGGAATCTCACAAGATTATATTTTTACAAAAAGCATAGCTGGCACCCCAAAAATTATACTTAAAAACGGCGTATACCATTTTAAAAAAAAATGGACGTTTAAAGAGTACGAAACGCAAAACGACAGTTTAAAACTTAAATTCAACTTCAAGAGCTTTGACAACCAAAGCTTTACCGCTTTAAACGATTCCTTAGCGACCTATTTAATAATATCAGGCGGAGGACATGTGTTTTCCCAAACAAATAAAGGTCTTGTAAAAGAAGACAGTTCTGTAGAGCAGAAAAATCAGTTTGAGTCATCAGTGTTTACCCACAAAAACCAAATATACATGTATGGAGGCTATGGTTTTTGGACTTTTAAAGACTACATAACCACTTTTGACACATCCACTGGCCAGTGGGAGCTTGTAAGTACTAAATCAGATTTTGTTCCTCAAGAAAGATGGAAAGCAATATTTCAAGTTTTGAACGATAAACTTTACGTTTTGGGAGGCAGAAACTCACCAAAAGACTCTGAGATTAAAGACGTTGTCTTGAATGATTATTTTTATTTTGATCTTTTGACTAAAACCTTTGTGGATCTTAGGGGAAATTAACCCAGAAATTCCAGTCAAATATTCTTATGAATCTAATGTTAATTTTGAATTAAAGAAAGCTTATTTAGAAAAAAATAAAATTGTAATTTTTGATTTTAAAAATGACACTGTTACCAGCTTTCATAAAGAGAATCTTTTTGAAGGCATCGACACAAATAGACCTGTGATAGAACATTTAGACACTTTGTATTTCATTAAAAATAAAAACAACAAAAGCTTTTTAGCACAATTTCCTTTAAACGATTTAAAAACCCTTGAACCTGAGTTTTACCCAATCACATTACAAAACGAAAATCCATATAAAATTCCTTAGCCGCAATATTGGCAGTTTTAATATGTTTTGTCGTTTATAAGCTTTTTTCATTTAAAGACTTTTTAAAAGGCCTTGTTTTATATGACGATAAAAAGATTTACTACGGACAAAACTCATCTCTTTTAAGCCAAAAACAACTGACCCTTATAAAGCATCTAGAAAGTAAAAACTATATTTCATCAACTGAACTGAACAAAATCATAAGTTCTAAGGTTTTTGTAAAATCTCACTTTACAGCCTTAAGAACATCTTTTATTGAAGAAATAAACACTATTTATAAATCTGTAACAAATACCCCTACTAACTTTATCGAAGAAATAAAAGACCCGCTAGACAAAAGGTACAAGGTTTATAAAATCACTAAGCAAGTTGCAGAAAAAAAATCTTTTTTTAGCTTTCTTTTTAAGCCTTGATCTCTTTTAAAATTTTGGCAACAGGCTCTTTTACAAGCACGTAACCACACCCAATAACTAAACCAATAAAAGCGTAAATAATAACCATTAAAGAACGCTTGGGTGCAGATCTTTGGTTGGGAATTGTAACGGGTTTTATCACGGAAAAAACAGGGGTGTCTCTACTAACCTGCAGTTTAGACTGTTCTAATTGTTTAGCTAACTCTTGGTAAACAGCATTAACAATGCCAAATTCAGCCTCTAGCCCATTAAGCCTGTTTTCAAATCTAGAATCAATAATATTTAGGTTAGAGTCTTTGAAAAGAGCCAGTTTGTTTTGTAGACTATCAAACTCAATTTTTTTAAGATCTAATTGTTGTTGGTTAAAGGTCAAAAGTTCTGAAGCGCTTTTAATTTTATAATCAATCACGCTTTTTTGAAGAATTTCTTGCGCGCCTTTAGCCACAATTGCAGAGATTAACGGGTCGCTTGCTGATACGGAAAGATTTACAAACCCCTCTTTGGCATTTACACTTAAAGAAAGCATTCCTTCTAAACTTTGAAACAAACCCTCTTCTTCTAAGCTAACCGACATAGTGGAAGAAAATCCAATAGAATTATCATCTGGCTCCCCTTTTATTGCACCAAGAATAGTGAAAGGAAGCATTATGGTATATTTTTTAACTGTTCCAATAAAATCAACTGAAGAATCTTTTTCAAGCATGTAGTCTTTTAATGAAACCGAAGGCTCGTTGGGAGAAACTGTTAAAGGCAAATCAAGAAGAGCTCTTTTGTAAGGAACGCTTTGTATGATTTGAGGATACAGCGAAGGTGGAATTTCGTTTCCAGAAGAACTGCTACCCAAATTAATTCCAACTAGCGAGGCCACTCCACTAAGACCTGAAGAGGCTCCTGCTTGACTAGCTTGAGGGATAAAAGTAGAGGATGCCGTAAATACAACTGGGGATGACAAAGCGATTATAATTCCTAAAAAAGAAAAAACTACAGTAATTTTTATTATCAGTTTTTTACTGATCCACAAAGATTTAAACAATGCGATTAAATCTATTTCATCTTCAGGATTTTCTGTATTGTTCATAATATATATTAAAGAGAGTTAACCAATACGGCAAGTGTTGCTAACGTAGAGGTTAAGCCAATTATTTCTGTTAAGCTTGTTTTGTTGGGGTTGCTAATTTTTTTAGGTACAATAATTTTGCAACCGGGCTCTAGTTTGGGAGGGAAGCTAAAAAACAAAAACCTTTTGAAAGAAGAAACATTTCCGTTTTGATAAACCACAAAAGAACCGCTTTTTTTTGCTAAATCCGTAACGCCTCCCGCTTGATCTATTGCCGCTACGGCGCCCATTCCCTTTCTAAAGTTTATAACCGTTGGTCTTTGAACCTCACCGATAACCTCAATAGTATTGTCAACTTTAGGCACCTCTACTACATCCCCATCCTTTAAAATTACATTGTATTTTAAGTCAAATCCTTTTGTTTTGTATAGTTGAGCTATGTCTACTCCAAACTCAATAAAATCTTCTATTTCACTAATTTCAATTCCTAACGAGTCAGTAGTGGAGACTATCTCTTCAATCTCACTTTTAGCCTGGTTTATTCTTTTAATCTTCACCCCTGCAATCGCGCCATCTTTTAAAATCCCCCCAGCATCATTTAAAAGGTCATATAAAGAATATTTATTATTCAAAACAGCATAAACTCCAGGTTTTTTTACAAGCCCATTAATTGATACAAATTCACTTTTCACAACTCCTTCTTTTAAACGAACAACCACTAAATCATTTTTTTCAAGCAAAAAGTTTTGTTCAGAATTTTCGTAATTTAAGTCTGGGGATAGTTCTAAGGACAAGGACCTGAAAGGAGCTTCCCCAGTTTTATCATAAGTTTTTCTAAAAACATCTATAGAATACGAATCTCCATCCTCTTTAATACCATCTGAGAGAAGGATTAGGTCAACTAAGGTAATTCCATCATAGAAATTAAATATTTGTGGATTATTAACCTCTCCCCTAATCTCAACAAAACTTTCTTCTTTTAATAAAGATTTTGAGAAAATCACAACCCTATCATTTGGCTTTAGTGTAATTTTTTTCTTTTCAGACAGGACGCTTTCTAAATCAACAGAGAGAATCTCATTTTCTTTTCCTTCAAAAAACCTATATATAAGAGCTTTATTTAACAAAGCATCGTCTTTTAGGCCTTGAGCGTTAGTAATAAGCTCTTTTAAAGTGGAATTATTTCCCAAGGAATAACTACCAGGCAAATATATTGCGCCTTCAATCGTAACTTTGTTTAAAAATTTATCTCCTACCGGTTTAGCCTTAATGATATCTCCATCTTGAAGTATTTTTGAAGAAAAACTATCAGAACTTAATGCCGTCATGGACTTGTTTATTCCCAAAACAGATTCAATAAAAACTTTATTTTTGTAAGCAAAAGAGTTAAACCCGCCAGTGTAGATCAGTAGATCACTAATAGTTTCTTTGTCCTTCATCTCAAAAATACCAGTTTCCTTGAACTCTCCATCAACAAAGACCCTTTTTGAATACGAGGGGACAAGTATTACGTCTTGATCTCTCAGACTTAAAGTAGGATAAATCCCCTTGACAAAATAATCATACAAGTCAATTGTTTTGTAAGTTTTTCCGTTTCTTAATATTTTAATATCACGAAAACTACCATTTTCGTTTGGGCCACCAGCAGCATAGAGTGCGTTTAATGGAGAAACCATACTGGGAAGAGTGTAAGTGCCTGGATTTTGGACTCCCCCAACAATGTTTAAAACAATGGATCTAGACTGAGAAAGACTGACATCAAAAAAAACTTTTTGATAGGATTCTTCTGAGGACTTAATTCCTGAATAAATTTTTGAAAGCGCATTTCCGATTCTTTTCTTTGCAGAGGATATGGAATAGCCACTTAAATATATTGGAGCAATTCTGTCAAGCTTTATGGAGCCTTGATTACTTATCACTGCCTTGTACTGGTTTTCAGAAGCTCCCCAAACATTTATCGTAATTTCGTCACCAGGTCCAAGCTGGTAATAAGATGGTGTGGCTATGTTTAGTTGTGGCGACGTGTTAGAGCTAGGAGGTTTTGAATCAAAAAAAGTCATACCAAAAATAGGAAGGGAATATTTTTCTTCCTCTAATACTAATGAATCATCGGTTTCATCTTCAGTAATTCCAAAAATAGAACTAAGGTTGGTTTCGGTTTCTGAAAACGAATCGTCATTAGTTTGTGTTTGATTAAGGGTTTTGATTCTTTTTTCAAATTTTGAAATATCCCCTTCGCTTACTCCTTGAGCTCTAGCTAATGTTTTAAGTTGATTTAAACTGTAGCCTTGTGCTTGAGCCTGTTCCCAATAAGCCAACAATTCGGAGTCGCTCATTAGTTCTAATTTTTTGACTGGATTTTGGCTGGAAGCTTTTTGAACTGCAGAACTCAAGTCTTGACCCATAGAAAAAGAAGCCATAAGTAAAAAAAGGATGTAGGTAATTTTTTTCATATTGTTAATTTAAAGGCTTCGCCATTAGATTCCCAATAGGAAATCTAATATAGCCAAAATGTATAAATATTTTAACGAGCTAAACTTAGCTTTGAGTTTGAAAGCGATAGTTTAACCTTGATTGAATTTAATAAAATGGTTATGTGTGTGTCGTTCACCTCCTCTACTTCCCCTTTTTTATTTTCAAAAGGTCCGTTTCCAATTTTCACCGAATCTCCATATTGAAAATCTCTTTTTGTTGTATAGCCTTTTAATGCATTTTTAAGCATTAAGATCTCGTCACTTTTAATCGTAACCAGCTCGCCAAGTGACTTGACAACGTTTCTGGTAAAAGGATTCATGTTTAAAAGCGGGTAATTCATTTCAGTCATTTCAAAAAAAACATAACCAGAAATAGCAGTAGTTCGGGTTTTTTTTACTCGATCAGACCATTTTATGTGTTTAATATATTCGGGAACATAAGCGTTAATTCCACACTTAGTAAAATAATCTAATGCTTTAAATTCAGACCTGGGTTTAGTATAAGCTGCAAACCAACACATACAAATATTGTTTTTACAAATATAAAAAAATTAAATTAACTCTGTTTTGATTAGTTCATTTATGGCTATTATAATTATAAAACATTGATAAACAGAATTTTAAATGTTCATTTTGCTTTATTATAAAAATTAATGTAAATATTTAAATAAACTAAAAGTTAGAGTTAAATTTACAACATGAATGTGTTAATAATAGGATCTGGAGCACGTGAACATGCGTTTTGTTCGAAAATAAAGGAATCAAAAAACATTAATAATTTATATGTAGCACCTGGAAATGCAGGAACTGCTAAAATTGCTAATAATTTAGATATTTCTGTCTCAGACTTCAAGCAAATAAAAGAAGCTTTACTAACTAAAAAAATCAACCTACTGATTGTCGGTCCCGAAATACCTTTAATTGATGGACTGGCAGATTTCATTAAAAGAGACCCAGCTTTAAATAGTATTTTGGTTGTTGGTCCGTCTAAAACAGGCGCAATGCTGGAAGGCAGCAAAGACTTTTCCAAGGAGTTTATGTTTAAACATAAAATCCCTACTGCTTCCTATAAAACTTTTGACGCAAGTTCTCTAGAAGAAGGCTTAGATTATTTAGAAAAGATTCCGTCTCCTTATGTTCTAAAGGCGGATGGACCAGCAGCTGGGAAAGGTGTTTTAATATTAAAAGATCTTTCAAAAGCCAAAGAAGAACTTTCCAATATGCTTACTAAAAATAAGTTTGGTGAGTCAGGGCACAAGGTAGTTATTGAAGGGTTTTTGGAGGGGATCGAACTGTCGTGTTTTGTTTTGTTAGACGGAAAATCCTATTTAACTCTTCCTAGCGCTAAAGATTATAAACGAATTGGCGAAGGGGATACTGGATTAAACACAGGAGGAATGGGTTCAATATCTCCCGTTCCATTTGCTTCGAAAGAATTTCTTTCTAAAATTGAAGAAAAAATCATTAAACCCTCGTTTAGAGGAATTATTAAAGACAAGATAGATTATGTAGGCTTTCTTTTTATTGGTATAATTAAGGTAAAAGACGAACCGTTTGTAATCGAATATAACGTGAGAATGGGAGATCCAGAAACTCAAGTAGTTCTGCCAAGAATAAAAAACGATTTTCTAGATATAATGGTTAAGACTGCTAGTGGACAACTTAGTAATATTAATTTAGATATAGACGAAAATTCGTACGCTAATGTTGTTTTGGTTGCTGGGGGTTATCCAGAAAAATATCAAAAAGGAAAGGAAATAAAAGGCTTAAATAGAGATTGCGAATCACTTATTCTTCACGCAGGAACAAAAAAAGAGGCCAACAAAATTGTTACAAGTGGAGGGAGGGTCCTTTCTGTCATCTCCAAGTCAACAGAATTTAAGTCTGCTCTTAAAAAGTCCTACAAAACAATAGAGTCTATTGATTTTGAAGGTAAATACTACAGAAAAGACCTGGGTTTCGATCTATAAAAATGAATGAGCTGAAGGGTCTTTGTCCTCTTCACCTGTTTTAGAAAATCCAACAAGCTGAACGGTCCAGTAAGTCAAAGCACAAGAAATAGTAATTATAAACAAAAAGTTTATAGAATTAGCAAGCCCCCAACTTTCTAACTCTAAGGATCTCAAAAAATCAAGAGGAATGAATAATATTTCAACAAATAAGTATTCAATAAGGCCAAAAAAATCTTTCATATTTAATAATTATTAATGCAAAAGTAATAAATCAAAATATTAATTCAACAATAAATACAATTTTTAAGTTATGCTTATTAAGTATATTTGAGCTAAATAATATTTTATGTTTAGCAAGTTCTGTTTAAAAGTATTCAATCAAAGTATTGAAGATTATCATGTTAAAAATAGCGTGAATGAAATAGCCAACAATCCTTACAAAAAAGACGACATAGAACATTTGCTTTATCAAAAAAACTGGATTGACACAGTTCAATGGCATTTAGAAGATTTAATCAGAGATCCAGAAATAGACCCAATAGCAGCACTAAAGCTTAAAAGAACAATTGACCACTCAAATCAACAAAGAACAGATCTAGTAGAATACATAGACAGCTATTTTTTGGACACTTATAAAAAAGTAGACATTAAAAAAGAAGCAACCTTCAACTCTGAAAGTCCAGCATGGGCAATTGATAGGCTTTCGATATTATCATTGAAAATTTTTCATATGGCAGAAGAAACAACCAGATCCAACGCAAGCGCAGCTCATGTTAAAAATTGCCAGGAAAAATTAGATATTTTGAATCAGCAAAACCAAGATCTTTGCAAGGCAATAGATCAACTTTTAAAAGACATAGAGTCTGGAGAGAAGTACATGAGAACTTACAAACAAATGAAGATGTATAATGACGAAGATTTAAATCCAGTACTTTATAAATCAAAAAAATAACTCAGAAGATGACTCATGTGTTAGTTTTAAGGTTTTCGTCCATGGGAGATGTTGCCATGATTGTTCCTGTGTTAAGATGTTTAATCAACAAATATCCAGATCTTAAAATAACCCTAGTAAGTAAAGGCTCTAATAAATCGATTTTTAGAGAATTTGAGAATATTAATTTTTTCGAAGTTGATTTTAAGCTAAAATACAAAGGCATAAAAGGCTTAATTAATTTATTTAAAGAATTAAAAAACTTACGCCCAACTCACATCGCAGATTTACACTCAGTACTTAGGTCAAATTTTTTATATGCTCTTTTTAAAATGAATTTTTTTAAAATCAGGCAGATAGACAAGCAAAGGTCTGAGAGGAAAAAACTATTTAGAAATAAAAATAAAATTTTCAAACCCTTAACCCCCTCCCAATTTAGATACTGTGAGGTTTTCAATAGATTAGGCTTTAGTATTGACTTAACTAGCCACAAGTTTCCAGACCCTTTAATTATCAGCAGCAATTGTCAACAAAAAACTAAAGATTTTCCAACTAATTTAAAGTGGATAGGAATCGCGCCTTTTGCTTCTTTTAATGGAAAAATATATCCTTTGGATTTAATGCAAAAGCTAGTTTCTTTTTTACAAAGAGACCACCAGGTTTTTTTATTTGGTCAAGGGGAATATGAAACTAATAAGTTAGAGATATGGACCAATGCATACCAAAATGTTTATGGCGCATATAATTTAGGATCTTTAAATAGCGAGTTAGAAATTATATCAAATTTAGATTTAATGATTTCAATGGACTCGGCCAATGGCCACTTAGCCGCAAACTATGGTGTCCCGGTGATTTCACTTTGGGGGCTTACTCATCCATTTGGAGGATTTGCTCCTTTTTTATCTCCTTCTGAAAACATGTTAATTTCCGACAGGGAAAAATACCCCAAAATTCCAACGTCAGCTTATGGCAAAAAAATTCCAAAAGGGTACGAGGAAGTCATGAGAACAATAGACTATGGGGACGTTGTGGTTAGGTCTTTGAAAATTTTAGAAAACTCTAAACGTCATCAAAATCTATAGAAATAGATTGAGATGTAGGAATTGCTTGACATGCTAAAACCAACCCTTCTTTTACTTCAGCATCTGTTAAAATATTGTTTTGAATCATTGTTGCAGAACCATCAGTAATTTTGCCAATACAAGAAGAGCAAACCCCTCCCTGACATGAGTATGGGACATCAATTTTTTGGTTTAAAGCGGCATCCAAAAGAGTCATTTTTTCAGGAACAGTTATTTCAAAATCTTCAAAATCACAAGTTATCTTTGCTATTGAACTCTTTGAATCTAAATTAAGCTGATCATCAGAGTCGGGTTTGGAAAAGAACAATTCAAAGAAAAGATTTTCTTTTTTATACCCAAGTCTTTTTAATTCCTCTAGCAGAAAAAGGGTCATTTCTTCAGGGCCACAAATGAAAAACTTTTCAAAACTTAAGTCAGAGTGTTGATCCATACAATAATTAAGAAAACTAGCATCAATTCTTCCATGCTTGCTTCCTTGGTTTTTTTCTCTACTGTACGTGTTATGACAAAAAAACCTATCTGGGTATGAACCTTTTAAGTCTTCTATTTCGGAATGAAACATAGTGTCTCCAATGGTTTTATTTCCATAAATAAGCACAAACTGGTTCTTGTCATTTTCAGACAAAGCATCATTCACAATAGACATTATAGGGGTAATTCCACTTCCAGCAGCAATTCCAATCAAGGTTTCTTTATTTTCAGAACCACGATAAACAAACCTGCCTTCAGGAATTGAAACCTCCAATAAATCTCCCTGCCTTAGAGCCTCGTTTGCGTAATTAGAAAACAACCCATTCTCAATTGCTTTAATAGCAACTTTTAATAAACCGCTTTTTGGAGAGCTACAAATGGAATAAGAGCGAGAAACTAAATCTCCTTTAATTTTTGCTCTCAGCGTTACGTATTGCCCTGAAATGTAAGAATAGTTTTCTTTAAGATTTTTCGGGATATCAAAAGAAATAGAAACTGAACTTGTTGTTTCCTCTTTTATTTTTAAAACTTTTAAAGAATGAAATTTTTGCAAAAAATAATTTTTAAAATGTCAATACAAAACTATAAAAGAGATATCAATAAAAACATAAAAAAAAAACAAAAGTACATTCCTTAAAGAATGTATACCTTAGCAACTTATGTTTTATACTTTTTTAAAATTACAATGGAAATCTTTTTTTAGAGGTGAATCTGTAGGAGCAGATATAACTACGAAAATCTTTAAATGGTTTTGGATAGTATATTTTGCCTTAATAATTCCATCTTTAGGGTTTCTTACTTATGAAGTGTTAAAAGAAAGCTTTGAGATTGAAGACCCTTTTCTCTTTATAAATAAACAGCTTATTTATGCTTTTGTTTACCTAATAGTATTGAGGTATTTTGTTCAGTCAATTCCTGTTGTTTCGCTAAAAGCTCTTCTTTTAACTCCTATTTCAAAAACACAAATAGTAAGAAATGCTCTTGGAAAATCTATTTTTTCATTTTTTAATTTAATAGTCTTTCTCTATTTAATACCACTCACTTTTATTTTAATAAGTGAAGAATACGACGCCAGCCAATTAATAGGATGGAATCTAGGAATTATATCTATTGTATACATCACGAATTATTTGAATTTTATATTAAATAACAACAATAAAATTTTATATAGTATTGGGGCGAATATTGGTGATCTATAAAAATATTAGAGTATTATTCTATTTTTGATTTTACTGTTTATTCCGCAGACTTTTTTCTATTCTTTTTATACTAATCCTATTTACTCAGTATTGCCCTGGATATTTTTAGTATGGCTTTATTTTTATGTATTTAAATATTTTAAAAATGGACTTTACATAGATACTGGTTTAAAAAAGAAAACAGACGAGGCTAAAATGGAAGATTTTTCTTGGCTTGATAGGTTTGGGAAAACAGCTGTTTTTTTAAAAAACGATTTAAGATTAATTAAAAGGTCTAAAAGAGCAAGAAGCACTGTTTATGCAGGTATTTTTTTCTTGTTTTATGGTTTCCTTTTTTATTTCCCAAGAGGATTTATTTAGTTCGACTGGTTATTTATTAGCCTCGATGACTTTCTTTGGTTATTTATTTGCCTCAGGGGGGTTCTTGTTTATGTTTGGATCTTTCGTGCCAAGCTGGGACAGTCAGTATTATTCTCTTATGATGTGTCAAAATATTGAATACAAAGAATACATAAAATCAAAGTGGACCCTAGTTGTTATCGGTACAATTATCTCTACCGTTTTGGCTTGTTTTATTTACTCGTTTTTAGGAACTGAAGCTATTTTTGCAGTATTGGCCGGTGGGCTCTACAATATTGGTGTGAATGGGTACCTAACACTTTGGGCAGGAGCTTACACCAAAACACCAGTTGATTTAGACTCAAGTAAAATGGCATTTGGAGGGAAAAAAGCCATTAACATGAAAACAGTTTTAATTAGCCTTCCTCAAATGGTTCTTCCCTATAGCCTTGTTCGGCTAGAGGAAATTATTTCTATTCATTTTCAATTGGATGTTTGATGGTTGGGGCTACAGGGATTTAGGAATTTTATTAAAGGAGCCAGTTTTTAACCTTATTATAAAAGCATATAAATCAGAAAAGTATTCTACTTTAAAAGCATATAAACAAAATTAATTTTATGATCTCTTTAAAAAATATTTCAAAAAAATATTCCAAGCAAACGGTTTTAGACATAACAACCCTAGACATTCCAGAAGGTCAAACTTTTGGCCTTAGTAGGAAATAACGGAGCGGGAAAAACAACCATGTTCAGCTGCCTTTGTAGACCTTATAAAAGCCCACTACAGGAAGGGTGATCAATAATGGAGATCGACGTAATGGAGAAGTGAGGGCTGGAAAGCTTTTACAGCAGCATTTCTAGACGACACTTTTTTAATTGGTTATCTTAATGCCAGAAGAGTACTTTTATTTCATCGGAGAACTAAGGGGATTAAAGAAAAAAGAGGTAGATGAATTTGTTAATCAATTTGAAGATTTTTTTCACGGAGAGATATTAGGTGGGAAAAAATACTTGAGAGACCTTTCAAAAGGAAATCAAAAAAAGGCAGGAGTCGTAGCAGCCCTTTTAGGAGAGCCTAAAGTCGTTATTTTAGACGAGCCTTTTGCAAACTTAGACCCTTCTACCCAAATTAGGTTGAAGCAAATTTTAAAGGATTTATCTAAAAATAAAAAAACAACTATTCTTGTTTCCAGCCATGACATTCAAGATGTAACAGAAGTATGCGAGAGAATTGTTCTTCTTGAAAAAGGAAAAATAATTAAAGACATGCAACACTAGTCCAGAAACTTTAAAGGAACTAGAAGCTTATTTCAAGGCTTAGAAATCTAGAAAATCATTTATTTTTACTTTTCGATAATAAAAAACATTATTTTATGTTATTGAGTAGTACATCGTAATTGGTTTGAACAAAGTACATTTATACAACGGCATTTATTAGCATGTTCTTTTTTTAGGTTGCTCTACAAAGAAAAACAAACCTTTAAATAAAGGGTACCACTCTGTTGTTTCTAGCTATAATGTTTTGTTTAACGGAAACGAATCTATTAACCAAGGACTTCTTGAAACACAAAGTTCTTTTAAGGAAAATTTCTGGGATATCTTACCAATCGAAAAAATAAACTTATCAAATGACATCATCACGGTAGATGGAATAGAGAATGCAAATTTTTTAAAAGGTGAAGAAAAAGCAGCCAAAACAATTCAAAAGCACTCTATGCAGATTGAAGGCAGGCAGCAAAACCCTAAAATTGCAGACGCTTATTTATTATTGGGAAAAGCAAGATACCTCGATCAAAGGTTTGTGCCAGCTTTAGATGCGTTTAACCAGGTTTACAAACAAAAGTTAATTAATGAACAGTGGCAGCTTTCAGTAATTTGGAAAGCAAAGTCTAATATTCGCTTAGAACAAGAAAATTTAGCAATTGAACTATTAGAAGGGTTATTAAAACAAGAGAATCTAAGCAAAGCGAACAAAGCTTATGCAAGCGCCACTTTAGCAATGGCCTATTTGCAATTAAAAAAAATAAATAAGGCAATTAAACCTTTGAAAACTGCAGCCGAATTAGAGCAAAATAAAAACAATAAAGTAAGGTATTTATACATACTTGGTCAGCTTCTGGAAAAGGAATCTAAAATCGATTCATCAAACACCATTTTTAAAAAGATTGCCGGTTACAAAAGAAAAATTCCTCGAGAATTTTTTGTTAACGCAACGCTTAAAACTTTAGTTTATGATACCATAAAAATTAAAGATAAAGAGTCTCAAATTATTAAAATGATTGATAATTATGAGAACGAGGACTTTTTAGATAAAATATATTTTCAATATTCAATCCTTCTTTTCTCTTCAAACTCTATAGTAAAGGGAAAAAAGTTTTTAAATAAAGCAATACAAGAAAACATCTCAGACAAAGATTTGCTTTCTAAAGGATACGCAAAGCTTTCTGAAATATATTTTCAAAATTCAGATTATTTAATGGCAGGAAAATACCTTGATAGCACCATGAAAAATTTAGATAAAGAGTCTAAGTTGTTTTGGGAAACTCAGAGAAAAAGAAAAGGATTAAATCAAATTATTGATTTGGAAAACAAGGTTGCGCTTTATGATAGCCTAATTAAAATTTCCTATTATGATAAGGAAAAATTAAACCAAATTATAAACCAAATTAATTCTTCAGAAATAAAAATAAGGGAAGAAAGGCTTAATGAAAATAAAGAAAAAAGACCTTCAAACATGCGAAGAACAAGTTCTCGAAAAAGCAATTTTTATTTTTACGATGACAACTTGGTTAAACTTGGTAAAAGTTCATTTGAAACTCTTTGGGGAAACAGGACAAGAGAAACCTATTGGAGAAACTCAACATCCAGCTCAGTTAATTCAGGTGAAAAAGAAAAGAAAATAGCAGAAAGAGAAGAACCAAAGGAGACACAAACTCCATTACAAAACACTGAATTACTAGCCTTAATTCCCACGACCAAGAATCAAAAAGACAGTATCAATAAATTAAAAAACCAGTCCTATTTAAAACTTACTGAGCTTTATTTGGTTAAATATAAAGATTACGAATTAGTGGAGAAACGTCTAAAAAACTTTATTGACCCTGACTTAACGGTAGAGTTTTTGGCAGAAGCTAATTATTTGCTTTTCAAACTTTTTAAGTTAATTGATGAAAAAAGCGCTCAAGAAGTAAAGCGCCTAATAATAAAAGATTTTCCTGACACGAAGTTTTCTAAAATTTTAAAGAACCCAAACAACTTGCTTATTGAGGAAAATGTTTTCAGACAAAACTTAGATAGTCTTCAATTACTTTTTGATCAACAAAAGTTTGAACAAGTGATATCCCGAGTCGAGAAAGAATTAATTTTTATTGAAAATAAAGATTTGGCACTAGACTACGAATTATTAAAAGCTTATTCTGTAGGAAGAATGGAGGGGATTTTGAGGTACGATGAAATTTTAAAAGAGTTAATTGTCAAATACCCAAATAGTGAGAAGAAATCAGAGATTCAAAGAATCAATACGGAAATCAATAAAAAATGGAAATCTAAAAACAAAAAAATATTTCCTGGAAAATATTTTTTAATTTTTGCTTTTGAAAAAGAGCAGTACAATGAAAAGATTTTGGAAAGCGTGACGTCTCTCGTGGCTGGCTCATCAAGAGTTTCTCAAGATGTTTATGACTACAACACAACTCTTATAGTCATCAAGGATCTTGAAAATAAAGAAAAAGCTAATCATACAAAAGAGTTTCTAGAGGAAAACATTGCTCTTTTAAGACTAAAAAATAATTTTGTAGTTTTGTCATCCCATTATAAAAACATACTGATTTACAAGACATTAGACTTGTCTAAAGAAAATTAATTTTATGGGTTTTAGTTTAAATAATAATACTATGCAACAATCAAGAGAATCTAACAAAATAGATATAATAGAAAAGACAACTAAAATTGTTGGAGACATCACCTCTCAAGCAGACTTTAGAATCGACGGGAATGTTGAAGGGACTATAAATACTACAGGAAAAGTTGTGGTAGGAGAAGAAGGGATCGTCTCGGGAAAAGTAATCTGTTCAAATTCCGACATAGCAGGCCGCATTAAAGGAAGTTTGGATGTTTCTGGAATACTTTCTTTAAAATCTTCTGCCAGAATTGAAGGTGATGTTATTGCTGGAAAACTTGCCATAGAAGCAGGAGCTAATGTAGACGCAAATATTTCAATGAAAGGAGCAAAAAAAATGAAAGCTCTGTCAAGCGATGAAAAACAAACCCCGGCTGAAAAAACGGCCTAATCCTTTTTTAATCTTTATAGGTTTGGTTTTTCAAATGGGAGCCACTATTTTTTTATCTGCAAAGCTTGGAAAATATTTAGATTCCATATTTAATTACGAAAAATTATTTACAGCTATTGTGACAATTTTTGGAGTAATTATTTCTTTTTACATTCTAATAAAGCAGCTAAAAAGAATAAACAATTAACTGCGTTTAAAGATTTTCATAAATTGCTAATAATTTTTATTAAAATTTTATAATAGTAATTTTTATTTTTTAGTTTATAGCACTACATTTGCGGCATTATTTTAAACCCTAATCTTAGGCTCAAAGTTGAAATATTATAGAAAATTATTATTAATCGCTGTCGCTTTATTTGTTGGGTTTGCAAACGGTTATTCTACACCCCTTAATTTTGAGAAAGACAACGAGAAAAAAGGAGACATTAAATCAGGAATAAAAGAATACATAACACATCATTTAAAAGACAGTCATTCTTTTTCCATTACTTCTTGGAAAGACGAACAAACAGGTGAAAAAGTTTACATTGAAGTCCCCTTGCCTGTAATTTTATACGATCAAGGATTTAAGTTTTTTTGGTCTTCGGATTTTAAACATGGTAAAAGCGTGGTTAGTAGTGGGGAGAGTTACTATAAGTTAGAGTATCATGACAGTAGGATTTACAAAACCGATAGGCTTGGGCAAATCAATTATGATGAGAATCATCACCCTTTAAACGAAAAACCATTAGACTTTTCAATAACTAAAAATATTGCAACAATAATGATAGTATCTATATTGATGCTATTGTTATTTGTTAGTCTAGCAAAATCATTTAAAACGAACAAAGGTATTTCAATAGGGATTGGAAGATTTTTTGAACCAATCATTTTATACATTAGAGATGAAATAGCAATTCCAAATATTGGAGAAAAGAAATATAAAAATTACATGAGTTTTTTATTGACTATTTTCTTTTTTGTTTGGTTTTTAAACTTACTAGGCCTTACTCCTCTTGGAGTTAATGTCACGGGAAATATTGCAGTAACATTTTCACTAGCATTGTTGACCTTTTTGATAACAAATTTAACTGCAAATAAAAATTATTGGGGCCATATTTTTTGGATGCCTGGTGTTCCGGTTTTAATAAAAGTGGTACTTGCTCCTATTGAACTACTAGGAGTTTTTATTAAGCCATTTTCATTACTCATTAGGCTGTACGCAAATATTCAAGCAGGTCATATTGTGCTTTATAGTCTAATTGGGCTAATGTTCATTTTCAATAATTTAGTTGGTTCAAGTTTGTCGTTTGTATTGGCATTTTTTATCTCAATTATTGAGATTTTAGTAGCGTTATTACAAGCGTATATTTTTACAATGTTATCTGCATTATATTTTGGATTTGCAGTTGCAGAACACGAAGGAGATCATTAATAAAAAAGAATGTTTAATTAAAATTATATATATATGGAAGCTTTAGATTTAACTTTAGTAGGAGGTGGGTTAGTAGTAATTGGAGTTGGAATTGGAATTGGTTTAACTGGAAAAGGAGCTATGGAGGCTATCGGTCGCCAGCCTGATGCCAGTGGAAAAATTCAAGTTGCTGCTTTGATTTTAGCCGCTCTTGTGGAAGGTATTGGGTTTGCTGCATTATTTGCACTTTAGACCAATTAGCAAACTTTTTACAACAGTTAAAGCACAAGTTTTGCTGTTGTAAAAAGATAATTTAATACAATAAAGAAATGGAAAAACTTTTATCAGAATTTTCGATTGGCTTATTTTTTTGGCAAACGGTTATTTTTGTCCTGTTAATTTTCTTGTTAAAGAAATTTGCTTGGAAACCTATTTTAGATGCAGTTAATGAAAGAGAAGAAGGGATAAGAAGCGCCTTGAAATCTGCAGAAAAAGCGAGGGAAGAAATGGCATCTTTGCAATCAGAGAACGAGGACACTTTAAAAAAAGCCAGACTAGAAAGAGATGGGCTCCTGAAAGAAGCTAGAGAGATCAAGCAAAAGTTAATTGAAGAAGCTAAAAACGAAGCAAATAAAGAAGCTAAAAAAATCATTATTCAAGCTCAAGAAACAATCGAAAGCGAAAAGAATGCGGCTATAGTAGATTTAAAAAACCAAGTGGCCAACCTTTCTATTGAGATTGCCGAAAAAGTTTTAAAAGAAAAACTTTCAGAAGACAAAGCTCAAATGAATTTAGTTAAGGAATTAGTTAAAGATGTTACACTAAAATAAATGAAAACAAGTCGCGCCGCTATAAGATATGCAAAAGCCCTTCTGATGGAAGCTTTAGACAAAAAAAGTGTAGAAGAGACTTTCAATGACATGAAGCTGGTTAAAAACACTTTTGCCAACAACATTGAGTTGAAACATATGGTGGAAAGCAGAGTGATTAAAAACAGCATCAAGCTAAGCTCATTAAACTTAATATTCAAACAATTAGGGACTCTTGGCTTAAGTTTGATAAATGTTTTATTTGAGAATAATAGGATGAATATTCTAGATATTGTTGCTATGAAATATATTGAAAGATATAAGGATTTTAAAGGAATACAATCAGCTACGGTTACAACAGCCGTTCCCTTGAACAAGGAATTAGAAAATCAAATTTTAGAGACAACATCTAAGTTAACAAACAAAAAAATGACTTTAATTAACAAGGTCGATAAAAGCTTAGTAGGAGGGTTTGTTTTAAGGGTAGGCGATATAGAATACAACGCTAGTTTTAAAAACAAATTAAAAAATATTAAGCAAGAATTTAATAAAAACACAAACCTATCAATATCATAGATTATGGCAGAAATTAAGCCTGCTGAAGTTTCAGCAATTTTAAAACAACAACTAGCCGGACTCGACGCTTCCGCTACTTTGGATGAAGTGGGAACAGTTTTGCAAGTTGGAGACGGTATAGCAAGAGTGTACGGTCTATCCAATGTTCAATATGGAGAACTAGTACAGTTTGACTCTGGTTTAGAAGGAATAGTTCTTAACCTCGAAGAAGATAACGTTGGAGTTGTTTTGTTGGGGCCTTCAAAAGAAATTAAAGAAGGCGACACAGTAAAACGTACTCAAAGAATTGCATCTATTAAAGTAGGCGAGAAAATTGTGGGCCGAGTAGTAAACACTTTAGGAAAGCCTATCGATGGTAAGGGAAATCTTGAAGGTAAGCTTTATGAAATGCCTCTTGAAAGAAAAGCACCTGGAGTTATTTTTAGACAGCCCGTAAATGAACCTTTACAAACAGGAATAAAATCTGTCGACGCAATGATTCCTGTTGGGAGAGGACAAAGAGAATTGGTTATTGGAGATCGTCAAACTGGGAAAACAACAGTCTGTATTGATACTATTTTAAATCAAAAAGAATTTTATGAGGCTGGTGAGCCAGTTTATTGTATTTATGTAGCGATAGGACAAAAAGCCTCCACTGTTGCAGGAATAGCAAAAACTCTAGAGGACAAGGGAGCTATGGCTTATACAACTATTGTAGCGGCTAATGCTTCAGATCCAGCGCCAATGCAAGTTTACGCTCCTTTTGCGGGAGCAGCTATTGGAGAGTTTTTTAGAGATACCGGAAGGCCTGCTCTTATAATATATGATGATTTGTCCAAACAAGCAGTGGCATATCGAGAAGTATCCTTACTTCTAAGACGCCCCCCAGGCAGAGAAGCTTATCCAGGAGATGTTTTTTATCTACACTCTAGATTGTTAGAAAGAGCTTCAAAAGTTATTGCAGATGATGGTATTGCAAAAGACATGAATGACCTTCCAGATTCTCTTAAGCCAATTGTAAAAGGAGGAGGTTCTTTAACAGCTCTACCAATTATTGAAACTCAAGCAGGGGATGTTTCTGCCTATATTCCAACTAATGTAATTTCCATCACTGATGGTCAGATATTTTTGGAATCTAACTTATTCAACGCTGGGGTTAGACCAGCAATTAACGTTGGAATTTCTGTGTCTAGAGTAGGAGGTTCTGCTCAGATTAAAGCCATGAAAAAAGTTTCAGGAACATTAAAATTAGATCAAGCCCAATTTAGAGAGTTAGAGGCTTTTGCAAAATTTGGGTCGGATTTAGACGATGCTACTCTAAATGTAATAGAAAAGGGTAAGAGAAATGTAGAAATTTTAAAACAAGCTCAAAATGACCCTTTTTCGGTTGAGGATCAGGTAGCAATTATTTTTGCAGGATCTAAAAATTTACTTAAAAAAGTACCAGTAGATAAAGTAAAAGAGTTCGAAAGAAAATACATAGATTTTTTAAATTTAAAACATAAAAAAACTATGGAGACTATTAAGTCAGGTAAACTTACTGATGATGTTGTTGCTGTTTTGACAAAAACAGCGGAAGAACTAAGTTCAACCTATTAATAATCGACAATGGCGAACCTAAAAGAAATTAGAATTAGAATTAGCTCTGTATCCTCTACAATGCAGATAACTAGTGCTATGAAAATGGTTTCTGCTGCAAAATTAAAAAAGGCACAAGACGCAATAATCGCAATGAGGCCTTATTCAAATAAGCTTTCTGAATTAATGAGCGGTTTTAGTAATTCCTCAAGTGACAAATCATTTGGTCAAAAAAGAAAAGAAAAAAACATCCTTGTTATTGCAATTAGCTCAAATAGAGGTCTTTGCGGGGCATTTAATGCAAATATATTTAAGGAAGTCAATAAATTTAAGTCAAAAGAAGAATTCCAAAACTCCAATATTCATTTTCTAACTATTGGAAAAAAAATTAACGATTCTTTATCAAAATCAGAAAAAATAATAGAAAATAGTAGTGATTTATTTGACAACTTAAATTACGAAAACGTTTCTTTAATAGCTGAACAACTAATGTCTCTTTTCATAGATCAAAAGTACGATCACATGGAAATAATTTACAATAGTTTTAAAAATGCTGCAACTCAAATTATTAAATCAGAACAGTTTTTGCCTATACCAGAAAACCATAGAGAGGATTCTGAAAACAAAGATTATATTTTTGAACCCTCTCAAGAAGCCATTGTTAGTACTTTAATCCCAAAGTCTTTAAAAATGCAGTTATTTAAAGCAGTTCGAGACTCTTTCGCCAGTGAACATGGCGCTAGAATGACAGCAATGCATAAAGCAACCGATAATGCTTCCGAACTTAGAGACGAACTAAAACTCACTTACAACAAGGCAAGACAGGCATCTATTACTAATGAAATTTTGGAAATAGTGGGTGGAGCTGAAGCCTTAAATAATTAAAAGTTCTTGGTTGTTTATTTGAGTATTTTATTTAAATTATAATTTATATGATTGTCAAAGTAATCAATAAATCTTCTAATTCCTTACCAAGCTATGAATCCCTTTTGTCAGCAGGAATGGATATTCGAGCTTTTTTAGAAAACCCTATAGTTTTAAAACCTCAGGAAAGAATTTTAGTTAAGACTGGTCTTTATATTCAATTAGAAAAAACCTTTGAAGCACAGGTCAGACCAAGAAGTGGTTTGGCATTAAAAAAAGGGATTACAGTATTGAATTCACCTGGGACAATAGACGCAGACTACAGAGGTGAAATAGGAGTTATATTAATCAATTTGTCAAACGAAAATTTTTCAATTGAATCAGGAGATAGAATAGCACAATTAGTTATTTCTAAACACGAAACTATAAAGTGGAGTGTTACAGAAACATTAGAAGATTCTAAAAGAGGAAATAAAGGATTTGGAAGTACAGGAATTAATTAGATAAAATGAAAATAATTATACCCATGGCTGGAAGAGGGTCAAGACTAAGGCCACAGACACTAACAACCCCTAAGCCTCTTGTTTCAATAGCGGGAAGCCCAATATTATTTCAATTAGTTAAAGACACCGTCAAGTTAATTAATGAACCAATTGAAGAGATGGTTTTTATAATTGGGGATCCTTTATTTTTTGATAAAAAAGTAGTATTTGACTTAAAGGATTTAGCAAAAAAACACAATTCAAAAGCTATAATATATAGGCAACTAAATCCTCTTGGTACAGGACATGCAATCATGTGTGCAAAAGAATCATTAAGTGGAAGTGCGATTGTAATATACCCTGACACATTAATTAAAGTAGATAAAAACTTTGACAAAAAATCTGATGTGGTTATTTGGACTAAACAAGTAGATAATCCTGAATCATACGGAGTTGTAAAGTTAAATTCAAGTAATCAAATTATTGATTTGGTAGAGAAACCAATAGAGTTCATTTCAGATTTAGCGGTTATAGGAATGTATTATTTTAAAGAAATATCTCAATTAAGAGATAAACTTGAATTAGTAATTGCCAATAAAAAGACTAACTCTGGTGAATTCCAAATAAATGATGGATTGTTAGACATGATGAAAGAAGGAAAAATATTTTCTGTTGGAGAGGTTAGCGAATGGTTGGATTGTGGAGATGTAAAAAAATGTATTATTGCCAATAAATCTATGTTGACTTTTTTAAAAGAAGATGGTATAGAATTAATATCAAAAAAATCAAATTTAATTAATTCAATAATTATTCCACCCTGCTTTATATCCGAGGGTACGGTTATTAAAAACAGCACTATTGGCCCTCATGTTTCTATTGGCTTTGAATCGGAAGTATTGGACTCAATAATTTCAAATAGTATAATTCAAGATAATTCCAAGATTAGAAATGCAAATATTAAAAAATCTATGATTGGAAATAATTGTCAATATGACGGGACAGGTCAAGAAATAAATATTGGAGATTTCAGCGAGTTAATTTAACTTGCTTAAAATGCAAAAAACTATTCTTTTCCTTTCATTATTATTACTAGGGTGTAAGCCTTTGAAAAAAGCAGAAAATTCATCTGATTTTAATAAAATTTCAACAAAAAATTTAATTAATCAAATTGATGAAAGAAAACCGATTTACAATTTTTTAGCACTTAGGTCACAAGCAACTATTATTGATAATAACTCTTCCAGTCAGTTTAATTTAGGAATTAGAATACAGAAAAACGAAAAAATATTAGTTAGTGGATCCTTTCTTATACCATTATTTAAAGGTTTATTGACAAAAGATAATATAAGTTTTTATGAAAAAATAAATCGATCCTATTATGTTGGTAATTACCAATACCTTTCTCAATTATTAACTTACAAACTCAATTTACAATCTTTTCAAAATATACTTTTGGGTCAGCCTGTAGCTGATTTAAATAAAATGAGGTGGAAACAACAAATAGATGAAAAAAACTATATTCTACAAGCATACTCAAAAGAAAGTAACACTACTTTTTACTATAAGTTTAATCCTTTAGACTTAACCCTCAGAAGCCAAGCTATAACTACAAACGAAACAAAACTGACTATTGAATATGAGAATTATAAACTTAGTCAGGGATATCTATTGCCCCAAAAAGTAAATATATCTGCATATCGCAAGGGAAAAGATCTTAAAATTTTACTTAACCTAAAAGTAAACAAATCAGAGAAAAATGGGACTTTCCCCTTTTTAATTCCAAAAGGCTACAAAGAAATTAAATTATGATTTTTTTAAATAGATTTAAATTTTTTTCAGTTTACTTTTTCGTGCTATTATTTATAAATTTAGGGTTTTCCCAAAAAAATAAAAAAGAGCAATTAGAATTAAAAAGAACTCAAATCGAGAAGGAAATCAAATTTATAAACGAACTTCTTTTTAGTAATAAAAAGAAAAAAAAAGCAGTATACAGCGATATTGAAAATCTAAGTTTTAAAATCCAAAGGAAGGAAGAATTAGTTAAGTTGACCAATCAGCAAATTAACTTGTTAGATGGGGAAATAAAACAAAACATACAAAAAGAAAAAGCATTAGAAAGCGACTTATTGGAAGTAAAAAAAGCGTATCAAGACATGATACTCAAATCTTATAAAACTAAATCTGGTAAAAGCAGACTCATGTTTTTGTTGTCTTCTGAAAGTTTTTTTCAGGCTTACAAAAGGGTTCAGTATATTAAACAATTCACTCTTTTTAGAAAAAACCAAGCTATGAAAATTTCATCCTTAGTTAGTGAAATAGTAGAAGTAAATAAAGAATTAAAATCTCAAAAAATTAATAAAGAAGACCTGCTGCTAAATAATAGATTAGTTCAAAAATCTTTAGAGAATGAAAAAAAAGAGTCAAATACTATAGCAGATGATTTAAGAAAAAAAGAAAAAAAGTATATAAATCAAATTGCTCAAAAACAGAAGACTAGTTTAGAAATTGATAAAGAGATAGAAAGACTTATAAGAGAAGCTATTGCAAAATCTAATAAAGAAAAAAATAAATCCACCAATTTTAGCCTTACACCAGAAGCATTGGAATTATCCAAAAACTTTACTCTAAATAAAGGAAAGTTGCCTTGGCCGGTAATTCGAGGTGTTGTAATTCAAAAATTTGGAACCCAACCACATCCAGTAGTAAAGACAGCTAAAATTAAAAGTAACGGGATAATAATTGCTACAGTTGATAAAGAAAAAGTTAGAACTGTTTTTGATGGCACAATACTTTCTGTCCTTCAGTTTAAAGGAGGTAATCCAACCATATTAGTACAGCACGGGAAATACATTACTGCATATAAAAATCTTTCAAAGGTATATGTTAAAAAAGGAGATAAGGTGTTTTCAGGTCAGAATATTGGAGAGGTTTTTACTAATAATTTAAATGGAAAATCTACAATTCAGTTTAGTGTTTTTCAAAACACCACACCTGTTAATCCATTACTTTGGATAATTAAAATGTAATATTAATTAGACTTTGACAGGATTTTTGCAATATATTTTCCAAGGATATCAAACTCAAGATTAACACTATCTCCAGTATTTAAGTTTTTGAAATTAGTATGCTCATAGGTATAAGGAATAATCGCTACACTAAAATCACTCTCATTAGAATTTACAACCGTTAAACTTATTCCATTTATAGCTATTGAACCTTTTTCTACAGTAACATTGTTCGATTTAGCGTATTGGATTGTAAAAACCCAGCTACCGTTTTTTTGAATAATTTTAGAACATTTCCCTATTTGATCTACATGTCCCTGAATCATATGCCCATCTAGTCTATCTCCAATTTTCATAGCTCGTTCAATATTAATAAGATCTCCAGCTCTCCAACTACCTATGCTACTCTTTTGAATGGTTTCTTCAATTGCAGTAACAACATATTCATTATTTTTTATTAATACAACAGTAAGACAAATTCCATTATGAGATATGCTTTGGTCAATTTTAAATGTAGTTGTAAGACTACTCTTCAAAGTAATGTTTAAGTTTCCTTGTTTTTTTTCAATTTTAGAAATGACGGCTATTGTCTCAATAATTCCTGTAAACATATTCTTTAATTTATATATATTTAGTGTTGTAAAAATAGTGATAAATCCTATAAATACTTATGAAAGATAATTTACTGCCTATAGTAGGTATTTCTTGCGGAGACCCCAACGGAATAGGAATCGAAATAATCTTAAAGTCACTGAAAGATAAAAGAATTCTAGAGTTTTTTACACCTATTATTTTTTCAAACGAAGAGCTACTATCATCTCAAAAAAAAATATTTAATATTGATTTAGCATTTCATAAAATCAATACTAGTGATAAGCCTGTTTTAGGAAAACTAAACGTAATTAATGTTTGGGAAGATTCCTTTGAAATACAATTTGGGAAACCAACTAAAAAATCAGGAGAGCTTTCTTATAAGTCATTAGAAGCTGCTACAAAATCATTAAAAGAAACCCATATAGATGTTTTAGTTACAGCACCTATAAATAAACAGAACATACAAAGCGATAAATTTAATTTTCCAGGTCATACAGACTATTTGTCAAATAAATTATCAGGAGAAAGTTTGATGTTTATGGTTAGTGATGAATTAAAAATAGGACTATTAACAGACCATGTTTCTTTAAAAGAAATTATTTCTAATATAAGTCCTGAAAAAATAAAAAAGAAAATATATATAATGGAAAAATCTTTAAAAGTAGATTTTGGAATTATAAAGCCTAAGATTGCAGTATTGTCAATTAACCCTCACGTCGGCGATGGAGGAATAATTGGAGATGAGGACGACGCAATCTTAAAGCCAACTTTAATTGAAATATCAAAATCTGGAACTTTAATTTCTGGGCCATTTTCAAGCGACAGTTTTTTTGGAGCCAATTTTTATAAAAAATACGATGCTGTTTTGGCAATTTACCACGATCAAGGTTTGATCCCATTTAAAACACTTACTTTTGGAGAAGGTGTAAACTTTACCGCAGGCTTAAACAGAGTAAGAACTTCTCCAGACCATGGTACAGGGTATGATATTGCTGGAAAAAATATAGCTTCCCCATCTTCTTTTAAAAACGCAATCTTTAATGGAATAGAAATTTTTAAAAAAAGAGTTTATAATAATAAATTAAAAGCTTAGAAAACAAGATTCGTCTATTTTGAAAATTTCTTATATTCGCCATCTGAAAAGAAAAATCGATGCATTTCTTAAATCAATATGTTATAAATTTTACTGGGCTCAAAGAGGGCACCCATAAATTTGACTTTAAGCTAGACAACAGAATCTTTGAGCATTTTGGTTATGACGATTTTAATAGTTGTAATATATCAGTAGATGTTGAGTTGATTAAAAAATCAAATTTATTAGAGCTGAATTTTTCTTCAAAAGGTATAATAAATATTAATTGTTTTGTTTCTAATGAACCATTTGACTATTCACAAACTTCATCAATCAATTTAGTTGTTAAATTTGGCTCAAAACTTAACAACGATAACGACGAATTGTTGATTTTACCCAAAGGATCTTATCAATTAGAGATTTCACAACAATTATATGAAATGATAGTGTTATCTTTGCCAATAAAAATAATTCATCCTGGTGTAGAAGACGGTTCTTTAGAATCAGAAACCTTAAACAGGCTCAAAAAATACGAATTAGACTTACAAAAAAATAGTCCTAAAATTGACCCAAGGTGGGATAAATTAAAGGACTTAATATAAATAATAGATTATGGCACATCCTAAAAGAAAAATTTCTAAAACTAGAAGAGACAAAAGGAGAACACATTATAAGGTAGCAGAATCTCAAATTGCAACATGTAAAACTACCGGCGAATCCCACTTGTATCATAGGGCTCATTGGCATGAAGACAAATTATATTATAGAGGCAAAGTCTTGATTGACAATTCGGTAGAAGTAGAAGCTTAGTCTTAAAATCTAGTTTTTTGCCATTTTTTGCTACTTTTTGCTATTTTTTGTCATTTTTTCCCCATTTTTGATTATAAATCATACTTTTTAGTTTGAAAAAAACTTTCGCTTCAATTACTGCAGTTGGTTCTTATTTGCCTAAAAATGTTCTAAATAATTATGATTTAGAAAAGATGGTAGACACAAATGACCAATGGATTTTAGCAAGAACCGGCATAAAAGAAAGGAGAATTTTAGATAAAGGAATAGGAACTTCTTTCATGGCAATTAATGCCGCAAATCAAATTATAAATAAAAACAATATAAATCCACTTGACGTAGATATGGTTATTGTAGCTACAGTAACTCCAGATATGCACGTAAGTGCTACGGCTGCTCATGTGGCAACACAAATTGGTGCAATTAATGCTTTTGGATATGATTTACAGGCTGCCTGCTCTGGTTTTTTATATGGGATGTCTGTTGCATCTTCTTATATCGAATCTGGTAGATATAAAAAAATTATTTTAATTGGTGCTGATAAAATGTCTTCAATTGTTGACTATTCAGACAGAAATACTTGTATTATTTTTGGAGATGGAGCAGCTGCGGTTTTATTCGAACCCAATGAAGAAGGGCTTGGAATGCAAGATGAATTTTTACGTTCCGACGGAATAGGAAGGCAATTCCTTAAGATTGAAGCAGGAGGTTCTGTAATGCCACCCTCAATTGAAACAGTCCAAAGCAAAAAACATTTTCTTTTCCAAGACGGTAAAAGTGTTTTTAAATATGCAGTTTCAAATATGTCGGAGGCCTCTTATCAAATTATGCAAAGAAATAATCTTTCAAATGAAGACATAAATTATTTAGTCCCTCATCAAGCTAATAAAAGAATTATCGATGCAACAGCCAATAGAATGGGAATAAAAAATTCTAAGGTACTAATGAATATTGAGAAATACGGCAATACTACCGCAGCTACAATCCCTCTGATATTATCTGATTATGAAAACCAGTTTAAAAAGGGAGATAACATAATCTTTGCTGCTTTTGGTGGCGGATTTACGTGGGGAGCATCATTCTTAAAGTGGGCATATAACAGTTAATAAATCAAATATTATGAATATAAAAGACATACAACAATTAATTAAATTCGTAGCTAAATCAGGCGTAAGTGAAGTCAAAATTGAATCTAAAGACTTAAAAATTGGAATAAAAACCGGTTTAAGTTCTAAGCCAATTGTTTATGCAGAACCACAAGGGATTGTCTCACAATCTGTTTCAACACCTTCCACGGAAGCAAATCTTGAATCTGGATTAGAGCAAGATAACATTTCTGAAGATAGTCATTTGATAACAATCAAATCTCCAATTATTGGGACCTTCTACAGAAAACCATCGCCAGACAAAGCTAATTTCATTGAAAATGGAGATTTAATTTCTGAAGGAGATGTTTTATGTGTAATTGAAGCAATGAAACTTTTCAATGAAATCGAATCAGAATTTTCTGGAAAAATCGTCAAAATTTTAGTAGACGATTCCTCTCCTGTGGAATTTGACCAGCCTTTATTTTTATTAGACCCTTCTTAAGTTAATTAGTACATAAAAAAACAAAATGTTTAAAAAAATATTAATTGCCAACCGAGGGGAAATAGCGTTAAGAATAATAAGGACCTGTAAAGAAATGGAGATTCAGACTGTTGCCGTATATTCAGTTGCTGATCAGGAAAGTTTACATGTAAAATTTGCAGATGAAGCAGTGTGCATTGGCCCAGCTAATAGTTCAGAATCATATCTGAAAATCCCTAATATAATTGCCGCTGCCGAAATAACAAATGCAGATGCAATTCACCCAGGTTATGGGTTTTTGTCTGAAAATTCACGTTTTTCTAAAATTTGCGAAGAGCATAAAATTAAATTTATTGGGGCTTCTGCTGATATGATAGACAGAATGGGGGATAAGGCTTCAGCAATATCAACAATGAAGGCAGCGGGAGTTCCTACAATTCCAGGTTCTGAGGGGATTATAGATTCATTTGAAGATGCCAAAAAAATTGCCAAAAAGATTGGGTATCCTGTGATGATTAAAGCTACAGCAGGAGGAGGAGGAAAAGGAATGAGAGCGGTTTGGAATGAAAAGGATTTTTTAGAGTTATGGGAAAGCGCTAAGCAAGAAGCCAAGGCTTCTTTCGGGAATGACTCAATGTATATGGAAAAATTAGTAGAAAATCCTAGACACATAGAAATACAAATTGTGGCAGATAAATTTGGCAAAGCCTGTCATTTGTCAGAAAGAGACTGTTCGATTCAAAG
Source organism: Cryomorphaceae bacterium BACL29 MAG-121220-bin8 (assembly GCA_905181705.1). GTDB lineage: Bacteria > Bacteroidota > Bacteroidia > Flavobacteriales > Flavobacteriaceae > MAG-121220-bin8. The sequence continues at coordinate 711,465 of CAJIYP010000003.1, read as the reverse complement.
AAGACATCAAAAGCTTACCGAAGAAACTCCGTCTCCTTTTATGACAGATAAATTGAGAGATAAAATGGGAGAAGCGGCCGTCAAAGCGTCTGAATTTATAAAATATGAGGGAGCTGGAACGATTGAGTTTTTAGTAGATAAGAATAGGAATTTTTATTTCATGGAAATGAACACAAGAATTCAGGTTGAGCACCCCATAACAGAACAGGTTATTGATTATGACCTTATTAAAGAACAAATCAAAGTAGCCGCTGGAGTAAAGATTTCAGGCAATCACTATTTTCCTAAACTTCATTCTATTGAGTGCAGAATAAATGCTGAAGATCCATTTACAGACTTTAGACCTTCGCCAGGAAAAATTACAAATCTTCATCTTCCAGGAGGACACGGAGTTAGACTAGATACTCATGTATATAGTGGATATACGATTCCTCCAAATTATGATTCTATGATTGCGAAATTAATAGTTACAGCACAAAATAGAGGGGAAGCCATTCAAAAAATGAAAAGAGCTCTTGACGAATTTGTAATAGAAGGCATTAAAACAACCATTCCTTTTCATAGACAATTAATGGATGATCCTAATTATATTAAAGGGAACTATACAACTAAGTTTATGGACGACTTTGAAATAAAACAGCCTTAATTAAGAATTTTTTTTTCTATAAGATATTCAGCAATTTGAATTGTATTTGTTGCGGCACCCTTTCTAAGGTTGTCAGCAACTACCCATAGGTTTAAACTGTTTTTTTCAGAAAAGTCTTTTCTTATTCTACCGACAAACACATCATCTTTTCCCTTAGAAAACAGAGGCATGGGATACTCTAAACTAGCGGAATCATTTTTTAAAACTAAACCTGGAATATTGCTTAATAGTTGAATAATATTTGAAATTTCAAATGAATTAGATAGTGTAAGGTTAATGGATTCACTATGCCCTCCAATTACAGGGACCCTTACTGCTGTTGCACTAACTTTTATATTAGAATCAAGTATTTTGTGAGTTTCGTTTGATAACTTCATTTCTTCTTTTGTATAACCATTTGGAAGGAAATCGTCACAATGAGGGATTACATTTTGATGTATAGGATAATTATACGCCATTTCACCCTTTTTACCATTGTATTCATTATTCAATTGATTTAAAGCTTTCACCCCTGACCCAGTAACCGATTGATAAGTTGAAACTACCACTCTTTTTATTTTAAATTTTTCATGTATTGGGGCTAAAACCATTAGCATTTGAATAGTAGAGCAGTTAGGATTAGAGATTATTTTATCACCAGCACCTAGACTAGACCCGTTTATTTCAGGAATAATTAATTTTTTTGAATTATCCATTCTCCAGGCAGAGGAGTTATCAATTACTGTAGTTCCAATTTCTGAGAATTTTGGAGCCCATTTTAATGAAGTTTCTCCACCAGCTGAGAAAATAGCGATATCAGGAACGTGTAAAAGAGCCTCTTCAATTCCGATTACATCATATGTTTTGTTTAAGAAATCAATTTTTCTACCAATCGAACTTTTAGACGCTACAAGAAATAATTCATCGAAATGAAAATTACGCTCTTTTATAATTTCAAGTATAACATTTCCTACCATTCCAGTCGCACCTACTATAGCAATTTTCATAAAAATATTTAATTAGCAAAATTAATTATTACAGCAGAAACAAAAATTATAAACTGTTTTAAATCATTATTAGAAATTTTTGTTAAAAACAAAACAATTAATTAATAACGATTCTTTTGATTCTTTTTGATAAAGCTGTTAAAATTTCATAAGAAATTGTTCCTGCAGATTCTGTGAACTCTTCAGCTGAAACATTTTTATCATCAAAAATTATAACCTCGTCACCCTCATTACAAATAATATTAGAAATATCAATCATCATCATATCCATACAGATATTACCTATAATTAAAGCTGATTTTCCATTCACCATAACACTTGCTTTGCCGTTACCATATTGCCTATTTATTCCATCAGCATGACCGATAGGTAGTGTGGCCGTAGTTATTGATTTTTTTGATAGAAAACCTCTGTTGTAGCCAACCGATTCCCCCTTTTTAATATGATTAATTTGAGAAATAATAGTTTTTAGACTGATAACTGGTTTTAGATTATCATTGAACTTAGAATCATTGCCAAACCCGTATAAACCAATACCTGTTCGTACCATTTCAAACTGCGCTTCTGAAAAATTTAGAATTCCAGAAGTATTTAAAATATGTTTCTTGATTTTTCTACCAATCTTATTTTCAAAATCAGACGAAATGAATATAAATTTTTTTATTTGTTCATTAGTAAAAGATTTTTCTAATACATCTTCAGAAGCTCCTAAGTGAGAAAATATAAAATTAGGTTTAAGGTTTTTTAGTGATAGTATCAGTTTATCTATTTGGTTTTCATTGAAGCCCAAGCGGTTTAATCCGGTATTAAATTTTATTTGAAAAGGATAGTTTTTAGTTAATTTTTTGGAGTTCATAAAAGCTTTTAAAACTCGAAAAGAATAAATACTTGGCTCCAGTTCAAAATCTATAATTTTATCAAAATCGTTAATTTGCGGATGTAGAACAAGAATTGGAGTTGTGATTCCTTTATCACGAAGCTCCATTCCCTCAACAGTGTAGGCAACAGCTAAATAATCTATTTTTTCTTTTTCTAATTTTTTAGAAATTATTGTAGAATCAGATCCATATGCAAAAGCCTTTACAACGGCCATAACAAGAGTTTCTTTTCTAATTTTAGATTTTAAAAAATCAAGATTTTTTTTAAGATTAGATAAATTAATTTCAACAACAGTTTCTTGATTAATCATTATTTATTTTTTTCTTTCCCTTCATTTTTTTAAAAAAAGCATTTCTTGAGAGGGGCTCATATTCTTTTTTTTCTCCGACCATTACTAAATCTTCATTTTCAATTTTTCTAAAACTAAAGCTTGCAAGTTCCCCTGTTTCAACACATGTAGCGTGAACTTTTGTGACCTCTTCAGCACAAGCCATTAAATTTGGCATGGGTCCAAATGGAATCCCTTTATAGTCCATATCTAATCCTGCAACAATAACTCTACAGCCACTATTTGCTAATTTATTACAAACTAAAACCAAGTCTTGATCAAAAAATTGTGCTTCATCAATTCCTATAACTTTATAATTCTTTGATAAATCAAGAATATCATTAGAGTTTTTAACTAATTTCGATGAAATCTCGTTTTTTGCATGAGAAATAATCTTATCAATAGGGTTTCTAGAATCAGTTATGGGTTTGAAAACAATAAAATTTTCATTTGAAAATTCCACTTTTTTAATCCGTTTAATTAATTCTTCTGTTTTCCCAGAAAACATAGATCCGCAAATAACCTCAATTTTTCCTTTTGAAACTTTCTTATTCACTTTCATTTTAAACTTATTGATATTGTTTTCAAAGTAGTTAACTTTATTGATTATACAAAGGTCTAAAAATTAATTCAACATGGCAAAACTATATATTGTACCTACCCCAATAGGAAATTTAGATGACATTACTATAAGGGCGATACAGGTTTTAACTGATGTAGATTTAATTTTATGCGAAGACACAAGAAGAAGTAAAAAACTATTAAATCATTTAGGGATTAAATCTCAGTTACGATCACATCATAAATTTAACGAACACAAAGAAGTTGAAATTATAGTAAAAAAAATTAAAGAAGGTAATAATGTAGCCGTTATTTCTGATGCTGGTACACCAGGAATTTCAGATCCAGGATTTTTAATACTTAGAACATCTTTAGAAAATAGTATTGAGGTAGAGTGTTTGCCAGGAGCCACGGCTCTAATCCCTGCTTTAATGGTAAGCGGAATTTCTGCTGATAAATTTATTTTTGAAGGATTTTTACCTATTAAAAAAGGCAGGAAGACAAGACTTTCTATTCTTAGTAGTGAATCAAGAACCATGATATTTTACGAATCCCCACACAAATTAGTAAAGACTCTTTTAGATTTTGAAATTTCTTTTGGTTCAGATAGAAAAATTTCTGTTTCTAGAGAACTAACAAAACTTTATGAAGAGACATCAAGAGGATCTCTAAAAGAAATAATACAACTTTACACCACCAAGAAACCCAAAGGGGAATATGTTATTGTTGTTGAAGGAAAAGGAAAATAAAATGAATTGGATAATTGAAGAAAACGTAGATAAATCAACTATTAAGGCCCTTTCAAAAGAACTTAATGTAGACCCAGTGATTTCTTCTATGCTAGTCAACAGAGGAATCAAAACTTTTAATCAAGCTAAAGATTTTTTTAGACCTAACCTAGGCCAATTATATGACCCTTTTTTAATGATGGATATGGATGTTGCTGTAAATAGAATTTTAAAAGCAATTGAACAGAAGCAGTCTATTATGATTTTTGGAGATTACGATGTAGACGGGACTTCCTCTGTAGCTCTTTTAAGCACCTATTTAAAAGAAATAGGAGCAGATATTTCTACTTATATCCCAGATAGAAACAGCGAGGGATATGGTGTTTCTTTAAAAGCTATTGATTTGGCAAGCAAGAACAAACAAGAACTCATTATTGCTCTTGATTGTGGAATAAAAGCAAACTCTCAAGTTGAATATGCTTTAAAAAAAGGAATTGATTTTATTATTTGTGACCATCATAATCCTAGCGAAATCATGCCAAATGCTTTAGCAGTTTTAAACCCCAAAAGAAGAGATTGTAACTATCCCTTTAAAGAATTATGTGGTTGCGGAGTAGGATTTAAATTGGTTCAAGCAATTAATTCTCGAAGAGGATTAGAAATCGAAAAGATAATTCATTATTTAGACCTTGTAGCCTTAGCTATTGCAGCAGATATTGTTCCTATTGTTGATGAAAACAGAACATTAGCCCATTTGGGGATGCAGATTATAAACTCTAATCCAAGAATGGGTATGCACTGTATATTAAAGAACAATATGAAAAAGGAATTTAATATTGGCGATTTAATGTTTTATGTTGCACCAAGAATTAATGCTTCAGGGAGAATCGCTCACGCCTCTTTATCACTAGAACTTTTATTAGAAGAGGATTTTGGGAAAGCAGAAAAACTATGTAAAAAAATAGAAAAACTAAACACTGAAAGAAGAGAAATAGAAAAAAAAATAACAGAACAAGCTTTAGAACAAATTAACAAATCAAGTAATCAAGACGTTTTTTCAACAGTAGTTTTTGACAAGTCATGGAACAGGGGAGTGATAGGAATAGTAGCTTCTAGGCTAATTGAAAAACATTACAAGCCTACCGTTGTTTTTTGTAAATCTGAAGATGGAAATTTAACTGCTTCTGCAAGATCAATCAAAAACATAGATTTATATAAAATTTTAGAACAATGTAAAAAATATATTTTGCAATTTGGGGGGCACAAATATGCTGCTGGATTAACAATAAAAGAAAAAAACTACAATCACTTCAAAGAGTGTTTTGAAAAAGCTGTGTCCAATGATGTTAAAAAACTACCAGAGCCAGAAATCAGAATTGAATCTAAGATTCAATTAGAATCAATAACTCCTAAATTTTATAGAATTTTAAATCAATTTGAACCTTTTGGTCCCGGAAACAGAACCCCCTCATTTCTATCGGACGAACTTGTTTTAGATGGTGCTGTAAAAAAAGTTGGAAAAAATAAAGAACATATCAAGCTTTCAGTACAACAAAACCAACAAAATTCAATTTCAGCAATAGGCTTTTGGTTATCAGAAAAATCTAATATAATTAAAGCTGATTCCCCATTTTCAATGGTCTATAATATTGATCAAAATACTTGGAATGGAAAAACCACTACTCAATTAAAGATTAAGGATATTAAATAAAAAAGCCTCTTTATAATAAAGAGGCTTTTTTATTGTAATAAAACTTAATATTAGAAATTATATCTGAATCCTAAATTCCAAGTTCTTCCCCACCCAGGGAAGGCTCTGTTTCCAGTGTGAACACCAAGATAAGTTGGATCTCCAGCATTAGCCATTATATTAGTTGATGATTCTGAAATATAATGATTGTCAAAAATATTATTAACATTTAATCTTACATAAATAGTTTCTTTTGCAATAGATAATTTGTAAGATGAACCAAAATCAAATAACTCATATGAAGGGATCATCATTGCCATATCTCCATCAGTATCAAAATCTTCAGGGTTAAAATTCGCATAAAGTTGAGATGCTGAAAACATACTAATATTAAACCCAAACAAGTCAGTTGGACTAACTTTAAAGTTTAGTCTAGAGGTGGTCTGAGCAGCATCACCTACCTTAACACCATCTAAGAAAAGTTTTGATGTTCCGATTTTAGTCCTTGACGAATCAAACACATCAGCAACAACGTCACTTCCGTAAACATAATTTCCAACAGACAACATACCTTGAACAGAGACAAAAGGACTTAACTGAATTTCACCATCAAATTCAATTCCAGAGTGAATTTGTTTGATTCCGTAGTAGTTAGCAGTTCCTCTGTTTCCACCAACAGAAACCCCATCTGAAAGAAATCTATCTTCCCATGTAGTTTTATAAACATTAACATTCATTCTAAGTTTGTTAGAAACATGTCCATAACCAAGCTCATAGCCTGTGATGGTTTCGTTTTTTAAATCAGGATTTAAATTATTCCCATAATTAATGTAAACCGCATCGAAATTAGGTTGTTTGGAATAATAACCTCCATTTACATAAATGTTATTTTTTATGTCAATATTGTAATTAACTCCAGCTTTAACATTTCCTCCAGTAATGCTTTTCCAATCAGTCGTGGCAGTTCCAACTTGATTAAAGTATTCTACTCTTTGAAATCCTTGGCTAGAAATCGCTCCCTGGAAAAATGCAGAAAAATCATTTATTTTATATTGTAATTGAGCAAAAGTCCCCATCCATCTTACTTTCCCATCGTTATGGTAATCAATCTTTTCTTCATCATCGGTAGACTTGAACACGTTCCATTGTTTCCCTAGCATAGAACTATAAGTTTTTGTTCTTACTGCACTTCCGCCAGCATAATTTTTATTGTCAAAATCTCTATAACCATCCGCTCCAATTAAGTGATCTAATCTTCTGTAATGAATCCCTTTGTAAGATCTTAAATCAAAACCAAAGTTCAAAGTTAAATTATCATTAAACTCTTTTTGAATATTTATAATACTGCCCAAAAAGTTGTGAGAATTAATAGATGCTCTTCTAACTATTCCATTTCTTTTCACTCCATTCACTGTTTCATCTTGATCATTTACAATAAATAGACCCGTAGCAGGATCAGCCACATTATTATATGAGAAACCATAAAAATTTGTTTGCTGACCTGAATTAGATGCGTAAATTTTATCCCAATTAACTTGACCATTAGCCGGATTTCTAAAACGCGAATCACTTGCGTATTTACCATCTAAACGGCCAATGTCTCCAGTTCCACCTCCTCTTCCAATGGAGTAATAAGCTGAAGCGGACAGATTAGTAGATTCGTTTATTTTATATTCCCAGTTCAAAGAAGCAAGCGGTTTGTGATAGAAGTTTTTTCTTTGATTAAACTCTTGCCCATTTAAATATCCGTGGTTGTAGTTATACCTTATACCATATTTTTGATAATCCTCAACTTTAGCCATGTTATAAAAGCTGCTAGTTCTTTGATTATGTGTTTGAGGAGCTCCAGTAATTATTAGTTGTAAATTATGTTTATTTGCACTGTCTTTCCATCCATATCCAAGAAAATAGTTATATCCTTCAAACATTGTTCCATCTACATAGCCATCCCCCGCTGTTCTTGAAAATAATACCGAAAGAGCATGTCCTCCATCCAATTCTCCAGTGTTATAAGCCATTACACTTTTGGTGAAGCCATCATTCCCAACCATAGTTGAAATCTTTCCACCTTCATTCAGATCAGTAGATTTTGTTAAAATGTTAATTGTACCACCAACTGAAGATATAGCCAGCTTTGAAGCCCCAAGCCCTCTTTGTACTTGCATAGCTGACACTACATCAGAGAGCCCAGCCCAGTTAGACCAATAAACCCTTCCATTTTCCATGTCATTTACTGGAATACCATTAATTAAAACAGCTATATTTTGAGAATCGAAACCTCTTAAGTTAATTCTTGAGTCTCCAAAAGCACCCCCGCCTTTTGTAGCGTATACACCAGGTGTTGAATTAAGCATTTCAGGAAGCTCTAGGTTTCCTATTCTTTCTTGAATATCTGCTGCAGTCAAAGTAGACTGAGTTACAGCCTGATCTCTATCAATAGCAAAATCTGCAGTTCCAAAAACAGTAACTCCAGATAAGCCTAAAACTTTTAAGGAAACGGTAATGTCCATTGACTTGTCAAATTCAATTTCTTGACTAGCGTAGCCAACAAAAGAAACTATTAATGTTCCAGAATTATCAGAAATAATTTCAAATTTCCCATCAAAATCTGTATTGACTCCAATATTTGTTCCTTTAACAATAATAGTGGCTCCAGGCAATCCCTTACCCATTTCGGAATCGATTATTGTACCAGTTACAATATTTTGTGCGTAACAGAACCCAGAAACAAGCAGAACTGTTAACATTAAAGATATTTTTTTCATATAGTTATTAGTTTTAGTTATTTAAATACAAATTTGACTATTTTTTGCTAACAAAACTCAAATGTAGTATTAATTTTTTGAACAATTTTTGTGAATAAGTGTCTTAATTTTTTAAATATTTTTTCAGAAGAGAATTAGTAGAATAATCGTGAGTTTTTGGCTCTTTTTTTTCAATTTCTTCCAATAATTTTGAGGCTAATTGTTTACCTAGCTCAACGCCCCATTGATCATAGCTAAAAATATTCCAGATTACTCCCTGAACAAAAATTTTATGTTCATACATAGCTATTAGACTACCTAGAGATTCTGGAGTTAATTTTTTTATCAAAATAGTATTGGTCGGTTTATTACCATTAAACTCCTTGAATGGCAATAAAAAGTTAATCTCATCTTTATTGAGAGTTGATTTGTTTAATTCTAATTCTACATCTTTATGGTTTTTACCCATCATCAGGGCTTCTGTTTGAGCAAAAAAGTTAGACATTAACTTGTCATGTTGAGTATTTTGTTCGAAAAGTGGTTTTTTAAAACCAATGAAATCACATGGAATTAATTTTGTTCCTTGGTGTATTAACTGAAAAAAAGCATGTTGTGAATTAGTTCCTGTATTTCCCCATATTACGTTACCTGTTTGATAAGATACGTTTTCTCCATTTCTATCAACGTTTTTGCCATTACTCTCCATTACTGCCTGTTGAAGGTAAGCAGGTAGTTTACTCAAATATTGTGAGTAAGGAATAACAGCTTCTGTTTCACATTTAAAAAAATTATTATACCAAATGCTGATTAATGCTAAAATAACAGGAATATTTTTTTCAAAAGAAGATGATTTAAAATGGCGGTCCATTTTACGGGCACCTTCTAAAAGGTTTTCAAAATTTTTAGATCCGATGGACAAACTAATAGAAAGACCTACTGAGCTCCAAAGAGAGAATCGTCCACCAACCCAATCGTTCATAGAAAAAACATATTCAGAATTTATACCAAAATCCTCTATCTCTTTAGTGTTTGTAGAAACGGCAGCAAAATGACTTTTTATGCTTTTTTCTCCTAAACTTGCTTCCAACCAATCTTTTATAGTATTTGCGTTTGAAATAGTTTCTTGAGTTGTAAAAGTTTTTGAAACAACAATAAAAAGAGTTGTTTCAGGATTTAATTCTTTTAAAATTTCCAAAACATGGTCTCCGTCAACATTAGAAACAAAATGAGATTTAAGCCTTGAGCGATAATATTTTAATGATTCTACGACCATAACTGGACCTAAATCAGAACCTCCAATTCCAATATTTACTACATCTTTGAAGATCTTATTTGTATGGCTTTTTATTTTACCAGAAATTACGTCATCAGTAAATGTTTTAATTTTCTGACGAGACTTTATAATAGAAGGAATAATATTCTTGTTATCCACTATTATGTTTTCATCAGCGCTTGCTCTTATAGCAGTATGTAAAACAGCTCTATTTTCAGTTTTATTTATTTTATCTCCATTAAATTGTTTTTCAATGGAGTTTTTTAAATCACACTGGGTAGCTAAATTTAATAGTAAATCAAGAGTCGTTTTATTTAATCTATTTTTAGAAAAATCTAATGAAATATCACCCCAATTGATAGTAAAATCATCAGCTCTATTTTCATTTTTAAACATTTCTTTCATCTCCAAGTCTTTAACTTTTTCAAAGTGTGAATTCAAAGACTTCCAGGAAGATGTTTGAGATGGGTTTGTGTTTTTTAATGACATTATTTAGTTGTTAGCTATCGAATTATCTAAAACCTTAACATTAGAGCCTATAGAATCCAGCTGTTGTTTAATAGGTTTCATGTAAGTTAAGTATTTATCTTTTAAATCTTTAGAAATTGGCTTAGCCTCAGGAAGTTTTTGGCGTAATGGATCTACCTGTTTTCCGTTTTTCCAAAACCTATAGCATACATGTGGTCCAGATGTATTGCCTGTCATCCCCACACTACCTATATAATCTCCTTGTTTTACAAATTGTCCCTTTTTAACACCTCTTTTTTTCATGTGTAGGTATTGAGTTGAGTAAGTCGAGTTATGTTTTATAGTTATATAATTTCCGTTTCCTCTGGTATATCCTGCTTTAACAACAGTTCCGCTTGCGGTAGCTCTAATCTCAGTACCAACGGGAGCGGCAAAATCTGTCCCTAGATGAGGACGAACTCTTCCGTAATATGCTATTTTTCTTTTTAGATTATATCTAGAGGAAATTCTACTGAACTGTACGGGACTTCTTAGAAAAGCCCTTCTTAAATTTTTCCCTTTTTCGTCAAAATACTCGAATATTCCTCTTTTCGAATCCGTTTCAAACTCAATAGCATAAAAAGGTTTTTTTCTATGTTCAAAATAAGCAGAATGAATTCTATTTAATCCGACATATATAGAATCATCCACATATTTTCCGGAATAAATTACTTTAAAGTTATCCCCTTTCTCAAGTCTAAAAAAGTCAATAGTCCAAGCATATATTTCTGATAATTCATTTGATAATAATGGAGATAATTTTTTTTCTTCCATTGTCTCAGAAAGTGAACTAGTAATTATGCCTTCCGCTTCAAACTCAATTAATTTAACTGCTTTAGATTTTTTTTCAGCCCACAAAGAATCTGTCAAAGAAACGATTACATAATCAATTAAATTTGGCTGATATACAAATACTTGAGGAGTTCTTAAACTATCTTTAGAAAAGAGAATAGTGTAGGGCTTACCAATATTTATTTTTCTTACATCGTAAACTTGTTTTGCCTTTTGAACTATATTATAAATTTGAGGATAAAATAAATTATTTTTTTCTAAAATTGTTCCAAAAGAATCGCCATTTTTTACTGTATCTTTTACCACATCAAAATCATTTAGGGTATAACCAAACTGCTTTATTATTTTTTCTTTAATTATAATAGGAGTTTCAGCTTTGGGAGTTTTTTCACAAGAAATAATAATAATAATAAAACTTATAATTATGTAAAACCTATTCATTGTACTTTAATTTTAAACGGATGTTTAAGTCCTTTAAACTCTTCTAAATCTGCCTCAATGGAACCAATTCTTAATCCAGCTTCTATTTTTATTGGAATTTTATTGTCATCGTTACTTACCCAAAGGGAAAGACTTTCGCTATCTTTAAAAACCCTGCCAGACTCAATGAAAGGTCTAAATTTTAAACAATTAATTACGCCAAATTTTGTTTTTATATCCTCATAACCTAAAAACTTCATTTTAAAGTTATAGTTTTCAGCATCAAAAAAAATAGTTATTCTAATAAAATCATCAATTTTTAATTTTTTTACATCAAAATGATTTCTCAAATAATAAAAAGTTGAAATTAAATCCTGAACATTTTCTTCAATAGAAACTCTATTAGTTTCTTTATTTTTAATATCGTTTACAATCGCTTCTTTAATGTTATAATCGTAGTCAATTTCTACGTTTTTTGTGTACCCTCCCTCATTGATGTTTCGTGTTGATTTTAATGGGCGAACAAGGGTTTTACTAAAATAGGTTTCATAACGATCTTCTACTTTAAAAAATAACCTAGCAATTCCTGTAGTTCTTCCTATGGCGACAGCTTTATAAACTTCTTGAGAATTTATCGAACTTTTTTGTAAGTCGAGAGTAGCGTAACTAGCATTAAAAATTCCATAATGTAGCCTGAACTTCATGAACTCCCCAGTTTTAAAAGAATTAGAAGAGGTTTTCACAAATGGCAAGCTACTACCTACAATACTTTGACTGGACATTAAATTGGAAAGGCAAAAAAAGCTACAAACCAACAAAAATTTTATTCGCATAGCTGCAAAAATATAAAATACTATTTGGATGAATTTAAAAAAGACATTAATTTTTCTGTTTTAGAAACGCCTATATCTGCTACTATTAATTCTTTTGGAGTTTCTCTTATTTTTTTTAATGATTTATATTTTTTTAAAAGTGCGATTTTTGTTTTTTCTCCAATTCCAGTGATGGAGTCAAGAGAAGAATTTAATGCTTGTCCGCTTCTTTTATTTCTATGAAAAGTAATCGCAAAGCGATGTGCTTCATTCCTCATGTGCTGTATTACCCTTAATGTTTCGGATCTTTTATCAAGGTATAGGGGAATTGGATCTGAGGGATAAAATATTTCTTCTAGTCTTTTTGCAATGCCTAACGCAAGGATTTTGTTGTGTAAATTTAATTTTTTTAAAGCGGATACACTAGAGCTTAGTTGTCCTTTTCCTCCGTCAATAATAATTACGCTTGGCAACTTTTTTTCTTCCTCAATCATTCTTTTATATCTTCTGAAAACAACTTCTTCCATAGAGGCATAATCATCAGGCCCTTCCACTGTTTTAATATTATAATGCCTGTATTCCTTTTTTGCTGGCTTACCATTTATAAATACAACGCAAGCTGCCACTGGGTTTGAACCTTGAATATTTGAATTATCAAAACACTCAATATGAACTGGATTTGTTTTAAGTCTTAAATCCTTCTTCATTTGATCTAAAATTCTTTTTGCATGTCTCTCAGGGTCAACAATTTGAATTTTTTTTAATTTTTCTATTTTAAAATATGAAATATTTTTTTTTGAAAGTTCAAGAAGTTTTTTATTATCTCCTGATTTTGGAATAATAAACTTTGCAGGTATTAATCCGTTGTATTCAAATGGACTTATAATTGTTTTGTTTTTTGAATCAAACTTGTTTCTTAAATCTACAATACACATTAACAAAAGATCACTATCCGTTTCATCTAATTTTTTTTTAATTTCTACGTTATGGAATCTTACTATACGACCATAAGCAACTTGAAGATAATTTACATAGGCATGAGTTGGGTCTGAAAGAATACTAAAAACATCAATGTTATTTAGTTTAGAGCTAACCACTGTCGATTTGAACTGATAGTTAACTAAAAGCTCCATTTTTTCTTTAATTTTTTGAGCATATTCAAAATCCATATTTTCAGAATGTTCTAGCATTTTTTTCTTTAATAGCTCTTTGGATGGAGAAAACTTTCCCTTTAGTATTTGTTTGACGGAATTAATATTATAATCGTATTCTTTTTCTGAAATTAAAGCCTCACTTGAATTTATAGATTTTCCCATTTGAAAACCAAGAATGATAGTATTTCCAGCCTTTTTCAAAATCCTAAGGGATAGTTTTTCGTTTTTAGAATTAATTTGTTTTTCAGAAAGATTATAATTGCTAATTCTTAGTGGATATAGATTATTGATTAAATCAAGTAAAATGTTAATGGTTTTATAATTGGTGTATGGGCCATAATATTCAGATCCATCTTTTATCAGTTTTCTTGTAAACATAACTCTGGGAAATCTTTCGTTTTTAATGCATATCCATGGATATGTTTTGTCATCTCTCAACAAGATATTGTATTTTGGTTGGTATTTTTTAATAAGAGAGTTTTCTAATAAAAGCGCATCAGATTCAGAAGAAACAACAACATGTTTAATGTCTGCTATGTTTTTTACAAGATTTTTTGTCTTTTGAGAACCTATGTTCTTTTGAAAATAAGAACTAACTCTTTTTTTTAAATTTTTAGCCTTACCTATATAGATGATTTTATTTGAATCATTAAAAAATTGATATACACCAGGAAGATTAGGAAGCGTAGAGAATTCTGGGTTCTGGGTAGTTTTACTCACTTTGCTAAAATAATTATTTTTAAATTTACACCTAATAAATCTATGGAAACTGAAATGTTTATTGCAATAGTTATAACAAATATTTGTTTTATTGGAGCTGCGTATCTAACAAATGAAAATAATGCAGACATGTTATTAGCTGGTTATAATACTATGTCTAAAAAGGAGAAAGAGTCTTTTGATTTAAAAAATTATCTTATTTTTTTTAAAAAGTTTTTTATAAACCTTGCAATATATTCTTCATTAATTTTTTTAATGTTTTATATAGTTTTTGATGAATCTACAGCATCTATTGCATATTTTATTTCAGTTCTTCTACCAATGCCTTATATTATTTACAAGGGTAATAAATTTAAAATAAAGAAATAGTGCTAAAGGAAGATCTAAGATTGGTTTTTAAAAGTAAAAGAAATTCTTTGAGTGAACAAGATAGTGAAGAATTAAGTCTTCAAATTGCTAATAGATCCTTAAATATGAATATTTGGAATCATAGCAATTATCATATTTTTTTCCCGATTGAAAAAAAAAATGAAATAGACACGAAATTAATTATTCAAATTATTCAAGGAAAGGACAAGAATGTAGTTTTGCCTAAGACAGATTTCAAAAATAAAATCATAACCAACTTCCTTCTTACTGACGCAACTTTATTAAAAATAAATGAACTAGGTATCTCTGAACCTCATTCGGGGATTAATGTAAACGAAAATGAAATTGAGGTGATATTTATTCCTTTGCTTTGTTTCGACTCAACTGGTCACAGAGTTGGATATGGTGGAGGATATTACGATATGCTTCTAAAAAAGTGCCCAATTGAAACTCTTAAAATAGGTTTGTCATTTTTTGACCCAATTGAAAAAATTGAAGATATAACTATAAATGATATTAAAATGGACTATTGTATTACTCCAACAAAAATCTATAATTTTTAGGGAAAAATTCTTTTATTAAAAACCAACATAATACCAACTCCAGTACTAATGGCTGTATCAGCAATATTAAAGACTGGTTCAAAAAAAGTAAAACTTTCTCCACCTATATATGGCAACCAATTTGGCCATTCCCAAGTAAACATTGGAAATTGAAGCATGTCGACTACGTGTCCGTAAAGAAAGGATTCGTATCCATTACCAGGACTAAATGAAGCAATATTGAGGTAACTATCGGTAAAAAGGTATCCATAAAAAATAGAATCAATTAAATTTCCTAAAGCTCCAGCCAGAACCAAAGAAATGCTAATAATTAAAAGTTTACTTTCTCTTTTTTTAATGGATTCATTTAGCCAGTAAAAAATTAAGGGTACTGCTGCAATTCTTACCAAAGTTAAAATTAGCTTTCCTAATCTTTCACTGATAAAGGGGATGAAGTCACTTATTTTTGCTCCCCATGCCATTCCTTTATTTTCAACAAATAACATTTTAAACCAACCTAAATCCACTAAAGCATCAGATCCATAAAGGGTTAAGGGAAAATTAACCTTAATATAAATTTTAGAAATTTGATCTATTAATAGAATAAAAAATATAATTAAAATAGACTTGTTAAAACTCATAACTAAAAAAGAAAGTAAATATAAATTTTAAGACATTTTGTTTTTTGCCTCAATACTTAAAGTTGCATGAGGGACTAACTCTAGTCTTTTTTTGTTTATCAACTTACTGGTCTCTCGACAAACTCCATAAGTTTTGTTTTCAATTCTAATAAGAGCACTTTTTAAGTCTCTAATAAACTTTTCTTGTCTGATAGCAAGCTGAGTATTTGCTTCTTTTGACATGGTTTGAGAGCCTTCTTCAAACGCCTTGAAAGTAGGAGAAGTATCTTCTGTTCCATTATTTCCATCGTTCATGTAAGCACTTTTAATTAAAGCAAGATCGTTTTGAGCTTTCTTTATTTTTCCTTCAATTAAATTTTTGAAATATTTTAAATCTTTATCAGAATAACGTGAATTCGCCATGATTAATTATTTTTATGTATACTTAGTTTTGTGTCAACATTATCAAATTTAATTTCAATTCCTTTTTTTATAGAACTTTCTAAAATTAAATCATCAGCTAAAGTTTCGTTTACAATGTAGTCTCTATTCTCAAAAATAGCTTTTTCAATTATATTATCCTTCTGAATTTTTAAAATAATTTTATCAGTCACTAATAATCCAATTTCTTTTCTATGATTTTGAATTCTGTTCACTAGTTCTCTAGCGATTCCTTCGTTTTTTAAGCCTTCATTTAACATAACGTCTAAAGCTACAGTAATATTGTTTTCAGAGGCCACTAGCCATCCTTGAATATCCTCAGAAACCACCTCTAAATCTTGGGCTTCAAGAATTATCTTATTAGAATCAACATTAATTGAAATAGACTCACCTTTTTCTATTTTTTTAATTTCATTATCACCAAAACCTTTTATTTGTAAATTTACTGTAGACAAAAGTTTTCCGAGTTTAGGCCCTAAGCTTTTGAAATTAGGCTTCACTTTTTTTACCAAAATTCCAGAAGAATTGCTGATTAATTCAATTTCTTTTACATTAACTTCTGATTTTATCAGTTCAGAGACTTCTTCAAGTTCAAGCTTTTCATTCAAATTAGAGTAAGGTATCATTATTTTTGAAAGAGGTTGACGAACTTTAATTTTTTCTTTTTTCCTTAATGATAAAATTAAGGAGCAAATTATTTGAGCTTTTCTTATTTTCTTTTGTAATTCAACATCTATTAGTTCACTTTTTGAAATTGGAAAGTTAGTGTGGTGAACAGATTCAAAGGAATTAAAATTTGTATTAGAAATCAAATCACAATATAAGCGGTCCATAAAAAAAGGAGCTATTGGAGAGGAGATTTTCGCAATTTCTATTAGACATGTAAACAAGGTTTGGTATGCGCTTATTTTATCTTTTTCGTAAGACCCTTTCCAAAACCTTCTTCTAGAAAGTCGAACGTACCAGTTACTCAAGTATAACTGAACAAATTTAGAAATAGATCTGGCTGCTTTTGTTGGTTCATACTTTGAATAATGATCGTCAACTTCATTAATTAAAGAGTGAAGTTCAGAAATTATCCACCTATCTAGTTCAGGTTTTTCACTATTATTTAATTCTTTTTCGCTAAAATCAAATTTGTCAATATTGGCATAAAGGGTGAAAAATGAATACACATTGTAAAGTGTTCCAAAAAATTTACGTTTACTTTCTTCAATTCCAGATAAATCAAATTTCAAATTATCCCAAGGGTTCGCATTGCTAATCATATACCACCTTGTGGCATCGGGTCCAAAATCTTCAATAGTTTTAAAAGGATCCACTGCATTTCCTAATCTTTTAGACATTTTCTGCCCATTTTTATCTAAGACAAGTCCGTTAGAAATTACATTTTTATATGAGATAGAACCAAAAACCAGTGAGCTAATAGCGTGTAAAGTGTAAAACCATCCTCGAGTTTGATCTACTCCTTCAGCGATATAATCAGCAGGAAACGCTATGTTGCTATCAATCATCTCTTTATTTTCAAAGGGATAGTGCCATTGCGCATAAGGCATAGACCCAGAATCAAACCAAACATCTATCAAATCGGCCTCTCGATACATTTTTTGTCCATTTTTTGAAGATAAAATTATTTCATCAACAATGTTTTTATGAAGATCAATCTTATTGTAATTAGACTCTTCCATGTTATTTGTTTCAAAAGAATCAAAAGGGTCTTCTTCCATAAAACCTAAATGTATTGCCTTAGAAATTTCAATTTTTAACTCTTCAACTGAACCAATTATAATCGTTTCTTTGGAATCTTCTGTTCTCCAAATAGGTAAAGGAATTCCCCAAAACCTAGATCTAGAGAGATTCCAATCATTTGCATTAGAAAGCCAATTACCAAATCTTCCATCCCCTGTTGATTTGGGCTTCCAGTTTATAGACTCGTTTAGCTTAGTTAAAAGCTCTCTTTTTTGAGTTACTTTAATAAACCATGAATCCAAAGGATAATATAAAATAGGCTTGTCAGTTCTCCAACAGTTGGGATAACTATGTAAGTATTTTTCAACCTTAAATGCTTTATTCTCTTCCTTTAATTGAATGGCAATTTCTACATCTACAGATCTATCAGGAATTTCATTTGGATTATTATAATATTCATTTTTCACATATTTACCGCCTAATTTCCCTAACTCAGGCCTAAACTTACCTTGTAAATCAACTAGCGGAACAAGCTGTTGGTTTTCATCATAAATTAGCATTGGAGGAACTTCGGGGATTGCTTCTTTTGCGACTTTAGCATCGTCAGCACCAAAAGTAGGAGCTGTATGAACAATACCAGTTCCATCTTCTGTAGTTACGAAATCTCCACCTATTATTCTAAATGCATTTTCTGCATTTTGATAAGGAAGGGGAGCTCCACTCCAAAGCTGTTTATACTTAACTCCAATTAATTCTTTTCCAATAATAGTTTCTTTAATTAAGTAAGGTATTTTGGTTTTTAACTTTGTATATAACCTTAATTCGTCTTCATTTTCAACTTCAATAAAACTTCCTGAAAATACTTTTGAAACTAGATCTTTTGCTAGAATCACATTAATTGGTTTGTTAGTATACTGATTAAAACTAGAAACTATAGTGTATTTAATTTTAGGTCCAATAGTTAATGCGGTATTCGATGGGAGAGTCCAAGGTGTAGTTGTCCAAGCTAAAAAATAAACGGAACCACGCTGTAGTATTGAACTAGGCAAAGTGCTTTTTATTGCTTCAAATTGAGCAGTAACCGTGGTGTCTGTTACATCTTGATATGTGCCCGGTTGGTTTAATTCATGAGAGCTTAATCCAGTTCCTGCTTTTGGTGAATATGGCTGTATTGTATAGCCTTTATAAATTAGACCTTTATCAAAAAGATTTTTCAATAACCACCATACTGTCTCTATATATTTAGGTTTATAGGTTACATATGGGTTCTGCATATCCACCCAATAGCCCATTTTTTTTGTCAAATCGTTCCAAACATCAGTGTAGCGCATAACAGCTTTCTTACAAGCAGTGTTATAATCTTCAACAGTTATTGACTTACCAATATCTAATTTAGAAATACCCAGTTCTTTTTCAACACTCAGTTCTATAGGCAAACCATGAGTATCCCAACCAGCTTTTCTGTCTACCTGAAACCCTTTTAATGTTTTATATCTACAAAAAATATCTTTAATACTTCTTGCCATTACATGATGGATGCCAGGCATTCCATTTGCAGATGGAGGCCCTTCATAAAAAACAAACTTAGGAGCACCATCTCTAAGGCTAATGCTTTTTTCAAACGATTGATTGGAATCCCAATCTTTTAAAATTTCTTTAGCAATTTTTGAAAGTTCTAATCCTTTGTATTCCTTAAAAGCCATTTTGATAAAATGAAATTTTGATAAAAAGCGAAAGTAACCATTTTAGATGAAATTTTTTTAAAACTTATGTTCTAAAACAATATTTAAATTTCTGCCAGGCGAAGATATTCCTGACGCGAACTCTCTGTAATGTACATCAAACAAATTATCAAAAATTAATGTCGCCTTTAAATTATCTGAAAATTTATAAGAAGATGAGAACTTTACAACTCCCCAAGAAGGCATTCCGTAGTATTGAGCGATCCCATCGCTATAACCTATTAAAGGAGTCTCTTCTAATCCATCTTCACCACCCATACTATAATCTTTTGGTTTTTTACTTCTGGAAAACTTATATGAGAATTGCAATTTTGTTCTAGAATGTATCCATTTTAAATAAAAAGAACCAAAAACAGGAGATATCGAGGGTAATGGATATGGGTTTTGAACACTACCTCCTTTAGTATAGGTTATGTTACTTTTAAAAGAAAGCTTTTTCGAAATTTCAGCCTCGGAATCAAATGAGAATCCATAAATATAAGCTCTACCTGAATTAATATTTGCCATAGTTTTGACTTCTTCAAAATTGTAAAGAATTGTTTGAGGATTTTCGGTTGACTTATCATTTAAAATTTCAAAATAATCTCTAATAATATGGTTTGTAATATGCGTGTAAAATAGATTGAGAGATAAAATGTTAAGCTTATTGTTAAAAAACTTAGTAAGACCTAAATCTGAACTATAAGCATATTCTGGTTTTAGTTGTTTGTTGGGGACAGAAAGCACTCCTCTGTTTTCTCGAATTTTCCCCATATCATCAATATTTGGAGATCTAAATCCGCTAGAAAAATTAGCATTTATTTGCCAATTATTTTTTGATCTTGTAACGTAACCTAAGCTACCAGTTAACGAAGAGTTTTTTGTTTGTATAGAACTTAAATTAGCATCTATTAAAGCTTCCTCTTCCCAGTTCGCATTTAACCATGTTATACTGTATCTCATCCCAAAATTAAAATTAGATTTTTCAGAAAGATCTTTCCTAAACTCATAATAGGATGCTGCAGTACTATAGTTGCTGCCTTCACTAGGATATCTTGTAGGAATTTTAAAAATTGAACTGGGGTCTTTTGAACTTAAAAGCAATAAGTCATTTTTAACAAGTTTTTCCCCGAATGCAACTGAATTTACATCGTTATAAGTGAACTCAAAACCATAAGAAAGAGAAGATATATCTGTTTTATTTCCAACAAAATCGGCATTTAAAGAAAAAAGATCTACATTTTCTATTTGAGAATTTAGCACAAGTGATTGAAACTTTCTGTTGTATCGGGATTCTTTAATTTTTTGAAAAGCAGCGACTATAGACCCTTTTTTTAACCATATTTTATCATCGATAAAATTATAAGTAGATGAAATTAATGTTCTTTTTTGTGGTCCATAGTACCATTGCGAATATTTCAGATTTTCTTTAGAGCTGTATTCGCTTAACTTATCATAACGATCAATATTAGATGATTTAGAATGTTGTAAGTTTAACACGAAATTTGATGATTCAGAAATTTTAATATTAAATTTTTGTAAAAAATCAAATTGAGAATAGTTTGTGTTTTTTTGAACAGTAGGATTTTTATTTATAAAATTTTCCTCATTAATTTTTTCGCTAATAAGAGAATGTTTGTTTAATCCCCAATTTTCAAACCCATGAGTTCTATTTCTTCCCATTATTATATTACCAAAGTTAGAGTAAGAAAAACTCGTGAAACTTGCCCAATTTTCTTTGCTATGCTCGAGGTTTAAATTATTTATATTATGATTTAAAATAGTGTTGAGAGAATTAGAACCCATCACAATCCATTTTTTTTCATTATTTATTTTAGGTGTTCGAGTGTAAAAATGAACCACTCCTCCTAACGCATCTGAACCATATCCTACAGACGCTGGCCCAAAGATAACCTCAGTTCTTTCTAATGTGTTGGGGTCAATCGTAATAGCATTTTGAAGGTGTCCAGATCTATAAATCGCATTATTCATCCTTACTCCGTCTATAACAAGTAAAACTCTATTGCCTTCAAAGCCTCTAATAACGGGGCTTCCTCCCCCACCTTGACTTTTTTGAATTCTAACACCTCCACCATAATACAATAAATCAGCAGAAGTTTGGGGTAAGTCCAGCTCAGTTTTTTTAGCTGTTATTAAAGAAACTTTTTTGGAAATTTTTTCTTTACTTCCTCTGTTTCTTCCTACAGATAAAATAATTTCAGACAGTGTTTGAGTACTAGGATTTAAGTAAACGTCATAAACATCTTTATCTGATTGCAAGATCTTATTTACCTGGATTTGCAATTTTTCATATGCGACGTGACTAAAAGTTATGGTATCACTTTTTTTGAACTCAGAAAGATTTAAATAGCCATTAAAATCAGAAATTATAGTTGTTGTTTTTTTAGTGTTATAAATAGTAACATTAGGGATTATGAATCCCTCATTTAAGTCCTTAACAACCAATTTTTGAGAAAAGGTATTTAAAGAAATTATCAAAAAGACAACAAAAATAAATTTACCTTTTTTTAAAAAGATCATACATGATATTAAGTGATTGAGGCCTTCTAAAGTCTTCTAAATGTATTTGCATATACTTTATTAAAAATTCTAACAATTCTTTTCTTTGTAAAGAAGATTCAATTGTAACACATAACTCATCAAAATTTGTGCCTAAAAATTCTTTAAAATGTTTTATTACAGATCCTGAAATATAATTTTCATTTTTTGAGTAATCACAAAACGCTCCGTTTATCATATCAAAAAAAGACAAATGTATATTACTTTCATCTGGAGATATACCTAAATATTTAAAAAATTTTATCAAAAAATGAATATGAAAATTGACATAACTATCACTAGAATCAAGCCAGATTAAAGATTTTTTAATAAAATCATAAAGATTCTCGTTTTTTTCCTCCTCTTGGATGCTTTTAGACAAAACCTCAGATAAAAATAAAACAATAGTATTTTTAATTATATCAAAAGGAATTGTCTTGTAAGGGGAAACTATTTTTGCAGCTCTAATACTTTCTAAATTTCCAGTATTTCTATGGTTTGCATCAATTTCTAATATGGTTAATGGTTGAAAAAGACCAATATTTAGAGATTTTTTTTTTTGAGATCTTATTCCTTTAATCAAATAGGATTTTATCCCGTCAGAAAGAGTAAAACATTTAATTATAATACTGCTTTCTGAATATTTGATTGAACTTAAAGCAATGGCTTCAGTTGATATTAGCATTTTGAAGTTATAATTAAATAAAACTAAACCACGCCTTGAGCCAGCATAGCATCTGCAACTTTTATGAACCCAGCAATATTAGCTCCTTTTTCATAATTTATATATCCTTCCTCCAGTCCATGTGTAATACAAGCATTGTGAATATCTAACATTATGTCTTTTAGCCTACTGTCAACCTCTTCTCTTGTCCAACTGTATCTTAATGAATTTTGAGCCATTTCTAAGCCAGATACAGCAACTCCTCCGGCATTTGAAGCTTTCCCAGGGGCATACAAGACTTTGTTTTTTCTAAAAACAGAAATTGCTTCTGGAGTGCAAGGCATATTAGCCCCTTCACTAATACAGACGCATCCGTTATTAATTAAACTTTTCGCGTTTTTCTCGTTAAGTTCATTTTGCGTAGCGCATGGTAAAGCAATTTCACAAGGAATATCCCAAGGTGTTTGGTTTTTATAAAACTTAGCCTTAGGATACTTTTTAACATACTCGGATATTCTTTCCCTTTTATTATTCTTTAAATCCATAACGTATTTAAGTTTTTCTTCTGTTATTCCTTCAGAATCATATATTGATCCAGAAGAGTCAGATAAGGAGACTACTTTTGCAGAAAGTTGAATACACTTTTCAGCAGCAAATTGCGCAACATTACCAGAGCCAGAAATAACAACCGTTTTGCCTTTTACAGAATTTTTTACATGATTTAACATGTTTTCAGCAAAATATACCGTTCCATATCCAGTTGCTTCAGGTCTAATCAAAGACCCTCCCCACGATAATCCTTTACCTGTTAATACCCCTGTAAATTCTTTTTTTAATTTTTTATATTGTCCAAACATATACCCAATTTCTCTTCCCCCAACTCCAATATCTCCTGCAGGAATATCCGTATTTGGGCCAATATATCTAAAAAGCTCAGTCATAAAGCTTTGACAAAACCTCATAATTTCTCCATCACTTTTTCCTTTTGGATCAAAATCAGACCCACCTTTACCACCTCCCATTGGAAGGGTTGTTAGACTATTTTTGAAAACTTGTTCAAAAGCCAAGAATTTAAGGATGCTTAAATTCACCGAAGGATGAAAACGTAACCCTCCTTTGTAAGGGCCTATAGCGGAATTCATTTGAACTCTGTATCCTCTGTTAACGCGAATTTCACCACTGTCATCAACCCAATTAACTCTAAACATTAGGACTCTTTCGGGTTCCACCATACGCATTAATATGTTTTTTCCGTGGTAAATTTTATTAGAGACAATATAGGGTATTACCGTTTCGGAAACTTCCCTTACTGCTTGCATGAATTCAGGTTCTTGAGAGTTTCTTTCACCTATTTCTGTTATAAAATCTTCAATACTTTTTTTCATAATGAAATAATTTTAGTAAAAAACCATTAAAATAATAACTCTAAGTTAATCAATTAACTTAAATCATTTTTTAAATATCTATAGCTTGTTTAAGATCTGAAATCAGGTCTTCAGAGTCTTCAATTCCGACACTAAGTCTTATTAAAGAGTCGACAACACCAGAAGCCTCCCGATCTTTTTTAGGAATTGAAGCATGCGTCATCGACGCAGGGTGGCCAGCAAGACTTTCTACCCCGCCCAGCGATTCTGCTAAGGTGAATATTTTGAGTTTTTCAATGATTTGAATTGCCTTATTAAAATCATTCCCTTTGGTTGTAAAGGATATCATGGCCCCAAAATTTGACATTTGTTTTTTAGCAATTACGTGATTTGGGTGAGTCTCAAACCCAGGCCAAAAAACTTTTTCAATTCCATTATGATTATTTAAAAAAACAGCAATTTTTTTCGCATTTTGACAATGCCTCTCCATTCTTACGTGTAATGTTTTTATACCTCTTAATGTTAAAAAACTATCCATAGGACCACAAATCGCTCCACTTGCATTTTGAATAAAATAAAGTTTATCAGCTAAATCTTTATTATTAACTACCAGAGCTCCTAAAACAACATCACTATGTCCCGCAAGGTATTTTGTTGCTGAATGCATTACAATATCAGCTCCTAAGTTTAAAGGTTGTTGTAAAAAAGGGGTAGCAAATGTATTGTCAACTGATAATAGAATTTTTCTTGATTTTGCAATTTTACTTAAAGAACTTATGTCTATAACATTCATCATTGGGTTAGTAGGAGTTTCCACCCAAATCATTTTAGTATTTACATTAATTAACTTTTCAACTGATACAGGATCATTCATTCCGGTAAAGTGAAATTTAATTCCAAAATTTTCAAATATTTTTGTAAATAATCTGTAAGAACCCCCGTACAAATCATTGGTTGAGATTACTTCGTCACCTGGACTTAACAGTTTTAAAACCGCATCAATCGCAGCTAATCCAGAACCAAAAGCTAGTCCATAAACTCCATTTTCGATACTTGCTAAAGAGCTTTCTAGGGCATGTCTAGTGGGATTATGAGTTCGGCTGTATTCATACCCTAAGTGCTTCCCTGGGCTTGATTGAGAATATGTAGAGGTTTGATATATTGGAGGCATTACTGCCCCATAACCTTTTTCAGGAATTTGCCCTCCATGGATTGTCTTGGTGTTAAATTTCATTTTATTTGAACTCATTGGTTTTTTTTATTCAAATATAAATTATATCAAAAGAAACATATAATTTTAACACTATAAATAAATGAAAAAAGTATATTTTCTTTCCACTTGTTCTACCTGTAAGGATATTATGAAACTATGGGATTTAAGTGAAGTGGAAAAAATCAATTTAAAAAAGCAACCTTTAACAGAACTGGATTTAAATGAATTATATAGTATATCTAAAAGTTATGAATTGTTATTTAATAAAAGAGCAATTTTATTTAGAGATAAAAAAAAGGAATTTGTTGAAATTGTAGAAAAAAATTATCGAGATATGATTATTTCTCATTACAGTTTTTTAAAAAGACCAATTCTATTAATAAATGGCAAGTTGTTTATTGGAAATTCTAAAGAGGTTGTATATGCAGCAAGCATAGAGCTGAAAAAGTAAACATACTTTTTCATAAAACTATTGGATAGGGGCAGCCTATGTTATATAGAATTAAATAATATATTTTTTTATAATTTAAAAACACATTACCTTATAAAAAAAAAATGAAAAAATTTTTTGAAATATACTACCCTATAGTATTAGCTTTTCTGTCCTTTTTGTTATCTGTTACTTTATGGTTCACTGGAAATCAGCTGGAGGGAATATTTGTAGGAATTTGGGTTCCTTCAATTTTATCTTTATCAATTGCTTTACGTCAAAGAAGAACGGATAGTAGAAAAAATAATTAACATGAGCTTAAATGGAATATTGTTTATAATTGGATGCGTAATCTTTGTGCTTTATTTAGTGGGATATGTGTTAGTTATTACAAATCAAAATAAAATTCAAGATCAAGAGGACCAAAAAAATAAAGAGACTAAACAAACTTTAAAAGGATGATATCCTTTAAAAACATAAAATTATTTTTGTTTCTGACTTCATTTCTTATTGGATCTTCACAAGATAAATCTACACCTACTGAAATTTGGGAACCCATACCTAAGGTGGTTTATTCCAGTTCTGATTCCGCTCCTCCTAATGATGCTATTATTTTATTTGATGGAACAGATTTGTCAAGATGGAATGCAAAATGGTCCAAAAAAGAATCTAAATGGAAAATTAATAATGACGGATCTATGACTGTTGTGTTTGATGGCTCAGGAGGAATTGAAACTAAACAAAAATTCGGATCAGTTCAATTACATATAGAATGGAAAACGAGCGAGGATGTATCTCATAAAAATCAAAAAAGATCTAATAGTGGAGTTTTTTTTCAAGACCGATATGAAATCCAAATTTTAGACAGCTATAAAAGCCCAACTTATGTTAATGGGCAGGCTGGATCGGTATATAAACAACATATTCCACTTGTTAATGCATCTAGAAAACCCGGGGAGTGGCAGTCATATGATATTGTTTTTGATGCTCCAGAGTTTAACTCAGATGGTAAAAAAATTAAATCAGGGTATTTTACCGTTTTCCATAACGGAATTTTAATACAAAATCATGTCGAAATTTTTGGAACTACAACTAATGTCGGTCAACCAGAATACACAGCACATGATGACGGACCTATTTCGCTTCAAAACCATTGCTGCTCTCAAATAACTTTGAGAAATATTTGGGTTAGGAAATTAGACTAAGCCTCTCTTTTTTGTAACTTTGACGGCATGCTACAATCAATGACTGGTTTTGGAAATGCCGATACAGGTTCTGAATTTGGAAAAATATCTTTGGATATAAAATCTCTGAATAGTAAAACCCTAGATTTTAATTATAATTTAAATCCAATATTTAGAAATATTGAGAACGATATTAGAACTATTCTTCTAAATAGTTTAAAAAGGGGAAAGATTGATCTTAAAATTAATTTTAAAATTTCAGGACATAACTTCAGCTCTCATTTAAATCATGATGTAATAAAATCTTACATCAAAGATTTGAAAAAGATAAATTCTGGAACTGATATGGAGTTTTTAAAAATTGCGGTTACACTTCCAAATTCTATTGAGAATAATCGCCCAAATCTTGATAAAAAATTCACGGAAAAAATAAAAAAATTAGTTAAGTATGCTGTTAAAGAATTAGTAAGTTTTAGAGTTCAAGAGGGGAAATCTTTAGAAATAGATCTTTTAAATAATTTAAATTTAATTAATGAAAAGCTGATTGAGATAGAGAAATTAGCTCCTGAAAGAATTCAGTCAATAAAGCAAAGAATAAAGAAAAATTTAGGCAAACTTAAAGTTGAAATAGATCAAAGTAGATTTGAACAAGAATTAATTTATCATTTAGAAAAGTTAGATATTAACGAAGAGTTGGTCAGATTAAAAAACCACATAATTTTTTTTAAAAAAACAGTTAATGAAAAACAACTTGAAAAAGGAAAAAAATTAATATTTATTAGCCAGGAAATTGGTCGCGAGATTAATACTATTGGGTCAAAATCAAATAATTTATTGATGCAACAAATTGTAGTTGAAATGAAAAATGAGTTAGAAAAAATCAAAGAACAACTTTTGAATGTATTGTAATGTCTAAAGGAAAATGTATTATTTTTTCTGCACCCTCAGGAAGTGGAAAAACTACTTTGGTTAAGCACTTATTAAATCAAAAAGATTTGAATTTAATCTTTTCAATTTCTGCTACCACTAGACAGAAAAGAGGAGATGAGAGAAATGGAGTTGACTATAATTTTCTAGAGAAAGAAATTTTTGATAAAAAAATTAAAAAAGGAGATTTTTTAGAATTTGAAGAAGTTTATAAAGGGATTTTTTATGGGACTCTAAAGCAATCTGTTGAGAGTCTTTTAAAAGATTATAACGTGATTTTTGACATTGATGTTGAAGGTGGAATAAAATTGAAAAATATATTTAAAGACAATGCATTATCAGTTTTTGTAAAACCTCCAAGTTTAGAGGAATTAAAAACAAGGTTAAATATTAGAAATAAAGATTCAAAAAACTCCATTAATATTAGAATTTCTAAGGCTAAATTCGAGTTGTCGAAAGAAAAATATTTTGACCAAACGATAGTCAATGACGATTTGTTAAATGCAAAAAAAGAAGCTTACATTTTAGTAAATCAATTTTTAGAAAAACAATGAAACAAATTGGTTTATTTTTTGGCACATTCGATCCTTTACACAATGGGCATGTTTCAATTGCAAGATATTTTGTCAAAAAACTAAAGCTAAACAAATTATGGTTAGTAGTTACCCCATTAAACCCATTTAAAGAGTCTGAAAAAATTTCAAATGAAATGACTAGGCTAGAGATGGTAGAGGATTTTTGTAAAAATGAACAACACATGATTTGTTCTAAAGTAGAGTTTGAATTACCTAAGCCAAATTATACAGCTGATACTCTTGACTTCTTAGTAAAGAATAATCCAGACACTAAATTTTATATAATTTTAGGAGAAGACAACTTAAATAGCTTGCATTTGTGGAAGGATTCGCATAAAATATTACAACATCAAATTTGTGTTTACCCTCGAAAAAATTTAAACAAAAGAATAAATAATTTAATTAATCACGAAATGGTTAAGATTTACGATGCTCCAGTGATGGAAATATCATCTACCACCATAAGAGAGATGTTAATTAAAAGAAAATCTATAAAACATCTAGTCCCTCAGGAAGTAAATACAAGAATAGCTCATATAATTTAAGAATTTCAGCATTCTTTGAATTTTTAACCAATTGTTAACAATTTGAACCACTTTTTTTATTCAAATTGCATCCCCTTAAGTATAATAAGTAATTTAATAAAATGGAAAACGAAAAAAAAGTTGACATAAAAGAAATCAACAAGAAAATTGAAAAAGAGAGTGCATTTATTGATTTATTAACTCTAGAGATTAATAAGGTAATTATTGGTCAAAAACACATGATAGAAAGACTCTTGATAGGTCTTTTAGGACAGGGGCATATACTTTTAGAAGGAGTTCCTGGATTAGCAAAAACTCTTGCCATAAATTCTTTAAGCAAAGCTGTTAAAGGAAGTTTTAGCAGGATTCAATTTACACCTGATTTACTCCCAGCAGATGTTGTAGGGACAATGATTTATAACATGAAAGAAAATGATTTTTCCATAAAGAAAGGACCGGTATTTGCAAATTTTGTTTTAGCAGATGAAATTAATAGAGCTCCAGCTAAGGTACAATCAGCTTTATTGGAAGCTATGCAAGAAAAACAAGTGACTATTGGAGATAAAACTTTTAAGTTACCCCCTCCTTTTTTAGTAATGGCAACTCAAAACCCAGTTGAGCAAGAAGGGACTTATCCACTTCCTGAAGCTCAAATAGACAGGTTTATGTTAAAAACCGTTATTGATTATCCCAATATTAATGATGAACAAGAAATAGTAAGAGCCAATATTAACAATAGCTTTGGAGTAATTAAGCCAGTTGTTTCAGTAAAAGAAATAATTAAAGCTCAAGAATCAGTTCGATTGGTTTATATGGATGAGAAAATCGAAAAATATATTTTGAACTTAATTTTTGCGACTAGATATCCTGAGAAATATGGACTGGAGGAGTTAAAACCTCTTATAAATTTTGGAGCTTCACCTAGAGGGAGTATAAACTTGGCTAACGCATCTAGGTGCTATGCTTTTATTAAAAGAAGAGGATATGTCATCCCAGAAGATGTTAGGGCAGTAATTCATGATGTTTTAAGACATAGAATTGGATTAACCTATGAAGCAGAAGCAGAAAACATCTCATCTGAGGATATCATAAACAAAATTGTCAATCAAGTTGAGGTACCTTAATGATTTATTAAAATTATTATTTCTCGAAAATTAAAATTTAATTTTTACAAGTGGAAACAAAAGATCTCTTAAAAAAAGTAAGGAAAATTGAAATTAAAACTAGAAGGTTAAGTAATAATATCTTTGGAGGAGAATACCATAGTGTTTTTAAGGGGAGAGGAATGACATTCAGCGAGGTTAGAAATTATCAATTTGGAGATGACGTAAGAACGATCGATTGGAATGTAACAGCCAGATACAATGAGCCATTTGTAAAAGTTTTTGAAGAAGAAAGAGAGTTGACCCTGATGTTATTGGTTGATGTAAGTGGGTCGGAATTATTTGGAACAGAGAACGCATTAAAGAAAAATATTATTACCGAGATATCCGCAACACTAGCTTTTTCAGCATTACAAAATAATGATAAAGTAGGTCTTATTCTTTTTTCGGATGATGTAGAGTTATTTATTCCACCCAGTAAGGGAAAAACACATGTTTTAAGAATCATAAGAGAGTTAATTGAATTTAAACCTTTGAGTAAAAAAACTGATATTTCAGAAGCGCTTCGATTTTTAATAGGTGTAATTAAAAAGAAATCAATTGCCTTTATTTTATCAGATTTTATATCTATTGATTATGAAAAAACATTAAAAATCTGTGCTAATAAACATGATGTTACTGGAATTAGAATTTTTGATAAGCTTGAAGAAAAAATACCAAACATGGGTATTGTAACAATGTTTGATCAAGAAACGGAAGAGACCAAACTTATAGACACCTCCTCCTCTTTATTAAGAAAAAAATATGAATCTTATAATATAGCTAATTCTAAAAGATTTAATCAATTATTTTCTAAAAATGGAGCAGGTACATTAAATTGTAGAACAGACGAAAGTTATGTAAAAAAATTACTTAGTTACTTTAAAAAACGTGGATAGATTAAAATTTTTTATTGTTTTTTTTATTTGTGTAAGTGGTGTAATATTTTCACAGCAAAAACCTGTTTTAAATTCTTCAGTTGATACCACTTCGATTAAAATAGGAGAACAAATTAATTATGAAATAAAAATCATATCAGATACAATTTCCAGTATTGAATTTGAATATAATCAGTCTTTTAAACCTTTTGAAATAATTGAGGAATTTGAAGTAGATACTTTAAAAAAAACAGGAGAAATTAATTTCATTAAGAAATTTTTAATAACTAGTTTTGAGCCAGGCTCCTTTCCCATTAGATCTCCAAAAATTATAATTAACGACGTTTTATATTATTCTGATTCAATTTTAATTGATGTATTAAATGTAAAAGTTGATACAGTCAGCAAAAATTTCTTTGATATTAAAAATATTACTGAATTAGAAAAGAACAATGAGGGTTGGTGGAAAAAATATTTATTTGGACTTTTTCTTTTTTCTTTAATATTTCTTGGCTATAAAATTTACCAGAGAGTACTTACAGCTAAATTGAAAAAAGAAAGAGTTCCACTAGCAATAGAAAAAGCCATCAAAGCATTAAAGCTTTTAGAATCAAAAGAACTTAAACAACAAAAAGATTATAAAGATTATTATTCAAAACTTACTGAAATAGTTAAAAATTATTTGGAAGAAGACATCAGCTTAGATGCTTTAGAAAGCACTACAGACGAGTTAATCAGCAAGTTAGTATTACTAAAAGATGCAGGCAAACTTTCATTAAACAAAGAAACCATCAAAAATTTTAAGACTGTTTTAAAGACAGCAGATTTAGTCAAGTTTGCCAAATCTAGTCCTGGAAATGAAGTAGCTTACACGGATAAAAAATTACTAGAAACAGTTCTTTTAGAAACTAAGGAAGCTATACCTAAGCCAACTGAAGAAGAATTGTTAAAAAACAAAGAATATTTAGAAAAGTTAAAAAAAGTTAAAAGAAAAAAATTAATAAAGAAAATTTCTATAATTGTTTTTTCCTTTATGTTATTAGCTTTTATATCTTCTGTTTCGGTTTATGGGTGGAAAAATGTTTCCGACACGGTATTTGGCAATCCCTCAAAAACACTTTTAAATAAAACTTGGATAGAGAGCAGTTATGGGGCATATCCAATTACTTTATCAACCCCAGAAGTTTTAAATAGACTTAAATCAGAAAACTCTAATCAGCGATTTGAATCGGGATCTATAACAAACCCAATCTACATCTCTCTTGAAATTAAGCCGGGTGAGGATAAAACTGAGCAACAAGATATTCAATTAGTTATTGATGAATTAATAGTTGAATTAAAAAATCTTGGAGCAAGAAATATATTAACTAAGCAGCAGGAAATATTTATTGAAAAGGGGTCTCCTGCATTTAAAATTTTTGGTTCATTTGATTATTTAGAATTAGATGGTAAAGAAAACAGAAGAGAATATGTAAGTCTTAAATTTCAAGAAAATAACGGGAAACAATTAGTACTTGTGGTTTTTGAAAGAGATAATGAATACGCAAAGCAAATGGCGGATAATATTGAAAAATCAATAATATTTAAGAAAGAATAGTATGTTCACTAACTTAACATTTTACAGTCCTGAATTCTTATGGCTATTGATTTTATTGCCATGTTTTTTATTTTGGAATTATCACTATAGCAAGAAAAAAAGTCCCTCTTTAAAAATGTCTTCTATCCAGGGATTTACTCATAAATCCTTTAAGATTAAAATTTTACCAGTTTTAGATTTTTTGAGATATATAGCTATTGTTACTTTAATTATAGCAATAGCGAGGCCTCAAGTTGTGGATGTTTCAACTCAAACTAAAACTAGTAAAGGAATTGATATTGTTATTGCAGTAGACGTTTCTTCAAGCATGTTGGCTCAAGATTTAAAACCAAATAGGCTAGATGCTCTTAAGTCTGTAGCTAAGGAATTTATAAATGATAGAGTAAGCGATAGAATTGGATTAGTAGTTTACGCAGGAGAAAGTTATACAAAAACACCAGTTACATCCGACAAGGCAGTTGTAATAAAATCATTAAATGAAATAAACTTTGATGGAGTCATTGAAGATGGCACAGCTATTGGAATGGGGTTAGCTACTGCCGTAAATAGATTGAAAGATAGCAAAGCAAAAAGTAAGGTTATTATTCTTTTAACCGATGGAGTCAATAACTCTGGATTTATTGATCCAAATACTGCTGCCGATTTAGCACAATCTTTTGGAATAAAAACTTATACTATTGGACTTGGCAGTAATGGAAATGCTTTGGCCCCTATTGCTATTAATCCAAATGGGACTTTTAGGTATGGATTAACTAAAGTTGAAATCGATGAAAAGTTATTAGAATCCATAGCAAAACTAACAGGAGGTATTTACTTTAGAGCTACAGATAATGAAAGATTAAAAGACATTTATGAAGAGATTAATAAGCTTGAAAAAACAGAAGTGGAGGAATTTAAGTATTCAAATGCTCAAGAAATGTTCAGAGGTTTTGTTTTAATTTCTTGTTTTCTTATTTTTTTGGAGTGGTTATTGAGATCAACTATTTTTAAAAGCCTTTTATAAATGTATCAATTAGAAGAATCCATATATTTTTATTTATTATTAGTAGTACCAATATTAATAATTGGATTTGTTGCTCTTAAATCTTGGAAAAAAAAAATACAAAAAAAATATATTTCATCTCATTTATTTAAAGAATTAAGTCCAGAAAATTCTCAATTTAAACCAAAAATAAAAATTCTGTTACTGTCCTTTGTATTTGTTTTTCTCTCAATAGGATTGGTTAACCCTAAAATAGGAACTCAGTTAAAAACAGTTAAAAGAGAGGGAGTAGATATAGTATTTGCTATTGATGTTTCTAAAAGTATGCTAGCAGAAGATATAGCACCTAATCGACTTGAAAAAGCAAAAAGAATAGTTTCTCAAACGATTAATGAATTGAATTCTGATAGAGTCGGCATAATAGCTTATGCGGCTTCTGCTTTACCTATTTTACCAATAACTACTGATTACTCAACAGCTAGAATGTTTTTACAAGGTTTAACTACAGACATGCTTTCATCTCAAGGAACGGCAGTTATAGAAGCTATAAATTTAGCCAAAGATTATTATGATGATGAGAATCAAACAAATCGTGTTTTATGTATTCTTTCTGACGGAGAGGATCATGAGTTTGTCAATCAAGACATCCCTAGTTTGGTTCAAGAAATGGGAATAAGTATTTTTACTGTAGGCTTAGGGTCAATTAAAGGCGCTCCTATACCAATAAAATCAAATGAAGTTATTGAATCATATAAAAAAAATTTAGAAGGAGATGTGGTAATAACGAAACTTGTTCCTGGATTGCTACAAGAAATAGCAAGCTCAAGTAATGGAATCTATATAAGAGGTGAAAAAACACAAGAAGTAGTTGATGAAATAATCGAAAAACTAAAAGAAATGGACAAACAAGAATTCGAATCAAAAGAATTTGTTGCATATAAAGACCAGTTTCAATGGTTTTTAGGTTTAGGATTATTTTTTTTATGTTTAGAATTATTTGTGTTCGAGAAGAAAACATATTGGATAGAAAAATTAAATTTATTTAATGAAAAAGAATTATAAAACTCTTATTATTTTGTTTTCGGCAATAAATGTATTTGCCCAAAATAATGTTATAGATAAAACATCTAATAACTTAACTCTAGATGGGAATGTAGAGTTTATTGATAAAAACCTTGTTCAAGCAGAATCTTTTTATAGAAAAGCTATTTCTAAAGATTCTTTAAATAATATAGCCTCTTATAACATGGCTAATTCATTTTATAAAAGCGGATTTAATAAGGAGGCAATTAATGAATATAAATCCTCAATTGTCAAAGCCAAAAGCAAAGAAGATTTACATAAGTCATTTCATAATCTAGGAGATGCTTTTATGAAAAATAAAGATTATCAAAATGCTGTAAATGCTTTTAAAAAAGCGTTACTTAATAAACCTTCCGATGATGAGACAAGGTATAATTATGCATTAGCAAAGGAGTTATTAAAAAATGAACAAAAAAACAAGAAGAAAGACGATAAGAACAAGGATAAGAATGACAATAAGGATGACAAGAAGAAAGACGATAAGAACAAGGATAAGAATAAGGATGACAAGAAGAAAGATGAAAAAAAGGAAGATAAGAATGGTGACAAGAAGAAAGAGGAAAAGAATGATGAAACGAAAGAAAATAAACCAAAGCCAAATCAAATTTCACCTGAACAATTAAAAAACCTTTTAAAAGCAATGAATAATGAAGAAAAAAAGGTTCAAGAAAAGGTTAATAAAAATAAAATTAAAGGCAAGCCTGTAAAAAACAAAAAGGATTGGTAAACTTACGCAATGAAAATTAAGATTATTTTACTGATATTTTTTACTTATTACTCAAGTGTTTATTCACAAGATCAAGGAGTTAGTTTTATAACAGAGGTTAGTAAAAAAAAACTGGGAGTAAATGAAAACGTAAGAGTAGATTTTAAAATGAATAAAGATGGGGATAATTTTGAAGCTCCTAGTTTTGATGGATTTAGAGTTGTTGGGGGGCCTAATCAATCGGTAAGTAATATGTGGATTAACGGGAAAAGAACATTTTCTAAAACATACTCCTACTTTATTACCCCGATAAAAAAAGGATCTTATTCTATTGGGCAAGCTAAAATAGAAATTGACAGTAAAATTTATAAAACAATACCAGTCAAAATAACTGTTTCAGAATCAGTAAATATAAATAAAGATCCAAATGACGCCTCTTACGTGGCAAATGAAAACCTACATTTGGTTGCAGAAATCTCGAACATCAAGCCTTACTTAAATCAAGGATTTTCCGTTGTTTATAAATTATATTTTAGTCCTCAAATAAATGTAACTAATGTTGGAGAAATTGAAAGTCCTGAGTTTAATAATTTTTGGTCTAATAATATAAAAATACCCAGACTTCAGATTGAAAGAGGAAGTTTCAAAGGTGAAAGCTATAATTATGTTATTTGGAAAAAAATTGTTTTATATCCTCAAAAATCAGGTAAATTAAATATTTTACCATTAAGTTTAGACGTTTCCGTTGATGTGCCGACAAATAAAAGAGATTTTTTTGGGAATAGAATTTATACTCAGTTACCAAAAACTGTAACTGCAGGAAAAAGAGAAATTAATGTTTCTGATTTACCCGAAAATGCTCCTGAGAATTTTAGTGGAGCTGTAGGTGAATTCGAAGTAGAATTAACCAGTACTAAAACGGAACTAAACGCTTCCGAATCTCTACAAGCTACGTTAAAAGTAACAGGAAAAGGAAACTTGAAATTATTTTCATTACCTAATTTAGAGGTGCCAAGTTCACTTGAAAAATACGATCCTGAATATAAAGAAAATGTTAAAACAAACATTGCGGGGATGAGTGGTAATATTGCAAACACCTATACATTAGTTCCACAGTTTAAAGGTAAATATCCGATTTCTCCCGTAGAATTTGTGTACTTTAACCCTAAATCAAAATCCTATGAAACTATTTTTTCAAAAGAAATATTAATTAATGTTTTAGAAGGACCTTCCTCATATTCTCAAAACAACATAGATTTAAAATCTTCTAATAGCATTACAAATGAAATTTCTAATTCTAAAAATGAGTTTAAGTTTATAAAAACGAAACCAGGACTTACTTTGTTAAAGAAATCAAATTTCATCTATTCAATGACCTTTTATCTATTACTTTTATTTCCTGTTGCATTAATTATTCTAGTATTACTATTTTTTAAATCTAAAAAACATTCATTATCTGAAATAAAAGATTATAAATCGAGAAGAGCCAACAACTTAGCGAAAAAATATTTATTAGAATCAAAAATTAGTTTAGAAAAGAAAGATGTTTTTTATATAGCATTAGAAAAAGCATTACATAATTTTTTAAAATCGAAATTTTTGATTGAAACTTCAGAATTTAATAAAGATAAAATCACGAGATTGTTATCTGAAAAAAATATTAAAAAAGAATCAATAGAATTATTTATAAACTTAATTGAGAACTGTGAGTTTGCTAGGTTTACACCTGCTTCTGACGTTGCTGTCAATAATGATTATAAAAATGCAGTGAAGGTAATTTCTGAAATTGACAAGCAAATATAAAACATGAAAAACATAATTATTTTATTTTATTTGGTAATCTCAAGTGTTGGATTTACTCAATTCAGTAATGAAGAATATTTTTCTAATGGGCTAGAGCTTTACAATGAGGGTAAATATTTAGAAGCGATAAATCAATTTAAATTAATAATTCAAGAGGGAGAACACTCAGCGGCTCTTTATTTTAATTTAGGGAATTCTTATTATAAAGTTAATGACATTGCAAACAGTATATATTATTACGAGAAAGCTTTAAGATTAAATCCAAATGATAAGGACGTTTTAAATAACTTGTCCTATTCCCAAAACATGTTAATTGATAAGGTTGAAATACTACCCAAAAATCAAGTATCTGAGTTTTTAAATTTAATTTCTAATGCTTTAACCATCAATCACTGGTTGTTTATTGGCATTGCTTTATTATATCTTTTTTTAGGAGCTTTTCTTTTCTATTATTTCAATAATAATACTATGATAAAGAAAAATTATTTTTCTTTATCATCAGTATTTTTTATTTTATCAATGGTTTTTATTTTTAATGGTATAAATCGATTTGAAATCGAAAAAAATATTGTGAATGCCATAATTTTTGAAAATAAAATTGACTTTAGAACAGAGCCTAACTTTAGAAGCGAAGTCCTTTTCAATTTACATGAGGGAACAAAAGTTATAGTAAAAGAAGAATTAAACGAATGGAGTTTAGTTCAAATTTCAAATGGAAATTCAGGGTGGATTGAATCTCAATCAATTAAAAAAATTGACTGAGCTTTTATTTGTATTGAAAAGTTCAACTAGTTTAAACCCTAATTCTTTTACAGGATTATAGAAAAAAGATGAATTTGAAAAAGACTTATCATAAAGCGATAAAGAAGAGTTTAAATTCTCTAGGAATACAATACACAATGAGAGGATTAATGTAAATTTAAACACTCCGAAAAAGCCCCCAAATAGTTTGTTTATAAATCCTAAAAAAACCATTTTAAGCACTTTGGTAAGTACTCGGCCAATTATAGAAATAAATATAATTATTAATAAAAATGTAAAAGCAAAAGAACCTATTTTTAAATAATTTTCATCAATATTTTCAATTAATTCAGGGAAGTTATTAGAAAAAAACACAAAAGTTAAATCAGAAAACATTAGAGACCCATATACTCCGAAAACTAATGCAATAATAGAAGACAGTTCCAACACCAACCCCTTTGCGTAGCCTCTTACAAAACCAAACACCATTAAACAGGCAATAAAAACATCTAAGTAATTCAATTTTTTTTTACAAATATAAGTATATTGTTTTTTGGTAAGTTAATAGAACAATGGAGAATCAAAAACAATTAAAAAATAAGTGGAATGAAATATTAATGCTTTTGAGCAATAAATTTAATGATGGTCAAGACTTAGATTTGGAAGGAGTAATTTATTTAATAGGCTTACAAGAATTGGGACAAATACAATCTAAATTTAAGAAAGATCAAAAAATAGATTTAATGCATATCGCTATTTGTAAATTGTTAGAGCCCTTGGGATATTATCAATTTAATTACACGGACCAAGAAGGTTGGCCACACTACAAAACTTTAACAAAGCTCCCCAATTTAAAATCTGGCGAACAAACTCTTTTAATGAAAGAAGCCATAATAAATTATTTTATAGAAAAACAATTAATACAATAGTTAAAACCTTATTTTTGATTAATATTTTTAAAAATGATATCCGAGATTGATAATAAAATAAAGGAGGCTTCTCAATTTAAACCCAAAGATTTAAAGGAATTAGAAAAATTTAGAATTGAATTTTTAGGTAAGAAGGGACATGTTACTTATTTTTTCTCACAATTCAAGAAAATTAAAGAGAATGAAAAAAAGGAATATGGTAAAGCAATAAATGATTTAAAAAAAATCACATTACAAAAATTAGAAGAATTTAAGCCTAAAACTAATCCTGAAAATAAACTCAAAAATAAAGCAGAGGATTTGACAAGGCCAGTTTCTGCATTGGAATTGGGAGTGCGACATCCAATTTCAATTATTAGAGATAAAATAATTGATATTTTTTATAAGATTGGCTTCAATATTTCTGAAGGACCAGAGATTGAAGACGATTGGCATAATTTTACTGCTTTAAATTTACCTGAATATCATCCTGCAAGAGATATGCAGGATACTTTCTTTATTAATAAAGATCCAGATTTATTATTAAGAACCCACACATCATCCGTTCAAATAAGACATATGGAGAATAACAATCCTCCGATAAGAACTATATCACCTGGGAGAGTTTATAGAAATGAAGATATTTCTGCAAGATCTCATTGTTTTTTTCATCAAATAGAAGGGTTATATATTGATAAAAAAGTTTCTTTTGCTGATCTAAAGCAAACATTAATTTATTTTACCAAAGAACTTTTTGGGAAATCTAAGATAAGATTAAGGCCTTCTTATTTTCCATTCACTGAGCCAAGTGCTGAGGTTGATATATACTGGGGATTGAACTCAGAGACCGACCATAGAATAACTAAAGGAACAGGCTGGCTAGAAATAATGGGTTGTGGAATGGTAGATCCCAACGTTTTAGAAAATTGTAAAATTGATTCAAAAGAGTTTTCAGGATTTGCCTTTGGAATGGGTATTGAGAGG
Organism: Cryomorphaceae bacterium BACL29 MAG-121220-bin8; assembly: GCA_905181705.1. Lineage (GTDB taxonomy): Bacteria > Bacteroidota > Bacteroidia > Flavobacteriales > Flavobacteriaceae > MAG-121220-bin8. Next base: position 671,579 of record CAJIYP010000003.1, on the reverse strand, counting down.
ATAACTATGTTATTGTATCAGATTGAAGATATTAGAATTTTATATGAAAATGATTCAAGATTTTTGAGCCAGTTTAAAAAGTCAATTTAATTTGTCAGCAAGAATTTTCATGCATTTTTTAGGGCTTAAATTTCTATATAGAATATCATAAGCAGTATTAATAATATCAAATTCTATTTTGTTTTCAATACCAATTTCATACGCATTTTTTGTCGCATAATACCCCTCTGAAATCATAGACATCTCTGAAATTGCAGCTTTTAAAGAATAACCCTTCCCTAGCATGTTCCCCAAAGTTCTATTTCTACTAAAAGTAGAATATGAAGTAACTAGTAAATCGCCAAGATATTCTGTGTCATTTATATCTCTTTTAAACTTATAGATAGTTTTTATAAACTCTTTCATTTCTCTTACTGAATTACTAATTAAAACACTTTGGAAATTATCACCGTAACCTAAGCCATGTGAAATACCAGTAATTAAAGCATAAACATTTTTTAGCATTGCAGCATACTCTACTCCAACACTATCTTTAGATAATTTTGCTTTTATAAATTTAGTATCAAGTGATTCTCTCATTGATTCTCCAATAGCTTGATTTTTACAAGCGACAGTTAAATAAGATAATTTTTCAAGCGCAACTTCCTCGGCATGACATGGTCCAGTAATTATTCCAATTTTAGAAAGAGGAAGATTATAAACTTTATTTAGATGCTCACTAACTATTAAGTGTGACTCAGGCACAACTCCTTTCAAAGCAGAAAAAATAGTTTTTGAACTTAGGGAAGATTTTATTTTCTTTAATTCAGAATCTAAAAAAGGGGAAGGAATAGCTAAAATTATTATATCAGAATTTTTGACTACTTTTTCAATGGAATCACTAAGTTTTATTTTTTCAGTATCTAAAACTAGTGATCTTAAGTAATTAGGGTTTCTTTTAAATTTTTTAATATGATCAAGATTTTCTTCATTTCTTACATACCAATTTATAGACTCGTTTTTTTCTAATAATATTTTTACAAGAGCCGTTCCCCAGCTCCCTCCGCCTAAAACACCATATAACTTTTTCATAATCAAAGATTAACAAAAATTTGTGACTTGCATAGGGTTTTATGTTTTAAGTTCATAATAAGAATGTAAACTTTCATAAATAGTTTAGTTTTTTAATACCCTTTTCAAGAAGGATATTTTGGTTTATTTCAGCCATAAGAATTTTCCAATTAAAATTATAAGCCCCATTAAATAAAAAATAAAAATCCTCAAAAATCGTTTAAAATCCAATGTAGACTTTTTATGTAAAGACCACCCAATTGTTATAACAAGCAATGAAAATAAATTTAGTAAATGTTGTGTGAATCCAAAAAGAATATTATTCTGTGGAACAATTAATGTTAGATCTGAGTCCCAAAACAATAAAACAAAATTTGCTATAAAAACAACAATGCCGATTATAAATAATATGTAATTAAAAATAAGAGTAAATAATGTAAGTCTTAAGTCAAAAAAATTGAATATTTTTTTTGTTATTATAGAATAAAAAGAGTTTATCACAACAGCTGATGTGCTTATTATGACCAGAATTTCCCAATAGAAATACAGTTTAAAGAATCCCGAAAATAAGAGCTTTATATCCATCTAAATAATAGAAAGTTTAAATATACTTACTTTTATGATATTGGCTTTTAGTATCCGCTAGCCCTAAATAGTTGTTTTGTATAATTACTTATTGGGTTATGGAATACCGTATCAGTTTCATCAAATTCTTCTATAACTCCTTTGTTTAGAATAATAACTCTGTCAGTCATGTATTTAATTACTGACAGATCGTGTGAAATAAATAAGAATGTAAAAGAAAACTTCTTTTTAAGGGTATTAAGCAGGTTTAATACTTGAGCTTGAACAGAAACGTCTAACGCTGAAACGGATTCATCACAAATAAGAATAATAGGATTTAAAGACAAGGCTCTTGCTATAACTATTCTTTGCCTTTGTCCTCCAGAAAATTGATTTGGATACTTAAAAAAATCACTTTTTTGTAAACCAACGTCATTCATAAGTTGATAAACTCTCGTAATTCTTTCTTTTCTGTTATTGTATATATTGTGAGCAATCATTGGCTCCATTATAGAATCACCAACAGTAATTTCTGAATTAAGAGAAGAAAAGGGATCTTGAAATACTAATTGGACATTTCGTCTAAAGTTTTTAGTATTATATTTTTTTATATCAATATTATTAAATAAAATTTCGCCATGTTGGTAATTATTAAGGTTTAATATAGATTTAGCAATAGTTGATTTACCAGAGCCGGACTCTCCAACTAAACCCAAAGTTTCACCTTTAAATATATTAAATGAAATATCTTTTAAAATCAAGGTTTTTTTATAAGAAAAACTTAAATTTTTAACTTTTAATATTGGCTCTAAATTATATATTTTTTCATGCACTTCTTTTCTTTCTTTCTTAGAGATTAATCTGTATTTTTTAAGCTTATTTTCTATTGTTGGGAGTCTTACAGGTCTTTCTTTTTTTGGTGTTCTTGAAGCTAAAAGCATTTGTGTGTAATTTTTTTGAGGATCATTAAAAATGCTTTTACTATTTCCAGACTCAATAATTGACCCTTTTTTTAAAACAATAGTTCTGTCTGCAAATTTTGAAACTAAATCAAGATCATGAGAAATAAAAAGTATACTCATTTTAGTCTCACTTTGTATTTGTTTAAGAAGACCTAATATTTCATCTTTAACAATACCATCTAAGGATGTTGTTGGTTCATCAGCTATTAAAATTTTTGGTTCACAAGCAATTGCCATAGCAATCATGACCCTTTGTTGTTGTCCTCCACTAAGTTCATGAGGGTATTTATTGAAAATTGTTTGAACCTTTTTTAATTGAACTTTTTTAAATAATTCCAAAACATGTTCTCTCCCATTTGAGGTTTCAGTAATTTTATGTTTTAAAAGAATCTCTAATATTTGTTCCCCACATTTCATGCTTGGATTTAATGAGCTCATAGGTTCTTGAAAAATCATGGAAATTTGAGATCCTCTAATTTTTTCTAAACTTTTATTTGATAATGAATTAATTTTTTTATTATTAAAAAAAATATCTCCTTCTAAAAGAACTTCACTAGTATTAAAAAAATTAATAATTGAAAAAGCTGTTATTGATTTTCCACTTCCAGACTCTCCAACAAGCCCTAATATTTCATTTTTTTTAAGTGTAAATGAAATATTTTTTAAAATAGGGGAATTGGAGATTGATACATTGAGATTTTTAACGGAAAGAATTTCAGTTGAGTTCAATTTTATGCATTAATCATTTTAAAAGCTTCTTCAATGTACACTCTTTCTTCCGATTTTTCTTCCTGTTTTCCAAGACGGACAATAATTATATTCTCTTTAGGAAATACAATTACGTATTGACCCAAGTGTCCTCTCATGGCAAAATATTTTTTATCATTAAATGTTCCAATCCAAAATCCATATCCATATTCAGGACTTGAATCAAATCTAGCTTTTATGGACTTTTTCACAAAAGTAGAATCTAGTAAGTTTTTTCCTTCCCAAACCCCATTGTCTTTATAAAGTTTACCAAATCTTGCAAAATCTTTCGCGTTAGAATTAAAACAACAATATGCTTTTTCAGTATTAGTTTTTTTATCATCTACTTGCCACAAGGCTTTGTTTTCAGCCCCCATAGGGTCCCAAAACCAATTAAAAACCAGTTTAGATAACTTTTGGTTTGTAGCTTTTTCAATAGTCATTGCTAATAACTGGGTATCACTACTTAGGTATTCGAATGATTTTCCAGGCTGTTTAATTATGGGTCTAGATTTTATAAGTTTATTTAAATTACTGCCCACGTAAGCTCTTGCGGTGACTCCAAAAATATTAGTATAACTCTCTGTCCATTTCATTCCAGAAGACATGCTAGACAAGTCGCCAATGGTCAGATCAGAAGCAAAACCATCATTATATTCAGGAATGTAATTTCCAACTTTGTCGTCTATACTAGTAAAAAAACCTTCTTGTATTGCTCTTCCCATTATGGCAGAAACTATACTTTTTGACATAGAAAAAGAATTGCTGTAAGAATTTCCTCCATATCCTTCAAAATATTTTTCATGCCAAATAGAATCATTTTTAATGATTAAAAAAGCCACTGTTCCAAGGGTTTTGTTTTTTTTATTTAATTTGTCCGTTAGGTTAGTTTGGTTGTAGTTTTTATGAATTGGCCAAGCCTGAGGAGTATTGCTTTTAGGAATTTCTATATTATCAAAATATTTATAATCTGTTATATCTGCTTCTGTTCTTTGAATTTTATAAATAGTACTAACTAGTTCGGTCAAATAGATAATATCCGAACTAAAGTTGAAATTCAAAAATATTAAAAGAAAAGCCAGTATTATTCCAATTTTTTTTTTCATCTGGTGCTAATGTATCAAAATTTAAGAGATTAACTTTATAACGTCTTTTGCAAAATATGAGGCAATCATATTAGCCCCAGCTCTTTTGATTGAAATTAATTGTTCCATCATAACCTCATCGTGATTAATCCATTCTAATTTAGCAGCTGCTTTTAACATTGAATACTCTCCACTAACCTGATATACAGCTAAGGGTATATTTATGGAATTCTTTACTTCTCTAACAATATCAAGATAAGATAATCCAGGCTTAATCATTATTATATCGGCCCCTTCATTAATGTCTGCATTAATCTCATTTAGTGCTTCTTTCCTATTGTGAAAGTCCATCTGATAAGTTTTTTTATCTCCAAATCCTGGATTTGAATCCAAAGCATCTCTAAACGGACCATAAAAAGACGAAGCATATTTGGCACCATAGCTCATTATTCCAGTATTAACATGTCCATTTTTTTCTAATGCGTTTCTAATAGCTAAAACCCTCCCGTCCATCATATCACTCGGGGCTACTATATCGGCTCCACATATAGAATGGGACAATGCCATTTCAGAAAGTATAAGATTGGTTTCGTCATTTAATATTTGTTTATTTTTTACAACTCCATCATGCCCGTATTTTGAGTAAGGATCTAAAGCAATATCAGTCATTATTACGATTTCTGGAATATTATTTTTAATTTCTTTTATCGCTCTTTGCATTAGGCCCTCTTTATTAAGAGCTTCAGTGCCTAAATTATCTTTAAGCGAATCAGAAACTTTCACAAAAAGTAGAACTGCCTGAACTCCCATTGAGTAAAGTTGTTTTACTTCTTTTTTTATATAATCTAGACTTAGCCTGTAATAACCTGGCATAGAAACTATTTCCTCTTTAACACTTGTTCCTTCAACAACAAATAAAGGGGCAATAAAATCGTGAGGGCTTATGCTAGATTCTCTCACCAGATTTCTTAGCGCTGTTTTTGTTCTTAATCTTCTGTTTCTGTTTTGTGGGTACATAACCTGTTAATTTAAGTCCATTTTTTTGGAGATTTCAAAATATTTAATAATTTTTCTTCTTCACTTCCCTTTGAAGGGGTTTGATCATAAACCCATTGTGCTTTAGGAGGCATGCTGATAAGTATACTCTCTATTCTTCCATTTGTTTTTAATCCAAAAAGAGTTCCTTTATCGTGTAAAAGATTAAACTCAACATACCTGCCCCTTCTAATTTGCTGCCATTTTTCGTGACTATTATTGTAGTCTAAATCTTTTCTTTTTTTAATAATTGGAACATATGATTTTAAAAAAGAATTTCCTAAATCAGAAATGAAGGAAAACCAATTATCAATATTCATTTCGTTAGATTCTCTGCAATAATCAAAAAATAAACCCCCAACTCCCCTGGCTTCATTTCGATGAGAATTCCAAAAATATTCATCACATTTTCTTTTGTATTTAGAGTAAAAACTTTCATTGTAACTGTCACATACTTTTTTACAAGATTTATGAAAGTGCACAATATCTTCTTCAAAGATATAATAAGGTGTTAAATCAAGCCCTCCCCCAAACCACCTATCTTTTAATACATTGTGCTCATAGAGCTCGAAATATCTCAAATTAGCATGAAAAGTTGGAGCCATTGGATTTTTTGGATGTAGCACTAGGCTAATCCCGCATGCAAAAAAATGAGATTGATCCACTTTTAATAGTTTAGACATAGACTCTGGAAGATTTCCATAAACTTTTGAAACATTTACCCCTGCCTTTTCAAAAACATCTCCATTTTCAAGAATCATCGTTAAACCACCACCACCCTTTTCTCTTTCCCAGTTGTCTTTTATGAATTTAGATTTACCATCTAATTTTTCAAGATCACTTGTTATTCTTTCTTGAAGACTATCAATGTAAACGGAAAATTTGTTTTTCATTTTCATTTATAGTCTTTAATTGTCTTCACAAATGTTTTTACATTATCAACAGGTGTGTTGGGTAAAATACCATGACCAAGGTTGGCTATGTAACTTTGTTTTCCAAACTCATTTAACATAGATAAAGTATGTTTTTTAATGTCTTTTTTTGAAGAAAACAATCTACTAGGATCAAAATTTCCCTGAAGAGTTATATTGTTACCTGTTAAGTAACGGGCATTTCTAGCTGAACAGCTCCAGTCAATTCCAATTGCTGCAGCTCCGATTTTTGAATAGGCTGATAATGAATGCCAACATCCTTTTGGGTAAATTATTACTGGGCTTATTGAATTAAGTGAATCAGAAATTTGTTTAATGTATGGGTATGAAAAAATCTGATAATCTGTATGAGAAAGAACTCCTCCCCATGAGTCAAATAACTGGACAGCATCTATTCCAGAAAGAATCTTTTTCTTTAGATAGCTTATTGTCACTTTTGTTATTTTTTCAAGTAAATTGTGAGCAAGTTCCGGATTTTTAAAACAGAAATTTTTTACAGAAGCAAAGTTTTTAGATCCACTACCTTCAATCATATAGCAAAGAATTGTCCATGGTGAGCCTGCAAATCCAATCAAAGGAACCTCGTTGTTTAGAGCTTTTTTAGTCATTTCAACTGCTTTAAAAACATAATCTAACCGTTCTTCAGCATTTTTAATGTCTAGATTTTGGATATCTGATTTATTTTTGATTGGGAACTCTATGAACGGTCCAAAGTTATTTTTCATTTCTACTTTAACCCCCATTGCTTGAGGAACAACAAGTATATCACTAAATATTATTGCAGCATCTAATCCAATTTGTTGAATTGGCATTAGGGTAATTTCACATGCTAGTTCAGGTGTCTGACATCTAGTAAAAAAATCATATTTGTTTTTCAACTTCATAAAGTCTGGCAAATACCTTCCTGCTTGTCTCATTATCCAAACTGGGGGTCTGTCTACCTTTTCTCCTTTCAGAGCCTTTAAAAATAAGTCGTTTTTAATCTTAATCATTTTTAAAAAAATTAATAGTTTGATTTATAACATTTTCAACAGAGGGGATTAATGAAAAATGAGTTTTATCTGAAAATTTTTTAGCAAAATTAGAAGTGGTTTCACCAATACAAAAACACTCTGAGTTTTGAATTTGGTTTTTTTTAATAAAGCTTTTTATAGCACTCGGACTAAAAAACATGATTCCATCAAAAGTCAAATCTATTTTTAATGGCGCTAGCTTAGTTTTGTAAACAGGGATTTCAATTAAATTCATAGCATGTATTTGAAAAAATTTTGTAAAATCTTTATTTTTAATAGAACCTCTACAAAAAATATAATTTTCATTTTTATTCATTTTTTTTAAAAAATTAGCCAATTTTATTGAATTATTAGCCATTTTTATTACTTTTTGACCATTTTTAATTAAAATAGATTTTGTATTTTCTCCTACACAAAAGTGTTGCATACCATCACATTTTTCTTTCTCTTTAGATAAATAAACAGCTTCTACAGCATTTTTACTCGTAAAAATCCAACCTCCACCATGTTTAGGTAATTTGAAATTAACTGGAGATGTTTTTATGAAATTATGTTGAACTAATTCGATATTATTTTTAGCAAATAATTCACAGTATGCTTCACTTATTTTTACAGTAGATAAAATAGTTATTTTTTTCATCTATGTTAAATTTGATTTGAGAATCTTCCCTCCACCTTTTTCTAATATTGTATGGTAGCTTTTTAATCCCGCCTCACTATCGTTTTTTTCATAACTAGAAATATCAGAAATAGACTGATCACCATTAATAGAGCATATATTTGTTTTCATTATTAGTTGGTCATTATTAAAATAAGCATAAGCTGATATAGGCATTGAACAACCTCCACCCATTAATTCTAAGAAATTTCTTTCCTGATTTACACATATCATTGTTTCATTACAATTAATTTTTTTTATTTTCTCTATTAAGCTTTTATTATTTTCTCTTGTAGCTAATGCTATTGCGCCTTGCGCAGCAGAGGGGATCATCCATTCTAGCATTTCTGTATTTTTAATATTTAAATCTAGTCTGTCAATTCCGGCTTTTGCAAAAATTGCTCCATCCCAATTGCTATTTCTTAATTTTTTAAGTCTTGTGTCTACATTTCCTCTCAAAACTTCAATATTATGATTTGGATATTTGTTTATCCACTGACATTTTCTTCTTATACTACTCGTAGCAATTGTTAGATTTTTAGAATAGTTAATTTCTTCATTTCTTAAAACTAAAACATCTAATGGATTCGCTCTTTTAAACACAGAAACTATTTGAATTCCTATTGCGGGTTTAATGGGTACATCTTTTAAACTGTGAACTGCAACATCTATTTCGTTATTTAATAATGCCCTGTCTAAATTTTTTGTAAATATTCCAGTAACTCCAAATTCATAAAGTGGAGTAGTTTGATTTAAATCTCCCTGTGATTTGATTTTAATTATTTTAACTGGGATTTTTAATTTTCCTAATTGATTTTTGGTATGGTTAGCCTGCCATAGGGCTAACTTACTATCTCTGGTTCCTATTTTTACAACCTCATTCATCAGAGTCTAGTTGAAAAATAGCTCTAATAGACTCCAACTCTTCTTCAAATTCTTTACTTTCTTTTAAATGACTAGCTATTTGATTTGTAATTTTTTGGATTAAATGTTCCCCCACCTCGACTACGCTTTCTTCACTAAAGTTTTGAGATTTCTTTTTTAAGACATTTATTTTTTTATTTTGAATTTGCTTGAGTTTAGTCTTTAAAGCATTTACGGTTGGCGCATATTTTCTGGTTTCAACCCAACCTTCAAAATCTTTTTTTATTTCATTTATGATAAGTTCTGCATCTGGAATATAGAGTTTTCTTTTATCTAAGTTTATATCTGCAATGTTGGATAAATGATCTAAATCTAAAAGGTCTATATTAGGATTACTTTTTAATTTTTCATCCACATTTTTTGGGATAGAAAGATCTAATATTAATAGATTTTTTGATAGAGAAATTGTTTTCTCAGTGATTGTTGGATTTGAAGAAGAGGTTGCAACAATTAATATATCTGACTTAGAGATTTCTTTAGAAATTTCAGAAATATTCTTAACAATAAGCTTGAATTTTCCCGCAATTTTTTTCGCAGTATCCTCTGTTCTGTTAATTAATGTGATTTGTTTATTGGATGTATGCTTAACTAAATTCTCACATGTATTACGTCCAATTTTCCCTACTCCAAAAAGAAGTATTTTTTTATTTTTTAAATTGGTTACATTATCTAAAATATATCTTACTGCGGCAAAAGACACTGAGGTGGCTCCAGATGAAAGTTTTGTTTCATTTTTAATTCTTTTACTAGCTTGCATTACCGAGCTAAATAATCTATCAAAGTATGGACTTATTGCTTTTAATTCATTAGACATTTTAAAGCTTTGACGCATTTGTGCGATAATTTCGAAGTCACCTAAAATTTGACTATCAAGGCCTGTACCTACTCTGAAAATATGATTTATAGCCTGGACACCCTTTAGGATATAACCATACGATTCAAGTTCTAGTTCAGTTCCAGAAGAATATTTACAAAGAAGTTTTACTATAACTTTGTAATCGTTACACAGGGAATAAATTTCAACACGATTGCAAGTTGAGTTTACTATTATTGATTCAATCCCACCTATTTTTGCTTCTAGTATAAGTTTTTTTGAGCTTTCAATTTCAAGATTAAACCTTCCTCTAATTGAAGCAGAAGCTTTTTTATAGCTTATTCCAATTACATGGAGGGATGGTTTTTTCAAAATATTGTTTATATTTTTAATAAATCAAAAATAAGGACGCAAAAATAGAAAAAATAACCCTATAAGTTCTATAAATAACGATTAAAGAATTTTAATATATTTCCATTGTTTTTTTATATATATTTTATAGTTTTACAGAGTGTTAATTAAAAAGTAACTAAACTAATTTAGAACACTTCTAAATAACAATAAAATTGCAAATTAAAGAAAAAAATATCGCAATAGGTACCGTTCAAGATTTCATTGTAGATGAAGGAATAATTTTCTTAAAACTTTCAAATGATAAAGAAATAGGTTCTGTTTTTGAATATAAAATCGATAAAAATCATATTCAATTTCATTTTTGTATTAAAGGCTCTTCAAAATTTCAATTTAATAATGGTAACTATTCGTTCCCAGTTATAGATGAAAACTCAATTTTATTATACAATCCAAATCAAGAATTGCCAATAAGCGCTTTCTTAGAACCTAATAGTTTAGTTTTAAGCGTATTGATTTCTATAAAAAAACTTCATAGTTTGTTTTCAAATCAAGCGGATCAGATTTCATTCTTAAATCAAGATAATATTGGCAATAAATTTTATAAAGACAATAGACAAGGCCCAATGATGTCCGTTGTATTAAATCAAATGGCTCAACAATCGGTTCATGTAAGCATGCATACACTTTATTTAAGAGCCAAGGTTTTTGAACTTATGAGTCTTTATTTTAATAAGGATAAAGAAATGGATATAGAACAGTGTCCATTTCTAGTAGATGATAAAAACATTAAAAAAATACGAAAAGCAAAAGATATAATAATTTCAAGAATGACTGAGCCACCAACTCTGAATGATTTATCCAGTGAAGTAGAAATAAGTTTGAAAAAATTAAAAGAAGGTTTTAAGCAAGTTTATGGAGCATCGGTTTATGTTTTTTTACTGGATTACAAAATGCAAGTTTCAAAGAGGCTTTTGTCATCAGGAAATTATAACGTAAATGAAGTTGCACTTAAAGTGGGTTATAGTACAGCAACTCATTTTATTAATGCTTTTAAGAAAAAATTTGGCACAACGCCTAAAAAATATTTAATGTCATTATAAAATATGAAAGGAGTTTTACTAGTTAATCTTGGGTCCCCCGATAGTCCAGAGAAGAAGGATGTGAAAAAATATTTGGGTCAGTTTCTTATGGATGAAAGAGTCATAGACGAACCATTATGGCTTCGTACTTTATTAGTTAAAGGGATTATTTTGAACACTAGACCCAAAAAATCAGCAAAAGCGTATCAAAAAATATGGTGGGATGAAGGATCTCCATTGATAGTTCTCTCTGAGAGACTGTTAAAAAAAGTAGACAAGATGACTTCAGTCCCTATTTCATTAGCAATGAGGTACGGGAATCCATCAATTGAAAAAGGCATAAAAGAGCTGTCAGATAAAGGGGTTACTGATGTTTTATTAATACCACTATATCCTCAACATGCTATGGCTTCAACTGAGACAATTTTAGTTTTAGCTGAAGAAATAAGAAATAAGTCATATTCACATATTAAATTTACTAATCTACCTGCTTTTTATAATCATCCAGACTATATTAGAGTTTTATCAAATTCTATTCAGAATTATTTGAAAGGAAAAGATTGGGACCATCTTCTTTTTTCTTATCACGGAATTCCTGAAAGACATATTAGAAAAAGTGACATAACAAGCTCACATTGTAAAATTAATGGAGAATGCTGTAAGGAAGCTTCCCCAGCTCATGAATTTTGTTATAGACACCAATGTTACGAAACAACAAAACAGGTTGTAAAATATTTAGAATTAAATGAAGGGACATACTCATCCTCTTTTCAGTCTAGATTAGCAGGACAACCTTGGCTCAAGCCTTACACTGACAAAGTGGTTGAAGGCTTTGCTAAATCAGGGAGAGAAAAAATGGCAATAGTTACTCCAGCTTTTGTATCTGACTGTTTAGAAACATTAGAAGAAATAGGGATGGAGGCAAAAGAGGATTTTATTGAAAAAGGAGGTAAAGAATTTCACGTAATACCTTGCTTAAATGATGACATAGAGTGGGTTAAAGTCTTAAGTAGATGGATTGATGAGTGGGCTGTTACTTAAGCAAACAAACTTATTATGAAAGTTGATACAGTTATTATTGGTTCAGGTATTTGTGGATTAAGTGCTGCTCATTTTTTATCTAAAAGACATAAAGATTTTGTTGTTTTAGAAGAAAACGACAAGGTTGGGGGGATAATTCAAACTCAGATTAGTAAAGGCTTTACATGCGAAAATGGTCCAAATACCGTATTATTAAATAACCCAGCTATTGAAACTCTTATTAAAGATTTAGGGCTTTGGAAAAATATTAAGTTTCCAATAGAATCTAGCAACAAAAATCGTTTTGTATTTCAAAATGGAAGAATAACTAAGATTCCAATGTCAATTAAGGAATTTGTTTTGAGTCCTCTTTTATCCTTTTCATCAAAATGTAGACTGCTAATGGAACCTTTTGTTAAGAAGCATAATAAAAACACTAATGTTTTTGATTTTGTAAGCAGGCGATTTGGAAAGGAATTCCATGACAATTTAATTGAACCTTTCTTGACAGGTGTTTATGCAGGAGACACAAAAAAAATGAGTGCAAAGCATAGCTTGAAAATGTTTTGGAATTTAGAACAATCATATGGAAGTGTATTTAGAGGTTTAATTTTTAGAGATAGAACTAGGATTAAAAAAATAAAATCTTTTAATTTTAGTGGTGGATTGATGCAGCTTACAAATCAAATATCAAGTTCAATAGGCAGCCAAATAAAATTAAATTATAGAGTTGAAAAAATACTTAAAAAAGGTGATGGATATGTTATCATTAATGGTTTAAGAAAAATAGAGTGTAATAAAGTCATCTGTACTATTCCATCGTACTCTTTAAAAAAAATTATATGGGATAAAACTTTTTCTAAAAACCTGGAATTAGTTCAATATAACCCAATTGATGTTTTTCATTTTGGGTTTTATAATAAAAATATTAAAAATTATAAAAAAGGTTTCGGACTATTAACAAAGCCATCTGACAACAAAAGCTTTCTTGGAATATTGTTTAGTACAGAAATATTTCATTTTGTATCCCCTAGTGATAGTAAGCTATTTACCGTTCTAGTAGGAGGAGAAAGACAAAGAGAATTTTGCGAAATACAAAAAGAAAAATTAGAGTTAGTCATTTTAAAGGAATTAGAAAAATTAATAGGGCACAGCGGGAAACTAATATTTAAAAATCATTTTAGGTGGAAAAAAGGTATTCCTCAATATAATATGTATCAAGAAGACTTAACTAAATCCATAAAATTATTTCAGAAAAAAAATCGTAATTTTCATATTATTGGCAACTATTTTGACGGACTTTCAGTAAGTGATTGTGTAGAAAAGGGGGAAAGAGTAGTAAATAAATAATTAATGATTAAAAATCTCAAATTTAGAAGACACTTGTCGATAAGGTTTAGAATTTTTATTGCCATGACTAGTCTTGTAGTTATTGCCTTTGGAGGAATAGCTTTTTTAACTATTCCTCAATACAAAGAACAGTCAAACAAGTATCATGAGCAAAGATTAGAAAGGAAAAAAACTCAACTACAAAGAAGCATTTCTTATGTGTTTCAAGAAACCCCATTTGGTTTAAAAAAGAAAGAAATAGACTCTGTTTTTAAAGAAAAAATATTTCAAATAGCAGATGTTCAAAATGTTAATTTTAGCATCTACAGTTTAGAAGGAACTCTTTTGAATTCCACAATTATTGATTCTGTTAATAATAAAATAAGTGATTCAGTTTTAATCAAATTGAATCAAAGTAAAGAGTTAAGTATAATTGAAAAGACAAATATTGGTGGAATCCAATATCGCTCCTCTTATTCGTTAGTTTTAGATACTTTTTCAAATCCAATTTGGATTTTAAACTTACCTTATTATGATGATGACACTTTGAATACTTATGAGTTAGATTCTTTCATAATTATTTTTGGAGAGGTATATTTTTTAATTTTAATTATTGCAATCATTTTCTCTTATTTGATTTCGGTATACATAACAAAGTCACTTTCAGAAATAGGAAAAAAAATAAAGCTCACAAGAATTGATAAAAAAAATAGTAAAATTCAAATTAAGGCTAGGAGTAAAGAGGTAAATATTTTAGTTGAGTCGTACAATAAAATGGTTGGAATGTTGAACGAAAGTGTCGAAAAATTATCTAAATCTAATAAGGAACAAGCTTGGCGAGAAATGGCTAAGCAGGTAGCGCATGAAATAAAAAACCCTTTAACTCCAATGAGACTTAGTGTTCAAAGTTTTCAAAGGAATTTTGATATTAATGATATTGAAATTGATAAAAAATTAGATGAATTTTCTAAGACTTTAATACAACAAATAGACACTATGAGTACTATTGCCTCTGCATTTTCTAATTTTGCAGAAATGCCAGCTCAAGAAGGAGGAAAAATAAATATAATTGAGACAACTAGACTAGCACTTAAAATTTTTAAAGAAAAACATATAAATTTTAAATTTGAAGATAAAATAATTGAGGTTAATATTGATAGAACTCAGATGGTAAGAATTATAACAAATTTAATTAAGAATGCACTTGAAGCCTGTGACTTATTAGAAAACCCAATAATTCAAGTTAACATAAAAAAGAAGAATAAAAATGTATTGATTGATGTTATAGATAACGGAGTAGGTATTCCAGAGGAAATTAGAACCAAAATATTTGAACCAAAATTCACAACAAAATCAAGCGGGATGGGGCTTGGATTAGGTATGGTGAAAAATCTAGTTAGTTCTTATGGTGGAAATATATCATTTATATCTACGATTAATTCAGGAACATCATTTTTAATTTCTTTTCCTATATCAAAGAGATGAATTTTTAAAATTACAAACGGCTAACAATAATCGTTATATGCCTGTTTTAGATTTTCACTAATTATAGAAGAAGATCTCCCTTCAATATGATGTCTTTCTAGCATGTGAACTAGCTCCCCATTTTTAAAAATTGCAATGCAAGGAGATGAAGGTGGAAAAGGAATCATAAGATCTCTTGCAGCGTTTGTAGCTTCTTTATCAACTCCAGCAAAGACAGTTAATAGTTCATCAGGAACTTTAGCATTAGTTAAAGAATCTTTAACTCCTGGTCTCGCATTAGCAGCAGCACAACCACAAACAGAATTAACAATTAAAACCGCTGTTTGACTATTAGCTATACATTTATTCACTTCATCTGAAGAAGTCAAGTCTTTAAAACCAACTGAAGTCAACTCTTCTTTCATTGGAGCAACAATTTCTAATGGGTACATATAATTTATATTTTAATGTAAAGATAATAAACATCCAATAAAAAGAACATGTTTAAAAGCAGCTTTGTATTTTTGTTAAATAATTTTACATATGTCAAAATGGATACTGGTTGTTTTAGGTTATACATTTTTTAGATTTCCTGGTGCACTTTTTGGTTATTTTTTAGGAGGACTAATTGAAGGCTCTAGTTCTAAAAATAAATTTAAACGCCAAAACATTAGAAACATATCTTCTCAAGATTTTGAATTAAATCTACTGGCTTTAGCTTCTTTGGTGATTAAGGCTGACGGAACAGTTTCCAAGCAAGAATTGGATTATGTTAGAAGTTATTTTGTGTCAGCTTATGGAAAGGAAAGAGCAAACACTACATTTAAAATATTTAACGATAATATTAACAAAAAAGGAATTTCTTCTTTAAATATTAGTAAACTTTTTAATTCAGTTTTAAACTACGAAAGCAGATTACAGGTCATACACTTTTTATTTGGAATAGCAAAAGCAGATGGAAATGTATCCTCTTCTGAACTAAAAAAACTCTTACAGCTCTCCAGTCTTTTAAAATTATCCAATGCAGATTTTGAAAGTATTAAGGCAATGTTTGTTGATCAAGTAGGAGGGGCATATAAAATATTAGAGATAGACAAGTCAGCTTCGGATCAAAAAATAAAAAGAGCTTATCGTGATTTAGCTAAAAAACATCATCCAGACAAAGTTCAACATCTTGGGGAAGCTTATGTAAAATCAGCCCAAGAGAAATTTCAAAAAATTCAAGAAGCATACGAAAGAATTAAGTCAGAAAGAGGCTTTTAGAATCACTTTTTGTAGCTTTATTTAAAATAATCTTTGGGATGAATGACTTACTTTTTTACTTTGAAACGGGGTTTCTCCATGTGTTAGATTGGTCAGCTATTGATCATTTACTTTTTTTTTGCGCCCTAACAATAGTTTATACTTTTAAAGATATTAAAACAGTTTTTTGGGTTGTAACTTTTTTTACATTTGGACATACTTTGTCATTAATATTATCAACCTCTAATATAGTTAATCCTCCGCCTAAACTTATAGAGTTTTTAATCCCTTCAACAATAATTTTAACAGCTTTACATAATATAATATTTTATAAAAAGAATCAGAATAGTTTTTTTGAATATATATTCTCAATATTTTTCGGACTAATACACGGTTTTGGATTTGGAAATTATTTTGAAATGCTAACAGATTCTTTGGATTTAAAAGCAATTCCTTTAATAGGTTTTGCCGTAGGGGTTGAAATGTCTCAATTAATTATAGTTTTTGTTATATTAATTATAAACACAATTTCAATCCAAATTAATTTATTAATAGAAAGTAAGATATCCCATCTATTTCAAGCAAAGCTAGTGTCAGTTATTATAATACTATTATCTTTAAATTTGATTTACGAAATGATTTAATATGGATTTAGTCAAGCAAAGAAAATATGATATTGCATATTTAAAAATGGCTTTAGAGTGGGCAAAATTATCTCATTGTAAAAGAAGACAAGTAGGGGCTTTAATTGTCAAAAATAGAATGATTATTTCCGATGGATTTAACGGGACACCAACAGGTTTTGATAATGCGTGTGAAGATGATGAAAACTATACTAAATGGTATGTTCTTCATGCCGAAGCAAATGCTATAATGAAAGTTTCTGCATCTACTCAATCAAGCGAAGGTGCTACCCTATATATTACATTATCTCCTTGTAAAGAATGCAGTAAACTAATTTTTCAATCAGGCATTAAAAGATTAGTCTATCATAAAGAATATAAAGATAAATCTGGAATAGAATTTTTAAAAAAGGCTGGATTAGAAATCTCTCTAATTGCAAACCTTTAGTCTTTGTTTTCTAATTTATTTTTTATTTTATTGGAACTGTGAAGAATCAGTAAAAGAACAATTGCAACCAAGCAACCTAAAACTCCAATTACAGCTACTTTACCATCCTCACTAAAAAGGTTATCAAGGTCTAATTGATAAATATTAAATCCCAATAAAACTGTAGCAATTCCTAAAAATATATAGTTTCTCATAAGCACTAAAATAAACCTTGAATATTACTGGTAAATAACTTTACCGCTATTGCCAATAAAACCACTCCAAACACTTTTCTAGTAATTTGAATACCGTTTTGGCCTATAATATTTTCTATTTTTTTTGAGGTTTTTAAAACAATATAGATGAATATCACGTTGATTATAATAGCTATTATAATATTAGGAGTTGCATACTCAGCTTTAATAGATAGCAAAGTCGTTAAACTTCCGGGACCCGCAATAAGAGGGAAAGCTAGTGGAAATACTGAGGCAGTCAAATTTGTGCTTTCCTCTTCTTTGTAAAGGGTTATCCCTAAAACCATTTCAAGAGCTATAAAAAATAAAACAAATGAACCTGCAACCGCAAAAGAATTTACATCAATACCAATTAATGATAAAATGTTTTCTCCAATAAATAGAAACAAAATCATAATTATTCCAGAAATTAATGAGGCTTTTTCACTTTGAATATGGCCAACTTTTTTTCTCAAATCTATAATAATAGGGATATTGCCTACAATATCAATAACAGCAAATAGAATCATAAAAGCCGCAAAAATTTCTTTAAAGTTTAAATCCATTTTTTCATTTCTGGTTCAATTGTAAATATAATTTATATTAGAATAAAATGAATTATTATTTATTATTTTCATTGGATGTTTAAAATAGGTGAAACTTTAGTTTCTGAAGAGATTATAAAGAACAATTTTCATTGCAATATATCTGCTTGTAAAGGAGCATGCTGTGTTGAGGGTGTTGCCGGAGCTCCCCTTGAAAAAAATGAAGCAGAATTAATAGAAAAAAACTTTAAAAAAATAGAACCATACTTGTCAGATAATGGAAAAAAAATAGTTAAAGAAATTGGCAAGTATATTTATGATAAGCAAGGGGGGATAGAAACTCCCCTAGTTAATGGCAAAGAATGTGTTTATGTACATTATGATTCTAATGGATCTGTGGAATGTAGTATTGAAAAAGCATATAATAATGGAGAAATTGAATTTAATAAACCTTTATCATGTCACCTATATCCAATAAGAGTTAAGAATTACTCAAGTTTTACAGCTGTAAATTATCACGAATGGAGTATTTGTTCAGATGCTTGTAGTTTAGGAAAAGAACTACAAAAACCGTTATTCGAATTTGTAAAAGAAGCATTGATTAGAAGATTTGGAAACC
The DNA here is from genome assembly GCA_905181705.1 of Cryomorphaceae bacterium BACL29 MAG-121220-bin8. Lineage (GTDB taxonomy): Bacteria > Bacteroidota > Bacteroidia > Flavobacteriales > Flavobacteriaceae > MAG-121220-bin8. The sequence goes on along the minus strand of CAJIYP010000003.1, from coordinate 652,860 downwards.
CGTGGTATTTGGAGCTCGAAAAAGTGTCAAAAAAAATAAAAAAAGTTTAACCAAAAAAGACAATATTTATATTTTTTAAATAAAAAAAATATAAATTATTAGTTACCAGCAATTTAGTTTAAAACATTAATAAAATACAAAATTTTTAAACAATCAAATTGTTAAGAACTCACCCTCATTGTGAATAATTACCGCTTTTATTTATGGAAACAATTTAGAATCTTTGTTAAAACAATATCTAATAACAACTACTAATTTTTTCAATGCCAGCTGCTGAACCAATTTTACAATAAAAAAGGAATAGATTTAAAGTTGACAAAAAATGGATTGGAATAATTAGAATTGTAAACAAAACAACTACAATAATTAAATCAATTATTGATAATGTGTTGCGAGGTTAGACTTAGTTGAATGCAAATCGAAATTGGAGTCTTTGTTTGAAAAGAATTAGCAGGTAAAGCTTTGAAAAATTAAAGTACTGAACAAATAATTCTCTTTTTTTGCTTGCTTGATATTTAATTTAAATTTTTTTTGAAAAAATAATTTTTTTTTAAAAGCATTGAATTTCGTCTCAAATACTCTGTAAATAATTGAAAAAATGAAAAATTTTGTGTTGAGAATTTTGTTAAAAACTTATATAGTCACCATTTAAAACAGGTGAAATAAATTAGATATTTACTAGTACGCAATAGAATTAAAATAATTTTGAACCTTATGAAGATAGACCAAATAATTAAGAGAGATTTTACCACCAAAGATTTTCACTTAGATAAAATTACAGAGGCTATTCATAAAGCAATGGTTGCAGTTGAGGTGGGCACTAACCAAAATGCACAAGATGTAGCATTATCAGTTTATAAAAAATTGATAGATCGAAAAAATGAGCATCAAGAATACATCCCAACAATAGAAGAGGTTCAAGATATTGTAGAGACACAACTAATGGAAAGTAAGTTTCCAGAAGCGGCAAAAGCTTATATTTTATATCGTAACAAAAGAAGTCAAAAAAGAGAGTCTGATATTTTTGAAAAACGAATTAATTTAAAACCTTACGAATATCCTCATCTTTATGAATATGTTCCGGCTATAAGACATTCTTATTGGATTCATTCTGAATTTAATTTCACAAGTGATATTCAAGATTTTAAATCCCGTTTGTCTGATTGTGAAAGAAGTGCAATTAAAAATACCATGTTGGCAATTTCCCAAATAGAAGTGGCTGTAAAGTCTTTTTGGGGAGATTTATATCATAGAATTCCGAAACCAGAGATTGGATCGGTAGGTTCAACATTTGCAGAAAGTGAGGTTCGCCATGCGGATGCCTATTCTCATTTATTAGAGATACTAGGATTGAACTCAGAATTCAAGGAACTTAAAAAGAAACCAAGTATAATGAAAAGGGTTCGGTATTTAGAAACTGCACTTAAAAATTCAAAAAGTGATAATGATAAAGAATATGCTGAATCCATTCTTTTGTTTTCATTATTCATTGAACATGTTTCTCTATTTTCTCAATTCTTAATTATTATGGCTTTCAACAAGCATAAAAACATGTTGAAAGGCATTTCCAATGTCGTAGAGGCAACTTCTAAAGAAGAACAAATTCATGGAGACTTTGGAATTGATTTGATTAAAATTCTTCAGAAAGAACACCCTGAATGGTTTACTTCAGAATATCACAAGGATATTCAGAACTTGTGTAAACAAGCTTTTGAAGCAGAGCAAGATGTTGTTGATTGGATTTTCGAAAATGGGGAACTAGACTTTTTACCAAAAGCTGTAATTAATGAATTTTTAAAAAATAGATTTAATAATTCTTTGGAAAGCATCGGAATAGATAAGGTGTTCGAGATAGATCAAAATTTAGTCTCAGAAACAGAATGGTTTGATGATGAAATTATAGGAACCAAACATGGAGATTTTTTTGTAAAAAGATCTATCAATTATAGTAAAAGAAGCCAAAGTATAACAAATGATGATCTATTTTAAAAAATGCAGACAAAAACAACAGCAGAACCAAAACAAACAAATTCATTCCAAGATTTAAATCAAGTCAGAGAAAAATCAAACCGGAAAATGAATCTTAGTTCTGAAAAACCATTTGAGTGGCTGAACGAAAACAGTAGAAAATTTTTGGCTGCTGGTTATTTAGGAGAGGGGTTATGTGCAGAAGAACGCATTGCTAATATTGCAAAACGAGCAGAAGAAATCCTACAAATGCCAGGTTTTGCAGACAAATTTTATTATTACATGTCAGAAGGGTATTATTCATTGGCATCTCCTGTTTGGTCAAACTTTGGAAAAGAACGTGGTTTACCAATCAGCTGTTTTGGTTCTCATATAGATGACGATATAGGGAATATTTTATACACCCAATCTGAAGTGGGTATGATGTCTAAATTAGGAGGAGGAACTTCTGGTTATTTCGGTAAAATTAGGCCTCGAGGAGCAGCAATAAAAAACAATGGAGAAGCTTCTGGAGCTGTTCATATCATGAGGCTTTTTGAATCTATGGTAGATGTTGTAAGTCAAGGTTCAGTTAGAAGAGGTCGCTTTTCTCCTTATTTACCAATTGATCATCCAGATATTATGGAATTCCTAGAAATAGGGTCAGAAGGTAATCCAATTCAAGAGTTAACTCATGGAGTTACTGTAACTAATGATTGGATGCAAGACATGATTGATGGTGATGTTGAAAAAAGAACAGTTTGGGCTAAAGTTTTACAAAGTCGTGGAGAAATGGGGTATCCTTACATTTTCTTTACAGATAATGCAAACAATGGTGCTCCTGATGTTTACAAAGACAAAAAGTTGCCAATCTATGCAAGTAACTTATGTACAGAAATAATGTTGCCCTCCAATCATGACTGGTCTTTTGTTTGTGTTTTGTCGAGTATTAATTTATTGCATTATGATAAATGGAAAGATACAGATGCGGTTGAAACCATGATTTATTTTTTGGATGCAGTAATTACAGAATTTTTAGAAAAATTAGAGTCGTATAAGAATTCTCCTGATAGAGAAGATCGACAAACATTTCTATTTATGGAAAGAGCATATAATTTTGCAAAAGAAAACAGAGCATTAGGAATGGGAACTCTTGGGTGGCACTCTTTACTACAGTCTAAAATGCTACCGTTTGATAGTCAAAAAGCGTACGATTTAAATAGTGAAGTTTTTAAAACTCTAAAAGAGTCTTCTTATAAAGCTTCTGAACATTTGGCACAAAAATTTGGGGAACCAGAGGTGTTGAAAGGGTACGGCAGAAGGAATACAACTCTGAATGCTATAGCGCCAACCACTTCATCTGCTTTTATACTAGGGCAAGTATCTCAAGGGATAGAACCTATATGGTCTAATATTTATGTCAAAGATATTGCGAAAATAAAAACTACAATTAAAAATCCTTTTTTGATAAAGCTTTTAAAAGAAAAAGGAATGGATACACCTGAAGTTTGGAGAGATATTAGAGACAGAGATGGCTCTGTTCAACATCTTGATTTCCTATCTGAAAATGAAAAAGATATATTCAAAACATATTCTGAGATAGATCAGTTAGTGATTATATACCAGGCTGCCAACAGACAAAACCATATAGACCAAGGTCAATCCCTAAATATCATTGTGCACCCAGATACACCAACTAAGGAGATCAATAAAATTCATATTACTGCTTGGAAGTTAGGGCTGAAATCTTTGTATTACCAACATAGTATGAATGCAGCACAAAAGTTCAAACAAAAGAAAGAGTGCGAAAGTTGCGAGGGTTAGTCTCAAACTAAATTATTTTACTTTGTTGATGGGGGTTTAACTTTTGAATCGTATTGCTCGTTGTAAAGTTCCAAAAGAATTACCGTAGCCTTTATCAAATCTTTAGTTTCTGTAAGTATGCTAAAATAAAGTGTTGTGTTTTTTGGACTTGACTCTTCATCTTTAGTTCTGGAAATTTGAATATTAATTTTTTCCTTGACAGAGTCATAAAGCTCTTGTTTGGAATCAAGAATATTAGCTATTTCTTCAAAATTATTTTTTGAAAAAGCAAATTTAATTCTTTCAAATAAAGTTTCTAACTGTACGCTTATTTCTTTAAGCTCTCTAATTTGATTAAAGGTTAATGCTTTGTGATTATTATTGATATGCTTAAATGTAACTTTAGAGATATATTCCAGCGATTGAGAAATATCCTCTAAAGAACTTAAAACATTAATATAAAAATTACTAGCACCTTTGATTGTTGATTCTTCTAAATTTTTAATAAAATAAAACAAATCATTTCTTAGATTATCAATTTCTTCAGATAGATTTTTTACTTCTTTCTTATTTTTTTTAAGCGCTTTTAAATCTTGAGTAGCTAACCCATTAATTGAAGCTGTAAATATTTTTTTAACTTTCTTTGATGCTTTAGATACATTACTAGAGCTTTCAATTATTAAGCCTTGAATTGAGCTGCTTTCTGCAGAACTTAAAGCATCCTCACTTTTAATTTGAGCAGTTTCTTTTCTATGTGAAATATAGTTTCTCGCTAAAATTAATAATGCTAAGAATAGTAAAATTGCTATTGCAGTTGGGCCTCCAAGATTAATTAGAAATGCAATAAACCCACACCCAACAAATGCAATAAAAGCAGTAAAGAACCAACCTCCAATTACATTTAAAACTCCAGCAACTCTATAAACCGCACTTTCACTTCCCCAAGCTCTATCAGCTAGCGAGGTACCCATTGCTACCATAAAAGTAACATAGGTTGTTGAAAGAGGAAGTTTAAATGAAGTCGCAATAGAAATTAAAATTGCTGCTACCATCATATTAACTGCCGCTCTAATCATATCAAAAGCAGGTAGTTCGATTGATTTATTTGAAGATAATTCAATCTTAGGTTTTTTGAATTGTGTGCTAATATAATTTTGAATATTTTCAGGAATAAATTTTGAAAATAAACTGGAAAGATTCATAGAACTCCTTACTAATCCCCTAGATAAAAAGTTTGGATTAAACCTTTCTTTTGTGTCTTGTTGTCTTGCTAAATCAATTTCTGTTTTGGTAACTTTTTTGGCTTTTGAAGAAAACCAAAGAGTAACAACCATAACCATACCAGCTACAAATAATAATATTGTTGGTGTAGGCACTTTTTCAGAGAGAAATGCCATTGAAAACTCGGTAGCTTGTATTCCAGAAACACTCCATGCTTCATATGATTGCCAAGCAGCAATAGGAACACCAATGAAATTTACTAAATCATTTCCAGCAAAAGCTAAGGCCAATGAAAAAGTACCTACCCCTATAATAATTTTATAAATATTAATTTTTAATAAAGAAATTAATAAATATGAAATAGCAGATAAAACTATAAAAGAACTTAAGGCAATTAACAACACCTGACTTTCCATAAAGTTTGCAATTGTAGAACCGTTTAATATTTCAAAACTTTGCTTAGCATAAGCTGTTCCTTTTATCCCTTTCATTAATATAAAATAGGTAATTGAAGTAAGTGCCACACCTCCAAATAATGAACCTACCCATTTTGCTTTTTGCTCGTAATTATAAGAAAGTAATAATCTAGAAACATACTGAACTAAAGCACCAGTAGAAAAGGCTACAAAAACCGAAAGTAGAATTCCTAAAATAATTTGAGTTGCCTTAGTTACATTAATGTATTCGGATAGCATACTAGTATCACCACCACCTGCATAAATTTTAATTAAAGAAACCGCTACAGCTGCTCCTAAAAGTTCAAAAACTATAGAGACAGTTGTTGAAGTAGGCATTCCAAGAGTATTGAAGAAATCTAGTAATAATATGTCGGTTATCATTACCGCCATAAAAATGATCATAATCTCAGAAAAGAAAAACATATCTGGGTTAAAAATTCCTTTTCTAGCAACCTCCATCATTCCACTAGAAAAAACCGATCCAACGGCAACACCCAAACTCGCAAGTATCATAATATTTCTGACTGAAATAGCTTTTGATCCCAATGCTGAATTCAAAAAGTTAACAGCATCGTTACTTACTCCAACCACTAAATCTCCTATAGCCAGAAGACCTAGAGCAATGATCATAATTAAATAAATGTCCATGTCATTATTAAATTGATTAGTAAATGTCGTTAAATCAATGAAATTTGATGTAAAATTAATGTTAAATAAGGTCATATGTTATATTTTAAATTCTGCATTCAAATACAGAGCAGATTTATTATTTATTATTGAATTGTCGTGATTAAAGAGCCTGTAATTTAAATTGAATTTCACCCCTTTTATTGCTTCATATTGAGTTCCAACCATAATTAAACTCCCATCGTTATTAATATTCCAAGAATTTAATTCTCCTGACAAAATATTTGAATCTATGCTGTCATACCTAGCATAAATTTCAAAATTGTTTTTTAAGGTTTTTATAGCAAAAATTGAATACCCGTCTCTGTTGTGTCCATTATCTGCATTTTTATAAGTTCTGCCATTTTTGATTTTGCCATACTCAAATCCGAGTCTATAGTTACTATCATTGTATCCTAAGAAAATGGAATTATTTTTTATAGAACTAGTATTATTTGAACGTTGAGAGTCTAAATATATTTTTCCAATTAACTTATTGGAAAAATTATATATAAAACTTGATCCCATCTTTTGATGTCCATCATCATCTTGAAGCGCTTTATAGCCTTCTCCGTTTAAAACAAATAAGTTTATTTTAAATTTTGGATTAATGGTAAACTCCGAATTAAACCCAAGATCTGCACTTGCACCAAATTTATATTCGTTAAGAAAGCCTTTTTTTGTGTAGCGATAGCCCCACAAACCTTCTTGATCATTAAACTGTTTGTTTCCAATTAAACCCATACTAAGTTTTATTTTGGGATTTAATTTCCAATCTAATTGAGCAATTTTAACATAGGCTGTATATGCACTTCCGCCAGAGTTAGCTCCAATATCATAGGTGACTTTAGCAGAAATATTCTCATTAAAATTATGTTTATAACCCAAGTAAACTCTTTTAAGTTCAAAAGCACTTTTCTTTGTTATACCCTTTGTAAAATCATTATGGTAATTCCAGAATATTTTAAAATGAGGGGATCCATTTGGTTGAAACACATCCTGAGAATAGTTTAAATATGAAACCAAAACAAACACCAATATTATTATTTTTTTCATTTATTTTTTAAATTATAAATCAAATTTAAAACGAATAAACATTTCTAATGTTAAGTAATTGTTATGTTATCCAATAAATATTACTAACCAATTCAATTTATAATATAGTATTCATTAAATTGCGTGAATGAACTGGGAACAACTTCTTTCGCTTAAAAGACAGGGAGATACTTTAAAAAGACTAAGGCTAGAACAAGACGAAACACGGATAGGGTTTGAAGTTGATTACGACCGAATAATTTTTTCTTCTGCTTTTAGATCACTTCAAGACAAAACTCAGGTAATACCATTTTCTAAAACTAGTTTTGTCCACACTAGACTAACTCATAGTTTAGAAGTTTCTGTAGTTGGAAGAAGTTTAGGGAGGATAGTGGGTAAAATTTTGATCGAAAAACATCCTTTCTTAAATAAGACATATGGATTTCAAAGCAATGATTTTGGTGCAATTGTAGCTGCTGCTAGCTTAGCTCATGATATAGGCAATCCACCTTTTGGTCATAGTGGAGAAATGGCAATAGGAGACTATTTTAAAAACGGGAATGGTTCAAAATATAAAGATCAATTAAACAAACAGCAGTACCAAGATTTATGTGATTTTGAAGGAAATGCAAACGGATTTAAAATTATAAGTGAAAATAAAGTAGGGATTCCTGGGGGTTTAAGACTTAGCTATTCTACTTTAGGAGCTTTTACTAAATATCCAAAAGGATCTATTCCTAAAAATCCGACTCCCCATATAAAAGACAAAAAGTTTGGATTTTTTGAATCACAAAAGAAATTTTTCAATGAAGTGGCTGTTGATTTAGGATTAAAGGATGAGAAGGGTAATTTTTCAAGACATCCTTTAGCATTTTTAGTTGAGGCTGCAGATGATATTTGTTATACATTGATTGATTTTGAAGACGGAATTAATCTAGGATGGATTTCAGAGGAATATGCATTAGAATATTTAATAAGACTTGTAAAGGGAAGTATTGACACTAAAAAATATAATTCTTTAGAGCACAAATCCGATAGAGTAGCTTACCTAAGAGCATTGTCTGTAAACACTTTAATTAACGATGCGGTAAATATCTTTATTAATAATGAAGAGGATCTATTGTCAGGAAATTTTTCGAAAGCTCTTTTAGATGAGAGTGCATACAAAGCGCAAATGAAAGATATAATAGACATAAGTATAGAAAAGGTATATAAATCTGATGAAGTGATTGAAAAAGAGTTAAAAGGATACCAAGTAATTCATCACCTTTTAGAGGTCTTTGTTAGAGCTGCGGTTAATAATCAGCAAAATTGTAAAAGTGCATTTGATGATTTAGCTATTGCCTGTATACCAAAATCTTATTTACATAAAGAAGGAGATTTGTATACACAGCTTTTAGATATTAGTTGTTTTATAGCAAGTCTTACCGATGGAAAAGCGCTGGAGTGGTATAAAAAAATGAATTAATAATGATTGATTTATACGATGACAAATACTTCATGCGAAGAGCAATAGAAGAAGCTAAAATTGCTCTTCAAAAAGACGAAGTTCCGGTAGGGGCAGTAATTGTTTGTGATAATCAAATTATAGCAAGAACACATAATTTAACTGAGACTTTAAATGATGTTACTGCTCACGCCGAAATGCAAGCGATTACCTGTGCCGCAAATTTCTTAGGTGGAAAATATTTAAAAGATTGCACTTTGTACATTACCCTAGAGCCATGCCAGATGTGTGCAGGAGCTTTGTATTGGTCTCAAATATCAAAAATTGTAATTGGAGCTAGCGATTCTCATAGGGGGTTTAGAGTAATGAAAACTAAAATACATCCTAAAACTAAAGTTATAGATGGTGTATTGGCTTCAGAATCTAAAGAATTGATTGAAGATTTTTTTAAAGAAAAAAGAAAATTAAAATAAAAAACCCCCAGAACACTGAGGGTTTAAATGTTATTAAAAATAAAATACTATTCTTCAATAAGCTTTACATCACTTGCAACTCTACCCTTCTTTCCATCTTCTTCTGAATATTCTACTTTGTCTCCTTCGTTTAGTTGAACACCATCTAAAGAAGTAACATGAACGAAAATATCTTCGCTCGTTTCGTCGTTTGTAATGAAACCATATCCTTTGGAACCATTAAAAAATTTTACTGTACCTGTCATTAATATTAATTTAGTTAGTTTACAAATGTAGTAATTATAAATAAAGAATTATTATTTGCTTTTAAATTATCAAATTTACTTAATTGATTTTGAAGATTTTGACTTCATTTTTTGAAGATTTTCATTGCTAAATGTGTAGTCACTTAATTTTTTTCCTTTCCAACTATTATAAATAAATATTGGCATAAAAATGAAAACCATAAAGAGCATGCTAAAGCCGATAATTTTATTGCCGAGCTCTTCATCAAAGGACTTATAATAAAACCCCGTACAAATACTTAGTATTATTAAAATGAATAAAAAAGAAATAATGTTTTTCATTTAAAATAAAATTATTTTTTTAGACTCAATGAAAGTTCTTTAAGTTGTTCTTTGCTTAAGAACGAAGGAGCATCAATCATGACATCTTTTCCGCTATTATTTTTTGGAAAAGCGATGTAATCTTTAATTGATTCGTTCCCGTCAAGTATAGCAACTAATCTATCAAGCCCAAGCGCTATTCCTCCGTGGGGAGGGGCACCATATTCAAAGGCATCCATTAAAAATCCAAATTGTTCCTTAGCCTCCTCATTTGAAAACCCTAAATATTTAAACATTAGAGATTGAATATTTTTATCATGAATCCTAATGGATCCACCTCCAATTTCATTTCCGTTTAAAACTAAATCATACGCATTAGCCCTAACTCGACCCGGGTTAGTTTCTAGCATATCAATGTCTTCATTTTTTGGAGAGGTAAAAGGATGATGCATTGCATGATATTTTTGAGATTCCTCATCCCACTCTAAAAGAGGGAAATCAGTAACCCATAGTGGAGCGAATTCTTCAGAATTTCTTAGATTAAGATTTTCAGCTATTTCTAATCTTAAAGCACTTAATTGCGATCGGACAACATTTGTATTTCCAGATAGTATAAATATTATATCACCTTTATTTGCCTTGACTAAATCAGCCCAATCACTCAAATCTTTTTGATCGTAGAATTTATCTACTGAAGATTTAAAGGTTCCATCTTGATTACATCTAACATAAATCATCCCTGAAGCTCCAATTTGGGGTCTTTTAACCCAATCAACATATTTGTCAATTTCTTTTCTTGTAAAATCATTTCCATTCGGGACAGATATACCCACAACTAATTCAGCTGAATTAAACACACTGAATTCTTTGTGTTGAGTTACTTTATTTAATTCACCAAACTCCATTCCAAATCTAATATCAGGTTTATCTGAGCCATATTTAGAGATGGCGTCATCGTATGTAATTCGAGGAAATTTGTCAACCTCAATATTTTTAATAGACTTTAACAAGTGTTTTGTTAGTCCTTCAAAAGTGTTTAAAACATCTTCCTGAGTTACAAATGACATTTCACAGTCAATTTGAGTAAATTCAGGCTGTCTGTCTGATCTTAAATCTTCATCTCTAAAACACTTTACAATTTGAAAATATTTATCTAATCCTCCAACCATAAGTAATTGTTTGAATGTTTGCGGGGATTGTGGAAGTGCATAAAATTCTCCAGGATTCATTCTTGAGGGGACAACAAAATCTCTGGCTCCCTCAGGCGTAGATTTTATAAGATATGGAGTTTCCACATCTACAAAATCTAGTTTACTTAAATAATTTCTTATTTCTGAATTTACTTTATGTCTAAATAATAATTTCTTTTTAATAGTATCTCTTCTAATGTCAAGGTACCTGTATTTCATTCTAAGTTCTTCACCACCATCAGTATTGTTTTCAATAGTGAACGGAGGAGTTTTTGAACTGTTTAATATTTTTAAATTGGAAACAAGAATTTCAATATCTCCAGTTGGAATATTTGGATTTTTAGAGCTTCTTTCAATTATTTTTCCTTCCACCTGAATTACAAATTCTCTTCCTAATTTTTTTGCCTTTTCAAAAAGTTCTTTGGAGCTTCTTTTTTCATCAAAAATTAGTTGAGATACACCATATCTGTCTCTTAAATCTATCCAAAGCAAAAAACCTTTATTCCTGGATTTTTGAACCCATCCAGATAGAGTTACATCTTGATTTAAATCATTTAATCTAAGTTCGCCACAGTTATGTGTTCTATACATTCTATTGTTAATATCATATAAATTTAAGAAGATATTATCTATATCTTAAACCAATCCACAATTTAAATTTTTCAATCATCATAAACAAAGATGGAACAACAAATAAAGTTAAAAATGTTGCTACTACTAAACCAGAAATAACAGTTGTGGCAAGTGGACCCCAAAACACAAAGTTATCTCCACCCCAATATATATTTGGATTAAAATCACTAAATAAAGAATAAAAATTAATATTAAATCCTGCAGCAAGAGGAACAAGACCTCCAATAGTTGTTATAGCTGTAAGAAGAACTGGTCTTAATCTAGATTTACAGGATTCTACAATCGACTCGTATTTTAATTCAATTAATTTTTTATTTCTATTAGATACATTTAGTTTTTTTCTATTTAATAAAATTTCAGAGTAATCAAGCAATACCACTCCATTATTAACAACAATACCAGAAAGAGCGATTATTCCCATCATTGTCATCATGATAACAAATGAGTTGCCAGAAATAGCTAAATATCCGAAGACTCCAATTAAACTTAGAATTATAGCTATCATGATAATTGTAGGCTTACTAATTGAATTAAACTGAAGAATTAGTAATAAGAAAATTAGAAGAAGACCTGTTAAAAAAGCCTTCAATAAAAAATCTTGATTTTTATTTTGTTCTTCAATTTGGCCAGTATAATCAATATCTATCTTACTGATGTCTCCATTGAAATTTTTCATTTCATTTACAATTTGGCGAACAACTGCACCTGCATCGACGAAGCCTGACGATAACCCTGAATAAATTGTTACAATTCTCTTGAAATCTTTGTGTTTAATTTCACTAAAAGTTGTAGATCTAGAATTGCTAACCACACTTGAAATAGGGATTTCTTTAATCATTCCACTGTTAGGGTCTTTAAAGGTTAAATTTTGATCAAATAGTATGTTTTCAGAATACCTGTTGTCTTTATTAAATCTGATATTGATGTCATAATCTTCTCCATCTTCTTTATAAATACCTGCTTTTGTCCCAAATAGAGCCGCTCTTAATTGTTGACCTATTTGTCCAACACTAAGGCCAAGTTCGCCAGCTTTTTCTCTATCAATATTGACTAAATTTATTACTCTTGATTTATTAACATCTATTTTTAATTCTTCAATTCCAGGAATATTTCTAGTATTAATATATTCACTTATTTTTTCAGCCTTTTCAATTAAAGTACTATAATCTTTTCCAGTAATTTCGATATTTATAGGATATCCTACAGGTGGGCCAGATTGATTTTTTTCAACTGCAATAGACACTCCGGGATATTTGTTTTTTAATGTTCGTTGAATTTCTTTTCTGACTTCTCTAGAGCTCAACCCTTGACGATATTTAAAATCTCTAAATGAGGTAGTGATTTTGGCTCTGTTTGGCATTTCAGATAATGCCCCTAACTCTTTTTCAGGATTTTCAGATCCTTCTCCAACTTGAGAAATATTATTTTGGATCATAAAATTATATCCTTTATTATCATAATATTTATTTGAGTATATAATTGAATTTATATCTGCTTCAATTAATTTGGCAATTTTGTTTGTTTTCGAAATATCTGTTCCTTCGGGATATTGTACGTAAACTATAATTTGTCGAGGGTCTTCATCTGGAAAGAATTCAATACTTGTTCTTTGACTATCTATTGAAGCACCAAAGCTCATAAAAGCTATTACTAAACTCATGAAAGTAGAAAGAATGATTAAATAGGGTCTTTTACCAACTAATATTTTTTTAAGTAATTTTTCGTAATTACTATCGAGAATTGGCAGAAACTTTGATTGAAAGTTATTTGCTAATTTTCTGAGAAAAAGTCTGTAAATCCAAAAATTTATAGACACAAATATTTGAAGAGACCCTAAAAATCTATAAAAACCAGCAGATTCAACATCCTCTGTTGTAAAGCCTAATATTAAAAATAATACTCCAAAAACAGCAAGAATTGATGTGAGTCTAATAATTCTTCTAAGCGGCATATTAGTATCTTCAATTTTCATCATTCTAGATACTAATACAGAATTAAAAAAGATAGCTACTATTAATGAAGAACAAAGAACAACTGATAATGTAATAGGGAAAAAAATCATAAATTTTCCTATTCTTCCAGGCCATAGTCCAAGCGGAATAAATGCAGCTACAGTTGTTGCTGTTGAAATTATTATTGGAAAAGCAATTTCAGAAATCCCTTTTTTAGTAGCCTCAATTCGGCTCATTCCTTCTTTTTCCATTAGCCTATAGACGTTTTCAACAACAACAATCCCATTGTCTACTAACATTCCTAATCCTAAAATCAATCCAAACAATATCATAGTGTTTAAAGTATTTCCCATTGCACTTAAAATGGCAATAGACATAAACATGGACATTGGAATTGCAATTCCAACAAAAAGAGCATTTTTAAATCCTAAGAAAAACAGTAAAACGATAACAACTAATATTACTCCAAAAATTATACTATTTACTAAATCTATAACTTGATTCTCAGTTAATTCAGACTGGTCGTTTGTAATAGAAACATTTAAATTTTTAGGAAAAACATTATTTATATTTTGTTCCACAATCGAATGGATTTTTTCTGCAGCATCGATAGTATTTTGCCCAGATCTTTTTTTAACATCCAACATCACAACAGATTTACCATTTTCTCTGGCATAAGTTGTAACATCTTTTTCTTTAAATTTTATATCGGCAATATCTTTTAAAAAGACGGAGTTGTTGTAAGAAGATTTTACAACGAAATTTTCAAGATCAGAAGGAGAACTTATTTCTCCAATAATTCTAACTGTTTTTCTTTGTTCATTAGCTTTTAAATTTCCAGCGGAGACAGAGACATTCCCTGCTTGTATCGAATTTATTACATCGTAAAAAGAAACCTTTGAAGCCATCATTTTAAAGATGTCGACTGCTATTTCGACTTCTTTATCCAAAGCTCCTCTAATATCAACTTTCTTTATTTCGGTCAAACTTTCGATTTCGTCCTGTAATATTTCAGAATATTCTTTTAATTTTTCAGTTGTGTAATCTCCTGAAATATTAATATTAAGTATTGGCATTTCCTCTGTAAAAGTCATGTTGAATACACTGGGATCAACTTTAACATTGTTGTACATGGGCCAATCTTCACTGGCCACTGCAGTTTCAACCTCATCTTTAACTTTTAATTTAGCTTCAGTGTACCCTATATCATCATCAAATTCTATTATTATTAATGAAAAATTTTCTTGAGACGAGGATTTTATTTCAAGAATATTATTAACAGATTTGAGTTTGTCTTCAAGAGGCTCAGTGATGAGTTTTTCAAGATCTTCCGCTGTATTACCAGGATAAATAGAACTTACAAAAACTATATTTTCTTTTATTTCGGGATAATCTTCTCTAGGCATATTGAAATAAGCATTTATTCCAAGCATTAAAACCAATGCCATTACAACATACATTGTAGTACTATTATTGACAGCCCATGAAGAGGGCGCAAATTCTTTTTCTTTATTATTCAATCTCTTGGTTTTTAATTTATTATTTTAACTCTAGAGTTATCTATTAATTTTCTAATTCCCTCACTAACAACTTTGTCATTTGGTGTAAGACCTGAAAGCACCTCAATATTTACTCCATCATTTTTACCTGTATTTATTAGAGTTTTTGCAACATAAGTCTTGTTGTCTTTGGTATAAACTTTATAAACGTATTCTTCGTTATTACTATCAATGCTAATAATATTTTGATTTATCATTAAAGCTTCCTCATTAGAATAATCATTGATACTTACTTTCGAGTTTAAATTTGGTTTAATATCTAAATTATTTTTTTCAATATCCAATTCGATTTTAAATGTTCGGTTTATAGGATTTATATAATTTCCAGACTGTCTTACTTTTGTTAAAATAGTTTTATCAAGTAATGGAAAGTGTACAAAAGCTTTATTCCCAGAATTAATTAAAGCTATATATTTTTCAGGAACATTTGATTCAACATATAGATTGTCTAAATTCAATAACATCATTAGATTGGATTTTCCAGGGTAAACTACTTCACCTTTTTTGGCCAAGACATTATCAATAGTTCCACTAAAAGGAGCCTCTATTAATGTTTTCTTAATTTGTTTCTTTAGCTGATTTACACCTTGTTTTTGAGCTTCGTACATTGATTTGGTTTCCAAAAATTTAATTTCGCTTCCAATGTTTTGATTCCATAATCTTTTTTGTCTTTCAAATGTAGTTTTGGTTAATTCAAACCCTATTTCAAGCTGAGATAATTGTTCTTTTAAACCTCCATCATCAATTTTTAACAAAGGCTGTCCTTTTTTTACTATATCTCCACTTTTAACATAAATGTTTTTAATAATTCCAGAAAATTCAGGAAAAATATTTATTAATTCATCAGATTTAACACTTCCTTGTACTTGAATGTAATGATCAAATTTTACAGTACTAACTTCAATGATTTCAACGATCGGTAATTGCGGATTAGTATTTAATTCATCCAATTTATCGTCTATAATTTGAAGCTGATTAGAAATCTTTTCTTTTGACGCTGCTATTTCTTTTCTTTTGAGTTTGATTTGCTCAATGTCATTTGATTCTAAAACACTTTGTAGCGTAATATTGTTTTCACATGACATGACTGAGAAGAATAGGAATAGTATAATTGTTTTTTTCATTTTAATATTAGTTCTGAGTTAAAATTATTTCCAGGTTTGTTTTTTTATTGATAACCTCAAGCATAGATTGTAGTAATCCATTTTGGATAGAGTAAAGTTGAATTTGAGCCTGTCTTAGCTCAAGACCAGAAATTAATCCCTCTAAAAATTTAATTTGATTTTTTCTTTCAATTTTTTCTGCAAGTTTAAGGTTCTCAACGGCATTATTGTATGACTTCACAGCATATTGATATTCACTATTTGCGTTATCTAATTGTATAATGATTTTCTTTTTGGATTCTGATAAGTCAATTTTTGATTTTTCAAATTCTATTTGAGCTTGTTGAGTTTTAGCAGATTTTCTTAAAGAGCTGAAAATTGGAACAGACATTGAAACACCAGCGATAGAATAACCAAACCATTTTTGGTCTGGTTTAAAAAACTTGAATGAATTATTATTACCATCATAACCTCCTTTTATAAACGCTCTTAAAGTTGGAAGAGCTTTTGATTTTTCAAGAGTTAATAGAGTCTGTTGAGATTTTGAATTATTTAAAGCCATTTGGTAATCAATGTTTTTCTCTATTTCAAAATTTTCTATAGATTGTTTTTCAAGTATATTTTTAAGTGTCAAATCTTGTAGACTATTACTAAGAACTATTTCTTTTTCAATATCATAGCCTATTATAAGTTTTAATAAGTTTAGTGAGGTTTTGTTCAGTTTAATTGAGTAGTCAAGTGAATTTTTAATTGAACCATAAGTAATTTTAAGCTGTTCCACATTTTCTAGTTCGGTAAGACCATTGTTATAGATCTTTTCAACTTCCTCTAAATTACTTTTGATATTAGAAAGATTTTTTTCTAAAATTTTAACACTTTCTTGGCTTACAAGCGCATTTCCATATGCAGCAATAATTGATT
Source organism: Cryomorphaceae bacterium BACL29 MAG-121220-bin8 (assembly GCA_905181705.1). Classification (GTDB taxonomy): domain Bacteria; phylum Bacteroidota; class Bacteroidia; order Flavobacteriales; family Flavobacteriaceae; genus MAG-121220-bin8. The sequence goes on along the minus strand of CAJIYP010000003.1, from coordinate 635,907 downwards.
TTTTTACTTCTTGGCCAGTTTTTATTTTGACTTTATAGGCAATGTCCATATAAAGCTTTATAGATGCCAATCCTACTGTATAGGTTCCATCAAATAACAGTTGAGATAATGTGACAGAACCATCAATTGTCTGTTTTGTTCCAAAAGATAACTCAGTAAATTCACCAGGACTTCCTCCAAAAAATTCTGCAGGAATTAAAGAAACAGGTTGTTTAATGTTAGTGTTATATTCAATAAAAGAATTGATTTGAGGAAGGCCAGTTGCAATTGTTTCCCATTTTTTTGCATTAGCAATTTTTAAATCGTTTACTGCATTTTTAGAGGTACTATTGTTTATTAGTCCAAACTCAATGGCCTCGTTTAATGTGAATGAATTTTGACTTTTTAATTCAAAAGTGAATAAAACGAGATATATTATTAAAGCGATTTTCTTCATTATTTTTTAATAAAAACATTTAATTTTTTTAATCCTTTTTCAGTAACTATAGCTCTTAAGTGATATTCAATAAAATCAATTTTCAAGTTGACAGGATCGTATAATTTTGTGGGAAACGTGTCAAGATCTCTAATTCCAATCATTCCTTTAAAATAGAGCCTAGAGATAAAGTCTATTTTTATGTCCTTTCGAAATAAGCCAAGTTTAATTCCACTTTTAAGTGATCCCGTTGTAGAAGTTGTAATAAAGTCAAATTGTTTTTTGTTTATTTCTTTATGAATCAATGGATAATACTTTTCTAACTGATATAATGGGGAAACACTTTCTTTTTTTAAGTACTTTATCAAGAACAGATTAATATCATATATTTCACTAATTGGATTGTCTGAAGTTTTTTTAATTTCGGTGATCCCTTTGGTAATACTATTAAACATGTAACTTGTTACTTCTTTCACAAGTTCAGTTTTGTTTTCAAAAAAATTATAAATTGTTTTTTTTGAAATCCCCATTTCATTTGCAATGTGATCCATGGTCACACTCTTGAAACCTATGGTCAAAAAAAGTTCTCGGGTTTTTTCTAAAATCAATTCTTTCAAACTTTATTTTTTGGGACTGCAAATATACACAGGAAACTAATAATACGCAAATAGTTTCCAAAGTTTTGGCATTGAATAGTCTTTTTTAAACTCTTTATAATGTATTTTTGTATATATATAATTAATGGAATCGTTAAAGAAATACAACAAAATACTTGAGGAGGGATTAAAAAAAGTTTCCTTTGGAGATAAGCCAGATTCTTTATATGACCCTGTTAAATATATTTTAGGCATAGGTGGTAAAAGAGTTCGTCCAGTATTAACTCTTATGTCATGCTCCTCTTTTAATTGTAATCCTATTCTCGCCCTAGAAGCATCACTTTCTGTTGAGTTGTTCCATAATTTCACTTTAATTCATGATGACATAATGGATTCTGCACATACTAGAAGAGGGAAAGAAACTGTTCACAAAAAATGGGGATTAAATTCTGGTGTTTTGTCAGGAGACGTAATGCTGATAATGGCTTATCAGTTATTAGAAAATTATGATTCAGAAACTTTTTTTGAATTAAACAAACTTTTAAATAAGACTGCCAAACAAGTTTGCGAAGGCCAACAAATGGACATGGATTTTGAATTAAAATCTGATGTTGTTTTTGACGAATATATTCAAATGATTAAGTTTAAAACTGCAGTTCTATTAGGTTGTGCTTTAAAAATGGGAGCTATTGTTGCTAACGCTTCTAAAAAAGACCAAGAAAATTTATACCAATATGGAATTAATCTTGGGTTAGCATTTCAATTTCAAGACGACTATCTAGATACTTTTGGTAATGAAAGTAAAGTAGGCAAGAAGATAGGAGGAGACATTTTAGAAAATAAAAAAACCGTTTTATATCATATGGCAATTCAAAATTCAAATGATTCTCAAAAAAATCATATTTTGGATTTATATAATTCAAATACTGTTTTTAATAATAAAATCAAGAAAGTAACCTCTTTATTTAAGGAAACAAAGGCAGATATTGATTCATTAGAATTAGTAGATCAGTATACTAACAAAGCTATTCAATACATTAATATGTTAAGTATTAGTGAAGACAAAAAAAATGAATTTATTCTTTTCTCAAAGGAACTTATGGAGAGAGATTTATAAATTAAAAATTCTTTTTAAAATAGTTTTTATAAATATTGATGTTGAAAAGCTGGACATAATTTTTAATTCATCAATAAAATTACTTTTCTCATCCAAAAATTTAAAAATCAATTCTGGAGGATTGTTTTTAAACATTTCAGTAAATAGTTTTCTTCCTAAATGGTTGTTCTGATAAAGAACATCTAAAAAGATTAAATCGTAAAACCAAAACCTTGTTCTTCTCGAGTATTTTTTAAAATTATCTTGTTTTTTTAAAAATTTCAAAAGGGTTTTACTTTTTCTCTCAATATTTTTGAAGGTATATCCTGTGCTTGGTTTACTCCAACCTCCTGCAGAGCCGATATAAATTATATTTTTAGAATTTTGTTTGTGAAAAGGGAAGCCAGTCATTGGAATTTTTCCAGATTCTTTGTTGGTTACTGTGTAATTTTTAATTCCAGCTTTTTTTAAATAATCAACAATAGCACTTTTATATCCTTTTTTGTCTAAAATATCTTTTGAAAATAATGTGTATTCAACTAGCGCTTCTCTTTTAGAAAAAGGCAGTACATACATGAATCTAGTATTGGAGTTTTGTTCAATTGAAAAATCCATAAAAGTTGCTTCTTTTTCATTAAAAATGTCTTCTTCTGTTTTAATAAACCATCCTTCAAAATGTTGAATTAAAAGAGGATATTTCTTGTTGTCTTTTAACAACTTCCAGTTTAAAATGCTATTAAATACTTTAGTGCTAGAATAATGACCATTTTCTGTTATAACTTCACAGTAGTTTCCATTGTCCTTAACATCTATTACTTTTTCTTTTAATGATTTAATATTTGAATTTTTTAAAACTATCTCATTTCCTTTATTATAATAAGACATGCTTTTGAGCATCTTATATCTTAAAGGATTCAACGAAATAACTTTATCGATTTCTTTACTCTTAAAAATTACTTTTTCCCATTTATGAAAAGTTAAATCGTCCCATTGACTTTTTTCATTTTCCCAAAAGCACCAGGTTCTGTCGTCCGCTTTTTTAGGGAACTCAGGATCTATAATTAGAATTTTTTTGTTTAAAAAATAGGAGTCTTGTGATAATCCAGAGGCAATAGAAAGCCCAGAAGCTCCACCACCACAAATAATATAATCGTAATCCAGTTTCATTAAAATTTTTCAATTCAAAGATACGAAATTACTTTATCGATATTTTTAGGTTAATCTAAAAATATTTTTATTTAATTCTAAAAATAGTCTATATTTACCCCATGTTATCTTTCAGTGAAGAAAACCATCTAAAATCTATTTTTCATCTTTCAATTGACCAGAAAAACGGTGTTAGTACTAATGCCATTGCGGAAAGCTTAAAAACAAAAGCACCCTCTGTAACTGATATGTTAAAAAAATTGTGTGATAAAGAATTGATTACCTATAAAAAATATCAGGGAGCTTTACTCACTGAATACGGAAGGAAAACAGCATTAAATATCATAAGAAAACATCGTTTGTGGGAAGTTTTTTTAGTTGAAAAACTTAATTTTAATTGGTCGGAAGTTCATGAAGTTGCAGAGCAGTTAGAGCATATTAAATCTCAGAAACTAACAAACGAACTAGACAAGTTTTTGGGCTATCCAACTAAAGATCCTCACGGAGATCCAATCCCAAACATAGCGGGTTTTATTAAGTATACAACAAAAGTTTTACTCTCTGATTTGTCCATTGGTGAAAAAGGAAAGTTTGTAGGGGTTAAGGATTCATCTTCAGCTTTTTTAAAGTTTTTAGATAAAAGGAAAATTGCTTTGGGTTCAAATATTGAAATACTTCATATTGAAGATTTTGATGATTCTTTACATATCGGTTTAGATGAAACCAATCTAAGTATTTCAATAAAATCAGCTAACAATATTTATGTAACTAAAATTTAATTATGTTTCAGGAAATTATCAATTTTTTTGAGGGTTTAGACCCAGTTATGGGAGCTTTTATAGCCACGTTATTTACTTGGGGCTTAACTGCATTTGGAGCCTCATTTGTATTCTTATTTAAAACAATGAACCGAACTGTTTTAGATGGAATGTTAGGTTTTACAGGTGGAGTAATGGTAGCAGCAAGTTTTTGGAGCTTATTAGCACCAGGGATTGAAATGTCCGAGGGAGAAGGTTTTATAAAAGTAATTCCGGCAGCAATAGGATTTGCCTTAGGGGCACTTTTTATTTTTGGATTAGACAAGGTTTTGCCTCACATACACATAAATTTTAAAGAAGCAGAAGGTATAAAAACACCTTGGCACCGAACAACATTATTAACACTTGCTATTACACTTCATAATATCCCTGAGGGACTTGCAATTGGAGTTCTTTTTGGAGGTGTAGCTGCAGGATTGCCAGAAGCTTCTATTTCTGGAGCAGTAGTCCTAGCTATTGGAATTGGAATTCAAAATTTCCCAGAAGGTATAGCTGTTGCAATGCCACTTAGAAGACAAGGAATGAGTAGAAGAAAAAGCTTCATGTACGGACAAGCTTCAGCTGCTGTTGAGCCTATAGCAGCAGTTATTGGAGCAGTAGCAGTAACATTTTTCACTCCCTTGTTACCTTACGCATTGGCATTTGCAGCTGGGGCAATGATATTTGTTGTCGTGGAAGAAGTTATTCCAGAAACACAACAAGACAAGAATACTGACATAGCTACACTTGGATTTATAGGAGGATTTATAGTGATGATGGTTCTAGATGTTGCTCTAGGTTAGTTTCATTAATTATTATGAAATATTTTTTTATTTTTTCACTATTAATTCCTTTAAATATATTTTCTCAATTTACTGAAATTAAAGGTTCTGTAAATTCAGATTTTGGATCTTTAAGTTATGCTAGTGCGAGTATATTAGATTCTGATCTTGGTGTAATTTCTGATGAAAATGGAGAGTTTGTTTTACAAGTAAATCTTTCCATTCACAAAATACTATTTGTTTCATTTCTAGGCCATATTTCACAGAAAATTTCTTTAAAGAATCCTTCATTAGACTTGAATAACCTGAAAATAATTTTGGAGGAAGATATAAATGGTTTAAATGAAGTGGTTGTTACAGGATCTTTAAGAGAGGAGTATGTAACAGAATCTCCAGTAAAGGTTAATGTAATAACTAGTAAGAAAATAAATTCATTTCTACCCTCAGCAGGTGCAAATATCACAGAAATAGTTCAGCTTGTTAATGGAGCCCAAGAAGTAATAGCATGTGGAGTTTGTTATACCAATTCAATAAGTATAAATGGTTTAGAAGGCCCATATACCTCTGTATTACTTGATGGTATTCCTATGTATGGGAATTTAGCATCTGTATATGGACTTAACGGAATACCAAATATGATAATAGATAGGTTAGAAATTGTTAAAGGACCTAGTAGTACCTTATTTGGTTCAGAAGCAGTTGCAGGTGTAATTAATATCATAACGAAGAACCCTAAAGATCAACCTTTTCTTGCTTTAGACGCTCAAGGAACCTCACATAAAGAGAGTTTTGTCAATTTAGCTTTAACTCCTAATATTGGAAAATCATATGGATATTTTGGAGTGAATTGGGATAGAAAAAGCAATTATGATGATTATAATAATGATGGTTTTGGAGATGATATTAATCTAACTAGAGTTTCAATTTTTAATAAATGGAATTTTCACAGACAATCTAAAAAGGAATTTATTATATCAGCTAGATATTATTTTGAAGACAGAAGAAATGGAGTGAAAGAGTACTTAAGTAATAATAATTATAAAAAAATAAGAGGGGATAGCTTGATTTACGGAGAAAGTATCTACACAAATCGTTTTGAATTATTTGGTAAATATGAATTTGCTTTTACTGATGGTTTTGAAGTAAACTACTCCTTTTCAAAGCATGACCAAAACAGTTATTATGGATCTGATTATTATCAGGCAAACCAAGACATCTTTTTCGCACAATTCACCCTAGACAGAAACTATAGAAATCATGATCTGCTATTTGGGGCCTCTATTAAAAATAATTTATATGATGATAATACTATAGCCACTGAGTCTATTGTGAATGGAACAATTATCAATAATAATTCAAATCAATTAATTCCGGGATTATTAATTCAAGATCAATATAAACCCTCAGATAAAATATCTATAATTGGCGGTCTAAGAGTAGACCATTTTAATCAACATGGTTTTATTTACGCACCTAGTTTTCATATTAAATATAATCCAGGAGAGTGGTTGTCATTTAGATTAAACACTGGAACAGGATTTAGGCTGGTTAACTTATTTACTGAGGATCATGCATTTATTACTGGGCAAAGAGAAGTTAAAATTTTAGAAGAGCTCAAACCAGAAGAATCCAAAAGTCTAATTTTTAATGCGAATTATATTTATACTGGCTTAAATGGGTCTGGTAATATTGATTTGGATCTTTTTTACACCTACTTTTCAAATAAAATAATTCCAAATTATGATAATCAAAATTTTATTATTTATGAAAATTCAGATGGACATGCCTATTCTAAAGGAATAAGCGGAGCATTAAATCATACCTTTTTAAATGGAGTGGCTTTTTCCTTAACCTTTAATCATCAAATTGTTAGATATTCTGATATTGAAAACAATAAAGAATCTTTTTTTGATATGGAACACTCTCCAAAATGGAGTGGTGGATTTAATTTAAAAATTCCTATCAATAAAAAATGGTCTATTAATTCTTCTTCTAATTACGTAGGAGTTATGCAACTGCCAACTGTTTATGAAATGAATGATAATGGAGAGATAAGTTCTATAGCTAGACCAACTAAAAGCAAGCCATTTAGCATACATAACATTAATGTAAATGGCATTTTAAAAAATAAAAATGAAATTTATTTTGGGATGCTAAATGTTTTTAATTTCAGACAAAAAGAATCTCCATTAGTTGGCTATAACGATCCAAACTATCAAAAAGGATTTAGTCCATATTTTGACACATCCTATGCTTACGCTCCAAATCATGGAATGGAAGTATTTGTAGGTTACAGATTAAATATTAGAAAAAAAAATTAACTTTTATTTAATTCACCAATTTTAGCTATCATTGAGTTTGCAGACCAAGCTGATGGATACATTTCAATTGCTTTTTCATAATTTATTAAAGCATTTTCCATATCACCTTCATTATAATAAAATTCACCCATTGAATCATATGAGTTATAGCTTTTATAAAGGCTTAAATATTCATCAAAATGATTTTTAGCTTTGTCTTTTTCTCCATTTCCATAGTAGAAATAACCTAATGAATTTATAATGGGAGGAATCATATAAGAGTGATCTCCGCTTGTTGAAAGAGAGTTAGTATCTCCTTTTTGATCTCTTATCTCAGACAGTAATAATTCCATTTCTTTAATTCTATCATTAGGATCTGGATTTGAAAAAGCATAATAGTAATGAATGAGTTTCCCTTTTGGCTCAAGTTCACGCATCTTTGACCATATATCATGAGCTCCTTGCGCCACTAAAGGCCAGTTACCTCCTTTTGGCAAATCAAGAAGTGAAACAAAGACTTTAGAAGTTTCGTTATTATCAGCGACTAATTCTTTTGCTTTTTGTATGTGCATTTTTTGTTTTTCAGATCCATCTAAAGAAAAACCAGCAAGAACAACATGAGGTCCAAACAATGACGGATCGTACTCTAAAACTTTTTCAAAAAATGTCATTGACTTCTCGTTTTCAACATTATACATATGCTTCATAGCATGATGAAGCATTTCATTGGCATTTGAATTATCTCCATTCCATTGAATATACGATCCATCTGTTGCATCAAAAGTCCATTGATTATTTTCAGTAGTTTTGGTGTTATCACAACCTAGGATTATGAAGGACATAATTAGAATTATTTTTCTCATTTTTTTATTTTAATATTTTTTTTATTCGTTAAAAGATGCTAATGTAAAAACAGTTTTACGTGATAATATTTCTCTGTTTCCTATAACCTTACTAGAAAACAATCTAAATTCTTGACTACTAAATAGCTCATCCAAGCCATTAACTAGACTAACCATGTCTAAAGCTCCAATTACTGCATGATGAGTTGCTCCTGTATCATTTTGTCCGCCAGCAAAGATTTCACTCAATCCATATTCAGTAAATAATTTTGATTTTCCGTTTTCTTCCATTGTGGAAATAAACTCAATATAAGCATTTAAATATGATACTGGATTTTTCACTTTCATTACAAAAACCATAGTAACCCCAGTTTTGCCTATTCCCTTCCCCCCAACCAAACTTTTCAAAAGCATTTGAGAATTCTCATTAACTAAGGGAAGAATAATTTCCTGAACTTTTTTTACTTCATCAGACCTACTAGTTCTAGCATATTCATCTTGCATTTCTTGAACATCCTTAAATTTATAAACAAAAGAGAGATTAGATTCTTCTGAACCATTAAAGTGTTCATCAACTATTTCAACAATTGCCCCACCTGCTTTTGCAAAGTCAGATTCAAAATGTTCGGACATTGCCATCACAATGGTTTGAACATCTCTTGGGTTATCTACCGAAAAACTATATATTGATGTTACAGCCTGAGAAAAAGCTGATAATGACAACAATAAAAAGGTTAATAATAAAATAGATTTTTTCATATTATTTATCTAATGACATTTCTTTAGCTAGGCCTTCGGAGTTAAAAGCTGTTGGATTAAAGAATTGAACTTCCTCAATAATTTTATCTCCATCCCAAAGGTATGAAATGTGAAAACGAAAATTCATTTCATTTCCAGAATAGTTGCCTTTTGCACTCATTTCACTCCAAATATTAGTCCAAATTTTACCATTTTTATAATATGTTGTTTCAATTTCTAAATTTTCATATTCCTCATATTCAGATTTTTTAAATTTAATATTATCGAACATGTCAAATATATTTTCAATTCCAGTCATAAACTCTTCCTTGTTGACAACAACTCCATCGGGATTAGTATGTTTTAAATCATCAGAAAAAATATTTTGCAAATATGATGCATCTTCTGCTTCAACCGCTTCAAAAAGTTTTTGTACCATTTGAGATTTTTCATCATTTTGCTTTACTTCACCAAACAAATTACTTGTTTCTGATGAATTGGAATTATTACAAGAAACTGTAAATAGTCCAACTAATAAAATAGTATATATATTTTTCATCATTAAAAGAATTTATAATTAGAATTGTTGAAGTGAGCTTTCATCCCACTCTCACCACCTATAACTAAAGGCACTGTCTTAGCAACAAGCCCGCTAGGGTCTTCATTAAATCTCCAATTTAAGTAAGTTTCATATTTTTCAAATGAATCCCAATACTCATAGATAAAATAAGTCTGATTTTCTTCATTATAAAAAGCTTCTAAATGTGTACAACCATCTGCATTTCTAGTTACAGTTAAGCCGTCATCAGAATCCATTAATTCTTGAAATTTATTTAAATTCTTTTTACTAACTTTTGCAGTAAATACTACAACATTTCTTTGGACTGGACCTACGGCATTTGTCATTCCGGTTGCATCAAAATATTCTCCAGTGGTAATTATTTTACCATCTTTAAAATCAAAGTTGTGATAAGATGTTAAATTAAATTCTCTTCCTGTAGATTTGCTTTTTCCAGACCATTTACCATAAGCTCTAACACTTCCATCTGGTTTTAAAGTTAATGTGTCAATTCCTGGGAGCCAAACAGGGTCATTAAACTTGACATCAGTATAATTGTTTATATAAAATTCAGCAATTTGTAAAGAGGAGTTATAGTCAACTTGCCCCATTCCATAGACAGGAGAAACATCTAAAACATCTTCAGAAACGACTTCTTTCCATAATTCAATATTGCCAGTTTCAAATGACGCCACCCATTTTTGAGCTAGTTTTTTATTTGCCTCATAATCAGAGTGTTTTGAGGAACATGAAATGAATAATGCAACGGACAGTAATAAAAATATTTTTTTCATTGGGTTTTATTTTAAAATTTTAAGAGTTAATATAATAAAAAATCCTCAATTACATTCTAATGAGTAGGTAGTTTTAAATTAATCTCTTCTTGCATTAGCAATTTCTTCAAAATCAACATTAATGTATTTAAATGTTTTTCCTGTAAACAACTCTTTACCATACATTTTAGCCCAATCATTGTGAAGAGCAAGCTCGATTTGGGTTGGAGGGATTATATTAAAATCAACAGAGTATAAATCCGAGATGGCACCTGGCAAAGAAATATTTCTTGCATAATGGAAGTTGTCAATTAAATTAATGTGAGGAAGTAGATCGATAAAAGTACTTAACCCACTTTTTTCGTTAGTTACTTTTGCTGTTATATGTAAATAGGGTATAAATCCACCTAATGGAGTCCCTGCAGGAACATTATTAATATCCCAATTAACACGAGCCTCAATATGTACATTGGTTTGATTTTCTTTTAAATGCATTGAAGAGGGCATTATGTGATCTTTTATTGCTCCTTCAAAAACAAAAATAATTCCAGGTTCTACTCTTTCCTCCGCTATTACTAGCTCTTGAGCATTTAAACTAAAACTTGATGTCAAAAATATATATATAATTAGTTTTAAGTTTCTCATTTTTAAATTTTATATGAATTTTCAAGTATTTCAACATCAATTAAAAGTTTCTCCATTTCCTCTTCACTTGTCCCATCGTAAAAACCTCTTATTCTTTTTTCTTTATCAATTAGCACAAAGTTTTCAGTATGAATCATATCGTACTTACCGCCATCCCCATCATTTTTTGCAACTAAATAAGATCTTCTAGCTAAATCATAAATTTGCTTTTTATCTCCCGTTAATAAATTCCATTTATTGTCCTTAACCCCTTTTTCAATTGCATATTTTTTCAATTGAGAGACAGAATCTATTTCAGGTGTTACACTGTAAGAAACCAGAAGAACATTTTTTTCAATTGTTTTTTCTTGAATTTTATACATGTTTTCTGTCATTATTGGACATATTGTTGGGCATGTAGTAAAAAAGAAATCAGCTATATATATTTTATTTTCATAATAATCTTGAGTAATGGTATCTCCATTTTGATTAGTCAATGAAAAATCTGAAATCTTATGATATTTTTTAACATATTGAATTTCTTCTTCAACAAGCTCTGAAGAAACCATATTAGGACTATAAATAGGGAGGGTTATTTTTGGCTGTAAAATGAAATAAAATGAGCTTAAAACTATAGCTGAAAAGAACATCATAATTATGATGAAGGGCCCATATCTTTTGAAGAATTTTTTGTACAAACTTAATTTTTTATCAAAATTAAATCATTTTAAAATCATAACAATAGATACTTTAAAATACTTTTTTTGTATAAACTTAAAAACGTATTTTTGCTTCCTAATTTTTACGTATGATATTTTTAATTAAAGCAATACAATTTTTAATAAGTTTAGCGATTATAGTAATACTCCATGAGTTAGGACACTTTATTCCTGCTAAATTGTTCAAGACCAAAGTGGAAAAATTTTATTTGTTTTTTGATTGGCCTTTTGCTTTGTTTAAAAAGAAAATTGGAGAAACCGAATACGGAATCGGAGCTATACCACTTGGTGGATATGTAAAAATTGCTGGAATGATTGATGAGAGTATGGATACGGAGCATTTAGATAAAGCACCCGAACCATGGGAATATAGATCTAAGCCAGCTTGGCAAAGACTTATAATTATTAGTGGAGGGGTAATTGTTAACCTAATTTTAGGTTTTGCTATCTATATGATGGTGGCTTTTACGTGGGGAAAAACAGTCTATACAAATCAAGATTTGCCTGCGGGTTTTGAGGTTGCAGAAGTTATGAAAACTTACGGATTTGAAGATGGAGATAAAATACTACAGGTTAATGGTGAAGATATTGAAAGTGTTAGAGACATCAGTAAATACCTTTTTTTGAGAGATGTTAATCAGGTTAGAGTTGAAAGATATAATGGAAAAAAAGAAAATATTTCAATTCCAGAAAATATAGGAACAATAATGTTTGAAAATGGAGCTATTAATGCTTTTGTTCCTATGGTTCCTGCTGTTCTAGATTCAATAGTGCCAAACTCGCCTGCCTTTAATGCTGGACTTCTATCTGGTGATAGGGTTTTAAGAGTCAACGGCAACGACATAGTTAAGTGGCAAGATTTTACGGAATTGGTTAAAGCAAATAATTCTCCAAATATTAATGTAGAAATTGAAAGAGGAAATGAAATTATATCGAATATAATTCCATTAAATGAAGATAAAAAAATTGGAGTTACCGTCAAGCTACCTAAAATAGTACCTACAAAATTAGAATATACTTTTTTTGAGAGTATAAAAGAAGGGTATGATAGAGCGTACTGGACCTTTGCAGATTATATTGGACAATTTAAATATGTATTTACTCAACAAGGTCTTTCACAACTTGGAGGTTTTGGAGCGATAGGTGGTCTATACCCTGCAACTTGGAACTGGCAAGGGTTTTGGGAAACAACAGCTTTCATATCTATAATTTTAGCGTTTATGAATGCTCTGCCAATACCTGCTTTAGACGGAGGGCATGCAATGTTTTTGTTTTATGAAATGATTTCTGGAAGAAAACCTAATGATAAAGTTATGGGTTATGCTCAAATGTTTGGCTTCATCCTTTTAATGACTCTTGTTTTATATGCAAATGGAAATGACGTTTATAAATACTTTTTTAATTAGTTTGACCACAATAAAATATAATTTATATTTGCGATCGTTTATATTCCTCCTTAGCTCAGTTGGTTAGAGCATCTGACTGTTAATCAGAGGGTCCAAGGTTCGAGTCCTTGAGGGGGAGCAACAGAGTCGCTACACTACACATTCTAAACCTTCGAGAAATTGGAGGTTTTTTCTTTTCAGCGTAGTTAAGGTCTGGCTCTCACCTTGTCTAACCATTCGTGAAAACCTTCTAAAAGAACTTAATTAATTGACAATAATAATCTCAAAGAACACATTAAATTTACTAAAACTGACAGACATTTGACAGACATTATGTTCTTTTCGACTTTTATAAGTTTTCACAAACAATGTTGTTCCAACATATCTGAACTAAGAATTTAAACTGAAAACACAAAATCAAAATAACTTTCACGTTATATATATGTAATGTGAGTTTAAACTTGGTACATAAAAATACTTTCAAGACGTATAGAAAACCAAGATATTTTCTACAATAAACCTTTAATTTCCTAATAAGGTTTGACGTTATAAACTCGGATAGAGTGTGTGAGTGGGTAAGCACAGCAGTTTTCCCTGTGCCAGTAGTAATAGACACCGTGTGAATAGGTTTTCTGCCTTGATTCTGATGGAGGTTCTTCATATAAAAAGAGTAATATCTTTTTTAGATGAGGTATGCAGAAGATTATTTAGATAAAGTGCCCTTACGGGCAGATGTTTACAAAAAGATTATTTAGAAATAACCAAGAATGAATGTTTTAATAGAATTAAAAATTGAGTTAATCTCATTATCAAAAGTTATATATATTATTGCAAGCGGGATGCTTATAAAAAGCATTCACCCAATAGACCATTTGCCTTCTTCCCCTTCAAATTTTTTATCCCATATGTCATAACCATATTTATCTTTAAACCATTTTAAAAATTTATAATACCAGTCCATATTCCTAATATAATCAATAAAATACTATAAAATATGCCAAGACCTAAAGGAAGTCCAAACAAGATAACAGCAGAAATTAAAGAAAGATTAAGTCAAGTAATAATGAATGCTATGTCCACTATTGATATAGATTCAATGACTCAAAATGAGAAGTTAAAACTTATTCAAATAGGACTTACTTATGTAGTTCCAAGATTAAACACACAGAAGAAAGTGATGAAGAACCAAGAAACTTTCAAATAGAAATAATAGATTCCTTGAGTAAACACTCAAATAAGGAGTTAGATGAGGCTATTAAAATATAATCAATAAGTTAATTATAAGAAGAACTATAATTGCAATCGTTATTTGTTTTTGAGAAAAATATTTATTCATAAACTATGATTTATTTTTTTTGTTGTTTTTAGCAATTAAATGTGACATATAGATAAAGAAAAAAATTAAAGGTAATTCAAGTAAGCGAAAAATAAAATCTACTTCCCCAAATATCCAACTATAGATTGAATATAAAATAATTCCAAAAGAACCAAAATATAGTATTTGAGGTAGATACTTAACTGAATATATAAGTTTTTCTAAAGATTTAAATTTATCAAAGAAAGGTTCATTCTTTTTTTCCATAAACTAAATATATGATATTAAAAATAAAATGCCCAAGAACAGCTATAATAACCAGCTACAACAGACCTGTACTATATCAAAACCACATACTATTAAAAGGTGCAGTTGTAGTTAAGTTTAGATGAAGCTATTAAGCGTTAACCATTCTAATATAAGCCTCATAAACCATTGCAAATGCAGCAATCAAAGCTGATGCTATTATTAGAAATTTCTTCCATTTTGGTGCTTTTTTCATTTTTTGTTTTTGTAATAAATACTTAAAGAAACAGGAATTAAAAGAATAATACAATATGTAATAAATGTTAGATATGCATTAGAAAATTCTGGTAAATTGTCTGCAAAAAAAATAAAAATACAGGACATAAACACAGTTAACAATTGACCATTATCAATAAAAAACTTTTTCATAAACTATAATTTAACTGAAACCATTTCTTGATTCCCACATCATTAAACCACATCCAATCATTATTATTATAATAATTGATATTGTCATAATAATCTCTTTAGTACTAGGCTTTTTGTTATTCTTCATTTTGTGTGTTTTAAGGTTCTACCTTGAATTTAGTTATACTTTCGATATTAAGATTGAATATCATTAAGAAACATACTGAAAAATGATTTTTTTATCTTTCTCATTAGCTAAATATTTTAATGATTATATAGATTATAATAACGAGCACAATATACCACCAGTATTTTTTATACATACGAAATGCGTGTTTTTCAAACCACATAATAATATTTCAATTAAATATAATGATATTAAAAATAAAATGCCCAAGAACAGCTATACTGACTAGCTATAAAAGACCTGTACTATACAAAGACATAGTCCTCTATAAAGGGAGAAGATTAATAAGGTTTAGATAATTGTTATATTTAATTAATTATGAAAGTTTTTAAATCAATTTTAACTGGTTTGTTACCAATTCTAATGACAATAGTAGGAGTCTTTGCTATGGTCTTTGGAGAAAATGATGATTCGCCTGGATTATGGCTAATAGGTCTTATCATTATTGTTATGGCTTCATTGTATAACATAAAACGCAATTAAATAAACTAAACCATAGGCATATCTTCTTCAGTCAATTCAGCAACTTCTAATCCTCGTAAGTAGTTTAAATGAAGATTTGTTTTTAGAATGTATTTTTTTTATTTTCAAAAAGTGAATAAATATGCATTACTATTTTTAGCCCTAATAATTGTGTCTTGTTCTCCTGAGGAAGGCAAAGAATTGCCTTATTATTTTGCAGACAATGGAGTAACAGTAAAGGCTAGAGATTGGGTTAATATAGGATTAAGGGCAGATATTGATGGAAAAACATTAGATTGGACATATGGAGATATTGCGAGAAGTCCTATTCACCACGAAAAATATTTTATTGCTGTTGATTTACCTTGGTTAAAGAATGTATTAAACACTTACTCAGATTTAAGTACACAGGTTACAACTAAACTAGAAATTACTAATGAAGCTTCTGCAGCAGGCATTTTTCTAAAAACTGAAATCAAAGGAATAGAAAATTGGGATATTAGTAATTGGACTAGTATGTATGGACTTTTTGATTCTGATAAGCCTGTTAAATCAGATTTAAGTTATTGGGATGTAAGTAATGTAAAAGATTTTAGGCTAGCAATGCAATTAGAAACTACAAATCCTAATATTAATAATTGGGATGTAAGCAAAGCAACAAATATGTCTGGTTTTTTTAATACAAGTTCTGAAAACAAATATATTGAAGGAATGGATTTAAGTGAATGGGATGTTTCTAAAGTAACTAATTGTAATGATTTTTTTGGTGGCATAACTAATTGGCCAGAATCTAAAAAACCAAATTTCAAAAACTGTAATCCAGATTAGGCAAAGAATTTATTTAAATCTAGTTTTATAATATTATTTTAGTTGTATGATAACATCATCATTGATTTTAGTTTCTTGGTTGTATTACAAATGGAAAAACAAATAGACATTTTGAAAGAAAATTTACACAAAGTGGGACAGTTAAACGTTTTTGGTAATGACCTTGAATTATGTTGTTTAAAACCCGCAACTGGTGCGTATAGAGATGGGTTTTGTAACACAGGTAATAATGACATTGGAACACATACAGTTTGTGCAATTATCACTGATGAATTTTTACTTTTTTCAAAAAAAAGAGGAAATGATTTAACAAGAGATATTCCGATATATAATTTTAAAGGTTTGAAAGCAGGTGATAAGTGGTGTTTATGCGCTTTAAGGTGGGTTGAGGCTTACAATAATGGATGCGCACCTAAACTTTTATTAGAATCTACAAATATTAAAACTATCGATTTTGTGAGTCTTGAAAAGTTACTTGAA
Organism: Cryomorphaceae bacterium BACL29 MAG-121220-bin8; assembly: GCA_905181705.1. Classification (GTDB taxonomy): domain Bacteria; phylum Bacteroidota; class Bacteroidia; order Flavobacteriales; family Flavobacteriaceae; genus MAG-121220-bin8. The sequence goes on along the minus strand of CAJIYP010000003.1, from coordinate 619,209 downwards.
CACCAAGCATAATCGTAGTGTAATCCTAAACCAATCATTAAAATACGATTTCACCTCCAATTTGTTCTTCACCATCTTTAGTCATACTTAGCAGCCTTAGAGCATCTTCCCTTTAATATCTGGATTTCAGAGTTATGAAGACCTGTTTTATTAAGTTACGACAATAATTAAGCGATAGTTACAGAATTGATTAAGCTAATTACTATGAGCTTAAAAGAATTACTTAACTTTATAAATATTGATTAAAAAAAGAAAGTCAAAATGAACATAATAATATTTACAGCAGGTGCATTAATATTTGTTGTTTTTCTTTTGAGTGATGTAACGGAAGTTAAGACTAAAGAGAAAGTTAGTGATAAAAATCATGGTTACTATGCAAGACATCAACCTGAAAAAGATGAAATAAATCATAGCTAATGAAAAAACTCAATTTAATATTATTGTTTATTCCAATAGTTTCTTTGTTCTATTTTTCTTTATACGGTTTTTCGGTAATTCCTGAAAAGACACAAATAAATTCAGATCCAGATTTAAAAGGATATTTTGTGGATGCAAAGAATGGTGATGATGAAAATAGTGGAAAGCAGACTTAATAGCCCTTGGAAAACTATAGAAAAAATTAACTCTATCATTTTTGAGCCTGGCGACAATGTGTATTTTAAAAGAGGCACAAGCTATTCCCATGGGCTTCAGATTAATGGTAATGGAACAAAAAATAATCCAATCACTGTTTCGGCTTATGGAGAAGGTGATGCTCCGAAGTTTACAAATACAAATGACAGCATATTTAACGGTAATGCAGTTCAAATAAACGGAGATTATCAGATTGTAGAGAACCTATATGTCTATGGAACGAATCCAGCGTCTAATGGATTTTTCTTAACAGTTTGGAAATTGGGTGGAATAAAAGCGAACTTAGGTGCAGACCATGCGATTATACGTAATAATGAAGTGGTGGATTGCCCAATAGGAATAAACTCTTACAGTGAGTTCTGTCTTATTACCAATAACAACATACGTGATTGCAACCGACCGATTTTTCCACCAGGCTGGGGTCCTATTGGCATAAGGATAGGAATGGGAAATACTGAAATATCACACAACATTATACACAACTATCATAGCTTAGGTGGAACTTGGGGTGGCGATGGTGGAGCGATAGAAATTGATGATGGAAGAAACCCTCGAAATAATATTTTTATTCATCACAATAAAAGCAGCCTCAATATGGGTTTTTGTGAAATCAGCTATGGCTTTGATATTTGTAAAAAAAAGCATCTCGAAAGAGCATCTAGGTTGGGGGATCCTCGCACTTGTAATAAAGAAGATCGAATCCTTAAGAATTTGATTATGGCTTACAATGAATCAAGAGATTATAGTGCTTTTACACAAATATTTGCTCCTATGGTAGATGCATTTGTTGAGAACAATACAATAATAAGAACAGTTGAGCATCCTGATATCGAATCTAATGTATTTCGTGAACACGACCCAAATAACCAAGCAATCGATAGTCCAACTAAATACAGAAACAACCTTGTTGTCCTTGTCTCAGAAAAAAATCGAACGGGAGTAGGAAATCAAGTTTATCTTGGTTGGCCTATGGCAGAATTCAATCATTCAAACAATCTCTTTTTTAATTTGGATAGTCCCACCATTGTATTTAGCGATAATCCAGCTGAAAACAAAGAAAATGCTGAAGGGGCAATTATTGCGAATCCTCTTTTGGTAAATTTATTTGAGGGAGATTATCGTCTTACAGCCAAGAGTCCTGCCATTGATAATGGATATAACGATGGTCATTACTCATTTGACCTTGATGGAAATCCTATAATATCTACAAGAGATATTGGAGCTTACGAATTTCAGGCGAAATAAAATAGCCATATCTTCTTCTTTTAATTCAGCAACTTCTATCCACGTAAGTAGATTAATCTTACTTTTATTGGGTAGTTTATTAATATAAAATTAATTGTAGATTGCAATTAGTTATGAAAAAACTAATATTAATAATTTTGACATCTGTTTTAAGCACTGGTATGTTAAATGCTCAAAAGTTATCCAAAAATGCTGCTTTTGACATATTGACAAAATGGGAAGGCAAATGGAAAAACAACGCAGTCTTTGAAAAATCTGTTTGGACTGATAAAAGAACTGAAACTAGAGGAACAACAGATACAAATTTAATTCTTTCCAATAATTATCTTGAAATAATGGTCTATAATGATAATAATACAAGTAAACATATTATTTGTTATGACCAAAATTCAAGTCAATTTAATCGTTGGGAATTTAAAAGTGATGGAAGCAATACTTTTTGGACTGGAAAATGGAATAAATCTGACAAGACTATGACCTGGAATTACATAGATTTTTCAAATTATGGTATTAATGGTAAAATAATTGAAAATTTTAAGTCAGATGAAATAATTAAAATTAGTGTTATTATGAAAGACAAAAACGGAACATCATTACTTAAAGTGAATTCAACAAAAGAAAAAACTTAAACAATAGGCATATCTTCTTCTTTTAACTCAACAACTTATAATCCACGCAAGTAGGTTAAAAAACACAGAAGAACCAAGAAACTTTCAAATAGAAATAATTGATTCTTCAAGTAAAGTATCAAATTTTATTACTTTAGTTAAATAAAATTATATATTTTGAATCTATTAATTCTTTATGCTGTTTTAACAATAGCTCTCTCTTTTTTTTGTTCAATCCTGGAAGCAGTTTTATTAAGTGTTAATCCAACTTATTTAAAAATTAAGATTAGTGAAGGAAAAAAATATGCTTTTGACCTTCAAAAAATGAAAGATAATATAGATGAACCTTTAATCATTATTTTAACTTTAAATACTATTTCTCATACTGTAGGAGCAATTCTTGTTGGAGTTCAAGCTAAGGAACTGTATTCATCATTTAATAACAATTCATATGAGATTTTTGGAATATTTCTTACGGAAGATTTAGTAGTTGGAATTGTTTCAGGCATTATGACTATTCTCATTTTATTAGTCTCAGAGATAATTCCTAAAACATTGGGTGCAACATATTGGTTTAGATTAGTAAGGTTTACTTCATTTTTTTTAAAGACTATTATCCCCTTATTTAAGTATTCAGGTATTTTATTTTTGCTTCAATTTTTCACCAGACTTATTAGTAAGTCAAAATCAAATAATATATTTTCAAGAGAAGATTTTTCAACTATGGCTGAAATTGCTGAAGAAGAAGGGGTGATTGAAGAAACTGAATCTGATATTATTAAAAATATGGTTAAATTTAAAGATGTTAAAATCAGAAACATCATGACTCCTTTTTCAGTGATGAAAATTGCTTCAGAAAATGCCTCAATTAAAGAATTTTATAATAAAAACCCTAATTTATCTTTTTCAAGAATACCAATTTATTTAGATAAAATGGATAATATAACAGGTTATGTTTTGAAGGATAATATATTGGAGCAGATTGTTAAAAAAAATGGAGATTTAAATCTTTCATCTATTAAAAGAAAATCGATTTTTTCAAACTATGAATCTCCAATTCCTAAAATTTTTGATAGACTAATTAAAGAAAGAGAACATATATCAATAGTTATTGATGAATACGGTTCAGTAAGGGGATTAGTTACTATGGAGGATATAATAGAAACTCTTTTAGGTCGTGAAATTATGGATGAAACAGATACGGTCAAGGATATGCAAGTTTTAGCAAAAAATAAAAGTAAAAGGTTTGAGTAGAATTATTTCTTTTAGTTCAGAAAATTCAATTAATTAGGTTATAAAAATCAACAATAATATGATCAACCCAATATTAAAAAGCATATTATTTAACAAATGTCCAAAATGTGGCAAAGGAGATTTTTTTATTAGAAGAAATCCGTATTTAAATATTTTATTTCAAAAAGGAGATTATCATAAAAATTGTTCTTTTTGCAAATTGAAATATGAATTAGAACCAGGTCTTTTTTACGGAGCAATGTATGTTAGTTATGCTTTAGCTATAGGGCTAGGTTGTTTTCTTTTACTTCTTTTTTTAGCTATTCTCGGAAAAGAAAGCTCCTTAATAATAATTATTATAATTAGTTTAAGTATTTTAATTTTTTCCCCAATAAATTATTATTTATCAAGATTGATATGGCTTAACCTATTTGTGAAAAAAAACCCTAAACCATAGTTATATCTTCTCCATTTAATTTAGTCACAGACTTTAATCAATTATAATAATTAATTATTTGGCTTTTGTACACCAATCTCTTGAGGACTTAGTTATAAATGTATCATCTATCTCTTTCTTGTATCTAAAATTAGTTGAATCAGAATTGAATTCAAGCTCAGATACAACAAATATTTCTCTTGTACAATTTACATCACAAAAACAAAATTCTGCTTGATCTACAGAGATACCAGAAACTAGGTATGCTTTTTGAGAGCCCCCATCATTAGTTTCATTTGTTAGAGTTATATAATTTACTTTTTTAAAAGAAATTTTGTTTATGACTTCATTAGTCTCATTCGAACTACAGCCAAAAATAAATATTGATAAATAAAAAATTATTTTTTTCATTAATCAAATATATGTTTTTTAAAAATCATACAAGTCAAGCCATGATGCAAAGCAATAATCTTCTACTATTATATAAGCAGACAGTAAACCACAAAGGGAGTAGATAAATAAAGTTTAGATAACTAGTATAGTAGATATATGGGCTTTTTTAACATGGGAGATTCAGTTGAAGACCTTCAATACAATTGTGTTGAGAGAGATCGAAATGAAAATCTATAAGTAATCTTGGTTTAAAGGTTATTCTATAGATACTGAAACGACGGTCTTTCCCCACCCCATTTTTAGTGTCATATCTTTATCAAACATCATAGAAAAAGCCTCAATATTTTTTTCTGTTTTTGATGTTTTCCCAGATATCCTAACAATATCTTGGTCTTGCTTATAATAATATGAGCCCCAAACATTTCTTGCTTTATTAATAATTACGGTCCAATCTCCATCATAAGAAGGTATTGTAAATAGAGAATAAGTCCCTGCCTTTAATGCTTTCCCTCCAAAAATAACATCTTTATAAAATGTGATTTCTGCCGCTTCATTTGCTCCAGTTCTCCAAATTTTTTCAGGTGGTGCTAATTTCATTAAATCTCTTCCATTTAATTGAGGACGACTATATATTACTTTTACTATTTTGTCTGATATTTTATAACTATTTGGAAACGCTGCCACATCCATTGGGCTTTTATCTAAGCTTTTAAATTTTTGCGCAGTTAGTTGTAATGAGCTAATTAATGTAATTACACAAAGAGCAATAGTTGAAATCGAATTTTTCATATGTATGAATTTATTTTTCTTAACAAATATATTAAATCTTTATAATAATATGCAGAAATGATTAGGGACAGGAATTATCGTTAACCAAACCAAAGGCGCCAGCTATATAGTGCAAAAAGAATAAATAGGAATATGTATTTTTTCATTTTGTAAAATAAAAATCGATTATACTTTTAGAATATAATCGCAATACAAAAAATAAAACACTATTAATATATATTCTAAACATAAGACATGTTTACTTAATTCAGTTTAGCAACTTCAAACCCGTTTAAGTAGGTTAAACTTAGTTTTATTGATTAGTGTCAACCTGCTTTAATCTAGTTTCATTCTAAAGTGTCTTAATATTATATTCGTTAAAAATGTAATTATGTCAGCTAAACCTAAATGTGGATGTGGAAATACACAAAACCCTGATGGATTTTGTGATGGTTCTCACAACAAACAAGTAGACTAGATAAAAATATTTTATTTAAATCTATTCTCGTACTATTGCTTATTTGCCTCTAGAATAAGTTGTTATATCTACGTCCAAATTATCTATTTATATATTTAATCGTCTTTGATATACAAACAGAATTCAATTCTTAAAGGGAGAATAATTGTTATATTTAGATTGTGAGAAAATCCCTTCTTTTTTTATCAGTTTTGTTTATTATTTCTTGTTCTTCCTCAGAAGATGATATAAAAGAACCCCCTTTTTATTTAGATAAAAACGGAGTAACTATTAAAGCAAGAGATTGGGTTACTGTTGGTACAACTGCAAATCTTAATGAGGTGACTTTTACCGCTGTAGACAACACTAAATTAAGAGAAATGGTTAATAAGGATGAAGATGTAACAAAAGTGGTAACTACTCTTGTTACTGACATGAGTAGTCTTTTTAATGAAGCTTATACGTTTAATCAAGATATTTCCCAATGGGATGTAAGCAATGTTACTGATATGAATAACATGTTATTTCGTGCAGTAAAATTCAATCAAAATATAGGTAAATGGGATGTAAGTAGGGTAACTACTATGGTGGGAATGTTTGCTTCTATTGATGACTTTAATCAAGATATTAGTAGTTGGAATGTAAGTAAGGTTACTAACATGAGAGGGATGTTTTATTCTGCAATAGCATTTAATCAAGGTATTGGTAGTTGGGATGTAAAAAATGTCACCAATATGGAGTCTATGTTTGCCTTAGCATTAGCCTTCAATAAAGATATTGGCAGTTGGGATGTAAGTAAGGTTACTAATATGGCATCGATGTTTACACGCGCTAACAAGTTCAATCAAGATATTGGCAATTGGGATGTGAATAAAGTTACTAATACGAATGTTATGTTTTATGGAGCAACTGCTTTTAATGGAAATATTAGTAATTGGGATGTAAGTAAGGTTATTAATATGAGTTATATGTTTAGTGGTGCAGAAACATTTAATCAAGATATTGGTAATTGGGATGTAAGTAAGGTTAATGACATGTCGTCGTTTTTTAAAAACGCATCAGCTTTTAATCAAGATTTAACGAAATGGTGTGTTGCTAATATTGCAACATTACCTACAGAATTCAGCACTTTGTCTGCTTTAACAGAATCCAACAAACCTAAATGGGGAACTTGCCCAGATTAGACAGGTCTTCTTGCCTAGTAATTTTTACTGAGATTTAAGTAATAATATTCTCAATCCTACAAAAACAAATATAAAAACCGAGTAGATTATAAAAAACGGTATTACAAATTCATGGAGTTTGAAAACTAACATAAATGCCATAATTAACAATTGAAAACCCAGACCATAGATGGAAACCAGTGTCATAAACCACTTGGGAAAGGGCGGACTATATCTAGCTTTTTTATCCATATAAAATATAATTTTATCAAAAGAAATATACAAAATATCATAAATTTTGTAAAAAATATTTACCATATACTGGCTCTCACCTTTAAGAGCTTTTGGAGCGGAATCCTCAATAATTCTGCTCGTAGAATCACCATTCACAGAATTCCTTAAAATGACATAATAGTAATTATAAACAGTGCCTTGAAGTTGAATTCCAATAAAAGCAATTAGCATATAGATTACGGAACCCTCTGAAATGTAGCAGAAAACAGACAAAAAACAAAAATTTAATAAAATATCCGCAATTGAATCATAATAACGGCCTACGTATGAGGGTGTGTTTTTTAATCTTGAAAGTTCACCATCGGCAGCATCCAAAATAGATTTTAAAATAATGAAAAAAGCTGCTGTTATATAGTATTCATTAAGCATGAACCCAATAGCAATAAGTCCAGAAATAATAAACATGGTTGTTACATGAATAGGGGTAATACTTGTGTATTGAAAACGTTTTGCAATCCAACTACCAGCAGGTCGCCCATAATCAGATAAATCTATAAATTGGAATTTTTTTGGAAGTTTTGCCATTCCAATATTTAAAAAAAAAGATTAATAATATATTAACTGAAAATTACAATAAAAGTTTAGTTTAATGTTTTTAAAAACGATGAATTTTATTTACTATTTATTTCGTGTTAGTGACAGCTTATATTATATTTTTTTAATCTCCAATAATTATATGGTAGTGGTGTTATAAAGCCTGCAAACAGCATTATTGGTGTTGCCCACCAGGTTATTGTTGCGCCTCCAGTCAATAAGACATCAGTTATATTCATTGACATCTCCATCCCTAGCATTGAAATAAAACTCATCCCTAGAGCAGTTTTAAGAGCTGTTTTAAGATCCATTTGTTTTATAAGTATTAATGTTTCCAAAACAACTGATGTTATTAATCCATTAATGATAGCTAAAATCATTATTTCTAAAGTACTCCAATCATGCTGTGTATTTTGAAAATAAAGTATGGTTCCAAAATCTCCAATTGAACAACCCAACAAACACCATAAAGTATTTACCCTTGCTCTTTTCCATGTATGTTTACATTTCCAGTTAATCATTATTAAAAATATATTCATATCAATTTTACAAAATATAATCCAGATTACACTTATCTAAGTCTTTTTATCCACCAAAGGTTCTTGAAATTAAAAAAGTGTTTTTATTTTATTGAAGTAAATTTGATTAAAATTTTTAATAACTAGATCTGCCTTACTATAGTCTTGGTTTTTTGAGTTGTGACTGTCAAAACCGACACAGAATATTCCTGCACTATTTGCAGCTTTTACTCCATTTGTAGAGTCTTCAATTACTAAGCATTCAGTTTTTTCACATCCTGTAATATTAGCTGCTTTTATAAAAATTTCAGGATGTGGTTTGGATGCTTTTAAATCAGCACCACTAAGTTTGGCAAAAAAATACTTTTCTAATTTAAATTTATTGAAAACTCTATTGATTGTAGTCATTGAAGCAGATGATGCCAATACTAGTTTTAAACCGTTTTTGGTATAATCTTTTATCAGGTCTAAAACACCATCAATTAAATGAAAATTAATATCATTTTCAAAGATATGTTTAAAATGCTTTCTTTTTAAGTAAACTAGTTCTTTTGGAGGTTGGGTTAATCTAAAGTGCTTACAAAGCGTTTGACATATCTTTAAAGTGGACTGGCCTGTAAATGATTCAAATAGTGTCTCAGGAACTTCAATGTTAACCTCCTTAAACATCTTGTAGTATGCTTTTTTATGAAGTGGTTCACTATCAACAATTACCCCGTCCATATCGAATAAAATAGCTTTTAGCATTTAAAAATATTTTTTACTAAACGATGTTAATTGTATCTGAATAAGCACTTAGCTATGTTTAAAAAATTACTATAAAAAACACAAAACCTAAACCAAAGCATATCCTTATTAAAAATGTTTAATATACAAACACACAGTCATTTATAAATTAAGAGTAATTATTGTAAGCAAATATTTAAACTTTGTGAACACAGCATTCATCATCTTTACAAGTACAATATTTTAAATTATAAATGTGTAAAGCAGATAAAGTAATAGCGGCTGAGTATGTAAAAAGCTCTGGAATATGATAGGCTTCTAGACCTTCATTTATAATAAAAAAACTAAGAAAAAACCAAGCAGTGATTAAAAATATCTTAATATATAAATTAGTAGAATTTTGTACTGAACGAAATATAGCAGCAAAGGAAATTATTAAAAGCAAGTAATTAATTGATTGCCAAAAAAATGGGATTTCGTGACTTAGTGTAGAAAATTCGGATTGAGATATAAAAAGAAACGGAGTAGCAAGACAATGTAGCATGCATGCAACGTTTGCATAAATTCCTAAATGGTCTGAACTAATAACTTTTATATTCATAATTATAAATCAATCGCGAATTTAATATTTTTTTATTAATGAATTCAGATTTATTTCAAAATCATTTTAGTTGAAAAAAATAAAAAATTGAAATCCAAAATCTTGGTAGAAAAAACATTAAATGTCGAATAGTTTCTGAACTTTCTATATCATATCTTGATTTATTAATCGTGTCTTTTATCCTTCAAGGACTACCCGGATTTCTACAAACCATAAGTTTATCTTCTTCTTTTAATTTTGTAAATTATATTTTGAAGGAGAATTATTATATTTATTTTAGCTAAATGAAGACTTTAGAAAAAGAAATTACTGTTTCTAAAAATGACTTAGATGATTTAAATCATGTAAATAATGTTATATATATTCATTGGGTACAAGAAATTGCAAAAGAGCACTGGAAAAGTCTTGTTTCAAATGAAATAATCAAAAATTATTATTGGGTTTTATTAGAACATCAAATAAAATACCTAAATCCGGCATTATTAAATGATAAAATTATGATTAAGACATATATTGAAAAAACGGAAGGAATTAGATCTAATAGAATAGTAGAAATTTATAACAGGAATAATGACAAATTGCTTGTTAAATCTAAAACTATATGGTGTTTAATTAATGCTAAAACAAATAAACCCAATAGAATAACGGATGAGATAAGAAAAGCATTTAACCGGTAACTTTTATAATAATTTTATTTACGGAAATAAGGATACCATATTCGCCTTATTAGGAATTGAAAAAATTTTTTCTACATAATTCTTGTATAGTTTATGGCCTAAGGGTAATTGAGATTCAATTTCTAAAGGGGTGCCAATAGTAAATTCACCATTTCCTGTGATGCCATTTTCTTTTTTCCCAGCTGTGACATAATAATCCCATTCAGCAAGAATTAACCAATAAGCGTATTCTTGAGTTATAATTTTTTCATAAGCTTCATCATTAATCAAATCTGAATAACGGAAATATCATAAATATTCTTGTCAATGGCCTCTCTCATTGCCAAATATAGTGGTGATGACGAATTTTTATAATCCCAATCTGCATATGATAAATATAAAACAACTGTGGTTACAGTATGTAAAAGATGTTCTATTACTTCTCCAATTTGATCTGCTCCACCACTATTCATTTCCCAAATATAATCTGTTGCATTATCCCCATAAGGCTTTGGAGGTGTCCCACTATCAAAATTAGGGTCGTTAGCCATGCCATCGACTCCAACTCTTTGATAAACATATTTATCCTTGCTTGTTGTTAAATATTTTGATTTTATTGTTTGATCAATGTTAGAATTTTCTTTAAGCATTTCATCGTATGCTATCGCTACATTATTTAAAAATGTTGTTGAAACTCCTTTTCTTGCAAAAATTCTTAAATTATTTGAATCAACATAATTTGGAAAATCATTATTTGAATCAGAGGAATTAGAGTCCTGGTCATTAGATTCACTATCTCCACATGAAATGAATACAGAAATAATTAAAAAAAACAATAACCTTTTCATAATTTAAATATAATGTTTTTAAAATTATACTGCTAAAAACTAGTAAAAGGAAAGCCATAATTTTTTTATCAATTCAAATACAAATCTATTTAAGTGTTGTGTTAATAGTTATTAAAAAACAGTAATAAGTATGTACATGATAAATACAAGTAAAATTGAAACCCAATACTTTTTTATAAATTTTTCCATAATTCGTAAGGTAGACTAATGAAGATAGACTTAGCCATATTTCTTAACTTAATATAATGCCCATTTTTTATAATAAATAATCTTGTAGAGTATGATTTTTCTTTCTTCTTTTTCTTAACCTTAATGTTATTTGTAAATAAGTGTACAAAGTAGTTTGTAATTATAAAAATTTGTAAAATTATAGTTCTTATAAAGCTGTAATGCTGAAAATATTGAATGGAAAAAATATGTTTTTTAAATTTTACAAAAAAAAATCAAATCGTATCAATTTTTAATATAAATTTGCCCGATTTTAAAAATAATAAATTAATGAAAACACAAGATAACGGTAACGCTCAACTTAATTCAATAAGAAATGAATTTAACAGTAGAATAGAAGGAAAATCATATTTAGGGCGTTCCAAAAGAGTTGCATGGGCTGGTAACCGAAGATTTATGAGTATTTAAAGATTTTATAAAAGAAAAACATCTGTTCACCTCACATTCTGATAAAGCCCCCTTAATATAGGGGGCTTTTCATTTTAATAAAGCAAACACCCATTTATCTGTAAAGGATTGTATAATTATTATATTTATGTTATAAAAAACTGTTGTTATGAAAAAAACAAACGTAATTGTAATAATTATATTTGGTCTATTAATTGCATGGTTAACTGATTCTTGGAAACCTCTCCTGCTTTTTTTCGGAGTAATTGTTTTGGGCTATTTGTACGCCCTACAATACAGGCATCTTTGGAAAGATGTCCCGGATTTATTTAAAGACTTAAAAAAAACAAAAAAAGATTAACTAAACTTATAATTATGAAAAAAGCTTTCAGGCTCATTAGTTTTTTAGAGGGGGTTTCATATTTATTACTTCTTTTTATTGCAGTACCAATTAAATATTTTCAAGGAAATGAGTTATATGTAAAAATTCTTGGAATGCCTCATGGTATTTTATTTATTGGCTACATACTGTTGTTAATATTGATTCAAAAAAAAATGAAATGGAATTTAAAAACTACGTTAGTCATATCACTAGCTTCTATAATTCCTTTCGGCACTTTTTATGTAGATATAAAGTATTTACGAAGCTTTTAAAAAAAGAAGTTTTCACAAAAGAGGGTGGCACTACTCAATAATAGCATTATCACAATTCATTGGATTAGCGTCATCAGGCTTGCTGTCCTTTATCGTAATTGTTGGGTTTCCAAGTGAGAAATCTACAGTTTTAGATTTAATTAAATCGGACGATCCATCAGCGGAACAATCTATCTTAATGTTAATATTTACATTTATCAAATCAGAAATTCCATCTGAAAGCTGAAAGGTTCTAGAACTTCCTTTAGCAATCTTAAAACCTTTAAATTCATATCCGTCCAGTTTAATTTCAATAATGGGATACTCTGAATCTTTGTTTACTACAATCAGTGAAGGTTTTATTTCAAAAAGCTTATCATAATCGTCACTGCAAGCAAATAAAAGAAAACAAAACAATAATAACTTTTTCATTATCTAAATATAATGATTCTTAACTTATCAAATTTTAGATTTTACAGAAAAGAATGCAACAAACATTTACTCATCTTTTAGGGATAATATTAATCGCCTAAAATCATCATACTATTTAGAATGTTTTAAGTATCTTAATAAAATGAAAAAAATAATTTCACTATTACTTTTTATTCCCCTCATATCATCAGCGCAAAATTTTATAGAAAAAACAGTCGATGAACCAAAAGATGAAAAACACATCTCATTTGCTATAATTGATGAAGTACCTATATTTCCTGGATGTGAAACAGTCGAAAAATCACAAAGAAGACAATGCTTTCAAGAAAAAATGAATCAGCATATTGCTCAAAATTTTAGATATCCTGATTTTGCTCAAAAAAACGGAATTCAAGGAAGGGTTTTTATTCAATTCATGATTGAAAATGATGGTAATATTGATGACATTAGGGCAAGAGGCCCTCACCATTTATTAGAACAAGCAGCTAAAATAATAATCGCTAAGCTTCCCAAAATGAAGCCTGGAACTCAAAAGGGTAAACCTGTAAGAGTTCCTTTTAGTATTCCTATTACCTTTAGACTTAATTAAAACAAGTTAGACTAAATTTTGCATGGAAGAAAAAAAATCAAAAAATAATAAAAAGAATTTAGGAGGGTCTTATAAGTTTAAGATTGCTAAAAAGTATAAAAAGCCCCAAACTAAAGGAGATAAAAATGCCAATAGAAGAAAGAAAAAATGATAGAACATTATTTTGAATGCCCGCACTGTTGGGAGAGTCAATTAAAAATGATTGATCCGTCGATTAATAATCAAAATTTTATTGAAGATTGTGAGATATGTTGCAATCCCCTTGAATTTAACTTAACAGTTGAAAACTCTTTTGTACAATCATTTTCAGTTATTTCTTTAGAGCAATAAAAACAAGTGATACTTTACTAATTGGACGAAATGGCCTCTGAAGCAATAAACGCACCTGTCCATGCATTTTGAAAATTAAAGCCACCTGTAACAGCATCTATATTCAATATTTCACCTGCAAAAAATAAATTTTTATGGATTTTGCTTTCAAATGTTTTGAAATTTATTTCAGTTAAAGCCACTCCCCCAGCTGTCACAAATTCCTCCTTAAAAGTACTTTTTCCAGAAACATTAAAAACCGAACTAGTAAGCTCCGTCGCCAAAGATTTAAGTTCTTCATTATTTAATTCTGCCCATATTTTTTCTTCTTTAATTTTTGAATAGACAGCTAATTCTTTCCACAATCTTGTAGGTATGCCAAAAGGAGAGAACTTAATAATCCTTTTTTTACTTAAATTATTTTTAAAAGTTTTTAATTTCCCTAAACACTCCAAATAAGAAATTTTTAAAAAATTCACAGAAATACTGAACTTGTACCCTAACGAAGCAAACTCTAACGCTCCAAAAGCCGAAAGCTTTAAAATTGAGGGAGCGCTTAAACCCTTGTGAGTAATTAGTAAAGGACCCTGAGAACTTATTTTAGAGTTAATTACTTTAATTTCGACATCATTAATTGCAATACCTGGAATAGAACTAATCCTTTTGTCATCAATGTTAAAACTAAAAAGAGAAGGAACGGGTTCAATAATAGTGTGATTTAATCCCTTAAGCATGTTCCACATATTTCTATTACTTCCTGTTGATACTAAAATTTTATTTGCGCTAAAAGTTTCTTCTTGAGTATTTAAAATCCAGGATTTATCATTTTTTTTTAGGGATTTAACAGAATGGTTGTAAAACACTTCAATTTTTTTTGAGTGGACTTCATCTAAAAAACAATCTATTATTGTTTGTGAATTATTAGAGACTGGAAAAATTCGTCCATCTTTTTCTGTTTTCATTTCAACTCCTCTTTCTTCAAACCATTTCATAGTATCGGTAGTCATGAATTTGTGGAAAGGGCCGAGTAATTCTTTATTTCCTCTTGGGTAATTAGAACACAAATCTGAGGGTATAAATTCAGCATGGGTAACATTACATCTTCCGCCACCAGAAATTTTCACTTTTTGTAGACCTTCTTTTCCTCTTTCTAGGATTAGTATTTTTATTTTAGAATTATTTATTGCAATATTTATTGCCGCAAAAAATCCAGCTGCTCCTCCACCAATAATAATTACATCTTTATGGATCATTTTAATTAATTCAAAAGTAACACTAACAAAGTAAAATATATAACACATTTTAATTATTATTCACATCATTTACAACGTTTTATGTATTTTAGTATTTAACTTAAAAAAAATTATGAAAAAATTATTATTTATTGCTTTAATAAGCATTTTTATTTCTTGTTCACAAGGAGCTCACCCGGACTTTGCTTCAAATGTTGAAACCGTTAAAAAACAATTAGAACTTCAAGGCTCTGAAGCTGATCACCAAGCTCAGTTAGATATGGCCCATGAAGATATCGAATGGCAACCTGCTTTTTATGGTTCAAAGCCAGTAGGTAAAGAAGAATACGGAACATACTTAAAAGGATGGCAAGATGAAATGGAAGATGTTGTTTTCACACCAAATAATGATTATTTACCTGGTGTTTTAGCCGAAACTGGTGTTCAAGACGGAAGTGTAAGGGTTTATGGAAATTGGACAGGGGTTCATTCTGCAACTGGTAAAAGTTGGGAATTGAGTTCATACCATACATGGGATTTCAAAGATGGTCTTATAATTTCAGGTGGTGATTATTTTGATGCTTCTGGATTTGTTGCATCACTGCAAGTCGAAGAACCAGTTGTAGAAGAATAAAAACAAACTAACTGATTGTATTGGAAAACCTTCATTTGTTGAAGGTTTTTCTTTTCTTTTAAAAAATATTTATATAATTTAAAATTAAATATCTAAAAATGGTAAAATCTGGATTTTCATTGAATTATGCTGATATATTATTATTGGTAATCCCCAGTTTTATGATTTTAATTTTAGTTGAGGTTCTGTATGGCCATTTTACTAAAAAACAAACCCATACGTTCATGGATACTCTTTCTAGTTTAAGCTCTGGAATGACTAATATCCTTAAAGATTCTTTGGGTTTAGTTTTAATAATTATTTCTTACCCATACATTCTTAAAAGTATTGCTATTGTTAATTTGGAATCAAGTCTAACTCTGTATTTAATTGCCTTTGTTTGTATAGATTTTGCCAGTTATTGGAATCATAGACTTAATCATAAGGTAAATATCTTTTGGAACAGACATGTTATTCATCATAGCAGTGAGGAATTTAATTTAGCTTGTGCTCTGAGGCAAAGTATCTCCTCCTGGATAGGATTTGGTGCTTTATTTTTAATTCCTGCAGCCCTATTTGGAGTTCCTGCAAATATTATCGCTTTGCTTGCTCCTTTACATTTGTTTGCGCAGTTCTGGTATCATACTCAGCATATAGGAAAATTAGGTTTTTTAGAATACGTAATAGTCACTCCTTCGCAACATAGAGTACACCATGCTATTAACTCAATTTATATCGATAAAAATTTATCCGCTATTTTTTGTGTTTGGGATCGTATCTTTGGAACTTTTCAAGAAGAATTAGATGAAGAGCCCCCTGTCTATGGAGTTTTAAAACCTGTTCAAACTTGGAATCCTTTTTTAATAAATTTTCAACACGCATGGAACGTTATTCAAGATGCATATTATACGAATAGTTTTAAAGATAAATTAAGAGTTTGGTTCATGCCAACGGGATGGAGGCCAGATGATGTTATTGATAAGCTTCCAAGACCTATTACTGAAAACCCAAAAGATAGAGCGAAGTACAGTCCTAATTATTCTATTTTCTTAAAAAGCATTGCTCTTTTTCATTTTCTTTCTATAAATCTTTTACTTACTTTCTTTTTATATAATTTTTCTGATTTAAGTATTGACTTTAAATTGATGTATGGTTTTATTGTAGCAATATCAATTTTCGGGTTCACCTCTTTAATGGATTTTCACTCATGGGCTATAAATTTCGAAATCTTAAGATCTATTTTATCCATATTATTAATATCGACTTTATCCATGAGTAAGTTTTTATTAACTGATTTCTTTTATTCTTATATATTTATGTTGATGTACTTCTTTGTTTCCATTGTCGTAACAATATTTTATAAGAATAAATATGTTAGTTCTACTTTAATTAAAAAACATGTTTAGTAAATTTAAAGAATGAAAAAATCTGATTATCTAATATTAGGAGCAGCATTCATAAGTTTTCTTTTGTCCGTTTCTCTATGGTTTAATGGACAACAACAAGAAGGATTGTATGTAGGAATCTGGGTGCCTTCTATATTAGCGGCAGGAGCTTATATCAAACAAATTTTTAAAAAATGAGCATTCAAATAATTTTTTTTATTGGAGTTGCCGTTTTTGGTGTTTTTTTTACCGGAGTTTTGCTCATCCCCGGAGAATCAAAAAATAAAACTAATGATAAAATTGAAACAGACACTCTAGATTACGACGGTGCTGGAAATTTTGGAAGGATTCCAAATAAAGATCCTAAAAAATAATTTTTAATTATTATTCATATTAAACTAATAATTAAGTACTTGAGTTTTTTTTTTTTTTAAAACTTATTTATTTTAAAAATTAAGTTTTTTTTAAAAATATAATTATTTAAATTCGCTTAAAATTTAGAATTAGAGGAACGATTTGACTGATTGCAACCTCTTTAAAAAAGTGCTAAAGCAGAAGCTTTCACCTTTTATTTGTCAAATCACTCAACTTTTAAATTTATTTATTAATTAAATATTTTATTATGAAAAAATTATTGTTTGTATTGTTTGTGTTTTGTGTTTCGTGTGAATCAGATTCTTTAACAGAGTTAGTGCCTAAAGACCAATGGACTTTTGTGGCCTGCGAAGGAAAATTTGGGGCAAGTAATGGCTCGATTTATATGATTAATGCCAATGGGTTAGTTAAAAAAGTTGAGAACGTTGGAGATGTAGTCCAATCTTTAGAAGTTTATAAAAATAAACTTTTTGTTATAGTTAACAATAGCCATAAAATCATGGCTTATGATATTACAGTTGATGGACTTAGTCTTCCAGGAATTGAAATTAGTACAGAAAATTCAAGTCCTAGGGAAATGAAAATATTAAACGATAAGCTTTATTTTACTAATTGGAATACAAGTGACATCCAGATTTTAAACCTAATTACTTATAAAATTGATAATTCTATTAAAGTAAATGGCAAGCCAGAGTCTATAGAAATTGATGGACAAAACTTGTGGGTTGGGATTCAGATGAATGATGATTATTCTGACGCAAATAAATTATTGAAAATCAGCACTGCCTCTGACTCCATTTTGGAAACTCATGAAATTGGTAAGGGGCCAACTTCAATTACTGTTCAGAATAATGATGTTTATATTGCAAATACATATTATGATTCAAACTATAATGCTTTCTATGGTACTTCTAGGTTAAATAAAATTGATTTAGAGGTGGATATAAATTATTACGGATCAGGGGTTGTCTGCGGAGGTTCAGTCATGAACTATCAATCAGAAATCTTAAGATCATTTGAAGGAGGAACGGCCAAGCTAGGAAAAGATCTTGAGATTATGGCACAAACTAAAATAGGGTCTTATGAACCCTCACAAGTTTATGCGGTAGAAATAATTGGTGAACTTGTTTACTTTGGGTTGACTAATTATACCGACCTTAATCAAGTTAAAATAGTTGATTTTAACAACAACGAATTAGCTTCTTATGACGTTGGTTTGTTTCCTGGAGATTTTGCTTTTTGGCAATCTAATTGAAATATATAACTCTAATTACAAGACTTCCCTTTTCCGTATCAAGGGAAGTTTTTATTTAATTTCAATTATCTTTAAATTAATAAGATGGAGCTAGATTTATATCAAATTGATTCATTTACCGATACTATTTTTAAAGGAAACCCAGCTTGCGTTGTTCCATTAAATGAATGGCTTTCGGATGAGGTTCTTTTGAATATTGCAAAAGAAAATGCAGTAGCAGAGACAGCATTTTTTATAAAAAAAAAAAATAATTTTCATTTACGTTGGTTCACTCCAGAAATAGAAATGGATCTTTGTGGTCATGCTACTCTAGCTGCAGCGCACTGTCTAAAATCTATATTAGGCTATAATAAAGACAGCATAGTTTTTGAAACACTAAGTGGAGAGTTGAAAGTAGGATTTGATAGAGATTATTATTTAATGGATCTTCCCTCAAGAATGCCTTTTGTTGCCCAGTTGCCAGAAATTATTTCTGAATCTTTAAATATTTTACCAAAAGAAGTTTATAAATCCAGAGATTATTTATTGGTTTATAAAAATGAAAATGAAATAAATAACATTAAAATAAATAAAGAAATATTTGATCAAATAAATTTAGATCCTGGTGGTGTAATTGTCACTTCAAAAGGAGACCATTGTGATTTTGTTTCAAGATTCTTCACCTCTCAATCGTCTATTCTTGAAGACCCAGTTACAGGATCTTCACACTGCTCGTTAACCCCTTTTTGGTCAAAAAGATTAAAAAAAGTTAGCATGAGTTCTAGTCAACTCTCAAAAAGAGGTGGTAGCTTAAAGTGTATTGACAAAGGGGATAGGGTTGTAATTTGCGGAAAAGCTAAAACATACTCAGTTGGAAAATTGAGGACTAATTAAAATCACATTCTATTAGGAATGTTACTATAAGTTTTATATATTACATATAAGAAAACCTTATTATGAAATATTATTTACATGCTTTAAAAAATTATTCAAACTTTAAAGGAAGAGCTAGAAGAAAGGAATACTGGATGTTCACTCTTATGTACGTCATAATTTTAATTTTTGCTACTATTATAGATAATGTAATAGGGACAACTTTTGAGATTGCGGGAACCAATCTTGGTTATGGCTGGGTTTATTTAATTGTTGGATTACTGCATCTATTACCAAGCCTTTCTTTGGTCGTTAGAAGGCTTCACGATGTAGGAAAGTCAGGATGGTTTTATTTTATAATATTGATCCCTGTTATCGGATTTATTTGGATATTTATTCTTTCCATTAAAGAGGGAGAGATGGGTAATAACTTTTATGGCTCTGACCCCAAAGTTTAATGACAGACAATCAGATAACTGTTCATAAATTATTCAGCTTAAAAGCCATTAGAGTTTCTTCATTTTTTTTTGGGATATTTGTTGTTACTTTAATGGTCGTTTCTAATCTAAAAGTCTTAGAAAAATTAACTCCTGAAAAATCTCTTTCACCTTTTTTAAAAAAAAAATACCCTAAGTCTTACAGTAGAGAAATATTTAAGGAGTTATGGTTATATACTATAATCACATCTCTAATAATGTTTTTTTTTATGTTTTTATTACCCAATCTTCCAAATTATATATTTGCTGGAGTTGCTCCAGCTTTTGGAGAGTTTGCATACAGAAAGTTTTTAAAGAAGAATCAGGCAATATATTTCAAAGAAACGAAAAAACATAGTTTGGGTAAAATTATATGGACTGGGTTAAAAGGGGTTTCTTTATATTTTCTTTTAGCCTTTTTCTTGTTATTGTCTATAATTATTTTTGATATTCAACTTCCAGAATAATTTTATTTTCTTGAGTTTAATTTTGCTAGAAACCTTAAGATTTCAAGATATAACCAAATTAAAGTAACAAGAAGACCAAACGCACCATACCATTCCATGTATTTAGGAGCCCCCTTTTCAGCTCCTTCTTCAATAAAATCAAAATCCAAAACTAGGTTTAGTGAAGCGATAACTATTACAAGTAAACTAAAGCCGATACTCAATAACGAACCATTAGAAGGATTCATAATTGAGAAGCCTGCTCCAAAAAAACTTGCTATAAAAGAAAAAATATAAACTAAAACAATCCCTCCAGTTGCAGCAAAAACACCAAGTTTAAAATTTTCTGTTGCCTTAATTATCCCTGATCTGTAGGCAAAAAGTAAAGAGATTAAAATAGAAAGGGTTATCATTATTGCGTTAAAGACAATACCATCGTAAAGTTGTCCGTACATAAAGGAGATTCCTCCTAAAAGCAATCCCTGAAACAGGGCATAAAGGGGAACAGTTATTGGAGATAAATGTTTTTTGAAAATAGTAACAATTAACATTATAAGCCCCCCAATGAAGCCCCCTATCATCAAAGTTGTTGAATTTTCTTCAAAGGAAAAGTATCCTGCTGAAATCAAAAGAACTAAACATATTGCCGTTTTATCTACGGTTCCTTTTATAGTCATTACATCATCTTTTATGATGGGTCCTCTATTTGTTCTTATTGCATTTTCAAATGTTTTTGAACTTAAAGCTGGATTTCCTGATCTATAGGATAAATGGGATCTTCTCATGATTTATTTTTTACAAATTTATATAAAAATTTGTTATTTAGATTTTCTTAAATTGTAAAAAAAAACAAAATAACATGAACCATTTAGCTATTAATTTTAAAAAAAAATTAAATCTTTTCAAAGATTTGTGGTCGCCTAAAGTCATTGCAGAAATGAATGATTATCAATTTAAATTAGCAAAAATTAAAGGAAATTTTAAATGGCATTGTCATCCAGATACTGACGAAACATTCGTTGTTTTAGACGGTAAATTAAGAATAAAATTTAGGGATGGTTTTGTTGATTTAAAAAAAGGTGAAATGTATGTTGTGCCTAAAGGAGTTGAACACAATCCTTGGGCTGAAAAAGAAGTTAAAATACTTTTGATTGAGCCTAAGGGTGTAGTAAATACTGGAAATTTAGAAAAAAACAAATTAACCGCTCAAAATGACGTATGGATTTGATTAGTTCATTTCTTTTCAGCTATAAGTTTTTTAGTTAAATAATTAAATCTTAAACACAACATTATAGATGCTGAAATCAAACTAATCAATAGGCCAATCCAAATCCCAGTGCTTTTTAAAGGAGTATGTAGGCCTAAATAATAACAAATCGGAAACCCTATCATCCAATATGCAACAAAGGTCATTATCGTTGGAATTTTAACATCTTGCATTCCTCTAAGTGCTCCTAAAACAACAACTTGCAATCCATCAAAAATTTGAAATAGAGCCACAATTAGTAAGAGCTTGGAAGCAATAAGTATTACTTCTTTATTTTCTATAACTTTAGATATGTTTTCAGTATCTAGGTAGAGAGTAGGCAGCCAATCCCTTAAAATAAAGAATAACGAAGCAAAAACTATTTCAATTAATAGAGTTAACAAGAAAATAGACAGGGTAATTCTTCTTAGAGAAATAAAATCAGATAAACCTTTTTGATTGCCCGCTCTTATCATAGCAGCCACACCAAGGCCAACTCCAACCATAAAAGTCATGGCAGATAAATTGAAAGCTATTTGATTTGCTGCTTGAAAGTTTTTCCCTAAAACTCCACTAATCCAAATAGCTGCTGTAAAAATTCCTACTTCAAAAAGCATTTGTAGAGCAGAGGGAAAGCCTAAATTAATAAGTTTTTTAAAAATAGTATTATCCAATATTTTAAAATTTATATTGAAGACGTAGGGCTTAAATTTTTCTTTTCTTATAAAAATAGCCCACAAGAAAAATACCATAATTATTCTTGATACTAATGTTCCAATTGCTGCTCCTTCAACTCCCAGTTTTGGGAATCCAAAAGATCCAAAGATTAAAAGATAATTCAGTGTAATGTTTATTATGTTAGCCAATACTGTGGCATACATCGGATATTTAGTACTGGAAAGTCCATCTGAGAACCTCTTTAATGCTTCAAAAATAACTAGAGGGATTATTGATATAGCTATAAGGTTTAGATAGGGAATCGCTAACTCAACAACCTCGATTGGTTGTTTCATTTCATACATTAATGGCTTTGCAAAAAACATTATAACATAAAGAACGATACTTAAAATACTACACAATATTAAACCGTGTTTTAATGCGTTTTTAACTCCTGATTTATTTTTTGAAGCATCAGCCTCTGCAACGATAGGGGTAATCGCTGTTGAAAAGCCAATTCCTAAAGACATTGCTATAAAGAAAAAACTATTACCCAATGAGACTGCAGCTAATTCTGCTGCACCTAATTGACCAACCATTACATTGTCAGCAAAGGAAACAAATATGTGTCCTATCATTCCTAAAATTACAGGATAAGCAAGTTTTAAATTATAGCTAAATTCTTTAGTGTAGTTGTGAATCAAAATTAAAAAAATTTATAAGTAAAGTTAGTCTGGAATTAGTTTTAAAATGTGATATGATTAATTTATTTGATTATTGTTAAAATGTTATTTATTGACATTTTTTGTCAATTTTAGTCTGTTTTTTAACAATTAACACTATTTTTTGGCTATTTTTAGTCAATTGAGTATATTTTTTCTTCAATCGATTTCCATAGTAATAAGGATGCAATGGTTTTGAATGGCGACCATTTACTAACAATTTCGTCTAACTTGATTTCACTTAACTCATTAATTTGATAATTAATTTTAATACTGTTTATTAAAGCTAGATCACCTTTAGAAAATATATTTTTTTTAAATAATATAAAAATTAGAAACATTTCTGCTGTCCATATCCCAATTCCTTTAATACTGGTAAGTTCTTTCACAACTTTATCTTCCTTTTCATTGTAAAAATCAAATTCATTTTTTGTAAAATAGGAGTAAACATTTTTTATGTATTCCACTTTTCTATATGAAATGCCTATTGACTTTAATTTTTCCGTTTCAATCTTAATTATTTCTGCATAGCTTAAATTTTTAATTATTTTATGAAATCTTTTTTTAATGGTTATTGCTGCCTTAAAACTAACTTGTTGTTCTATTACTAATTGTGATATAGCTTTCGCAAGATCATCTTCATACCTGTCTTCCAAAGTTATAGATTCTCCTAACTTTTCAATTAAAGTTTCCATTACGGGATCTTTTTTTAAATGAATAAAACAATTTTTAAAGGACTCCATATTTATTTAGAATCATGTTTGTCGTAAAGGTAAAGTGGAAGAGCTAATGAAAATCCAACAAGAAATAGGCATATTAAGTATTTTATTGGATTTAATTTTTTTGTTTTAAACTCGTAGATTAGGAATATTAAAAATGAGGTTGCAGCTACAGTTAAGTCCATTGATATCATTGAAATGGGATGAGACGAAAAAATTTCACTCCAAAATCCATTCATTGACCATTCATTCATTGACAAAAAATTTATTAAGTGATAATATGGTAATAGTATCCCTAGTATGCACATCGTGAGATATATTTTTTTCATATTTTATTATTATTTTTTGAAAGTTACCTAATGATTTTAATAGAATCTAAATTTCTTATATTTAAAAAACTTATTTCATAATAGATAAAATATATGAATTTTATTAAATCAGAATATAAAGATGGTTTCTTCAACGTAAGTAAAAAAAATGGATTTTTGCCAGAAAAGAATCCTTTAGAAGTTCTTCCTGCGACTTATTTATCGTTGCAAAATATTCTCGACAATATGCCTGTTAAAATTAATGGTAAGTCAGGATATTTAGATATTCCTGGTAAAATATTTTCAATTGTTGAGTCTATGCCTAATTTAATTGATGAAGTTTCCAATGAAAATGATACAAGAATAATTCAAGCTTTGTTTAGAGGATATAGTTTTTTAGCTTCTGCCTATACCTTAGAACCCTCATTTCAATATTATAGAAAAAAAGGAAAATATGGAAAAGCAAATAATATTTTACCTAAACAAATTGCTCAGCCATTTGTAGAAGTCTCAAAAAAACTAGACGTCTATCCTTGGCTTGATTACCACTATGCTTATTCTTTAGGTAATTATAAAAAAATTGATAAAAAAGGAGATCACTTGTGGTCTAATCTTGATATGTGTGTACGATTTTCTGGACAGCCTGACGAAGTGGGGTTTATTATGTTACACGTAGATATAAATCAACATTCACCTGACTTAGTAGGATCTGTTATTGGTACCCTTCAATCTTTAAGAAATAATGATTCTATAAATTCAATTAAGTTTCTAAAACTAAATTTTGAAACTATGAAAGTAATGAATGCCAGAAGAAAAGAAATGTGGAAGGCTTCAAGATGGAATCATTATAATGATTTTAGAGTGTTTATAATGGGTGTTAAGGGAAATGAGGAATTGTTTGGAGATGGAGTAGTATATAGTGGAGTTTGGAAAGAACCAAAACAATTTCGTGGTCAAACAGGAGCTCAAGATGATATAATTCCTATGGAAGATATATTTAGTGGAGTTATTAAACATTATCCAAAAAATGAACTTACTAAATATTTGATCGATTTAAGAACTTATAGGCCAAAATGTATTCAAAACTTTTTTCTTGATTTAGAAAAATCGGTTGAAGATATAAATGAACAAGGAGTTTCGGGAATATTACATGTTAATAAAAATGTTAGTGGATTATGTTATTTGTTGGGGACTCTTGAAGAAATATATCATTTTAGAAATGGACATTGGCAATTTGTTCAAAAATACATAATGGCCAACACCCCTTATGCTAAAGCAACAGGAGGAACTCCTATAATTAGTTGGTTGCCAAATCAAATGAAGGCTGTAATGAAAGAAATGCGATCATTAATTGAAATTATTGATACTCTAAAAATGGAGGATGATTGTGAAGAATTAGAGTTGTTTCAAAACATAAAATCATTACTTGATAAAAAAGAAAACTTACTTGATGAACAACTAAAATTGGTGAATAATAAGAAGTTTTCTGCGCAGGAAGTATTTGACTTAAATAAAAAATATGATCTTAAAGATAATTGATTTACCTTTTTTCAAAGCATCCTTTTTTTGAGTTTTTTGTCACTTCATCCCATTTAAAGAATTGTCCATGCATGGTAATATAAACCCCTGTTTTTAAGGTTTGGACATAAGACAATGCACAGCCTAAGTTAAAAAACCCATCTGAAGAACTTCCAAATGCGTAAGGAATCATTGCACCTGTTAAAATAATAGTTTTATCTATTTTTTCTTTTGCAATAGCTTTAGCAGTATTTACCATAGTATCAGTTCCATGAGTGATAACTATTCTATTTTTTTTTGAGTTTTTACAGTTTGAAATAATTTTTTGAATATCAGAAGGCTTCATGTTAAGACTGTCAATCATCATTAATGTTTTAAATTCAACATTAAGCTGAGACCTACTTCTTTTTAGCATTTCAGGAAGATGTGTTTTTTCAAAAAATAATTCTCCGTTTTTATAGTTATAACTTTTATCAAAAGTCCCCCCCGTAATAAAAATTTGAATCATAGATTTTGATTTTTTGATAAATGTATAATTTTTAATATTCTTTAGCTAGGTAAAGATAAATAGGAAAATGATCGCTGTATCCATTTAAAAATTTTCCTCCTGCAAAACTTTTAAATGGATATCCCTCATATTTTCCGCTTGGATTTATCAAATATTTTTTATTAAAAACTCCAGCCTTTAAAAAAAATAATCCATTGTCGTCTTCAACTAAATTTTTAGATAAAAAGAATTGATCTATCATGTCCCACTTTCCTCTGTATCTATAGGAACCGTATCCTTTTTTAAATAATTCTTCCATTGGATTATAGAGTTGATTTTTTTTAATTTTAGTTTTTTTAAATACTGTATTTAGGATTGGCTTGATACTTCTATCGCTAGGGTTGTCATTAAAATCTCCCATACTAATTATATTGGCTTTTGGATTAACCTTTAAAATGGAATCAATTATTTTTTTATTTAATTTTCCTGCTAAAATTCTATTTGGTTCACTCCTCATTTGCCCTCCAGATCTGGATGGCCAATGATTTATTATAAAATGTATTGGATCTTTATCTAAATTACCTGATACAAGTAAGTGGTCTCTTGTATAATCTATTGTTCCATTCTTCTTACTTAAGTACAAAGGATATGTTTTTGAAGATACAGGGCTAAATCTGTTTTTTTTAAATAACATAGCTACATCTATTCCTCGTTCATCAGGGGAATCATAATGTATGATGCCATAATTTTCATTTTCCAGTGCTTTAGTTTTAATCAAATCATTTAACACTGTTTTGTTTTCGATTTCACATAACCCTATTATCGATGGTGCTGAATTTGTAAGATCTGAACCAATATCAGCTATTACCCTTGCTATATTTTTTAATTTTTTTTCATAAATGATACTGGTCCAACGATCTTTTCCCTTGGGAGTTCTATCGTCATCCCAAGTTTTAGGATCATTTATTGTGTCAAATAAATTTTCAACATTATAAAATGCAATTGTGTTTACTAAGTATTTCTTTTTAGAATTATCTTGACTAAATAAAAAGAAAGAACTAAAAAAAAGAGTTGTAATTAAAATTAATTTTTTCATAGGGTGAATATAATTAACTATCTAATTGAATAATTATAGATATGTAAATTATAAATAATAAATTTAGAATTATGAATTTAGATTTTTTTAAAAAAAAGAAATACGTTTATTTGATCATTTTTGGTGTAGTTAAAAAGTTGGTTTTTATTCTTTTTCTATTGATGAACAAGCTCACAGCTGTATCAAACAAGATTTAATCGATATGGATATTATTTGTACAACAGAAAATGAACTAGTCTGTGGCTGTAATGACGTAACTTATTCTAACTAGTGTAAAGCTATTAAAAGGAGAGTCATTCAATTTGAAATGGGAGGATGTACTGAAAATGATTAACGAAAAATACACATGCTCTAAACAACCAAATATAAAAATATTAGTAAGTCAAACTGTTCTTGTCAATGCGACAGTTGTAAAACCGGAGACTGTTCTGTTTAAAATTTTTTATAAGAAATTCAATTTAAGTAATTAGTTTTACGGATTAGAATTAATTACTTAAAGAATGAAAAAAAATTTAATTAACCTAGTTAGATTAGGCCTTAGAATACACTCTTTTTTCCATTTATTAGAGTTCATCTCCGCAATTTACGAGAATGCATACATTACAGCTTCAATAGCTTTATTTGCTATGTCCTTAGAGCTCGTTGCTAGTTTTTTAATCCCAAAAGAACACATACATATCAAACCTTTAATATCCGATGTTCACGAATCATGTGAAAAATAAATATTAATACATCCCTTAAGGAATGTATTAATATTTATTATATTAGTAATTATTAACATTAAAACTTTATATAAATGAAAAAAACAATATCAATAATGATAATGATCTTTATTTCCTCTATATCATTTTCTCAACAATTAATATCTCATTCATCTGTTAGAGTTGACGATAATGAAAGGCAAGGATATCTTGAGCTAGAGGATTTTTGGTCATCAGTTCATGAGCAAGCTATAATTGATGGGTATGCACAAGGATGGATGGTTTGGGAATTCTTATACGACAATGAGGAAGATGCAAAAGGAAAGCCTGACTTCTTAATTATGAATTTTTATAGAGATTCACTACAAAAATCTAAACTAAATAATATTAATTGGAAAGATTACGCTAAAAAAGTTTATAAAGGAAAATTATCAAAATCTAAATTTGAAAAAAAATGGAATTTACCGATGGGAAAAAGAAATTTTTATGAATTAGAAAGGTTAGATAATACATATTGGCAGGGAGGGGATTTGAAAAAAGGAATGCAAATTACTATGAACGCATTTAAATCATTAAACGAAGATTATGAAGACTATGAAATGAAATTTTTTAAAAAGTGGCATGAAAAAAATATTCTAGATGGATCAAAAAAATGGTGGGAGTTTAACCGAGTATTATCAAGTAATGTAACAACTACATCTTCCACAGATGGTTCTCCAACTCATTCCACAATTGATATGCCAGGTAGAGAACGTTCTGAAGAGGAAAATAGCGCGTTTTGGGAAAATTTAACTTTTGAAGACAGAATGATGATTCAAAATGGAATTGCTTCTAGAGAATTAATGGGTCAATACAAACTTAAACTATTGATGTTTAAATAATCTTTAAATTTTTTAAAGAAATAAAAAACCCTCCTAATGGAGGGTTTTTTTTATGTTAAGTTGATAGTCTAAGCGACTATTTTCCTTTCACAAATGGAAGTCCTGTTTTTGGACTTTCAACTACTTGCTTTCCAGCAGGCAGATCACATGCTTCTGGTCTTTCGTCTTTAGCGAAATAATAAATAGTTTGCATTCTACCACCTTTTAATTCTACATCCTTAGAATGTAAAAAATAACTTTTTCCTTTACTGTTTGTGTGTTTGTATCCCATTGTTAAAATTTTAAGTTAAACATTAATTTATACTAATCTATAAAAAAATATTCTTATCTGGAATTAATTATCTTCCTCAGGTGTTAATATTTGTTAATTACTTTTTTTTTACTGAGATTTTATAAGTTCAATTTTTCAAAAAAATTGAAGTAATTCTTTTATTTAAAAAATTTAAGAAGAAAGACATAACATCACAATAATCTGATTATCAATTAATTAACTAATAATTGCTATTTTAGTTCGATATTTTGCAATTATCTTTTTTAACTGAAGTAAATCAGATAGCAATTTTCAATACTTTTTTTAAACTCTGTTGACAAGTATTACTGTACTCTGTTAAAAAAGAATTTTATTTGAACGTTTTCTCATAATTCTTTTTATACTTTTAACTCAATGCATAAGTTATATTTATGGTTAAACACTCACTTATATTTTTATTCTTATTAGGATCAACAGTTCTTCAATTTAATTTTTCTCAAGAATTATCTGAATCCTTTTTAAGAGAAAATGCTAAATTAATTATCAATACATCCAAAACATGTGTTCTTTCTACTATTGGTGATGATGGAAGCCCTTCATCTAGAGTAATGGATCCATATATTCCAAAAAATGATTTTATAGTTTATTTGGTTACCAATCCTTACAGCAGAAAAGTTAATGAAATAAAGAATGACCCTAGAGTTGCATTAACTTTTAAAAATGTAAATGGTTACGTTACTATCAATGGTTTAGTTTCAATAGTTAACAATCTAATTGAAAAAAAGAATTTCTGGAAAGAGGATTGGACTCCGTACTATGAATCTAAAGAAGACGCTTTAATTCTGAAAGTAACCCCATTATGTATAGAAATAATTAATCCTGATGTTGGAATTTCCGGAAATTTAAAAACTTGGAGCCCGCCAAAAGTTAGTTTTTAATATCTAAGTTTTTATCAAAATTTTCTTTTATAATTTTACCCCAAATTTTATACCCTGCCCTGTTCAAATGAAGTTTATCTTCTGTGAAAAGTTCATCATTAGGCATCCCGTTTGATTTAAT
The DNA here is from genome assembly GCA_905181705.1 of Cryomorphaceae bacterium BACL29 MAG-121220-bin8. Taxonomy (GTDB): domain Bacteria; phylum Bacteroidota; class Bacteroidia; order Flavobacteriales; family Flavobacteriaceae; genus MAG-121220-bin8. The sequence goes on along the minus strand of CAJIYP010000003.1, from coordinate 589,240 downwards.
ATAATAAGATCTAGTATTTATATAAAATAGATCTCTTTTTTTTGAAGTAAAATCTTTAATTAAATCGTTTGCTTTTGATATTTTATTCCAAACTTTCCATCTTTTTGAAGTTGGAGTTGTTTCTATAAAAAATATCGGAGTATTTTCATGACTCTTGCGTATTTTCTTCACAATAAACTTCGCTAAATTAAGAACTTCTTTTGGAGACAAATCTTTTGTTCCACCAGTTATGTCATTAGCAACAAAGATAGCAACTGCCTTAACATTGTGCGGGCTTACAAGCCTTTCAGTGAAATGAATTAAATCAGAATAACGTGCTCCACCGTAACCTCTTTTAATGGGCTCAAAATGGCTTAAATCTTCTTTTATTGAATTCCATCTCCTAATACTGGAACTCCCAATAAATAAAATAGCTTGATTACTGTAAGTTTCTTTTTTATTAAGGTCTTCCAGTTTTTTTACTTCATCCTCCCATTTTTCAACAGTAGATTCATATTTTTGCAGAGGGGAACATGAAAAAAAAAGGAATGATATTAAAATTAAATAGCGCATTATAATTCCATTTTTAATATTGTGTCAATGGAGTTGATTTCTTTCTCATTTAAAAAAAGCAACAACCCTTTTTTGGTTTTTTTGTAGGAAACTTTTTTATTAGAGTTTAAATAAGTTAGTCTTTTAAAGCTTAAGTCAAAACCATCAATAAAATAATTTAATTTATTACTGTCAAGTGTGTGAATGTATACTGTTTTGCCATTTTGAGTCGAAGCAATTTCATCTGTTGGATCAATTGGCCCTCTTTTGGTATTGTAAATAGTCTGACCATTATCTCTAATCCAAGATCCAATTTTTTTAAGAGATTTTATATGTTCTTCTTGGATTTTACCATTTGGCATGGGTCCAACATTTAATAAAAGATTACTTCCATATCCAGCCGCTTTTATTAAATACTGAATTAATTCTTTTTCTGATTTATGTTTTCTGTCTTTTAAGTTAAACCCCCAAGATCCATTGATTGTTTCACATACCTCAAAAGGCAAATTACCTATATCATCAGCTGATGTAGCAAAGTCTTTTGTTGATTTTCCCGGTAGATCTTTTTCAAACATTTGAAAATCCTCACCAGGATTTGGTGCTAAGTGGTGATTACTTCCAATTAAGGCTTGAGGTTGAAGTTTATGAATTAAAGAATAAACTTCATCTAATTTAAAATCTTGCTTTTTCTCTCCAAATCTTTTACCATCCCAAGCCATTTGGTCCCATTCCCCGTCAAACCATATCCCACCAATTTCTCCATAATTTGTAAGTAATTCTGTGAGCTGCTCTTTCATAAAATCTATATAGTCATCCCAATTACCTTCTTCTCTTCCTTCTATTCCATTTCCAGTTCTTCCTCTTGGGAAATAATCTCCCCTGTTCCAGTCTAATTGAGAGTAATAAAAAAACAATTTCATGTTATGTTTTTTACAAGCCTCTGCAAGCATTTTAAGTGGATCTTTACCATAAGGAGTTTTGTCTACAATATTATAGTCAGAAGCATTAGAATCAAACATTGAAAAACCATCGTGATGTCTACTAGTTATTGTAATATATTTCATACCGGCATCTTTAGCCATGAGCACCCATTTTTCTGCATCAAATCCTGTAGGATTAAAAAACCCAGGAAGTTTTTCATATTCATCCACTGAAATATTTTGTTGATGCATTACCCATTCCCCGTCTCCCAGAACACTATAAACTCCCCAATGAACAAAAAGACCAAATTTTGCTTCTTCAAACCATTTCCTTGCCTCTAAATTTTCCTTTGTTGGAATGTAATTTTGTTGAGCAGTTGAAAAAATGGAAATAAAAAGAAAAGAAATTAAGATGATTTTTTTCATAGGAGTTGTTTTTAACATATATTGAAGACATGAAATTAATAAAATTATTTATTATATTTTTTTTAGTCCTTTCTTGTCAAGAGGAAACATTTGAAGTTTCTGAAAAATTAACCTATAAAGAAAGTTTATCACTAAGACTAAGCATACAGTCAATAAAAAAAATAAAAAATTTAGTTGCTAAAACTGATTCTGATTATAGAATTAGTGGCGTAATTCCATCCGAATTATGTTTTGATTTTAAGTACCCAATTAGTGTTCAGTATAATAACAGTTCAGTATTAAATATTTCCAGCTTTTCTCAATTTGTAGAATTAATTTTAAGCGAAACACCTGAACTTCATATGACTGGAATAGGGTTTCCTTTTACTGTTGTTATGTCTAGTGACAACTCTGAGCAAGTAATTTCAAGTGAAACTTCTTTTGAAACTTTAATAGAATCTTGTGGATACGGTACTTTAACCTTTGAAGAAATTAAGAACGTCTACGCTACTTGTTTTGATTTTAATTATCCAATATCAATAATAATTAATGGAACTACCTACACGTTTAACAGCGAAAACGATGCTGTTCTTCTTGCTGCAGCTTTTACTCAAAAAGTTGTAAGTTTCAATTTCATATATCCGTTTAGCATAAAGTATACTGCAAATAATCAAAATGCTAATGTTCCTGATTATTATACCTTTACTAACATTATAGCAGGTTGTAATTAAATTTTTAAGTTTTGAAAAAAATAAAGTGGATTCTTTTTTCTATTTTTTTAATGATCAGTATACTTTGTTTTACTGTAGTTTTTCTAATGCATTCTAAACTTTCTTTTATTGATTATCCCTATTTATATTTTGGAATTACTTCTTTAATTATTTCTTTATTGATTTTAAAATTTAAAAATTAATCAGGGTACATTACTTTTTGAATATCTTTCCAATTAACTAGCTTAATATTATTATTAATCAATGCTTTTTTAAATTTTTCACTAGAAATAATATTTAGATCATAAAATCTCCATTTTGAACCAAAATTTGGATGATCTACAGTGATTTCTTTCATTTCATCGTCATCGTAACCCAAATGAACAAGTATTTGACTTAAACCTGGCTTAAGATTATTTAAAATATCAATATAAAAATTTTCCCAATCATTAAAGTTCATGCCATTTTCAGCCATATAAAAATCATCAACAACAACTAATTCTTTTGGTTGCTTTAGAGTTTCATCAAATTGAGCAGTGACTAAATCTGGAACAAAAACAGCCAATCTGTTTTCCCGAGCGATTTCTAAATAAACTTTAAAAAATTCTTTGTTAAAAAACAGAGCACCTTCGTGACTATCTATGTGGCTAATATTAATACCCATTGAATTTGCTAAATCAATTTGGGCTTGTAGCTCTTTTTTAATTTCTATGGGATCAGCATTTAAAGTAACTTTTTTTTTGTTTTCATAAAGGTTTCCATTTTTATTTAATAACGATGGAATTTCTATTGGTTCCAATACTCCATCCCATTTATAATTTTTCCATTCACTAGTTACAGTTAAGTGAATGCCAAAATCTAATTCAGGATTTTCTTTTGAAAACTCAGCTATTTCCTCAATTTTTTCGCAAGTCATCATTATACTTCCTGAGTTAATGCTTCCCTCTTTAAAGGCCTTAAAAGTTGCCTTGTTGACAGAGCTAGAAAGTCCAATGTCATCAGCATGAATAATCAAAAGTTTATCTTCTTTTTTATATCCTAGTTTTTGGGAAAGATTTTCTAATTGTGTATAATTCTGCTCTCCTTTTATAAATTTATATGCTAACTTAAAATCATAAATAGGGATTTCTTTATAATCAAAATATAAAATAAAAATAAAAATAATAGTGGAAACAGAAATCAATGTCCACTTTATTAAAAAAGTTATTAGTTTTTTAATTTTCAAATCCTGGAAGATTTATAGGTTTTGCCTGTTTCCAATTAAATTCTGCTTTATTTTCCGATGGGTATATTTCATCTAAATTATTAGCATTATATAATTTTCCATCCATCATGACCATCTCTACAGTATTTGTATTTCTTATGTTTTCAAGAGGATTTTTTTCTAAAATCACCAAATCAGCAAGCTTTCCTTCTTCAATACTTCCTATATCATCCTCCAACCCTATAGCCTCAGCTCCTATTATAGTGGCTACTCTTAATGCATCGTGCAATCCAAGTCCTCCTGATTGCATACTCCAAAGTTCCCAATGGTATCCTAAGCCTTGCAATTGTCCATGTGAACCAACTCCAACTATTCCACCATTCTCAACTAAGTCTTTAATAAATTTTCCTTGTTCTTCAAAGACATATTCATCTTTATGAAACCACCCATCATTTCTTCTTCTAGATTTCGCATCTAAATGAGCTTTGGGCGTAAAGTAGTTTAACTTCGCATCTCCTTGAACATCTTCAGTAGCATAATAATAGTTTTCTGCCCAAGGGCCACCATAAGAAACTAATAGTGTTGGAGTGTAGGCCATCTTTGACTTAGCCATTACTTCAACTAAATCTTTATAAACTGGGTAAATTGGAATGTTATGTTCTTGTCCTGGATAGCCATCTAACATTTGGTTTAAATTTAATTTAATGTGCAACGCACCCTCAGTTGTTGGCATTAGCTTTTGTTCTTTAGCAGCCATTAAAATCCATTGTCTATGCTTTCTGTTTCCAGTTCGATACATTTTGATTGTTTTGGTATTGTAGTATTTAGAATACTGTTTCAAAACATCTTTAGTTTGTTCCAAGCTTTTTAAATTATATCCCCAATAACCCACACCAGGACCAGTTGAATAAATTCGGGGTCCATGCATTAATCCAGCATCCACCATATCCCCGTATGAAAGAATATCCGTAGTTCCAGTTTGAGGATCCCGAATTGTAGTTACTCCATATGCTAAGTTAGCAGCAAAAGACCATGTTTCATTTTTATGAGTATTTCTAGAAACTCTAACGTGAGCGTGAGTGTCAACAAAACCAGGAACAATAGTTTTACCTGTTAAATCCATTTCTTTGATTGACCCATTGTTTTTTATTTCTCCTATTTTACCAACTTTTTTAATTCTGTTATTTTCAATTAGAATATCTCCTTGTTCAAAAATTTCTTTTCCTTTCATGGTTATTATTCTAGCATTTTTTAAAATAATAGATCCTTTGGCTTTATTTTTTTTGATGTAAGTTTTTATTTCTTTCTCAGCAGCCTGATAACCTTTTTTTTCTACTTTCTTTTTCTCTTTTTTTTCTTGCTTAATTCTTTCTTCGTCTGCTTCTGCTTGAGGAATATTATAATTAAATAAAGATTTTCCTAAAGAAAAATAAACATTATCTCCGTTGGCTCCCCAAGAGGCAAATTCACCTCCAAACTTTGTTAGTTTTCTTGCAGGAAAAGCAGAACTGCTTGGTTTAGAAACATTTATTGATAGATCTTTCACCCCAGTGTAGGGAATAGTAACCACGTAGACATCATTATTAATGACAGCTAAAGCTTTTTCTTCTACGGGTGATTTAAGAATGTAAGATGCGGTTGACGGTGGGGACTTTCTTCCAGGTGTTCCATATACCGAAATCCCTGTAATTTTTAAAATCTTTTTTTCATCAGTTCCATCCCACCTTATTGAACTTAATCCATTAGATCTGCTAAATAAATGAATTCTTTCAGAATTTTTGACAAAATGAGGATAGGATCTTCCATTTGATTTGTCAATAAAAGTATTTTGTCCTCCATTTGCTGAAACCCACATTATCTTTGAGTCTACACCATTTCTTTCAAACTCAATAAATTCATTTTCTGAAGATTTTATAAAAACAATTTTAGATCCATCATTAGTCCAAGTCGGATTAGAATACACCCCATTTTCTTGAGTTATTCTAACTATTTTTTTTCTTCCATTTAAATTTGCTTTATAAATAGCCCCTCCCTCTTTTTCATCCCAAGTGGTAAAAACTAAATTCTCATTATTGGGACTCCAAGAAGGCATATTTTCTGTGTAATTTAGATTAGACAATCTTTTAGGTTCTCCATTAGGTAATTCTTTTATATAGATTTTTTGAAATGAGGAATAAGCAATTTTTGATCCGTCTGGTGATATTACGGGATTTCTAATTTGATTAGATAATACTTTATCAACATCTTCAATTGGGTAATTGAATTTTAATAAAGGCCCTAATTCGATTTCTTCTTCAACTTGAAAAGGAATATTAGTGGCTTCACCTCCTTCAATAGGAATTTTATTTATTTTTCCACCGTATGAAGCTAATAAAAATTTACTATCAGGTGTAAAAGTCATAACAGGTAAAGTCCCTAAAGTATTTTGAGATTCTATGTCATCTTTTTGAACTGGATAAGCTAACCATTTTTCTTCCCCATTATTCAAATCTCTTGCCACCAAACCTGTTTTATCATTCCATCTAGAACCATAAACTAGCCATTTACCATCTGAAGATAATGTTGGTGAAAATGCTGAACCATATCTAGTAACCATCGACTCTATTTTTCCAGTATCTCTATCGTATCTAGCAAGTGAAATTTGAGGGAATTTGGCATTGTATTCCCAAGCTTTATTTTTTCTTGAGAACCATATGTACCTGTCGTTTTTGCCAATGGAAACATCACTAACTTTTAAACTAGAAGGCTCTTTAGTCAGTTCAACACCTTTTCCTCCAGACTTATGATTTAAAAATAGCTTAGAGTTTCTTCCACCTTTAGTACTGACAATATACTGACCATCATTTGTCCATTCCGCATCTTCCATAAAAAAATCATCTCCTTTAGTAACTTGGATAGAATCCCTAGTTTCTAAATTTAAAATCCATGCATTTGGCCCACCAGTTCTATCTGATATTATGAGCAATTCTTTGCCATCAGGAGAAAACTTTGGATGAGCGTCAAATGCTAAACCACTAGTAATTCGAGTTGCTTTGCCACCCTCAATTGGTAGGGTATAAATATCACCCAACAGATCAAATGCAATGGTTTTTCCGTCGGGACTAATGTCTAAAGACATCCAAGTTCCTTCATTTGTATTAATATTAATTTTTCTTTCTACTTTTAAAGGAAGTCCAATCTCTTTCTTTTTTGATTTTGTACTGTCTTTTTCCTTGTTGTTTTCAGGGTTTTGTGCCAAAACACTTATTGTTAAAAATAGTGCTACAATTGATAAAATTTTATTCATATTTTTTTTTAAGTTTCTATAAAAATGATATAACCTCTAAAATGAATGGAACATAAAGGGTTTTTTAAACTATAAATATTTAATTTAGAATATAAATTTACAAATTTTGATAATGAAATTATTAAAAAGCTTTTTGACTTTTACTATAATCCTTTGTTTTTTAAGCTGTAACAACAAAAAACAAAGTCCTCCAAACATTGTTTGGTTAGTGGCTGAAGACCAGTCTTCTTATTTTTTTCCGTTTTATGGAGATCAATCGGTTAATCTTCCTAATATTAGTAAATTATTAAATAATGGAACTGTTTATGAAGGAATGCACTCTTCCTATCCTGTTTGTGCACCTGCAAGAAGTGCAATAATTACTGGAATGTATCCAAACTCAATTGGAACAGGGAATATGAGAGCCCATAAGGGAAATGCAACTTTAAGAACTGAAAAAGAAGCTCTAATTGTACCTTACTACTCTTCCAAATTAGCGGAAAGAATAAAGCCATTCACTCAAATTTTAAGAGAAAACAGCTATTACTGTACAAATAACGCAAAAGAAGACTACAACTTCAATTTAAGAGATGACGCATGGGATGAATCAAGTAGAAGTGCCTCTTGGGAAAAAAGAGAAGATGGACAACCCTTTTTTTCAGTTTTTAATTTCGGAGTAACTCACGAGTCAGAAATTTGGAAGAGAGATAAACAAGAACTCAAAGTCAATCCTAATGATTTGATAGTTCCTCCAGTTTTTCCTAATGACTCTATAACTAGACACGCATTGGCAGTAAATTACTCAAATTTGGTGGAGATGGATAAGCAAATGGGTTTGATTATAAATAAATTGATAGACCAGGGATTATATGATAATACTTATATCTTTTTTTATAGCGACCACGGAGGGCCTTTTCCTAGACATAAAAGAGCAATTTATGAAACGGGCTCTAAAGTTCCTTTAATTATCAAATTCCCTATAAATATTGAACCACAAGAAAATAGAAATAGGGACATGCTTAATTTTATTGATTTTGCTCCTACTATATTATCAATTGCTGGTTTTGATATTCCGGAAATTTATCAGGGAAAAGCATTTTTAGGTGCTAAAAAATCTAAACAAAAAAGAGAATATTTATTTACAGCAAGCGATAGATTTGATGAACATCCCGACAGAATAAGAGCTGTAAAAAATAGAAGATTTAAGTACATAAGAAATTATAACATTGATAAACCTCATGCTTTAGCTGTTGGCTACAGGACTCAAATGAAGCTAATGCAGCATTTAAACAAACTCAATGAATCAAACATGCTTTCTCCACAACAAAAACTTTGGTTTCAAGTTCCTAAAAATCCTGAAGAGTTTTACGATTTGAAAGAGGATCCGTTTGAATTAAATAATCTAATTAGCGAAAAAAAATATTCAATAGAAATAGATAATTTAAAAAATAAACTAGGGAATTGGATTAAAGAAATAAATGACTTAGGACATTTAACAGAGAATGAGTTAGTCAAAAGAGTAACCAAATAATTCTTTTGAAAAGCAATTACTTTAATTCTATTTATTGATTATCTTTAAAAAATAATTAATCTTTAGTAATTAGTTTTCTAAAGTAATATCTTAAAGTTTGGTATTTTGATTAGATTATTTGTATTATTTTTTTTGTTGATATTTCTAAATGGAAATTCCCAGGAGGGATTACCAATCTATTCTGATTATTTAACTGAAAACTATTATCTAGTTCACCCTTCAATGGCAGGGGTAAATAAGGTGGGTGGTAAAGTGAGACTAACATCTAGAAAACAATGGTTTGATCAAGTTGAGGCTCCAAACCTTCAAACTTTATCTGTTGATTTTAGACTAACTGACAGATCTGGAATTGGAGCAATTATTTTTACAGACCAAAATGGGTACCATGCTCAAACAGGGGGGTATCTAACTTATGCTCATCACATAAGTTTTAATAAATCACTAATACCTTCAAAAAGACCTTATCCATCAAAAGACGATGATATCAATCAATTGTCATTTGGTATAAGTGTTGGTGGTATTCAGAATTCTTTGGATCAAACATCTTTTGATCTTTATGACTACGACCCTTTAATTGCAGGAATTAAACAAAGTGGAGGATATTTTAATGTGGATGCTGGGATGTCCTATGTTACAAATAAATATTATGCTCATTTAACTGTCAAAAATTTACTTTGGAGTCCTCAAAACATGTATGGTGTAGACACTTACAGTAAAAGACCAGATCGAACTAGTTTTAAAAGATTAGTTGCTTCATTAGGTTATGTTTTTTACACTGATTTACCATGGTCTTTTGAGCCTTCTGTTCTTTTTCAAGCAGCAGAACTTACCAATGAAAAAGCAATTGATGCAAATATTAAAGCATATTACAAACTAAGACAGGGTAGACTTTGGGCAGGGTTTTCCTATAGAAACAGTTTCGAAGGAGCTCAATATTTAGATGGACAGCTTTTAAAAAGACAAAGGTTGCAATTAATAACTCCTTTAATTGGAATAGATTATAAAGATTTTATTTTTTCCTATAATTATTCATATCAAGAGGGAGATATCAGATTTGGTTCTGGCGGATTTCATCAAATAACTCTTGGGTTTAATTTCTTAAGAGGTTCAATCGACTGTGACTGTTTTTAATTTACCATGCTCTTATTAGACTAAAGTGTGCTTTAAATTCTCTTCCATCTTCTAGGTTTACTCTGAACCAGTAATCTGATTGCGGCATAGGTTTTCCATTATAATTTCCATCCCATCCATCATTAAGAGGATCTAGCTCTTTAATTAACTTACCATACCTATCAAATATATACACCTTAGTTTTTGGTTGGAAGTCTGCTCTTATTCCTAGTATTTTCCATTTGTCGTGGTATCCATCTGAGTTTGGTGTAAAGAATTTTTTATATCCAATTACAGATACGTCTATTTTAGCTATTCCACAGTTGTTTTTATCTCTTATGTAAATAGTGTGTATTCCAGGTCTTACTTTTTCAAATAGAGCCTCGTCTTGGTAGGGTCCACTTATGTCATCAATAGCATATTCATAATCTCCTATCCCTAGTGTTTCTCTTAAAATAGTGATGGTATTGTTGTTTTCTTTGGTTAAGTCTTTGACCACGATGTCTTTTCTAACTACCGTTGCTATTTTAGATTCTGCAATAGTTATTTTTAAACTTCTAGTACAGTTTGTTCCATCCGTAGTAGTTGCGATTACTTCGTATTCTCCTCCTAGACCAATTAGTATACTAGAATCTGTTCCCGATACATTAGCTGGGAAAGCAGTTCCGTTACGTGTCCATGAGTAAGTATAAGTTCTGCTATCTGATGATTTTACTCCAATAGGTATTGGATCTAGATTTAAACAAACTATTGAAGTATTGTCGGCTCTTTCAAATAAAGGAAGTGGATTTACTACAAACTCAATGTTTTTAGTAACCACACATTCTGTGTTAAGAGGATTTATGACTGTTGCTATTACAGTTTGTGTTTTAGTGTTGAAAGGGTTGGGTAGAGTATCGGTTGTTTGGTTAACTCCCTTGTCGTCTTTGTAATTAAAGCTTACGTTGTATTTTGATAAACTCTGGGTAACACCTGTAGAAGGGTTGGTTAAAAGAGTAGTCAATACTGTGCTGGTATCAAACTCGGAGAATCCATCGGAGTCGTCGGAACCATCATCACAGTTTGCTGCAATAGTTACAGGATAAGCTTCTGGCGAGTCGTTTACTACAAATTCAAGTGTCGTAGTATCGTAACACAACCCATTTGGGTTGTTCACACCACCCAGGGCTGATGCCAGTTCAATTCTAATGTCAATGGTTTGGGAAGTAGACAAAAATGGATTAGGTAATTCATTTCCAATAAGTGTTCCGTTAGGTAGGTAATAATAAGTAGTTACGTTTGTTTGTGCACCTACAAGAGTGGATTGAATGGAAGAAGTATCAAAAGGGAACTTTCCATCTTGAGAATCAAGATCTAAGGAACTATCTCCATCACATTGCTTGGCAATAGAAACAGCATTGGCAACAGGTCTAGGCTCTACATAAAGAGTCGCTACTTGTTTAAGCCCTAAACACTCTACACTGGACAGTTCGGTGTTTTCAATACTTGCCCATATAGGTTGAGTAGTAGGAGTTGTATTGGTGAAATCAGATTCAATATTTATAGCATTTTTGTTCGTTAAAGCATCTTCTTTATTTTTAAAGAAATTCACTTTTATGGTTTGAGCTGAAAATTTAGAATCAGAAGCAATAAGTTTTTGTTTCACTTCTTTTAAAACATCACTACTAAAAGTAGCTATGCCATCTTGATTAAGTGCAGGAGAATCTTCACATACAGCGTAGTATAACATAAAGCTATCAGCGATCAGACTAGCTCCAACTTTTATATCAATTTGTGAGATTCTATAGCAGTTGTTTACTGTAATAATCTTAACATAAACACTTTGATTAAATGCATTATTAGTAAAATTTGTAGGATCAGCAATTAAAGAGTCTTCATTGAAATCAGCAGCTGTGTAGTACTCAAATTTTTCATTAGCAAAGTCAGAGGAAATTAGGGTTTCATTTTTTGTCAAATTAAAGAGAGACTTACCATCGTTAATTTCATCATCATCACACTGTTCAACTGTAATTAACTTTTTGACTACTGGAAGAGGAGCAACAGTGACATCAAAAGAGGTAGTAGCCCTGTAACAACCAGAACTGTCATTAAGAACTCTAACATAAATTTTTTCTCCACCAGCAATAGTATTTGTGTACGGTGAGCTTAGTCCATTACTCGAAATATCATCTGCGTCTGCTTGACTAATATGATATGTAACTGTAAAATCCTGTGCACTTTGATTTCCAAGAATAGTTGCTGTTTGAGAAGCTAAATTAAACGAAGAAATAATCCCATCTTTATCATCTCCAACAGAGTTGTCATCACATATAACTATACTAGATACCGAGTTTGCGACTGGAAGTTTTTCAAAAACAGTTAAAGAAACTTCGTCGCTATTAGTTGGGCATAAATATTGATCTGAATTAACGAGAACTCTAAATTTATCTCCATCCATTTCAACATTTACATTATTAACTTTTAAAGTAGCAGTATCAGTTCCTGAATATGCATCAGAATTAATTAAATTATCCCAAGGTTCAAAATTGGTAGAATCTAAGTTATAAATTTGCCAAGTAAAAGAAGGGTTGTCAAGAGTTTCTACACCAACACTAAAAGTTGCACTGGTTCCAGCTTGGCAAGCTGTTGTAGAAACTGGAAGAGAATTAATTGTAACTGGAGAACTTACTTTCTGAAAAAAATAAGTTTCATTTGCATCTTTTAATGGTTGTATGCTGTAGTCATGACCAGTAATTCCTCCTTTTTCATCTACTCCTTTATTTTTAGTTGTTGGTATCCCTATACCAATCATTCCATTTCCATCCTCATCAGAAAATCCTGCCTCGATTACATCATTACACCCATCGTTATCACTGTCTAAGTCTAAATAGTCTACCACACTATCAATGTCTGTGTCAATAGAATAATTTACAATAGAAATTATACCACTAAACACTCCATTAGTTGTAGTGTTATTTCTTTTTTGGGTTATTGATATCCCCGTTATTCCACTTGCAATGAATTGATAATCAATGGTGCTACTTGCATTGGTATTTTGTTTGAAAATAATCTCATTAGCTGTGTAATTATCAATTCCTGATTCAAAATTTTCATCAAAATTTGTATCAACTAAAATATTGTCATTTGGATCTAAAAGAGTAATGTTTTCTGTTATTGGAAAAACCTTTAACAAGAAAACATCCTCATTGTTGTTTTCTGTTTCGTCAGGATTATCTAACAACTGAATATTCAGTTTTTCCTTAAAACTAAGAGTGTAGTTTAACTGAACCTCGCTACCTGCTAAAACAGTAGATTTAAAGACTCCATTTTCACCTCCCTCAAAAGAGTTAGCCCCGTCAGGGAGACTTGTAATAACACCTCCGTTTTCTAAAATGCTAGTATTAACAGATTCATCCTTTTCAAATTTTACAGTAGGGCTTTCCTCGTTTGTAAAATCAATTGACGCATTACCAAAAGATTCAATATAATTACTAATACCATCGTTGTCATTATCAATATCTATGTTATCTATAATTCCATCTTGATCTGAATCTGTGGGACAAACACTAACAACAATTTTATTGGATAGAAAATTAAGGTTTGAACATTCAAGTACTCCTTCTAATTTATAAGCACCTGCAACGGTTGGTTTGAATGTTGTTTCGGTATTTCCCGTTGGGATAAAGGTTCCAAATTCATTTTCAATTAACCACCTAATACTATCGAAGTTTTCTATATTGTCAGCTGTCAAAAGAATATTAGATTCTCCATTTTGCTTAATACATGAACCCAATACTTCTAGTTCTACATCATAAACTATTTCAGGTGGAGTAGCAAATCCAGAATAAAAACCACCAGTTGTTGCTGCACCACTATAATTAAAATAAGCAACATACAATTCATCATTTCCAGTAACAGAAATATTTCCAGTTAATCCTTTTACTATATAGGTAACATACTTATCATTGCCAGTAACATCAAGAGGTCCCGCAACATCATTGTATGTCTCAATTCCATTTCCGTTGATTAAAATATTAGAGCCTTTGTTGGTTATAAAGGTAACAGCTCCTTCAAAAGCTTTGTTTCCAATTTTATCAATACTAGCTATGTTGTTCACATCCCCTTTAGACGAACAATTTAGGGGAGGAACAAAAAACATTCCTTGATTTGCAGCAGCAGCAAAAGCAGAGTCATAGACACTTCCTGTGCCTTGAAAGGCAAATAACTTATGTTCTAAATTTTGAGTTCTTACGTACATATTCCCACCTGCCATATTTGAACTGTAACTATCCCCCTCAATTAAAATATAATCTCCCGCTTTATCGATAGTTCCGTAAGATTGGCCATTAACTAATATTTCAGTATTATCTTGATCCGCAATAATTAATACATTCTCCCACCCATCATTTCCATTTCCTCTGATAAATATATATTCTGATCCTACTAAATCAGAACCAACTATTTGATCCAGGCCATAATCTTGGCCTCCTGTTTGTGTTTCAAAACTTCCACTTGCAGAACCTGTATTCACAACCACAGGTTTATTGGAACTAACAAGTGTTCCAATAAGTTCATTTCCAGCTCCACCCTGACTAGCTAAGATGTAACTTTCACCTTTATTAAGAGTTACAACAAGAGGAGCCTCGGGAGTTTTTAAACCTCCAAGTGTTTCAATGTTTTTAGTGAATTCAAAGGAAATTTGAGTAAGGTCTTCACTTGCCATTATTGAAATAAAACCGATATGTGAAGTGTTTTGATGCTGAAACATTCCTGCACGGAACCTAGTTCCTAATCCAGACTTACCTTTACTTACTAAAGCCCCAGCTTGGTATTGCTGACCGTCAGAATTTGCTCTAACAGAAACGTATACTTCGGATTCGGATTCCACTATAAACCCCTTGTTTAAAGTCTGTTCTGTTTCTGAGGATTCAACAAAAAGATTACTCCACCATCCGTTATTATTACCTGGGTCTTGAGCTAGTTCAATTGCAACTGGATTTGAGTTGTCTACCGTTCCACTATTGTATACAGTTCCAGAATCTGCAGTCGCCCCCAGTGCTCCTCCTATCTTTACTTCAAATTTTACAGGATTTATACTTGGGGTGGAAATATATAGCCACTGGTCACCTGGGTCATCACTAGCGGTTAAGGGTGGGATGTAATGAATCTTGCTGAGCTGAGCTTGCATTTCAGTGGCAAGCAATAAAAAAAACAATAATATGAATGATTTTTTCAACTTATGAATTAATTCTTTGCAAACTTAAGTGATATATCAATAATAAAAAACCAATTGATTTATATAGCTTAAATCATATAATATTTCAATTTTTTTGTGTTAATGAATATGCTTTTTATAAATTTATATTTTAACAAAATTTACAGCTTCCTTATAGCAGATGAAAAACAATAAAATTAGAAGAGAATCATTAGTTTATCATGCTAAACCAAATCCAGGTAAGATTGAAGTAGTACCTACAACGAAATATAATAGTCAAAGGGATTTATCATTAGCCTATTCTCCAGGGGTGGCTTTTCCTTGCTTAGAGATTGAAAAAGATATAAATAATGTATATAAATACACATCAAAAGGGAATTTAGTTGCGGTAATAACTAATGGAACAGCTGTTTTAGGTTTAGGAGATATAGGACCTGAAGCCTCAAAACCAGTAATGGAAGGAAAAGCTTTGCTTTTTAAAATTTTTGCAGGAATTGATGTTTTTGATATTGAGATTGACGCTAAAGATCCTGAAAAATTTATCGAAACAGTTAAAATGATTTCACCAACATTTGGTGGAATAAATTTAGAAGATATCAAAGCGCCAGAAGCTTTTGAAATTGAAAAAAGACTTTCTGAGGAATTAGATATTCCTGTGATGCACGATGACCAACATGGAACAGCAATAATTTCTTCTGCCGCATTACTAAACGCATTAGATCTTGTTGAAAAAAAGATTGAAGACGTTCAAATAGTAGTTTGTGGTGCTGGTGCAGCAGCAATTTCTTGTACTCGAATGTACAAGGCATTTGGTTTAGATCCCAAAAATATTATTATGACCGATAGTAAGGGTGTTATAAGATCAGACAGACAAGAATTATCTAAAGAAAAAAAAGAATTTGCTACAGAAAAGAAAATTGATACTTTGGAAGATGCAATGAAAAATGCAGATGTTTTTATTGGACTTTCCAAAGCAAACATGGTTACTCCAAAGATGTTATTATCAATGGCAAATAACCCTATTGTATTTGCGATGGCTAATCCTGATCCAGAAATAGGATATGATTTAGCTATGAAAACCAGAGACGATATAATTATGGCTACTGGAAGGTCAGATCATCCAAATCAGGTTAATAACGTTTTAGGTTTTCCTTTTATTTTTAGAGGTGCCTTAGATGTGAAGGCATCAAAGATTAATAACCAAATGAAGATGGCGGCTGTAAAAGCTTTAGCATCTTTAGCTAAAGAAACTGTCCCAGAGTTTGTCAATATAGCTTATGATAAAACAAAGCTAGCTTTTGGAAAAAGTTATATAATTCCAAAACCATTTGACCCTAGATTAATTACAAAAATACCACCAGAAGTTGCAAAGGCAGCTATGGAATCCGGAGTCGCCAAAGAACCAATTGAATGTTGGAAAAAGTATGAGGAGGAACTCCATTCTAGATTAGGAAATGACAAGAAAATAGTAAGACTCTTGATAAATAGAGCAAAAGCAAATCCTAAAAAAATAATCTTTGCAGAAGCTGACCATTTAGATGTTTTAAAAGCAGCTCAAATAGTTCACGAGGAAGGAATTGGTTATCCAATTCTTTTAGGAGATAAAGAAGTTATACATGAACTAAAAGCTGAAATTGAATTTGATGACGAAATCCCTATTATTGATCCAAAATCACCTGAAGAGCTTGCTAATAGAGAAAAATATGGAAAGAAATATTGGGAAATGAGAAGAAGAAAAGGAGTTACTTTGTTTGAGGCAATTAACAAGATGAAACAAAGAAACCTTTATTCTGCTATGATGTTATTAGATGGAGAAGCAGATGCATTAATCTCAGGTTATTCAAGAAGTTATCCAGTAACTGTAAAGCCCATGTTAGAGATAATTGGAAAAGCTAAAGGAATTAATAAAGTCGCAACCACCAACTTGATGATTACAAATAAAGGCCCTTTGTTTTTATCAGACACTTCTATAAATATAGATCCAAGCTCCAAAGATCTAGCAGTTATTGCTAAAATGACCGCTGAAACCGTTAAGATGTTTGGTATGGAACCTAACATAGCTATGTTATCATATTCTAATTTTGGCTCCTCTAATCATCCAATGGCCTTGAAAGTTAAACAAGCAGTTAAGTTTTTACATAGAAATTTTCCTGATTTAAATGTTGACGGAGAAGTTCAGTCTGATTTTGCATTAAATAAGGAAATGTTTAAGGATAAGTTTTCATACTCTAAACTTTCTGGAAAAAATGTTAATACATTAATATTTCCAAATTTAGATTCAGCCAACATTAACTATAAAGTGATTAAAGAGTTGGATAATGCGATGTCTATTGGACCAATTATGATGGGAATGTCTAAAGCTGTGCACGTATTGCAATTAGGAGCAAGTGTAGAAGAAATGGTAAATATGTCTGCAGTCGCAGTTGTAGATGCGCAAAAAAAAGCTAAATTAAAAGTATGATTACACAATTAAAGGGAAGAATGATTGAAAAATCGCCAACTGAATTAGTGATTGATTGTAACGGGGTTGGATATTTAGTGAATATTTCTCTAAATACATTTTCTAAATTGACGGATTCTGAAAGCGTTAGTTTATTTACTCACCTTCAAGTGAAAGAAGATTCCCATACTTTATTTGGTTTTTTTGAAAAAACAGAAAGAAATTTATTTAGACAATTAATATCTGTATCTGGGATAGGGGCAAGCACTGCAAGAACTATGCTTTCTTCTTTGAGTCCAGGTGAAATACAGAGTGCCATAATTTCAGGAAATGTTTCTATAATTCAATCTGTGAAAGGGATTGGCTTAAAGACTGCACAAAGAGTTATTATAGACTTAAAAGATAAAGTAAGCTTGATCTCAGAAAACGATCAATTTATTGGAAATATTAGCAATACAAATCAAGATGAAGCGTTATCAGCATTAGAGGTACTAGGATATAGCAGAAAACAAACTAGTAAGGTAATCGAAATGCTTATTAACAATTCACCAGAAATGTCTGTTGAAGAATTGATTAAAGGGGCATTAAATAAATTGTAAAGTATTGAATAAAGTTTCTTTTAAAAGAAAAATTTTTCTTACATCATTTTTCTTAATAACATTATACAATTATACCCTGTTTGGTCAAAAGATTGTTACTTTAGATACAATTGGTAATACTGTTTATTTAGGTGAATTCAAATTAAAACCACCTTCTTTCTTTATTTCAAAATACACCTACGATCCTTTAATTGATAAATATATTTATACTACAAAAGCTGGTGAAATTGATGTTGGTGTACCATTATTATTAAGCCCCTCGCAGTACAGAAAATTAATAAAGGAAAGCAACATCAAAAACTATTTCCAAGATAAGTTAAAACTACTTGAAGATGAAGACTCTGATGAATCGGAAAAGTTAAAAAATCTTTTACCTGACCTTTATTTAAATTCAAATTTTTTTGAAACAATTTTTGGAGGAGATGAAATTGAACTCACTCCTCAGGGCTCTATTTCTATGGACATTGGAGCAAGATATCAAAAAAGAGAAAATCCTTCATTATCAACTAGAAATCAAAGTAATCTTAATCTAGATTTCAATCAATCTATTAGTTTAAGTATGAATGGGAAAATTGGTAAAAGATTAACTATATCATCTAATTACGACACCCAATCGACATTCGATTTTCAAAACCTTTTAAAACTTGATTATTCACCAACGGAAGATGATATTATTCAAAAAATTGAATTAGGAAATGTAAGCATGCCGCTTAGTGGATCTCTAATTTCTGGTGCACAAAGTTTATTTGGATTTAAAACAGAATTGAAATTTGGTAATACAAAAATCACAACTGTTTTATCAGAACAAAGATCTCAGTCTCAGACTGTGATGGCCAAGGGAGATGGAAGTTTTGAGGAGTTTTCAATATTTCCTGTAGACTATGATGAAAATAGACATTTCTTTTTGGGTCAATATTTTAGAGATAAGTACGATAAAACCCTAAAAACTTACCCTTATTTAAATACTCAAATTAATATAACTAGAATTGAGGTGTGGGTAACCAACAGAGTAAATCAAACTCAAAATGTGCGTAATATACTTGCCCTACAAGATTTAGGAGAGTCAAATCCTGAAAAAACTAAAATTGATGAATTTTACCCAAGTTTTATAGTAAATCCAGGTAGTAATGTTTACCCAGACAACTCAGTTAATAAATTTGATCCATCAACAATTGGAACTGGTTTTTTAAATTCTGCAATTAGAGAAATATCAACAGTAAAAAATGGTTTTGGTCCAATCTCTAATTTAATCAGCGAGGGAAATGATTATTCAGTATTAGAAAATGCAAGAAAGTTAGAACCCAATGAATATAAATTACAAGAAAAATTAGGATATATTTCTCTTAACCAGCCCTTAAATAATGATGAAATTTTAGCTGTGGCTTTTCAATATACAGTAGGTGGAAAAGTCTTTCAAGTTGGAGAGTTTGCAAATGATGGAGTTGAAGCAACGGATCTTTCTCAAAATAATGGCCAACCTCAAATTTCTAATAATAGTATAATCGTTAAAATGCTAAAAAGTAGCTTGACTAATATAAATCAGCCAGTTTGGGATTTAATGATGAAAAATATTTATTCTATAGGCTCGTATCAAATCAATAAAGATGACTTTAAATTAAATATATTTTATTCAAACCCTTCTCCATTAAATTATATTGAACCAGTAGATTCATCAATATGGCCTGCGTCTTTTGAAGGAAAAACTTTATTATCCGTATTTAATCTAGATAATTTAAATATGAATAATGACATTCAAAATGGAGGAGATGGGTTTTTTGATTTTGTTCCTAATTTAACAATTGATTCAAATAACGGTTTAATTATTTTTACATCAGTTGAGCCTTTTGGAGAATATCTTTTTAATAAATTAAAAAACACTAGTTCCTTAGTTGAGAATTATCAAAACGAAGATTCATATAATGCGAATCAAAAGAAATATGTTTATCAAGAAGTTTATAATTTATCTAAGACTGGAGCAGAAGAAAAAATAGAAAAAAATAAATTTCAACTTAAAGGATCATACAAAACCTCTGGGGATTCTGGGGGAATTCCAATAGGACAATTTAATGTTCCTAGAGGCTCTGTAAAGGTCACTGCAGGAGGAAGATTACTTCAAGAAGGGGTTGATTACACAGTAAATTACCAGGCTGGGAGAGTTCAGATTTTAGATCAGACTCTAAAAAGCTCTAATATTCCTATAGAAATTTCTACAGAAAGTAATTCCTTTTTTGGTCAGCAGAAAAAAAGGTTTTCTGGTTTTAATGTAGAACATAAGTTTAACGATAATTTTATTATTGGAGGATCTTTAATGAATTTAAGCGAAAGATCCATAAGCCAAAAAGCTAATTACGGAGTTGAACCTGTCAATAATACTATGATTGGAGTAAATGGTATTTTTTCAACAGAAGTCCCTTTTTTAACAAGAATGGCAAATAAATTACCTAATATCAAAACAAAAACACCTTCAATAATTTCAGTTAAAGGGGAAGTGGCTTTTCTGCACGCTGGAAAACCAAAAAATTCAGGTTATGAAGACAATGCAACTGTTTATGTAGATGATTTTGAAGGTTCAGAAACTAATATAAACCTAAAGGACAACCTTTCATGGAAACTTTCAAGTGTTCCTTTAAATGTAAATGGCTCAGAATTTGGAGTAAATGATTTAAGGCTTGGTTATTACAGGGCAAAATTGGCTTGGTATAATATTGATCCTATTTTTTATACAAGACAAAGACCATCAGAAATAGATGACAATGAATTGTCTAAAAATGAAACAAGAAGAATTTTTATTGATGAAATTTTTCCACAACAAGATTTAATCGAAGGTCAATCAAGAATTCAAAATACTTTTGACTTAAACTATATTCCTAATGAAAAGGGACCTTATAATAACAATGAAAATAATGTATTTACTCAAAATGCTGAAAAGAATTGGGCTGGAATTTCAAGAAAAATCAACACAACTAACTTTGAACAGTCTAATGTTGAGTTCATACAGTTTTGGTTGCTAGACACTTTTGAGGAGAATTCCTCTGGTGAAAATTACTTGGGTAATTTAGTTTTTAACCTTGGAAGTATTTCAGAAGATATTTTAAAAGATGGAAAAAAATTATATGAGAATGGTTTGCCAACCGCAAATTCACAACAAATTATAAATAATTCGAAATGGGGAATTTCGCCTGCCACACAGTCTTTAGTATATTCTTTTGATTCAGATGCTAATAATAGAATAGTTCAAGATTTAGGATATGATGGATTAAGTGATAAGGATGAATTAGAAAAATATTTTAATGGATCAAATGCAGATCCTGCTGGAGATAATTATCAATATTATTTGAATACTGAAGGTGGTATTTTAAAAAGGTATAAAAACTACAACGGAACTCAAGGAAATTCCCCAGTTTCAAGTGATAATGCTAACAGAGGTTCTACAACTGTACCAGACACTGAAGATGTAAATCAAGATAATACAATGAATACTATTGATAGTTATTTTGAATACAGTATACCAATTAAAAAAAATATGGATGTAGGAAATCATCCTTTTATTAGTGATGTTAGAGATAATGTAGAGGTTGAACTTCCAAATGGGCAAACAAAAAAAACTAGATGGATTCAATTTAAAGTACCGGTTTTTAAACAATTTTACAAGAGCAGTAAGTACAGCCCATACTTCAATGCAGTTAATGGAATAGATAATTTACGATCTATCCGTTTTATGAGAATTTTATTAAAAGATTTTTCTAACCCAGTTACTCTCAGATTTGGAACTCTAGATTTAGTAAGAACAGATTGGAAAAGATATTCTAAAAATTTAAACAAGGAGAATATTTCCTACCCTAATACATCTTTTGATATTGGTTCAGTGAATATTTTAGAAAACGAGAACAGAGTTCCAGTTAATTATATTCTTCCACCTGGTGTACAAAGAGAAGAAATAAATTCAAACAGCTCAATTATAAGGCAAAATGAACAGTCAATGACCCTTAAGGTAACTAGTCTTCAACCTAAAGATTCAAGGGCAGTATATAAAAATTTAGATTTTGACATGAGACAATATAAGACGTTAAAAATGTTTATACATGCAGAATCAGTTGAGGGCAGTCCAGTATTGCCTGGTGAAGGTTCTACAGAAGATTATGATAAAAGATTAGTTGGTTTTATTCGTATGGGTTCCGATTTTACAGACAATTATTATCAAATTGAAGTACCTTTAAAACCAACTGCCTTTAGTCAAGGTAGCTCTAATAAATTTAGTGCAGATCAGGTTTGGGAGCCGGAATCAAATTCTATTGATTTTTCTTTAGAAACATTAACCAAATTAAAGGCTTTAGCTATCACAGGTAGCTCAAACTTATCAGAGATTTTATATTTTAATGAAGATCTCCAAGCTATTGACGAGTTTTCCTCAATTTCCGGTTTGCCTGGAGACAAAAAATACAAGTTTGCAATTAAAGGAAATCCAACGATTGGAGGAATAAAAACTTTAATGATTGGAGTAAAAAACCCTTCCACACAAAATGGGGACGTACTAAATGCAGAAGTTTGGTTTAATGAATTAAGACTC
The DNA here is from genome assembly GCA_905181705.1 of Cryomorphaceae bacterium BACL29 MAG-121220-bin8. Taxonomy (GTDB): domain Bacteria; phylum Bacteroidota; class Bacteroidia; order Flavobacteriales; family Flavobacteriaceae; genus MAG-121220-bin8. The sequence continues at coordinate 566,764 of CAJIYP010000003.1, read as the reverse complement.
TCTGAAATAGATGGAAAAGGTGGATGGTCTGCATTAGGTTCTCTTGATGCTAATATTGCTGATGTTGCTAATTTTTCTGTTTCTGGAAAAATGTCAACCGTTGGATTTGGATCTATAGATAAAACACCAAATCAAAGAAGTAGAGAAGAATTTAAACAATATGGATTTATTGGTAGCGCTAATTTTGGAAAATTTCTTCCTGAAAAATGGGGAATACAAGTTCCATTAGCATATAGTGTAAACCAACAAATAACCACCCCGGAATACGATCCTTTTTATCAGGATATAAAACTAAGTGATCGATTGGGTTCTGCTCAAAGAAAAAGTCAAAGAGATTCAATAAGAGAACAAGCAATTTCATTTAAAAAGTCCAAGAGTATTAGCTTGTTAGGTTTGAAAAAAAATAGATCACAAGATCAAAAAGAAAGATTTTATGATATTGAAAATTTTGATTTTTCCTATAATTATAATCAAGAAGAAGAACATGATTATGAAGTAGAAAACTTAACTCGTAAGACAGTTAGAGCAGGAGCTCAATATAGTTTTAGTTTTGAGCCTTTTGTTATTTCACCTTTTAAATCAATTGCATTTATTAGCGAAAATAAATACTTGCAATGGATTAGTGAATTCAATATTAACCCACTTCTTTCAAGTGTTTCTTTCAATACTAATATCAATAGAAGTTTCAACAGTCAAAGATTTAGAGAGGTTTACATAGAAGGTGCAGATGCTTCAAAACAAATTGCTTTACCTGATATTCAACAAAGAAACTTTCTTTTTGATTGGGACCTTAGCTTGAGTCAAAATTTAACAAACTCTTTGAGATTAGATTTTTCTGCATCAAACAACAGTATAGTTAAGAATTATTATCAAACTGATTCAGAGGGGAATAATATAGTTAATAAAGAATTTGAAATTTGGGATGGCTTTTGGAATACTGGAGAAACTAATTCTCATAATCAATCATTTAGATTGAGTTATGATTTACCTTTTAAATTGTTTCCATTTATTAATTTTATTTCTAGTAATTATAATTATTCGGGAGATTTTAACTGGGAAAGAGGTTCTGATGCCATGGCTCTAGTTGAGGATGAGTTAGGTAATGTTTTAGGTCGTGTAAATACAATTCAAAACGCCAATACTCACGCTATGAATGCTTCTTTTAATATGTCTAAGTTTTATAAAAATATTGGATTAGAAAAAAAGAAAAAACCTAAAAAAGTTCAAGATAAATTAACTAATTCAATAATTGGTTTAGCTACAGGCCTTACAAGATTAAAATTAAATTATGCTGAAAATAATGGTCAGGTTTTACCTGGTTATACTCAATCTTTGGGATTTTTTGGGACCTCCAAACCCTCTTTAGCTTTTGTTTTTGGAAGCCAATCAGATATTAGATATGAGGCTGCAAAAAATGGATGGTTAACAGATTTTCCCAGTTTTAATGAACAGTACTCTAGAGTTTTCAATACTAAGTTTGATTTAATTGCTGAAATAAGTTGGATTAAAGACTTAAAAATTGATATAAAGGCTAATAGAACATACTCAGAAAATTTTTCAGAAAACTTTTTAATTTCTGAAAATCAGTACAATGCACTTACTCCCAATTCATCTGGAAACTTTGCTATTTCCTCCATTTTAATTAAAACAGCTTTCAAAAATAGCGATCAATATAAATCGGAAACCTTTTTGAATTTTCAAAACAACAGATTGATAATTGCTGAAAGGTTAGCTTTTGTTAATGGAAATTCAAATGGAGAATTTGACGAAGATGGTTTTCCTAAAGGTTATGGAAAAAATAATCAATCTGTTTTAATTCCTTCATTTATTTCTGCTTATTCTGGAGAAGATCCAACTACAATTTCTCTAAGTGCAATTAGAAGCACCCCATTGCCTAACTGGTCTATTCAATATACAGGTTTAATTAATATTAAATTTATTAAAGAAAGATTTAAAAGATTTAGTCTGGGACATTCTTATAGATCTAGCTATACTTTAAATAATTATAAATCTAATTTAGAATTTGATTCATCAAATGACCAATTAAAAGATACATCAGGAAATTTTTTAAATGAAATTTTATATACAAATATAAATCTAGTGGAGCAATTTAATCCTCTCTTAAAAATAGACATGGAATTAAAAAACTCTATGAGAGTTGTAATGGAATTAAAAAAAGACAGAGCTCTTTCGTTAAGTTTAGACAATAATCTGCTAACAGAAATTTCAGGGATGGATTATTCTATTGGTTTAGGTTACAGAATCAAAGATTTAAAATTTAGAAATGGAATTGGAGGAAGTCAAAGAGTTTCAAAAGGAGATTTGAATCTAAAAGCTGATTTAAGTTTACGTGACAACATTACCATTATTAGAAATTTAGATATTCTTGACAATAAAGTTACGGCAGGTCAATCTATATATTCAATGAAATTTTCTGCTGATTATGCTTTAAGTAAAAGTTTTAATGCCGTATTTTTTTATGATCATTTATTTTCAGAGTTTGCCATTTCTACTGCTTTTCCTCAAACTACTATAAGATCCGGAATGACTTTAAGGTATAATTTTGGGGAATAAAAATTGTTATGAAAAAATATTTTTAAAACTTACATTTACCAAATAAAAATTAAAAGATGGAAATTAGACCGGAATTAAAATACACTAAAGATCACGAGTGGGTTAAAGTAGAGGGCAATCAGGCAATTATTGGGATAACCGATTATGCTCAAGGTGAACTTGGTGATATTGTTTATGTAGAAATCGAAGCTTTGGGTGAGGAATTACAAAAGGAAGAAATTTTTGGATCTGTAGAAGCAGTTAAAACTGTATCAGATTTATTTTTACCAGTTTCAGGAAAAATTACAGAAATGAATGAAGGTTTAGAAGATAATCCAGAATTAATTAATGACGACCCTTATGAAAAAGGATGGATTATAAAAATGGAAATTCAAAATCCTGAGGAATTAGAAGAACTCTTAAATTCAGAATCTTATAAGGAACTTATTGGAGCTTAAGACTGTGTTAAAAAAAGTCACATTCCTTTACACTGTTTTAATAATTATAATTTCTACAATTCCAATTCCCCAACTTCCATTTCCGAAATTTGAGCTTTTTCAATTTGATAAATTTCTTCATCTTATAGTTTATCTAATTATGTCAGTTATGTGGCTAATATTAGGATTTTTAGAAATAAAAAAAATTAAATGGTCTTACTTAGCACTAGTTTTTTTTATAGGACTCATCACAGAAATTTGTCAAGGAATATTACCAATTGGAAGATATTTTGAAATTGCGGACATTATTGCAAATAGTTTAGGAATTCTTATAGGGTTTTCAATAAGTTCCCTGTATATTCTTAAAAATAAACAGTTATAGCTTTCATTTTAAAAAAAAAAATTTATTTTAGCTTTAAGTATATAAATCAATTATGCAAAGAAAAAAAAATCCACAGGCTGATTTAAGAAAATATAGTAGTTTGATGTTAGCATTTGGCTTATGTTTAGTCTACTTGTTTCCTGGCAAGCAATTGAGTTTAAATCTTATGAAAGGCAATATGATTTGGAATCATTAAATGTTGAAGACGATGACGACGAAGAAATTCCGATTACTGAACAAATTAAAACACCACCACCACCACCACCACCACCAGCTCCTGAAATTATTGAGATAGTTGAGGATGAGGAGGAAATAGAAGAAACAATAATAGAATCAACGGAAACAGATCAAGAAGAAATTGTTGAGGAGGTAGAGGTTATGGAAGAAGAACTGGACTTGGATGTTCCGTTTGCTATTATTGAGGATGTTCCATTATTTCCAGGTTGTGAAAAAGTTGCTAAGTCTCAAAGAAGAAAATGTTTTCAAGAAAAAATTCAAAAGCATATCATCGATAACTTTAGATACCCAGAAATTGCTCAAGAAATGGGTATTCAAGGAAGAGTTTTTGTTCAATTTATGATTGGAAAAGATGGAAGTATAAGTGGAATTAGAAGTAGGGGACCAGATAAAAACCTGGAAAAAGAAGCTGTTAGAATTATTAATAAACTTCCTAAAATGACACCTGGAAAACAGAGAGGAAGACCAGTTAGGGTGCCTTTTAGCATTCCTGTCACATTTAGATTAAATTAGACTAGTTTTAAAGACTTAAATATCAATCAAATAATTGTTTACTCTATTATTCTGTGCTAACTTTGCGCCCTATTTAATTTATGGCTATTAGTTCCTACAAAACAGAAATTGATTCAGTTAATCATACATTTAAATCTACACTAAAAGATTTCTTTGAATTAACTAAGGCAAGACTAGCAATTAGCGTGGTTTTTTCTTCAATAGCAGGTTATCTAATCGCTGCAGAAACTTACGACACATCCATTGTTTTGCTGCTTGTTATTGGAGGTTACTGCATGGTTGGTGCCTCAAACTCATTTAATCAAATAATTGAAAAAGATTTAGATGTTTTAATGGATAGAACCAGGAATAGACCAATTCCATCAGGAAGAGTTTCTGTCTCAACTGCTTTTATAATTTCCGTATTTCTTACCCTAGTTGGAATAGTAATTTTGTATAAAATAAATCCTAAAACTGCACTTTTTGGAGCTATATCTATTTTTGTATATGCTTGTGTTTATACTCCTTTAAAAACAAAAACTCCTCTTTCTGTATTTGTTGGTGCATTTCCAGGTGCTATTCCCTTCATGCTTGGTTGGGTAGCAGCTACTAACAGTTTAGGCATTGAAGCGTGGTTTTTATTTGCTATTCAATTTTTTTGGCAATTCCCTCATTTTTGGGCCCTTGGATGGATGCTTCACGAAGATTATAAAAAAGCAGGTATTAATATGTTGCCTACTAAAAAGAAAGATAAAGCTACTGCACTTCAAACAGTTCTTTATACAATATGGATGATTATGATTTCTGTTTTTCCAGTGAGTGGTCTCACAGGAGATTTACACCTTTCTGTTTTTTCTGCAATTTTAATTGGCATCATTGGATTAGTGATGCTGTATTTTTCTGTTAATTTATACAATAAGATGACTACTGACTCAGCAAAAAGTTTATTTGCCGCAAGTGTAATATGTTTGACGTTAGTACAAATAGTTTACGTAATTGATAAAATATATATATGGAGTTGAATGAACAAGAAATTCGCTTAAAAACAATAAAGGCAAAAAAAATGATGCTTTTATTTTCAATGCTTAGTATTGCCATGACTTTTGCTGGCTTAACAAGTGCATATATTGTAAGTAAATCAAGGCCAGACTGGCTAAAAGATTTTGAATTGCCTTTCGCATTTATAATTAGCACTTTAGTAATTTTTTTAAGTAGTATTTCTATTGCTATTTCCAAAAAAAATGTAAAAAACAACGACGTTTCAAAAACAACATTTTGGCTTTTTGTTACTTTTATTTTGGGAATAATATTTGTAATATCTCAATTTTTAGGTTTCAATGAACTGGTCTCCTTGGGTTATTTTTTCACTGGAGCTCAAAGTACAGTCACAACATCTTTTTTGTATGTCTTAACAGTTCTTCATTTAGCTCACCTTTTTGCAGGTTTAATAGTGCTAATTGTAGTTATGGCAAATAATTATAAAAACAAATACAAAGTTGAAAAATTAGGATTTGAACTGGCAGTTACTTTTTGGCATTTTCTTGGAGTTTTATGGCTGTATTTGTTTGTTTTTTTATATTTCTTTAAATAGTTAAAATTTGTAACTTTACAATCTTAATTTTAGTACACAAATGAGTTCAACAATTTCAACAACAATAGAAGACGAGGATTTATGGGGCGGAGGTAACCAGCCTTTTAAATCTAGTTATGGAAAACTGATGATGTGGTTTTTTATTGTTTCAGATGCTTTGACATTTTCTGGATTTCTTGTAGCATATGGATTTTCTAGATTTAAAAACATAGATTCTTGGCCAATTGCTGATGAAGTTTTTAATCACTTCCCTTTTCTTCATGGGGTAGATGCCCCAATGTATTATGTGGCTTTAATGACTTTTGTTTTGATTTTTTCGTCTGTCACAATGGTTTTGGCTGTTGATGCGGGGCATCATATGCAGAAAGATAAGGTTACATTTTATATGGCTTTGACTATAATTGGAGGAGCAATATTTGTAGGTTCTCAAGCTTGGGAATGGAAAAATTTTATTAATGGAGAATATGGTGCTGTAGAAACTACTGGGGGGCAAATTTATCAATTTGTTTACAAAGACAATCCTAAAAAAAGAGTAGGACTGGAAGAAATCGCTTTTGAAATTCCAGATGAAAGAGTTCAGCATGATAGCAAACAAGGAGTTTGGTTTTACAATGAGCCTACTTTACCTTCTTTTACAGTAGATGAAATCATTACTGGTTTTAATTCAAATCCAGATATTGTGATTAAAACTGAAAAAATTGATGAAAAAGGCAACAAGATTATTTTAAGCAGAGAAGAATCGTTAGAAAAAATTAATGAAGTTAAATATGTGGTTGAAGGGGCTAATTTAGTTCGTAACGAATATGGGAATAGATTGTTTGCAGATTTTTTCTTTTTTATTACCGGCTTTCATGGTTTTCATGTTTTTTCTGGCGTGGTTATTAATATTATCATTTTCTTTAATGTTCTTGTCGGAACATACGAGAGAAGAGGTCACTATGAAATGGTAGAAAAAGTTGGTTTATATTGGCATTTTGTCGATTTAGTTTGGGTTTTTGTTTTTACATTCTTTTATCTAGTATAACTTTTACAAATGGCAGATAATACACATAAATTAGAGATTTTTAGAGGACTTTTAAAGTTCAGGTCTAATCAATCAAAAATATGGGGAGTTTTAATATTTCTTTCTATAGTAACAATCATTGAAGTTGTTTTAGGAATTGTTAAGCCTGAAGTATTGATGAACATTTTTTTGGGTGCAAAAATCATTAATTGGATTTTTATTATTCTAACATTAGTAAAAGCATATTATATAGCTTGGGACTTTATGCATCTCAGAGATGAAACAAGTGGTCTTCAAGCTTCAGTTGTGATTACTCTTATTTTTCTAATTGCATACTTGGTATTTATTCTTCTTGTCGAAGGGAATTATATTTTTGACGTGATGTACGAAGGTTTTGTCAGTTGGAATTTTTAGTCCAAACTAAATAATTTTCTTTTATGAAAAAGTACGTTGTTCTTACTACGCTGTTTGTTTTGCCTCTAGTAGTTTATCTTTTTTTTGCTTCTGGTATAAATCATTTTGCCAAACTTCCAGTGCTAACGAAAAATGTTAAGGACATCTCTGACATTTCCAACGAGAGTCTAAAAGACAAAATAACAGTTCTTGGTTTTTTTGGAAATAATATTGAAGAGAAATATGGCGATGCGGGAAATCTAAATCAAGAAATTTTTAAAAGGTTTAACGAATTCAAAGATTTTCAGTTTATAATGATTCAGCCAGAGGGTACAAAAATCTTAACTGAAAATTTAATTAAGGAAATGAATAGACTTACCCAAACAGATTTTACTAATTGGAAGTTTATTACAATGAGCGATGAAAATTTAATGAATGTTTTTAACAGTTTGAAAACAGATATTAAACTAGATTCTAATTTAGGAACTTCTCATGTTTTTATAATTGATAGAAAGGGGAATTTGAGAGGAAGAGATGATGAGGATGGTGCAAAATTCGGATATGACTCAAGATTTGTTGCTGATATAAATAACAACATGGTGGATGATGTAAAAGTTATTTTGGCAGAGTATAGAATGGCGCTTAAAAAGAATAATATTTATAAAGATCAGCTTTAAATGAAAAAATATTCTTACATAGGAATTTCATTTATAATATTGATTTTTGGAATCTGGTTCTTTCCAAAAATTATGGAAAGATTTGAGGCAAATAACATTAAGTATGACACTCGATTAGATAATTCAAAAGAATTAAGCTTTGTAAAATTAAATGGTGAAAAAAAGAAAGTATCAGACTTTGTTTTTTTAAACCAAGACAATCTCTTTATTGGTAATGAAGATTTTTTAGGCAAGGTTTTTATTGCTGAATTTTTCTTTACATCCTGTCCTTCTATTTGTATTGAAATGAATAAAAACATGAAAATACTTGACAATGAGTTTGGGGACAGAGATGATTTTGGAATCGCTTCTTTTACTATTGATCCGGATCATGATACTCCGAAAGTTTTAAAAGAGTATTCAGAATTACTTGAAGTTAAATCCAAAAATTGGCACTTTTTAACTGGAGATGTTACTGATATTTATGATCTTTCCAATTCTGGATTTAATATTTTTTCATCCATTAATCCAGATGTTGCGGGTGGGTTTGAACACCAAGGCTTTTTTGCTTTAATAGACCAGAACGGCTATATTCGCTCAAGAACCAACTCTATGGGCTCTCCGATAGTTTATTATTTGGGAATTGAAGATGAAAATTCTGAAAAACAAGGGGTTGACATGTTAAAAGAAGATATATTAAAGTTGTTAAATGATGGAGAATAGTAAATCAAAAATATATAATATCTTAATTGTAGTAGTTTCTATAGTTATTCCTGTCGTTGTTGCTATTTTATTTACTGTCAAAATTCCTGATGCCACTCCTCTTACATTTCTACCTCCAATATATGCAACTATCAATGGTTTTACAGCTGTCTTATTAGTATTAGCCCTTAGAGCAATCAAGGCCGGAAAAAGAGTTTTACATGAAAGAATCATGAAAACATGTATTGCAATGTCTTTGGTTTTTTTGGTTATGTATATTGCATACCATATGACTTCTGACCCAACACCTTTTGGAGGAGAAGGAGCAATAGCCTATGTGTATTATTTTATATTAATAACACACATAATTTTGTCTATAATCTTAATTCCTTTAGTTCTTACTAGCTACGTTAAGGCTATTCAGGTTCAATTTGACCAGCACAAGAAAATATCTAAAATCACTTTCCCAATTTGGCTTTATGTAGCTGTAACTGGCGTGGTAGTTTATTTAATGATATCCCCATATTACTAATGAGTATTTTACTGTTTACATATAATTATCAATGCGCGATGTGTAGGGCGGTTTTAGAATCTGGGGCAGATCAAAAAGCCGCGGAAAGTTTAAATGACGGCATTGTGTATTTAATGATTATCCCTTATGTGTTAGGATTTTTAACCCTTGCATTCTTGTATTTCAGATTTTTTAAGAAGTAGTTGCTATTAGTGAATTTTTTTTTATCTTTACTACTATGTATTACAAAGTACTATGTATAATAAATAATTAACTCTATGAAAAAAATATTACTGATTTTGTTGATGACTTTTTTTTTTAATTCTTGTAGATTCGATGTCGAACCAAACGTCACAGTAAAAAATGACATTAACTTGACTATTGATGGTGAGAATATAGATGGTCTTAAAGGGGAGTGGGTGGTTTCTTTTGAGGAAAAGGAAGAAGAAAAAGAAGGTGAAAAAGAAAAAAAAGAAATTATTATTATAACTATTGAAAAGAACGAATTAGACAATCTATAGCTTGAGCGCCGAAAATTTTAAAATACAGATAAGAAAAGGCCTTTTAGAATTTTGCATTCTACAAATAATATCTAGAGACGAGGTCTACACATCTGATATTATTGAAGAACTGAAAAATTCTAAAATAATAGTTGTTGAAGGTACCGTATATCCGCTGTTAAATAGGCTAAAAAAATCTGGATATATTCAACATGTTTGGCGTGAATCAGATCAGGGTCCACCAAGAAAATATTATTCTATTACATACAAGGGAACTTTACATATAAAGGAATTGGTTGTTTCATGGAATGAGTTAGATGCGTCAGTTAAGAAGTTATTAAAAACTAAAAAATGAAAAAACTATTTCTGCTATTATTGGAATTTAAGATAAATCTTTTGAAGAGAATCTTAAAATATTTTAGGAATTAATTAGATAAAAACAAATGAAAAAAACACTTACAATAAACATTGGTCACTCAATTTTTAATATCGAAGAGTGTGCTTATGAGGTTTTAAATAAGTATTTAAATTCAATTAAAACTTATTTTGCTACAATTGATAATGATTCTGAAATTATCAAAGATTTTGAGCTTAGAATTGCTGAAAATTTTTCATCAAAAATTTCATCTAGTAAACAGTGTATCAATTTAGATGATGTCAAAGGGGTTATTGAAATTATGGGTTCTTTAGATGATTTTAAAGAGATCTACAATGATTCCGAAGAAGATAGCCCTAAAGAAGAGATAAAAAGCAATAAACTATACAGAGATTCAAGTAATAGAATTATTGCTGGAGTCTGTTCAGGAATAGCAGAATATTTTAAAATTGACCCGATAATTGTTAGGATTTTATTTTTTATAGCAGTTCCTCTTAATTTAATAGTATATATTATTTTATGGATAGGAATTCCATCAAAAGATTTTGATCCTAATTTGAGAAAAATACTTTTTAGAGACAAAGAAAATGGAGTATTTGGTGGAGTATCTAAAGGTCTTTCAAATTATCTTAAGATTGATGTCAATATAATTCGAGTTGTTTTTGTGGTTAGTTTGTTTTTTGGCGGTGCTGGATTGTTGTTTTATCTATTACTATGGTTTTTCACCAAAGAGGCCAAAACCATTGGACAAAAAATGAATATGTCAGGGTTCAATGTAAATTTATCAAATCTGGAAGATTTTATTAAAAAAAAAACGGGAACAGTAAATGATAAAGAAAGCAGTTTAACAAAAACTCTTCTATTTCCTTTTAGATTAATAGCCCCTATTCTTGAAAAGACAATTTGTATTTTACTAAAATTTTTAAAATTAATATTATTTTTTACTGCCTCCTTATTTTCTTTGTTATTAATCAGTGTAACAATTACTATAATTCTTATTCAATTTAAACTTATAGTAATGCTTTTTTAAATGAAATTTTAGAAATAATTCCCTTTTATTTTACAGTTAACTTATGTCTTAGTCTTCTAATATTTGTGTTTATGTTAATTGTTTTAACGACTAAAATAGTTTTTAAAAAAAGTGTTATTAATCGTTATGTTTTTATTGTCATATTTGCAATTTGGGTTGTTCTATTAATAGTTAATATATTATCTCTCCCTGCTATAATTATAGATTTTCAGGAAAATGATATATTTAAAAATTTAATTCTGAATAATTTTGAGTATAAATACCAGCTTTTTTATTGATAACATGAAAAAAACAACCTATCTATTTTTATTATTATTTACTTGTAATATTAATGCACAATCTACTATAGTTAAGGTTTTAGACTCTATAACTTTATCTCCAATACCATTTGCGACCGTTTATTTTTCAAATAGTAGTGGAATTATATCCGATGAAAATGGAGATTTCGAATTAATAAAGAAAGAATTAAAAAATGAAGATTCTCTTTTTATTTCCTCTATGGGTTACGATAAAGTTTCTTTTTCTTTAAACCAGTTCAACGATAGCATAGTTTTTTTAAGTCCCAAGCCGATACAATTAAGCAATGTAATATTGACCAATAGAAAATTAAGCTCCAAAGAAATTATAGAAAAAGTTAAGTCAGGAATCTCACAAAACTATCAAACTGAAATAACTGAAAAAAGAATATTTTATAGGAGAGAGTATAAAAGTAACATTGATAAGTTTGAAATAAATAAGTTTAAATCCTCTATTAAAGAAGTTAATTCCTCTTTAATGGACAGTTTGCTTATTAACATTCCAAAAGAAAATAAAAATGCTACTGAAACTTTATGCTATTACTATGGGAATTTTCAGGAAAACAATCAGAAAATAAATTTAATTAAGTCAAGGGAAACCTATAAAAAAGACGAAGAAATTTTAAATTCATTGAATTCAAAACTAGAAAAGGCTTTAAAAGAAAACCTTAAATCTAGTTCGTATTTTAAAATCAGGTCCGGTCTATTGCCATTTTCTGGAGATTTAAACTTTAATGGTCTTTGGGATATAGATAGCACTAACCAGGAAGTTTTGAAAAAAGCTAAAGATGCGGAGCTTAAAAGAAAGCAAAACTTCGCTGTATTTCAAAAAAGAGGAATAGCGAGCCTTTATTCTAATCTTTTTTTTAATAAAGGAACCAAATTAGATTTTATTTTAAACTCAAACAGGTATAGATTCAGTGAACCAGAGCTAACTTATTTAGGAACTCAGTTGGTATATATTATTTCTTGCGAACCAAAAGGATCTAAAGATTTTAAGGGAACTCTCTATATTAATTCAGATGATTTTGCAGTTGTAAGAATTGATTTTGAAAATGTAAAATCTCTATTTAAATTCAAGCTTCTGGGCGTTTCTGCTAATACTTATTTAAATGAGGGTCAAATGATTTTTTCAAAATTAAATAAAGAAAAATATTCTTTGAGTTATTTTCAAGTATCTAATGGAAGAAAATTTGGGATTGATAGACCTCTAAAGATTGTTGAAAAAAACAAGTTTGTGAAAGGAAGGAATAAGCAAAATCAAATTTCATTTAAGTTAGATTTAGTAGTTAATTCAATAAGAAAAATACAACTACAAATCTTTGAATCTAAAAATATTGACATTAAATATTTTGATAAAATAGAAGAAAAAAATGAAATTTTACCAGAATATTTAGACGAGTTCACAACTAATTTCTGGGAAGAGTTTTAATTATTTAGGTTTATAAAATAAACTAGTTTATATTTATGTAATATTTAACAAATTTTATGACTAAAGAAGAACAACTAAGCATTATTAACGATGCTATTAGGCAAACAAAAAATAATTTAAAACCTCTTGGATTCAACCTTGTTTTCTGGGGAGTTTTAATAAATTTCATGAGTTTATTTCATTATTTTTTTCCTTCCATAGTTCAGTTCAGTTACTATTCATCAACAATTTATTGGGTTTCAATCCCTTTACTCGGCATGATTTACACTACTTATTACAATATAAATTCAGGAAATAAAATTGGATATGAGACACAACTTTCAAGAGTCATCAGAATTATTTGGGGAGTATTTGGAATTGCTTGGATTTCCATAGTTGGTATTTCTGTTTATTCTAGAATTAATCCAGTTCAAGATGTTTTATTTCTTTTGGCACTAGTTTTAATCATGTCTGGTTCCATAATAAAATTCAAGCAAGTTACATTAGGAGGTGTTGGATTATTAATTTTCACCCTTTACAACTATTACAGCCCAGAAATCCATCTTCTTTTAGTTAATGTTATTGGAATTACTTTTGGGATGTTAATACCAGGTCTTGCTCTTTATTTTCAAAACAAGAATGAATAAGGAAATAGAAAAATTATTATTTAACCCAATAAGGCTTAAAACAGTATCATTTTTAATGACTGTCGAGACTTGTAATTTTAAAGCATTACTAGATGTGACAGAGTCAACTAAAGGTAATTTAAGTATCCAGTTGAAGAAATTAAATGAGGCTGACCTAATTAAGATTGAAAAATATTTTCAAAAAAGTTATCCAACAACTGACTATTCGATAACAAAAAAAGGAAGAACCTCTTTTGAAGATTTTTTTAAACAATTACAATCTTATAAAAACGAATAAATAAATGTTAGTTTTGGGCATTATTGTTGATATGAATAATATAATAGTTAATAGGTTATGATTAAAATAAAAGATTTACATAAGTCCTATAAAATGGGATCTAATTCTCTACATGTTTTAAAAGGTATTAATTTTAATGTAGAAGAAGGAGAATTGGTAGCAATAATGGGATCCTCAGGCTCTGGAAAATCTACTTTATTAAATATTTTAGGAATGTTAGATCTTTTGGATGAAGGATCTTATGATTTAGATGGAGTTCCTATTAAGAATTTAGACGAAACCAAAGCAGCTAATTATAGAAATAAATTTTTAGGATTTGTTTTTCAATCTTTTAATTTGATTAATTATAAAACTGCATTAGAAAATGTAACCCTGCCTCTTTATTATCAAGGTGTAAAAAGAAAAGAAAGAGAGGAGGAGGCTTTAAGGTATTTGGATCAAGTAGGTCTAAAGGAATGGGCAACTCATTTACCAAGTGAATTATCAGGAGGTCAGAAACAAAGAGTAGCTATTGCTAGAGCTCTTGTTTCTAAACCTAAGGTTCTTCTTGCTGATGAACCGACTGGAGCTTTAGATTCTAAAACTTCTAAGGAAGTAATGGCTCTAATTCAAGATATAAATAAGAATGGTAAAACAATTTTAATTGTTACCCACGAGGAGGATATTGCTAAAATGTGTTCTAGAATTGTAAGGCTAAAGGACGGAGTAATAATGGAAGACAAAAAAAATAAAATGATAAAAGCTATTTAATGTTTAGTAGAGACCGCTGGCTAGAAATATTTGATTCAATTAAAAAGAATAAGCTCAGAACTTTTCTTTCAGGTTTTACTGTGGCTTTGGGTATTCTAATATTTGTGGTTCTCTTTGGTTTTGGAAATGGATTAGACAATACTTTTGATAAATTTTTTAAGGACGACGCTTTAAATACCATGTGGGTAAGATCTGGAAGAACTTCCAAAGCTTACATGGGTTATAAAGCTAATCGCAGAATAGAATTTGATAATAAAGATTTAAAGGATATTACTTCTAGGTTTGCATTTTATATTGATGGTATAACCCCTAGAATGACAGAAAGCGGTAACGTTGGATACAAATTAGAATCAAATAATTATTCTATTAGAGGAGTCGCACCTTCCCATCAAAAAAATGAAATGACCATAATGATGAAAGGAAGATATATTAATGGTCTGGATGTTGAAAATAAAGAGAGAAATGTAGTAATAGGAAGGTTAGTAGAATTGGATTTATTTAAAGGGGAAGATGCTATTGGTAAGTTTGTTTCTGGTGGAGGAAGATCTTGGAAAGTTGTAGGAGTTTTTCAAGATGATGGTGGAGACAATGAGGAGAGAATAGTATATACACCTTATACTACTCTTCAACTTATTCAAAAAAATACAGACAAATTGGGTCAAATTATCATTTCATACAAGCCAGAACTGGGTTATGCTGGAGCAGTTGCTTTTGAAAATCAATTAAAAAAATATTTAAAACAAAAGAAATTCATTGATCCAACAGATCCAAGAGGAATATTTATTAGAAGCGCAGCATCTAATTTAAGAGAAAACGACCAATTTAAAAGTGCACTTTCCTCCATTATTTTATTTGTTGGTATAGGTACTTTATTGGCAGGTATAATAGGAATTTCCAACATAATGGTTTTTGTGGTAAAAGAAAGAACTAAAGAATTAGGAATTAGAAAGGCTATTGGGGCAACCCCTAGTTCAATTATAGGGATGATTCTTCAAGAAGCAATTTTTATTACTTCTATTTCAGGTTATGCTGGATTATTAGCAGGAATAGGCGTGCTAAAATTAGTTGGTAATACCCTAGAAGAGGATTATTATATTACTGATCCATATGTAGATTTGAATACGGCTTTGGCTGCAACTATATTATTAATTGGTTTTGGAGCTTTTGCAGGATATCTTCCTGCCAAAAGAGCTGCAAGTATAAAACCTATAGAAGCTTTAAGAGACGATTGATATGAAAAGATTATTTGACAAAGACACTTGGCAAGAAATTTTTGGATCTATCCAAAAAAACAAGGTTAGAACTGTTATCACTATGATAGGAGTATTATGGGGTATTTTTATATATATTACCTTGGCTGGTTCTTCCAAAGGACTAGATAATGGGTTTGAAAGAGCTTTTCAGTCTATAGCATCTAATAGTATTTTTGTCTGGGCTCAGTACACGAGTATTCCATATGCAGGATATAAATCTGAAAGGGCAATTCAATTAAAATTAGGAGATGCCGAAATTATTAAAAAAAGAGTAAAAGGGATTAAGTTTATTGCACCTAGACAAGTAGCTGGTGTTTTTGGTTCTGCTGGAGGAAATATAGTTAGAGGAAATAAAACCGGAACCTATGCTATTTATGGTGAATTTCCTGAATATATAAAAATAGCTACTGCAAAAATTTTCGATGGAGGGAGATTTATAAATAATTCAGATATTGAAAAAGAAAGAAAAGTATGTGTTATTGGTGAAAGAACCTTAGCAGAACTTTTTGAGAAAGGTGAAGATCCTATTGGTAAATTTATAAGTATTAATAAATTAAACTTTGTAGTGGTGGGAGTACATAAGTTTGTTCAAGGTGGTGGTTTTGGAGATGATGGAGATATTTACATTCCCTTTGCAACTTTTAAAAAGATATTCAATACTGGAGACGATGTTAGTTTTTTTATGGTATCTGCAGATGAAAATATTAGTGGATTGGAAGTGGAAAAAAATATAAAAGTAACTTTAAAGCAAATACATAAAATTCATCCAGATGATGATCGTGCTATTGGGGGATTTAACTTAGGGGAAATTTTTAGAAAAACCATGAATTTTGCCAATGGCCTTACTTTTTTATCTCTTGTAGTTGGAATTGCAACCATATTAGCTGGGGTCATTGGAATTGGAAATATATTATTAATATCAGTTAAAGAAAGAACAAAAGAAATTGGAATTAGGAGAGCGTTAGGGGCAACTCCATCTGAAGTAAGGTCTCAAATTATTTTAGAATCTGTTTTCTTAACTATCC
The DNA here is from genome assembly GCA_905181705.1 of Cryomorphaceae bacterium BACL29 MAG-121220-bin8. Classification (GTDB taxonomy): domain Bacteria; phylum Bacteroidota; class Bacteroidia; order Flavobacteriales; family Flavobacteriaceae; genus MAG-121220-bin8. Next base: position 550,242 of record CAJIYP010000003.1, on the reverse strand, counting down.
TAGCAGGAGTTATAGGTATTATTTTAGGTGCATTAGTTCTTTATGGTATTAATGCTGCAACTGAAGACATGACAGATTTTCCATACACTAACCCAACAGTGCCTATACCTTATGTTTTAGGAGCATTAGCACTTATGATAACACTTGGAACATTAATAGGTATAATACCTGCTCAAAAAGCGGTTAGCGTTAAACCAATTGACGCATTAAGAGAAGAATAATTAAATAATTAATTAATATGAAATATTTAAAATACATCGGAATTACATTGCTAATTGGAGGAATTTTATTTGCTAGTGCCTTTTTTATAAAATCTAACAGCAAATCCTCTATTGTGTATGACACACAAACTTTAATAACGACTACTATTGAAGAGAAAATTGTGGCTACCGGAAAAGTTTTACCTGAAGATGAGGTTAACATAGTACCGCAAATAGCCGGTATTATTCAGGAAATATATGTTGAGGAAGGAGACGAAATTTTAGCAGGAGATTTGATTGCTAGAATAAAAGTTGTTCCAAACGAACAGACTCTTAACAGTGCAGAGGGAAGAGTAAAAAATGCTCAAATTGTAATGAAAAATTCAAAAATTGAATTCCAAAGAAATCAAGCTTTATTTAAAAAAGAAATTATTTCGGAACAAGAATTTAACTCTTCGGAATTAAGGTATAGTCAAGACATGCAAAATTTATCCAACGCAAAGAGTGACCTTCAAATAATAAAGTTAGGTTCCTCTGGAGGATCATCCATTACCAACACTAATGTTAGAGCGACTGTTTCAGGGACGGTATTAGAAATTCCCATTAAGGAAGGAGATCAAGTAATTCAAGCAAATACATTTAACGCAGGAAGTACAATAGCTACTATTGCGGATCTTAATAAAATGATATTTGAGGGACAAGTTGATGAGGGGGAAGTAGGTAAACTTTCTGTTAATATGCCGCTAATAGTAACTCTTGGCGCTATTGAGAATAAAGAATACAAAGCTAAACTGAGGTTAATTGCTCCTAAAGGAACAGAGGTTGCAGGCGCAATTCAATTTAAAATTGAAGGAGAAGTCTATTTAGATGACGAGTATGTGGTTAGAGCTGGATACAGTGCCAATGCTTCTATTGTCACTGATAAAAAAGAAGGTATTTTGGCAATTAGTGAAGCTCTTCTCCAATATGATTCAAAAACTAAAATTCCTTTCGTAGAGATAGAAACTACAAGTCAGAAATTTATTAGAAAAAACGTTAAACTTGGTATTTCAGATGGAGTTAATGCAGAATTAATAAGTGGAGTTAAAAAAACAGACAAGATTAAAGTTTGGAATAAAACAGAACCAATAAAAAGAGGCGAAGTAGAAAGTGAAGATGATGCAACTACTTCTTTTGATTAAACAGAAAGAAATTATGAAATTTTTAAAGTATTTATTTATAATAATTGTTCCCAATATTTTGTTAGCCCAAAAATCATGGACTCTTGAAGAGTGTGTTAATAGAGCCCTTGAAATGAATATTTCAATCAAACAGTCTCAATTAGATTATGCTGGTTCAGAAATTAATAAACAAGGAGCAATTGGAAGTTTTCTCCCAAATATTAATATAGGCAGTAATCACTCTTGGAATATTGGATTAAATCAAAATATTACAACTGGATTATTAGAAAATGTAACCACTCAGTTTACTTCCATGAACTTAAACATGAATATTAGTGTGTATGGTGGTCTTCAAAATGTAAAAAGGTTACATAGAGCAAACCTTTCTATTCTGGCTAGTCAATATCAGTTAGAGGACATGACCGAAAACGTAGCACTATTGGTCGCTAATTCATATCTCCAGATTTTATTTAGTAAAGAATCTCTTTCTGTTCAAAAATTACAATTAGACATTACTATTAAGGAATTGAAAAGGATAAAGGAGTTAGTTGATTCTGGGGTTGTTCCAAAAGGTGATTTATATGAAATTGAAGCAAATCTAGCATCTCAAGAAAAAAACTTAGTAGATGCACAAAATAGCTATTACTTATCAAAAATTTCTTTGGCTCAATTGTTATTAATTGATGATTTTGAAAATTTTGAGATTGCTAATGAAACTTATGACATTCCAATTTCTGATGTAATGAGCAAAACGCCAGAAGAGATTTTTAGTTATGCTGTAAATAATAAAACAGAGATAAAAGTTTTTGAAACCAACTTAGAGATCGCTAAAAAAGATTTAGAAATATCAAAAGCTTTATTAAAGCCGAGTCTATCGGCATTTTACTCCTACAGCTCTAGGATAGGTTACTCTGATAGATTTGTACCAACCGATGAAATTGTGTTTACACCAATTGGAGTTGTTGAGGGGTCGGGGGAAAGAGTTTTGGCTCCTTATACAAAAATGGCAACTGCAAATCCACAATCTTTTTCAAAACAATTTGATTTAAATGCTGGGCAAAATTTTGGATTTAGCCTCTCTATACCCATTTTAAATAATTTATCTAGAAGGTCAAATGTGAATCAAACAAAGATTAATATTTTAAGAACTGAGAATTCTTTAGAACAAAAAAAATTAGATTTAGAAAACACAGTCAATCAATCATTTAATGATGCAAGGGGAGCATACAAAGCTTATATAGCATCCCTAAAACTAGTTGATGCTCGAGAACTAGCCTTTGAATATGCTCAGAATAAATTTCAAGTTGGAGCAATGAATTCTTTTGATTTTACTCAAGCTAAACAAAGATATGAGTTAGCACAATCTGAGCTTATAAGAACAAAATATGATTATATTTTTAAGTTAAAAGTTTTAGAATTTTATTTTGGAGTTCCAATTACTGTAAAGTAGTTTTAATATGTCTTATATTTTAAATATTGAATCTTCAACAACTAACTGTTCAATTTCACTTTCTTTAAATGGTAAGTTAATTTTTCTTAAAGAAAAAAATGACGAAAAATATTCTCATTCAACCAACCTGCATTCTTTTATTCAAGAATCTCTAAAAGAGTCTCATGTCTCTGTAAAAAAATTGTCAGCAATAGCAGTTAGTAAAGGGCCAGGATCCTACACAGGTCTAAGAATTGGTGTTGCAGCGGCTAAGGGATTGTGTTATGCCTTAGATATACCCCTAATATCTGTTTCTACTCTTCTCGTTTTAGGAAAACAATTAAAAGTTAAAAAAGGATTAATTGTTCCAGTGATGGACGCAAGAAGAGATGAGGTGTATTCAGCAGTTTTTGATTCTAACTTTAATATGGTTAGAAAAGTTATTCCAGAAATTATAAAAAAGAACTCTTTTGATAAATATATTTCAGAAAATAAATTGTTTTTTATAGGAAATGGTCAAGAAAAATGTGAGAGATTAATTAAAAAAAATTCTAATTTAATTTTCTCTAGTAACAATACTTTTCCATCTGCTAAAGAAATGACTTTTTTATCTTATCAAAAATTCAATAGTTCAGATTTTGAAGATATTGCATATTTTGAACCTGATTATTTGAAAGAATTTATCTCGGGATAGTTTTAATAATTATCCATTTATTGCATTTACATCAGATATCATTCCTGGAAGCATTTCTTTAAGCATATTTTCAATACCACTTTTTAGAGTAACTGTAGATGAGGGGCACCCACTACAAGCACCTTGTAAAATTACATTTACATTTTTAGTTTCTTGGTCATAAGATTGAAATACAATATTCCCCCCATCTGCTGCAACTGCTGGCTTGACATGTTTTTCAATAATATCAATAATTTCTTTAGAAACATCATCTATTTTTTCAAAGTCAACTTCAACTACATTAGAATTATCTTCAATAAGGTCTTCATGAATCAAGGTGTTATTGTCTTGTATATAAGATCGAATAAACTCTCTTACATCCATTGTGTTTTCCTCCCAATTTGAATCAGAGTTTTGGGTAACGGAAATAAAATTAAAATCTAAAAAAACTTCTTTTACAAAAGGAAAAGTAAATAAGGATTTTGCTATAGGAGCGTTTTGAGTTTCATTAACATTTTTAAATTCATAAACTCCTTTGACTATTTTTTTGTTGACAACAAATTTCATCACATTAGGATTGGGAGTACTTTCGGCATAAACTGTTGTAGGAGAATTTTTATTCTGATCTATTTGACTAACTAAACCACCTTCATTAAGAAAATCCTGCATTTGTTTACAGAGTTCATTTTGAACATCTTTCCAATCAAGAATATTTAATTTTTCTATATAAACGGATCGTTTATTTAAAATCACTTTTTTAACAAACGGGAGGTAAAAAATTTGTTGAATTAGAGGAAATTGTTTTGTTTCTTCAATTTTTTCAAATTCAATTCTTTTTTCTGACAAAAAATTATTTGAATAAAACTCAAGTTCTTCCTCTCTACTAGTTTCTTTGAATTTAATAATATGTTTTTCCATTTATACTTTGTTGACTGTAAATTTATTATTTAAAATCTTATTGAGTGACATGGGCGATCCATTGCAATAAAATAAATATTTAAGTTCTAAAGAACTGTTTTCTATTTGATTTTTTTTTAATATTCTTTTGGTTTGTAATGCGACTGCTTCTCCATTGTCAATTATTTTAATGGTATTTGGAATTATGGATTTTATAGTATTTATTAAAATAGGATAATGCGTGCATCCTAGCACCAAATGATCTATTTTTTGTTCAATCATTGGTAGTAAACATTTTTTTAAAATTTCCTCAATTTTTTCACCATGAAAAATTCCTTTTTCAATTAACTCAACAAGACCTTCTGCATTTTTTTCAATAATATTAACATTTAAGGAATGATTACTAGATGTTTTGCCGAACAGTAGACTAGATAGTGTTCCTTCTGTCGCCAAAACCCCAATCAAACCACTTTTAGTTTTCATTGCTGCAGGCTTAATAGCTGGCTCAATACCTATGAATGGAATATTAAAGTTAGCTCTAAGTTTTTTTATACTGTTTGTAGTAGCAGTGTTGCAAGCAACTACTATAATTTTACAACCCTTATTTATTAAAAACTCTACGTTTTTGAAGCTTAATTTTTCAATTTCAATTTTAGATTTATTTCCGTAGGGCGAGTTTAGATTATCAGAATAATAAATTATGCTTTCGTTGGGTAACAGATTTTTTATTGAATTTAGAATAGTTATTCCTCCAATTCCTGAGTCAAATATTCCTATAGGGGAGTTATTCATTAAACAAAAGTAAAAAAAAACTACCTAAAAGTTTTAGGTAGTTTAAAATTTTAAAAGAGTTGGAAAAAGTATTATTAAAATCCTAATTCTACTTTTACTTCAGCCATCAAATCTTTACCGTTAGCTAAAATTAAGCTTCCTCCATCAGTTGCATCAATTACGTAGTCAAAACCTTGCTCCTTTGCAATTTTTTGAATTGCGGCTTTGGCTTTATCTACAAGTGGCTTTAACAAGTCTGCTTGTTTCTTTTGTATGTCTTGTTGAGCAGTTTGTTGATACTGTTGAATATTTTGTTCCATTCCTTGTAATTCTTTAGCTCGAGCTTGATTAGTAACTTCAGTTTGGTTTTGCTGATCTGCTCCATAAGTCTGAAGTTTAGTTTGGTATTCTTTCATTGAAGCTTCAATCTCTGTAGCATAAGTTTTTTGAAGTTTTTCAAGTTGAGCTTGGGCTTCTTTTACTTCTGGCATTTCACTAATTAATGCTTGAGAATTAATGTGAGCAACTTTACTTTGGGCAGTCATTGAAACTACAGTAAATAAAAATAAAATAGTACTTGATAATGTTTTAAAAGTTTTCATTTTTTAACTTTTTTTAGGGTTATTTTTCTTTTTTCTTAATTCTAAAAGACTATCTCTTCTTTTTTGATAGGCTTTCCTTTTTTCATCTCTTTGCTTTAAAAGTAACTCTCTTTTAGCTTTTACTTCTTTAGCTTTTTTGGCTTTAGTTTCTTCTATTAACTTCTTTTTAGCTTCATACTCGGGATTTGTTTTTTCATCTTCAAATTCGAGCTTAAGTTTTTCAAGTTTTTCAGTTTTTAAAATACTTTTTAAAACCAGCTCGCTAATATCGTATTTTTTTTCGGAATAAAACATAATTGCATCGGCAGATTGGTCAAAAATTTTGTCAAACTTTTTTTGCTTTGATATTGCTTCAACTACATTTAGTACTTGGTCTTGTATTGGTCTAATCAGCAATAATTCTTGTGTTACCCAATCTCCATTTACTCCAAAACGTTTTATTTGGTAGTCATTTAGTTGTTTCTCTTCAAATTTAATTTCGGATTCTCTGTCTTCAATTATATCAAACGTAAGTAAAGGTCTTTCAATTTCTAAGCTATCTCTGAGTACTTTTATTTCTGTTTTTATTAATTCAATTTCATTTTTCCATTTTCCTATTTTTTCTTCTAACTGTTGATTAGCAGTTTTATAATCTTCCATTTTAGATAAAATATATTCCATATTTATATATCCAATTCTTTCCGCTTTTTGAGAAAAGGAAATATTTATATTTAATAAGCTTATTATAATTAAATATGGAACAGCTAGTCTATTCATGTTTATTTACATTGTATAACGAAATAATTCTAAAATTGTTGTCCTATAACAAAGTGCGTTTCCCATCCGTGAGAGACAAGATCTCCATCGTATTGACTATCTAGTCCATAGCCAAAGTCAATTCCTAATAATCCGAATGCTGGCATGAATATTCTTACTCCAAGTCCAAGAGATCTTTTTCCATAAAACGGATTAAAATCTCTAAAACTGTCAAACCCGTCTCCAGATTCTAAAAATGTAAGAGCAAATATAGATGCTGATGGTTTAAGAGTGATAGGGTATCTCAGTTCTATTGAAAATTTATTGTAAATAGTAGATCCATCTTGACTTGATAAAGATTGATTTGGATATCCTCTCAGTGGAATAGTTTCTCTACCATCCATAGCATACTGCGACATTCCATCACCACCTAAGAAAAATCTGTCAAAAGGAATAATTCCTCTGTCATTATTGTAAGCTCCTAAGAAACCAAATTCAGCATGTGTTTTTAAAACAAATTTACCAATGATTTTAGTATACCAACTACCTTTAAATTTAACTTTGTAGAACTCCAGCCATTTATATTTTTCTTGATCAATTTTTGGCTGATCAGGGGTGCCATCATCATTTTGATATTCCGCTTGATTTTTTAAATCAGCATAATCTACATTGTTAAATAAAGAATATGGTAAAGTAAACTTCCCACTCAGTTCAAATGTAGATCCTCCAACAGGAAACACAGGATTTATAAATGTATTGTTTCTTGAAAGACTAGCAGTGTAGGCAATGTTATTAGACCTACCATCACCAAAAGTGAATAAACCAGTAAAATAATTGTTTAAGTTATAATACTGATAGCTAAGTGTTTGCGAGAAAGTGAAATAATCATCTGGCACTCTCAATCTCTTTGCTATACCAATAGAAGCTCCGGAGATTTCAAAAGACTGATTTTTATTAGCTAGGCCAGTCAAGTAGTCATACCTATACTGCTTAGTTTTAGAAATAGAAAAAGAAAATTGAGTAGGCTGTTTCCCTCCAAGCCAGGGTTCTGAAAAGGAGAAACTTTGCGTACTGTAAAATCTGTTAGCCTGTAAACGTAATGAAAGACTTTGTCCATCTCCCATAGGCACTGGTTTATATGCGGATTTATCTTTTAATCCTCTAACTGAAAAATTATTAAATGACAAACCTAGAGTTCCAATAAATCCACCCCCACCATATCCACCTTGTAGTTCAACTTGACTCGCTCCTTTTTCAACTAGGCCATATTGAATATCAACTGTTCCGTTATTGGGATCTACATTTTTAAAATCAGGGCTAATTTGTTCTGCATCGAAAAACCCCATTTGCCCCAGTTCTCTAACCGTTCTCACTACTTTATCCTTGCTGTAAAGTTCTCCTGGTTTAGTTCTTAATTCTCTATAAATAACATGGTCATTTGTACGGGTGTTACCAACTACACTAATTTTATTAAAATAGGCAGGTTTACCCTCTATAATTCTAATTTCAAAGTCAATTGTATCATTTTTTGCCGCAACCTCTACTGGATTTATACTTGAAAATAAATAACCATTATTTTGATACAAATTTGTTAAATCTTGTCCATCAGGTTTTGTATTGTCTGCAATTCTCTTTTTCAATAAAACTCCATTATACGTGTCTCCTTTAAATAAACCAAGGGCTCGAGACAATTGATTGTCAGAATAAACGGTATTACCTAAATAAGAAATTTTACCGAAGTAATATTTATTTCCTTCTTTAATATTTAAATCTAAAGTGATGTTTTTATTATCAATTATAACAGAATCTTTACTAATTCTGGCATCTCTATATCCTTTTTCTTTATAAAAATCTAAAATAGAAGTCAGATCTTCTTTGTAATCTTTTTCAATGTACTTAGATTTTTTCCAGAACCTTCCTAAGAGCTTGGTCTTAGTATTTTTCATTTTCTTTTTAAGTTTCTTTGAATTAAAAACTTCATTTCCTGTAAAGTTAATTTCACTCACCTTAACTCTATCTCCTAAATCTACACGTATTAACATTTTACTGTAATTTAATTCAGTAGAATCAGGTTTGACATCAATTTGAACCTTGGTATTTAAAAACCCATCTTTCTTGTATTTATTTACAATGTAGTTTTTGGTAGTTTTTATAAAGTTTTGAGTAATTTTTTTTCCTTTCTTAAGTTCAGTTTCAGAAACAATTGTTTCAACTTTCGATTTCTTTAAACCTGTAATTTTATATTCAGATAGTGTAGGTAATTCTTCAATTACAATTTCAATACTAGCTTTATTTCCATCGACATTTGTCAAGTAAAAATTTATATCACTAAATAAATCAAGTTTCCACAATTTACTAATTATAGCGCTAATTTGTTCTCCAGGAATCCTTACTTTTTGACCTTTTCTTAATCCTGTATAAGCTATAACGGTTTGCTTCATTGAAACTGCTTAAGCCCGTAACACTAATTTCATCTAAAATATATTCATCTCCTTTTGTAAATGAATTTTCTTGCGAGGAAACACAAAAACTAAACATTAAAAAGAAAATCAATGAATACTTTTTTAAATTTCTAAAAATAATTTCTATCAATTTATTTTTGTTCACTAATTTTTCCAAATCTTCTTTCTCTTTTTTGATAACTAATAATTGCATTAAAAAAATCTTCTTTTCTAAAATCTGGCCAAAGTAAGTCAGAAAAGTAAAGTTCTGCGTAGGCAATTTGCCAAAGTAAAAAATTACTAATTCTATATTCACCCCCAGTTCTAATCAAAAGATCAACATCTGGCAAATTTCGGGTGTAAAGATGCTCATTTATTATGTTTTCATCAATATTTTCTTGAGAAATTATGTTATTTTTAACTTTATCAGAAATAATTTTAATTGTATTAGTTAACTCTTGCCTAGAACCATAGCTAATTGCCAGAGTTAAAATCAATTTTTTGTTTTTGGAAGTTTTAAAAATAACTTCATTAAGTTTTTCTTTTGATTTATTATTTAATGAATTTAAATCTCCAATTGCGCAAAGTTTGATGTCATTCTTCATTAAACTAGGCAATTCTTTTTCCAAAGAATTTACCAGTAATCTCATTAAGGCGTTAACTTCTAATTTAGGTCTTTTCCAATTTTCCATTGAAAAAACATAAAGAGTTATCTGTTTTACTCCAATTTCAATAGCTCCACTTATACAATCACTCACAGATTTAGTACCTTTTTCGTGACCAAAAACTCTTTTTTTACCAATTTTTTTTGCCCATCTTCCATTGCCATCCATTATTATGGCAACATGATTAGGTATATTGGATTTTAATATTTTTTCTTTCAAATTAATTTAATTTGGGCAATAGCACGGTTCAAAACCAAATGTATAGGACAGAGTGATTCCAGTAAACACATACCAATCTTGACTTAGATTACTTCCAAAAGCTTTTTGAGAATAGATTTCCATCTCCTTATACTGAGGATAACTACCATCTAAATTATCAGTAAACGTATGCTTTGCAGAGATTTCAAATCCTACTATTAAATCCCTTAAAGGTTTTATTTTATATCCAATTGTTATTGGAATTGCAAACGATGAGGTCTCTCCATATTTTCGGGCTACATTTATTCCATTTGGGTAATGAAGCGCATTGTGCCTTAAATAAACAATTCCAGTGTGGATATAAGGTGTCATTTGAAAGGAGTCTTCAGTTAAATCAAATTCAAAAAAATTAAAGTCTATTCCTAAACCAAATTCTGCAGATATTTTATTTTTAAAACTTTTACCTCTTTCTTTTCTGTACGACGCGCTTCCTGTCCAATTATCATTACTTCCTATGTTCGCATAGTTGAAATTGATTCTAGCAGCTATTCTGTTGTTGAAGTTTTTCCTGTAAAAAATTCCAAATGCTGAATTTTTGGTTCCAAATTCAACTTTTTCACCCTCATATCTTCCAGGATCAAGATATCTAGTTGGACCCACATCTCCAATATAATTTGTTCCACCAAGAAAAATTCCAATCTCATTTTTTTGGGAAAAACAATGAACAGAAAAAAGTAGTAACAAAATATATAATTTTTTTTTGATCATAAATTAGAACACAAATATAAATATTTCAAATTCTAAAGAATTGGAAAATGTTTTAATTTAGTTTTTAAATATTTCTTTTGTCTTCTCCCCACAAAAGTTTGTTCCTTAAAGTTTTATAGAAATTGTCTTCAAATAAGTGAGCAATCATTATTTTAAAATTAGCCTTTTTAATAATTATAGATTTTTCGTTTTTTAACGAAATTATTCTAGAATCTAAAGAAAGCAGATGAAAATCTTCTCTTCCAGAAACTGATAATTCGATTTCTGTATTATCCGCAATAATAATAGGTCTAGCATTTAAATTATGAGGAGCTATTGGAGTTAGTGCGAGAGTTTGACTTTGTGGACTCATTATTGGGCCTCCACAGCTTAAGGAGTATCCTGTTGATCCGGTAGGTGTTGAGACAATCAGACCATCAGCCCAATAAGAATTTAAAAATTCACCATCTAAATTTGTTTTTATTTTAATCATGGAAGTTGTGTTTTTTCTTCCAACAGAAATTTCATTTAATGCAATTAAAAAATCATCTTTTTCTTCATCAATTTTAACCTCAAGCAATGTTCTTTCCTCAATCTTATATTCCCCTTTAATTATTTTTTCTAATTTAGGTTTTAGTAGATCTTGGTTTAGGGTAGCAAGAAAACCTAGTCTTCCAGTATTAATTCCAATAATTGGAATTTCTAAATCTCTTACAAATGAAATGGATCTCAATAGAGTTCCGTCTCCACCAATAGTTATCATTAAATCAAAGGAGTTATCTAAATCTTTATGTTTTGAAAAAATATTGTAATTAAATTTTAATTTAGAATCTTTTACTAGTTCTTTCTCAAACTGTTTTTCTAAAAAAAAATCAATTTTATATTTCTTATTAAAACTAAAAAGTTCTAGTAAGATGGAATTAGAATGTTTTTCTGCATGCTGACTGTAAATAGCAATTTTCATCTATATAAACATATATAATTGCAAATTAATTAAAAAAAAGAAAGAAACCACCACCTAAAAGTTTGTATTTTTGAAAAAAAAATAAATGGTTAAATTGAGTGTAAATATTAACAAGATAGCAACCTTAAGAAATGCTAGAGGAGGAAATAATCCAAATCTTCTTAAGATGGCAACTGACATTCAATCTTTTGGAGCAGATGGTATTACAATTCATCCTAGACCAGATCAAAGACATATAACATATAAAGATGCGTGTGAGTTGCCTAAAGTGGTACATAAAGAGTTTAATATTGAAGGAAATCCTATAAAAAAATTTATCGATTTGGTCTGTAATATTAAGCCAACCCAAGTTACACTTGTCCCCGACTCTGTAGATGCTATTACTTCAAATTCAGGTTGGGATACTATTAAAAATAAAGATTTTTTAAAAGATGTTGTTTCTGATTTTAAAAGTAACGGAATAAGAACCTCGATTTTTGTAGACCCTCACCTTAAATTTATTGAAGGAGCAAAAGAAGTAGGGGCTGATAGAATAGAACTATACACGGAATCATATGCTGATAATTATGAAAAAGGAATTTTAAAAGAAATAGATAAATACGTAGAATCTTCTTTATTAGCTCATAAATTAGATCTAGGAATCAATGCTGGTCATGATTTGAATCTTCAAAACATTGAATATTTCGTTTCTAATATGCCCTATTTACATGAAGTATCAATTGGCCATGCTATCATTTCTGAATCTTTGTATTTAGGTATTGAAAACGTTGTGAATTTGTATTTACACAAAATGAGTTATGCTTTTAAAAAGTAATGTTATTGGCGAGGGCTCTCAAACCCTAATTATTTTACATGGTTTTTTAGGAATGTCTGATAATTGGAAATCATATGCTAAAAATATCAGTGTTTTTGATTTTGAAGTTCATTTAATTGATCAAAGAAATCACGGTAAAAGTTTTCATAGTGATGATTTCAGTTATGATTTGATGGCTAAGGATTTAAAGAATTATTTAGATTTCAATAAACTAAAAGAGATCTCATTAATTGGTCACTCAATGGGTGGAAAAACAGCAATGCAATTTTCTTCATTCTTTCCCAGCTTAGTAAAAAAATTAGTTGTGGTTGACATTTTACCAATTCATTACAAAAGTGACTTTAATGGAATTTTAAAATCTTTAAAATCTATAGACTTAGAGGTAATTGAGTCAAGAAAAGAAGCAAATGAAGTTTTAGAAAAAACTATTAAAGAAGAGAGTTTAAGAGGCTTTCTATTGAAAAACTTATTTAGAAATGCAGATAAAAAACTTCAATTTAAATTTAATCTTAATGTTTTGTTTAACAAATTTAATGAAGTGGAGAGTGCTCTAGAAATACCTTCACCCTTTCATGGCGATACTTTGTTTATTAAAGGAGAAAACTCTAATTATATAAATGATTTAGATATGCTTAAATCTAAAAAAAATTTTCCAAATTCTAATCTTGTTTCTATTGTTAATTCTGGTCATTGGGTTCACGCAGAAAATCCAAATAAATTTTTAGAAGTAACAATTAAATTTTTAAAATCTTAAAAGTTGGTCAACTTTGTAAAAAGACCTACTTTTACCGCCTAATTTTTAGATTTAAATATGAAAGTTTCACGTAATGATATTGATAAGCTTAATTCAGTTTTAAAAATTGAAATCGATAAAAAAGATTATGAATCAAATGTGGATAAAGTATTAGTAGATTATAAAAAAAAAGCTAATATTCCTGGATTTAGAAAAGGGCATACACCTATTGGTTTAATTAAAAAACAGTATGGGGTTTCTGTAAAGGTCGATGAAGTAAATAAGTTAATGCAAAAGGGGTTAAACGATTTTTTGACGTCTGAAAAAATTGCTATTTTGGGCAACCCTATTCCTAAAGAAGGTACAGAAATTGACTGGAATTCAGATCAAATGTCTTTTGAATTCGAAATTGGTCTTTCCCCTGAATTTGTAGTGTCTCTTAAAAATAAAAAAGCAATTGAATCTTTTGAAATTGAAGCAGATGCTAAAATGATTAATGGTCAAATTGAAAACATTCAAAGTCAATACGGAAAACTTGTTTCCAAGACTGTTGTAGAAGATGGTTTTGAACTTAATGTAAATTTTGTAAATACAGAATTTAACATTGACAATACAAGTACTTTTCAATTGAAAAATATTAAAGGAAAATCCAATAAAGATTCCATAAAAAAGATGAAAATTGGAGATGTTATTACCTTAAAAACAAGCGGATTATTTACAGAAGATTCTGAACTTACTTCTCATTTAAAACTAAATGATGACAATAAAGATGTAGTTAATAGCATAAATATTAATTTAAAGGAAATAAACGAGAAGATTCCAGCAGATTTAGATCAGGAATTATTTGATAAATTATTTGGAAAGGACACCATAAAATCAGTAACTGATTTAAAGAAAAAACTTAAGTCTGATGCGGAAAAAAACTTCGTAAATCAATCAGATCAAAAACTATTAAATGATGTGACAGAATATTTAATTGAGAATACTAAATTTAATTTGCCTGAAACATTTTTGAAAAAATGGATGCAAACAGCTGGCGAGAATAAATTAAGTAAAGAAGAAGCGGAAGCAGAATACGAAAAATCTGAAAAAGGGTTAAGATATCAATTGATTGAATCTAAAATAATTGAGATGAATGAAATTAAAATTGATTCAGATCAAATTAAAAATTTCTCAAAGGACTTAATTAAAGTTCAAATGATGCAGTACGGTCAAGCTAATCCTGAAGAAAAAGAGTTGGAGTCAATATCTCAACGTATACTTTCGAATAAGGAAGAAGTAAAAAGAATTTCAGATCAACTTTTAAGTCAAAAATTAATTACACTATTTAAGTCGGAGTTAAAGTTTAAAACAAATAAAGTTTCTTACGAGAAATTTATTGAAATGGCTTATAGTAAAAATTAATTAACTTTATTATAATAATACTTGATAATATAAATATGGATTACGCTAAAGAATTTAAAAAATACTCTATTAAACATCATGGAATTAACTCATTGTATTATGACAAGTTAGTTGGAAGTATGACTCCTTATATAATTGAAGAAAGACAATTAAATGTGGCTCAGATGGATGTTTTTTCTAGACTTATGATGGATAGAATTATTTTTCTAGGAACTGCTATTAATGATTCAATAGCAAATATTATTCAGGCACAATTACTTTTTTTAGAGAGCACAGATAAAGATAAAGATATTCAGATTTATATCAATTCACCTGGTGGATCAGTATATGCAGGTTTAGGAATTTACGATACTATGCAATTTATAAATCCTCAAGTTGCAACTATTTGTACTGGAATAGCAGCATCTATGGCGGCAGTTTTATTATGTGCTGGAGAGAAAGGAAAAAGATCCGGACTAAAACATTCTAGAGTCATGATTCACCAACCATTAGGTGGTGCACAAGGTCAAGCTTCTGATATTGAAATTACCGCTAGAGAAATAGGAAAATTAAAGAAAGAGTTATATGACATAATTGCTAAACATTCTGGACAAAAATACGATAAGGTCCATAGTGATAGTGATAGAGATTACTGGATGAAGGCCCAAGAAGCTAAAAAGTATGGAATGATTGATGAGGTTTTAACTAAAAAGTAATTTTATGGCTGAGAAAGATTTAATCTGTTCTTTTTGTGGATTAAGCAAAGTACAAACCAATTTACTTGTTGCAGGCCAAGATGCACACATTTGCGATAGTTGTATTGAGCAAGCTTATGGAATTATTATTGAAGAATCAAAAAGAGAAGAATCTATACCAAAAAAAGAAGAATTAAAAGTTGCTAAACCAAAAGAAATAAAACTTTTTTTAGATGATTATGTAATTGGACAGGAGCAAACTAAAAAGATTCTGTCTGTTGCTGTTTATAATCACTATAAGAGGTTATTTCAGAAAAAATCAGAAAATGATATTGAAATTGAAAAAAGTAATGTTTTAATTGCTGGTGAGACAGGGACGGGAAAAACTTTGATTGCTAAAACAATTGCAAAAATGCTAGACGTTCCTTTAGCAATTGTTGATGCTACAGTTTTGACTGAGGCTGGATACGTAGGAGAAGATGTCGAAACAATTTTAACACGATTATTACAAGCTTCAGATTACGATCAAGATAAAGCTCAAAGAGGAATTGTATTTATTGATGAAATTGACAAAATTGCCAGAAAAAGTGATAATCCTTCAATTACAAGAGATGTTTCTGGAGAAGGTGTTCAACAAGCTTTATTAAAACTATTGGAGGGTACTATTGTAAATGTTCCACCAAAGGGAGGAAGAAAGCATCCAGATCAAAAATTTATTGAATTAGATACACAAAACATATTGTTTATAGCTGGGGGAGCTTTTGATGGAATAGAGAGAATTATTTCCAAAAGATTGAACATGCAAGTGGTAGGTTACAAAAACACATCTGAAATCAAGTCTAATGACTCAAAAAATTTATTAAGTTATATTTCTCCAAAAGATCTTAAAGATTTTGGTTTAATTCCAGAAATTCTTGGAAGATTACCTGTCTTAACACATATGAACAGTTTAGATAAGAAAGCTTTAAGATCAATTTTAACTGATCCAAAAAATGCTATTATCAAACAGTATGAAAAACTTTTTGAAATGGATGAGATTAAAATTTCATTTAATGATGAAGGGTTGGATTATATTGTTGAAAAAGCATTAGAATATGAACTTGGTGCAAGAGGTTTGAGATCTATTTGTGAGATAGTTCTTAATGATGCAATGTTTGAATTGCCTGGATCAAAAAGGAAAAATTTAAACATTGATAAATCTTATATTTCTAACAAGTTGTCTAATTCGAAACTCAACGTTTTGAAAGCAGCTTCTTAAATCAATTTTAATAATTCTTCAACTAACTTTCTGTCATTACAAAGTCTTGGTATTTTGTTTTGTCCTCCCAATTTTTTCTTAGCCTTTAACCAATCATAGAAGAGGTTTTTTCTTGCTATTATAATTTCAACTTCAGACATTGCAATATCTTTAAATCTTTTTGACTTATAATCTGAGTTTGTCTTTTGTAAATTCATATCCAAATCCTTTTTAAATTCTTTTAAATTTTTTGGAGGAATTTTAAATTCAATTATCCACTGATGATATCCTGACTTTTTATTATTCATGAAAAAGGGAGCAACCGTATATTCAACAACATTTAATTTATAATCTAATAATGTTTTTTCAAGGGCTTTTTCGGCATTTTCAATTATTAATTCCTCACCAAATGCATTTATAAAATTTTTAGTTCTTCCTGATATTTGTATTCTAAAAGGATTAAGAGAAGTAAATTTAATTGTATCGCCTATTTTATATCTCCAAAGCCCTGAATTAGTAGAAATAATCATGGCATAATTAACCTCTTTTATAACTTGAGATAAGTTTATAATTTTTTGATCAAGTATTGTCGAATTATCCATTACCATAAATTCGTAGTAAATTCCGTAATCCAACATTAGTAAAAGATCATTGGAATCATTGGAATCTTGTAAAGCAAAAAATCCTTCAGAAGCATTATATGTTTCATAAAAACGTGTATTACTAGATAGAATATTTTTAAATTCTTGTTTATAAGGGCTGAAATTAACTCCACCGTGAAAATATACTTCTAGGTTACTCCAAACTTCTGAAATGTTTGTTTTTTTAGTTTGGACCAATACATTATTTAATAAAGTTAGCATCCAAGAAGGAACACCAGCTAAGCTTGTTACATTTTCATTAACCGTATTTTTAATGATAGCCTCAATTTTTTCGTCCCACTTATCCATTAGAGAAATTTCATTATTGGGTGTACTTATCATCTCTGCCCAAATAGGTAAATTATCTATTAAAATAGCTGATAAATCTCCAAAGAAATGATTGTTACTTTCATATAATTTTTTACTTCCTCCAAGTCTTAAAGATTTCCCAGAAAATAAATTTGAGTTTATGTTGTTGTTAATGTAAAGACATAGCGCATCCTTTCCTGCTTGGAAGTGACACTTTTCTAATGTTTCGCTGCTTACAGGAATATATTTACTAACTGAGTTTGTTGTACCACTTGATTGGGCAAACCATTTTATTGGTTCACTCCAAAAAATATTTTGTTCCCCTTTTATTGATCTTTCAATTAGTGGATAAAACTGTTCATAATTAGTTACTGGAACTCTGCTTGAAAAAACTTCATAACTATTTATAGATTTAAAGTCATATTTTTTACCAAACTCTGTTTCTTTAGCACTAAATAATAAGTTCGTTAAAGTTTCATTTTGAACCTCAATAGGGTATTTCATAAATAGCTCTATTTGGTGAATTCGTTTTTTTAAAAACCATGACACAACAGTATTTAAGAAAGAAAAAGGCATTTTTATAGTATATTTATTGTATAAATTTAAATTAAATTTTTTAACATGTTTAAAGGAGTTTTAACAAAAATGAAAGTAGAGATGAATGAGAATGTAGATTATTATCTAGATTTTAAAAATGATTTTATTTATATGAACTCTTTGATTGGAAAAAAATTAAAACTAAAACATGAAGGATATGAGTGTTTAAATTGTCAATCAAATCAAATTACATATCGACAGGGTTATTGTAAGAATTGTTTTTTTGAAATGCCTAGTACTGCTGAATGGATAATGAAACCAGAATTAAGTAAAGCTCATTTAGATATTGAAGAAAGAGATTTAGAATTTGAAAAAAAAGTACAATTAAAACCACATATATTGTATTTAGCTTTTTCAAGTAAAATCAAGGTTGGAGTAACTAGAAAAACACAAGTGCCTTATAGATGGATTGACCAAGGTGCTACAAAAGCTATTCAAATTGCAGAACTCCCTAACCGATATTTAGCAGGAATTAGCGAGGTAGAGTTAAAAAAATATTATGCAGATAAAACAAACTGGAGAGAGATGCTCAAGACAGAAAATAGTGATGTTGATCTCGTTAAAGAAAGAATAAAATCTTTGGAATATATTCCTAATGAAGCTAAGCTACATTTAGAAAATCACTCTTTTTCAACTTTGAATATCAAATATCCAGTGAGAAAACACCCCTTAAAACCTAAAAGTTTAAATATTATTAAAGACAAAAAATACGAAGGAGAGCTAATTGGAATAAAAGGCCAATACCTTATCTTTAGCGATGATACCGTTTTTAATATTAGATCTAATGAAGGGTTGGTTGTTGATTTAAGTTTTTCTTAAATTTTTATTTCTTCGCCGACTTTTAAATCAAACTTTTTTCTAAATAGATAAACAAAAAAATATAAAATAGGGGTATCTAAAAATGCTATAATAATTTTAAAAACAACTCCTGATAAAACAAGTCCAGTAAAACTTTCCCAGCTTAAAACTTCAAAAAAACATAAAAGAGAGATTACTGTAACAGTATCAATAAATTGTGAACTAAAAGTAGAAAAATTATTCCTTAGCCAAAGCATTTTCCCATTGGTTAGGTTTTTCCAAAAATGATAAATTTTAATATCAATAAACTGAGCAAATAAGTAAGCCATCATAGAGGCTAAAACAGCTAATCCAGATAGAGAAAAAACATCCGAAAAAGTTTCGTCGTTTATTGGTGAGGAATCTAATGCTGGAACATAATTAGATATTAAAATTATTAATAATGAAAAAAACGAAGCAAAAATACCTGCTATTACTACTTGAGTAGCTTTCTTCTGGCCATATATTTCAGAAATTAAATCTGTAACTAAAAAGGTGATTGGATAGGGCAATATACCGACTGAAAGTTCAAATAATTTTATTCCATTTATTGAAAAGTCAAAAGGATACCAATAGAAAAATTTTTGAAAAATTAGATTAGAAACCACTAAAGATGTAATAAATAAAGCAGCTAAATAAAGATATATTTTATTAGCTAGTATTTTTTTAGACTCATCCATATTAATCTTTTTGGTAAAAGTATAAAATAGCGTTTTAAATAAAGATAAATAATCTTAATTTGGCTTTATGAAGATGGAATTAACATATTTATCTCTGGGAAGTAATATAGGAGATCGTGAGAGTAATATACAGTCAGCTTTAAATCAAATCGACAGGAAAATAGGTAATATTATTTCTATTTCTAAATTATATGAGAACCCCTCTGTTGGGTTTGATGGGGATATGTTTTATAATTGTTGCATTGGAGTTGAAACAATATTGAAGCCTCAAGATCTTTTAAATATCTTATTAATTATAGAAAAAAAAGCAGGTAGAATCAGAAAAAAAGATAAGAGATACTCTTCTAGAATAATTGATTTAGACATTTTATTTTATCAGGATCAAGTGATAAATACAAATGATTTAATAATTCCACATCCAAAATTACACCTAAGAGAGTTTGTTATTAAACCTTTATTAGACATAGCTAATAGTAAAATTCATCCAAAATCTAAACAATCAATTTTAGAAATAAGCCATGATTTAAATAACTTCAGTAAGGTTATAGAAATAGAAAACAAACTATATAACCCAGTACTTAATTCCTTAAAATCATTTAATAATATTGTAGTTGAGGGTAATATAGGAATTGGTAAAACTTCACTTTCAAAAAAACTTTCTAGAGATTTAAACAAGAATATCATTTTAGAAGCTTTTGAGGAAAATCCCTTTTTAGAAAAATTTTATGAAGACCCTAAAAGGTACGCATTAAACCTTGAGCTTACATTCTTGGTGGATAGGTGCAGACAGTTAAATGATTATAAAAATCAATTAGATTTGTTTAAAACAGGAGTTGTTTTTGACTATGATATTATAAAATCATTAATCTTCGCTGGGGTGACTTTAACAGAAAATGATTTCAATCTTTATAGAAACATTTTTTATTTTATGACAAAAGATTTAATAAAACCTAATCTTATAATATTCTTAATGCAATCTCCTGAAAATTTGCTCTTAAATATTGAAAAAAGAGGAAGGTATTTTGAGAAAAATATTAAAAAAAATTACTTAAAAAAAATTAATCAAGCTTATATAAAATCTCTAAAGTCTAAAACAGATTGGAATATATTATTTGTTGACGTATCCAATATTGATTTTGTTGAGAATCAATCGGATTACTTAAGAATATTGTTTAAAATTAAAGAAGGTCTAAGAAAGTGAGTTATAAAACTCCCAAATCACGATAGCTGAACATGCGGAAACATTTAACGAGTGTTTAGTCCCAAACTGAGGAATTTCAATAACATTGTCCGACAAATCTATAGCATTTTGAGACACGCCCTTTACTTCGTTCCCTAAAATAATAGCATGTTTAAGGTTGTTTGAAATTTTCAATTTATTTAGTTTACTAGAATTCTCAGTTTGCTCGATACTCCAAATGTGAACACCTTCTTTTTTTAAGTTTTTAATTACTAAACTTACTTCCTTATGATACTCCCAATCTATACTCTCGGTTGATCCTAATGCGGTTTTTTGTATGTCTTTGTTTGGAGGGCTAGCAGTAATTCCACACAAAATAATTTTTTCAATAACAAATGCATCAGCAGTTCTAAAAATAGATCCAATATTATTTAAACTTCTAATATCATCAAGAATTATAATTAAGGGAGTCTTTGGAGTTTTTTTGAACTCAGCTACATCAATTCTTCCAAGTTCACTATTTTTTAATTTTCTCATTTATTATTCAAGAATGTTTTTTTACAAAGTAAAAGATTAAATTTCTAAATAATAGTAAATTAGCTTAGAATCAATCAACACATGAACAAAGAGGTGAAAAAAGTAACACCATTAATGAAACAGTACAATAAGATTAAGGATAAATACCCTGATGCTTTGTTATTGTTTAGAGTTGGAGATTTTTACGAAACTTTTCATGAAGATGCAGTTAAAACATCTAAAATTTTAGGTATTGTTTTGACTAAAAGAGGCGCAGGAAGTAATAGTGAAACTAAATTAGCAGGTTTTCCACATCATTCACTAAACACCTACTTACATAAATTAGTTAAAGCAGGGGAAAGGGTTGCTATATGTGATCAATTAGAGGACCCTAAAACAACCAAGACTATTGTTAAAAGAGGGGTTACGGAGTTAATAACGCCTGGAGTTTCATTAAATGATGGAATTTTAGAAAAAAAATCAAATAATTTCCTTGCTTCAATCTATAATTTAAAGGATTATTATGGCATTTCTTTTTTAGATATATCAACCGGAGAATTTTTAATTTCTCAGGGAAATATAGATTACATAAAAAACTTACTTCAAAGTTTTGATCCAAAAGAGATTTTGATTTCAAAAAAACATAAGAAAGAGTTTAATTCTCTTTTCGGAGACTATAAATCGATTTTTTATTTAGAACAGTGGGTCTTCAACAAAGATTTTGCCAAAGAAAAAATTAAAAATCAATTTAAAATTTTAAACCTTAAAGGATTTGGAATAAAAGAAGATAATTTAGGGATAATTGCATCTGGATCAATTTTACATTATTTAGAAGAAACACAACATTCAAATTTATCACATATTACTAATATTAATCAGATTATTGATAAAGAGTTTGTTTGGATGGACAGGTTTACAATGATAAACTTAGAGCTGTTAAGATCAAATTCTAAAGATGGTATTTCACTGATTAATGTAATTGATTATACCTCAACTCCAATGGGTGGTAGAATGCTAAAAAGATGGATAATTCACCCAGTTATAGACTTAAAAGAATTAGAATTTAGACATCAATGTGTAGATTATTTTGTTAAAAAAAGCCATGATTTAGATCAAATCAGTACCATACTAAAATCGTTCAGTGATTTAGAAAGAATTATGGCTAAAGTTGCAACTTCTAAAATAAGTCCAAGGGAATTAGTTCAACTAAAAAACAATTTAAGTTCAATTAAGCCATTAAAAGAAACTTTAGACTCTAGCTCAAATGAATTTATCCAAAAGATTTCGAACTCACTAGATTTATGTGAAAAGTTAATTGATGTTTTAGAAATTACACTTGATGAAGAAGCGCCTGTAAGTGTTAGTAAAGGTAACGTGATTAAGAAAGGATTTAATGTAGAACTTGATCAATTAAAAGACTTGTCTAAATCTGGAAAAAATTATTTAAATGAAATTCAAAATAGAGAAATAGAGAACACAGGAATTAGCTCTTTAAAAATTAGCTTTAATAATGTTTTTGGGTATTACTTAGAAGTTAGAAATCTTCACAAGGATAAGGTGCCTCAAGATTGGATTAGAAAACAAACTTTAGTTAATGCAGAAAGATATATAACTCAGGAACTCAAAGACTATGAATCAAAAATATTAGGAGCTGAAGAAAAAATATTGTTATTAGAAAACCAAATATTTAATGATTTAATATTAAAATTAAGACCATTTATTTCTGTTATCAAAATCAATTCCCATTGGCTAGCTGTTTTAGATTGTTTGTGTGGTTTTGGAATATTAGCTGAAAAAATGAATTACTCTTATCCAATAATAAATAATTCTAATGAAATAAAAATTAAAGAAGGAAGACATCCGGTCATAGAATCAAAATTACCTTACGAAAATCCATATATTCCTAATGATATTTCTATAAGCAACGACTTAAACCAAATTTTAATGATTACGGGTCCTAATATGTCTGGAAAATCTGCAATTTTAAGACAAACTGCTTTAATTGTGTTGCTTGCTCAAATTGGAAGTTTTGTCCCTGCAAAAAGAGTTGAAATGGGCATTGTAGACAAAATTTTTACTAGGGTTGGAGCTAGTGATAATATTTCTATTGGAGAATCTACTTTTATGGTTGAAATGAACGAAGCCGCTGCAATTATAAATAATATTTCTAATAAAAGCTTGATTTTATTGGATGAAATTGGAAGAGGAACAAGTACTTATGATGGTATTTCTATAGCATGGGCAATGGCTGAATTCTTACATGACCACCCTTTTAAACCTAAAACATTGTTTGCTACTCATTATCACGAAATTAATATGATGGCAGATACTTTTGAAAGAATTAATAATTATAATGTTTCAGTTAAGGAAACAGAGGATAATGTAATTTTTTTAAGAAAATTAGTGCCTGGAGGTAGTGCGCATAGCTTTGGAATTCACGTGGCAAGTATGGCAGGAATGCCAAAACAGCTTATTTCCTCTGCTAAAAAAATATTACACAAATTAGAAAAATCTCATCAGTTTAATAAATCGAAAAAAAAGAATGAAGATTCTGACTTACAACTAAGTTTTTTTAATTTAGATAATCCAAAATTAGAAGAGTTGAAAGAAGATATATTATCTTTAAATATAGATGAATTAACGCCTGTAGAAGCTTTGATAAAATTAAATGAAATTAAAAGAATTCTAAACACTTAATTTTTCAGTTTTATTTATGAGAATATTATTTACTTTTTTTTGATTTTTTGTTTTACATTTGCAATCCAATTTGCGAAAGTAGCTCAGGGGTAGAGCATCACCTTGCCAAGGTGGAGGTCGCGGGTTCAAATCCCGTCTTTCGCTCTGAACCATATTATGCTCGAGTGGTGGAATTGGTAGACACGTTGGACTTAAAATCCAATGATCAGTAATGGTCGTATGGGTTCAAGTCCCATCTCGAGTACGGAGAGGGTAATTTCGAAAGATTTTACCCTCTTTTTTTATACCCCAAACACACTCAAAGCCCATTTAAGTACTATTTATCGTCTTTTTTGCCCTTATCTTTATTAACTAACCTTTCTGTGTGGATGTTTTTATTAGTTTTGTAGCTATGAAAAAATACACATTACTATTTATAGCCCTATTTATTGTTTCTTGTTCCTCTGATGAAGAAGAATTACCCTTCTATGTTGCAGACAATGGAGTAACAATCAAAGCAAGGGATTGGGTTACTGTAGGAACAACTGCAGACCTTAACGGAGTAACTTATACTGCTGTTGATTTGCCTTCTTTAAAAGAATGGATAAAAGACGGTAAGGATTTAAGTAAAGTGGTTACCACAAAAGTAGAAGTAGAATTTTCTAGGTTCAGCAGCACCTTTTTTTTAGGATAGTGAAATCAAAGGAATTGAAGGTTGGGATGTAAGTAACTGGAACGATATGGATGGACTTTTTTATGGTGCTCAACCTGTTAATGTAGACTTAAGTGCTTGGGACGTTTCTAAAGTAAACTATATGGGATTAACTATGGATTTAGGAGATGTAAATCCTAATATTAATAATTGGGATGTAAGCAATGCTACACATATGACAGGTCTGTTATTAGTGGAAATTCAAATTATATAGAAGGAATGGATTTAAGTGGATGGGATGTTTCAAAAGTAACAGAATGCATAAGTCTCACCGACAATTTTAATGCTTATAATTGGCCAGAATCTAAAAGACCAAACTTCACAAACTGTAATCCAGATTAGGCATATCTTTTAATTCAGCAACTTCTAATCCTCGTTAGTAGGTTGTTTCATAAATTACAGAGATGTGGCAGTCCTTTATCTCTCATTAGTTGTTTAAGCCAATTAATATGATTCTAAAAGAATTAATTAACTTTATAACTATGAGTGGAAAACAACTTAACAATCCTTTACATGGAATAAAATTAGCTACCATCTTAGAACAATTATTTCTTGAATATGGCTGGGAAGAATTAGGAGATACTTTAAACATCAATGTGTTTAAAAACAACCCTACTTATAAATCAAGTTTAAAATTCTTAAGAACCACCCCTTGGGCTAGAGAAAAAATAGAAAAATTTTATATAAAAAATATGAAATGAAAAAGCTAATTATACTATTACTGTTTATTCCACTTGTGTCTTTTGGGCAACAAACTTTTGAAGACCCTGAATTTATTGAAACAACACTAGAAACACCAGGAGCTGTTCCTGAATTTAGTTTATTACAATCTGAGGATATTGAAAGGTATAGGATATATTCAACTACAAATAACTACATATCTCTATTGTTAGACACTCAAACAGGTAAATTGTGGATGGTTCAAATTGCAGTTGGAGATGGAGTTGCTATGAAAACTGTTTTAAGTGATGTAAGCTGGTCTTATACACTTAAAGAAGCAAAAGAAGCTTTAAAAAGTTCACTTGATTTTTGGGAATCAGACACAGCTGAGGATAACGAAGCCTTCAAACCTAAATGGGAAGATTTCAAAGACGATATTGGGGTTATTGGACAATACAAGCTATATCAAACTAAAAAAATGTACAACTTTATAATGGTTGATGTAATTAATGGCTCGACCTGGCAAGTTCAATGGAGTATCGATAAAGATAAAAGATTAGTACAAGTAATTTATTAAATACTGCTACACTACACATTCTAACTAAACCCCTATTTTAGGTGAAGCAAAAAGCTACATAGTAGTAAATAGTAATCTATTTGGGGGTTTTTTGTTCAATTAAAAAAATAAAATATTCTAATTAAATGGTTAGTTTACAGCAATTATTCTCCCATTTTTATAAAAAATATCTAATCAATTTTGGTAAATATATTAAGTCAAATACTATGGCAATTATTGCAGAAACTATAGTTAGTAATCCTAACTGACTAATTGAATTAAATTCAGAAAAAAGAAGAGGAATTAATGTTACTATAATAATCATTGTGGTTTTAATAACTGCTTTTCCAGTAATTCTTAAAGATTTATCAATGGCTTCTTTCTTGTTGATTCCCCTAAGAATATTAAATCTATAAGAAGTTATTATATGAATAGAATCATCAACAATTAATCCAAATATAATGGCAAAAATAAAGGCATTAGATAAACTAAAATAAAAGCTTCCCAGGCTCATCAGCCCAACACAAACAAAAATTGGAAATGTATTTGGAATTAGAATAATTAATAAATATTTGAAATTAAAATTGGAAATAATTAAAAATAAAAGACAAATGGTTAAAATAGCAATCATTAAACCAAATAGGATTTCCAGTGTAATTTTATCACTTAATTTGTCAAATAGATAGCCATTTCCTTTTACTTGCATTTTAATATTTAAACCTCTGGCTATTTCTTTTATTTCATCAATTAGAATTAGACTTTTTTTAGATCCAATATCTGGCATCCTGCTTTTTATACTAATTTGTTTTTCTTCTATTTCTTGTAAATAATTTTTATTAATAGACTTTAAATCTTTGAATGATCCAAAAAGAGAATAATCAATTGTGAAACCCATTGATTTTATTTCATTTTCAAGTGTAATTATACTGTCTAGCTTTAAATCATCCTTTATTTCAATATTAAAAGACACTTGTTTGTAGCCTCCAAAATTCTTATCGAAAAACTGCATTTCTTTGTAAAGATCAGAGGATTTATTAAACTCATCATTCACATGGTTATTAATCTCAAAATAATTTATTCCAAACAGACACAAAAAGGACATTAGTAAAATAAGTGGTATAGATTTTTTACTATTTTGAAAATTAATAAATCCAGAAATTAGATTATCTATTTTATTATTTAATGCTTTTTTACCTTTTATAATATGAAGATTTAAATCTATACATATTGCATAGGTAACAAGAATAACAAAAAGAGAGATTAAAATTCCGATAGTTGTAATCATACCTAATCTTGAAATTGGCAAAACATTAGAAAAACAAAAGCTTAAAAATCCTATTGCTGTGGTAATAGAGGTTAAGGCAACAGGTTTTCCAATATTATTGATCTGATATTTAAAATATTCTAGTTTAGATTTTTTAGTATCTCCATTATCATTAACCAAATGCATAAAATCCGAAATACAAACAATAAACAATATGGCGGGCATAATAATCATCACAAGTTCAATTCCACCAAAAAGTAGTTGAGATATCATAAAACTTATAGTTATACTAAACAAAACACTAGTTATAACAATGGAAACGAATTTTATATTTCTAGAAAAAAACCAAAGTATTAGACAACATAAAAGAGCACTAAAAAAAGTGATGTAAAGAAGTTCTTTGATTACTTTATCCTTAATGTATAGTTCTGCTTTTACTTGACCAGTGATATAAATGGATGAAGCTCCTAACTTATTAAATTTATATTCAAGGTTGGTAATGAAATTTTTATTAAAATCTTCTCCTAAATCAGATTTTAATTCAATTATATAAAATAATTTTTTTTGATCTTTTGAAATAAATAAACTTTCCTTCTTTTTTATTTTTTCAATGAAATCATCAAAATCTTTTTTGTTTTGTATTTTTTTGTTATTTCCAAATGGAAGGAAAAAATTTAAATTAAATAATGAAATATCGTTAAAAACACTCTGGCTTAATGCAATATTTTCATCTTTTAATAGCTCATAATGAACAGACTGAAGTTTAATTAGATCATTGAATTGAATGTTTTTATCAAATTCAACTCCAACTAAAAAAAGATTACTCGAATTAATATTTACTTCTTGTTCTATTTCTACATCATCAGCATATTGTAAGATCCTTTCAGAATCATAAAATATTTTAGGATTTTTCAATGTAAAAATTGAAAAAATGAAGCAGAGGACTATTAACGATAATAGTTTGTACTTATGCTTCCACACAAATTTTATCATTTTTTTAAATATTTACAGGAAATTACAGACAGAATTCAATGTCTTTTTGAATAAAAAATTATTCAGTAAAATTACTTTACTTTAAATCTTTATCAAACAAAAAAAGACAATTATTTAATTAGTATTTTAATTAGTTGAGAAATTATTTATAAACTTTTTATATAACTTATTAATCCATTAAAATAATTTTCTGAATCATCCCACATAGCCATATGACTTCCATTTGGACAGTGCAAATATGATCCGTTTTGTACTTCGTTAGCCATCCATTCCATTTGTTTTGGATCCATAGTATCGTGTTGAGCTCCAATGGAGAGAAATGGAACACTTATTTTATTTAACTCTTTAGTTACATCCCAATCTTTTAAGCTCGCGTTTCCAACTATTCCAAATTCAGATGGACCTTGCATTTTTAAATATATTGGAAAATTAATCTCTGCAAATGCATTAGAAACATCTTCAGGCCAATCTTCGGCAGGTATTCTCAAGACATGTTCGGGATAGTAATTATCATGAATTAATTTTAGATAAGTTTCGTTTGTGTAATCTTCGACTGCTTCATATGATCGAATTTCTTTCAATATTTCAGGATCTAGTTGAAGAGCTAGTACGTTTTTTGCGTAATCATTGTAATCAGGTACAGAAGGCACCATATTGGAAACTATTAATGCTTTAAGGTTTTGTTGATATTTTAAAGCATATTCAATTCCCAAAATACCTCCCCAGGAGTGACCCAACAATATGAAGTTATCTTTATTTAACCCTAATGCTTTTCTAACTTGTTCAACTTCCTCTACATAATGTTTTATTGTCCATAAATCATCGATTTGTGGATTATCACTTAATGTAGATCCTAATTGATCATAGTAGTAGTATTCTATTTCTTCCCCTGGAAAATAAGATTCAAATCCTTTAAAATATTGATGATTAGCTCCGGGACCTCCGTGGAGTAATAAAACTTTTTTAGACGGATTATTACCAACTCGTTTAGTCCACACATTAAAATCCCCATATTCTGTACTAATAGGAATTATTTTAACTGGATCAGTGTCTTTTTCATCACAAGATGTAAAGAATAATGATAGAATAAATAAAAATTTTAATATAGTTTTCATAAAATAATTTTAGGATTCAAAAAAGTAATGTTATAACAATTTAACAATTTTAAATTTTATTAGCTAATTCATCTCCTACCGAAGCTCCAATTGCTATTCCCATTCCACCAAGCCTAACTCCACAAAAAACATTTTCACTAATTGTTTTAATTACAGGAATTTTTTTGTCTCCGACTCCCATTATTCCACTCCATCTTTTGTCAACTGTAAATTCATTTTTTGGTAAAATGACATTTTTTAATAAAGAATCTAATCTAGTTTGAATTTTACTATTTAGTCCAAAACTATCAGTTTCTTCGTTTTTAAAATCTAAATTCCTTCCACCACCTAACAATATCCTATTATCAATATTCCTAAAGTAGTAGTAGCCCTTATCTAAATGAAAAGTCCCTTTTATTTTTAATCCCACAATAGGGTTGGTAATTAATACTTGAGCTCTAGCAGGCTTAATGTCTTCTTTTAATAATTTATTAGCAAATCCATTGGTTGCAATAAATAATTTTGAACATTTAAAATCAAGTTCCTTAGAATTTATTTCTACATTATTATTGTTCTCTGTGAAAGAAAGAATATCTACACTATTTAGAATTTTTATTTTTTTCGAGTATACTTCTCTAATTAAAGATTCCATCATGGTTCCAATGTCAATTTGACCTTCGAATGAATTAAAAAAGAAATTTTTAGTGATGTTTTGAAAATCAAAATGATTTTTATTTATCGCAAATACACTAGAATTAAATAATGGGAATAGTAGTTTGTTAATGTAATTTATTTGAGAAGAGCAATTTTCAAATATGCTTAAATCTTTTTTTTGAAAAATTTCATAACCTCCGTAATTTTTATATCCAATATTTTTTACTCCTACTAATTCCTTTAGCTGATTTAGTCCATCAATTCTTTTTTTTATCAATGATAAAACTTCATCTTCAGAATGAGTTTTTAAGTCTTCAATTATTTCTGAGGGGCTCCCAAAACATGCAAATCCTGCATTTTTTGTACTGGCTCCTTGTGGAGTAACTCCTTTTTCAAATACAACTATTTTAGCTTCTGGAAATTTTTTTCTTAATGACAATGCACAGCATAAACCTACAATTCCACTTCCTATAATAGCAAAATCAATGTTGTTAAGCCAAGATTTAATTTCCCAATATGAAAGATTCATCATAAATTAATTTTCACTCCACCAAAAATAGTTGATTTTGGGCCAGGCTCATAAAATCTTCCGCCAAATGCATTTATTCTAATATTATCATAATAATGAGAACCTAGTATATTATTTACTATGAGGAACGGACTAAGAATTATTTTCTTGTAATTAATGTCTTTGCTGATTTTTAAATTTAATAAATTAAAATTATCAATTAGAACAGAGTTAGAGTTGTTTGCAAATATTTTTCCAACATTTTTCAACCTTAGTTTAATTAGCAAGTTAGATTTGTTAATGTAACTAATTTCAAAAATTTTAATTCTATCAGGAATACCAGGAATTTTATTTCCTGAATAATCATTTCCATTTATTTTAAAATCATCAAACAAATACTCACCTATACTAATTGATGTATTGAATTTAAAAAAATCATTTAATCTATAATTACTTGAAAACTCTAGTCCATTTCTTTTAGTTGCTCCTGCATTATTATAGAAAGTTTGATTTGGAAAGTTGGAGTCCTCATATGGCAAAACTTCATCTTTTGTTGAGGTGTTAAAATAAACTAAATCAAATTTTAAATTACTATTCAATTTTGTTGAAAATCCAAATTCAAAAGATTTAGATTTTTGAGATTTTAGAACCTTATTAAATCCAGTTCCAATTGGTGAAGATCCAAATTCATTCAAAGTTGGAGTTTCGAAACTAGAGGAAATATTTGTAAATAGACGAAAAAATTTATTTGGCTTGAAGTTAATACCTAAACTTGGATTGGTAGAATTAATAATAATTTTATCTGAGCTATTCCCATCAGCCAAATAATTATCATCAAGTGAAACTTTGTTTTTATCATACCTTATTCCTGAATTTATGGTAAAAAAATTAATATCAAACGAGTTGATTATGTAGATCCCATAATTTAAAAATTTTTCTTTTTGATCAAGAATATTTTCGCCAATTATTCCTTGGTCATTAATAAACCTTTTTCTTTTATCTTTTTGATTGCCAATATCAAACCCAATTTGAGTAGTTTGCTTATTTTTAAACATTAAACTTGCCCCAACTCCCCAATAATTTCTGTCTAAATCAATTGCCCCACCATTTCTAACAGGTATTTTACCTTCAAATTTTCTGTTGGAATAAAATAAATAATTAGAAAAAGTTATTTTTTTATTAAATCTCTTTTCGAAATTTCCCTTAACCTTTAGATGATTAATAGATTCTTGCGTATCATAATCTATGTTTCTAGCTCTTGCTTGTTCTCTGTCTTTCTCTACTTCCTCCAATGTAAGCCCTCCTGCATCCATTGCAAATGGACTATTTACATAATTAAAACTTAAACCATATTTTGTAGAGCTATTAACTTTATTAAATAAACTTAAATTAAAATTGTTGTTTTTAAATCCACTAAAATCTCTAAATCCTTCACTTTTAGTTTGACCAAAATAAACTGTGTAAGATATTTGATTGTTTTTTAATCCTATAAAAAATTGTTTTTTACTTTTTTGATTGGATCCAAATGAATATCCAATTTTATAAAAATTATTTGTTATTTCGTTTAAAGTTTGAATTTTTATAACTCCTGCTGAAGAATTTCCGTATAATGAAGAACCTGCGCCTCTAATAATTTCTATATTTTTTATCAGTTCAAGGTTTAAATTATCAATTTGAGTTTGACCATCTGGTGTAGTTTCTGGTATTCCGTCAACAATTAATTTAATTCCTCTTATTCCGAAATTAGCCCTGCTTCCAAAACCTCTAATAGATATTCTGGCATCTTGAGCGTAATTATTATCATTTGAAATAAATAATCCAGGAACATCTTCAATATACTCGCTTAAATTAAATTGTTGGGCAGATTTTTGAAAATTAGAAGTCTTTTTAATGGATACCGAAAAAGGTATATTTAATAGACTGTCCTTGATTTTGGTAACACTAACAATTACTTCCTCTAATTGTATGCTGTCTTTAATTTGATTTTGGGAAAAACTAAAAAATTGTTGAAATAAAAAACAAAATATAATACTTTT
Organism: Cryomorphaceae bacterium BACL29 MAG-121220-bin8; assembly: GCA_905181705.1. Lineage (GTDB taxonomy): Bacteria > Bacteroidota > Bacteroidia > Flavobacteriales > Flavobacteriaceae > MAG-121220-bin8. The sequence goes on along the minus strand of CAJIYP010000003.1, from coordinate 517,985 downwards.
TTTAATTCCCATAATTACTAATTGAGCTGGAAAGTGAATTTTTTAATTCAGAAAGTTCTTCAGCACTAAAGTATCTCCATTGTCCAATAGGTAAATCAATTTTAATATTCATAATACGCGTTCTTTTAAGCTTTTTTACTCTGTAGCCAAGAAACTCACACATTCTTCTAATTTGCCTGTTTAAGCCCTGAGTTAAAATTATTTTAAATTCATAATCTTTGACAAACTTAACCTCACATTTTTTAGTAACAGTACTTAAAATTGGAATTCCATTACCCATTTTTTTAACGAAGTCATTATTTATTGGTTTATCTACAGTGACATAGTATTCCTTTTCATGTTTATTTTTAGCTCTTAAAATCTTGTTCACAATATCCCCATCGTTAGTTAAAAATATCAACCCTTCACTAGTTTTATCTAGTCTTCCTATGGGAAATATTCTTTGAGGATGATTTATATAATCAATGATATTATCTTTTTCAACTCCAGCATCTGTCGTACAAACTATTCCTTTGGGTTTGTTAAATATTAAATATAATTTCTTAATATTTTTTCTTGATATTTTTTCACCGTCTACAGATACTTTATCGTCTAATGTTATTTTTGCCCCCATTTCAGCAACATCGCCATTTATTGTAACCCTTCCGTCAATAATATATTGATCCGCTTCTCTTCTTGAACAAAAACCAGCTTGGCTGAGAAATTTATTTATCCTTACGTTATTATCACTCATATAATTAAATTATAAATTAATTAATCCCTCTGGAAGATTAAAAATTATTTCTTTTTCAAATCTATTTAATTTTATTAAAAAATTATCGACAAGTGGAATCATAATTTCTTTACCTTCAATCCCTTTGACCAAAATAATAATTTGGCTAGTTTGATCATTAACCCCCTCAATAATACCAATTTCACCGAATTGTTCATCGATAGCTTTAAATCCAACTATTTCATGATAATAAAATTTATTTCCTTTAAGTACAGGTAAATCTTTCAATGGAAGGAAAGTTTCTTTTTTAAGAATTTTATTAGCTGAGTTTTCGTCATCAATGCCTTCAAATTTAATTTTAAGCAAAGAAGATTTGTGTAAAGATATCTTTGAAATTAAATGTGGAACTAAAATTTTATCAATTTCAATAAATAAAGTTGTAAACTTTAATGAAGGGGTATCATCTATATCTAATTTTAATAGAATTTCACCTTTAAAACTAAATTTTGAAACGATTTTACCAAGATAATAACAATCTTGTTTTTTCATCGAAATTTTGATTACTCTTTTTCAGCAGCAGGCGCTTCTTCAGCAGCAGGCGCTTCTTCAGCAGCAGGCGCTTCTTCAGCAGCAGGCGCTTCTTCAGCAGCAGGCGCTTCTTCAGCAGCAGGCGCTTCTTCAGCAGCAGGCGCTTCTTCAGCAGCAGGCGCTTCTTCAGCAGCAGGCGCTTCTTCAGCAGCAGGCGCTTCTTCAGCAGCAGGCGCTTCTTCAGCAGCAGGCGCTTCTTCAGCAGCAGGCGCTTCTTCAGCAGCAGGCGCTTCTTCAGCAGCAGGCGCTTCTTCAGCAGCAGGCGCTTCTTCAGCAGCAGGCGCTTCTTCAGCAGCAGGCGCTTCTTCAGCAGCAGGCGCTTCTTCAGCAGCAGGTGCTTCTTCTTCAATTAAGGCTTGTTCAGCCTTAGCTTTTCTTTTATCACTAGCTTCTTTTTCAAGCGCTAAAACTTTATTTTTCTTATCAGCAGCATCTTTTTCTAATTTCGCTTTTTCACCATCGACTGAATTTTGTTTATTAGAAACCCAAGCTTGGAATTTTTCTTCAGCTTCTTCTTCGTTAAAAGCACCTTTTAAAACACCATTTAATAAATGGTTTTTAAGTAGAACACCTTCATGAGATAAAATGGTTTTAGCTGTATTAGTAGGTTGTGCACCAAACTGAATCCATTTAACTGATTCATCTATATCTAAATTTATTGAAGCTGGATTAGTGTTGGGATTGTAAGTTCCTAATTTTTGCAAGTAACGTCCGTCTCTTTTAGCTCTTGCATCAGCTGCTACTATCCAGTAAAAAGGTTTTCCTTTTTTACCGTGTCTTTGAAGTCTAATTTTTACTGCCATATCAAATTAATTTATAAGGTCCTAAACCTTGGTTATTAATGAGGTGCAAATGTAATTTTTTTTTCTAAACTAACAAATCATTTTTATTAAAAGTGAATGAGTTAATAACTTAGAGGAATTCTTCTTTTTTTTAATTAAAAGTTAGTTAAATTTAGTTTTCAATTTTATAATTAATGTTTTTAGTTTTTGATACCGAAACAACTGGATTGCCTAAAAAGTGGAATGCCCCTGTAAGTGACAGTAATAATTGGCCACGATGTGTTCAGTTGGCTTGGCAATTACATGATGCTAAGGGAGATTTAATTTCAAATCATAGTTATTTAATTAAACCAGAAAATTTTACAATCCCGTTTGAAGCTGAAAAAATACATGGAATTTCTACAGATTTAGCTTTAGAAACCGGTAAAAATTTAACTGAAGTTTTAGAATTATTTATTAAAGATTATAATAAATCTGGGTTTTTAGTTGGTCATAACGTAAAGTTTGACATTAATATAATAGGAGCTGAATTATTTAGAGTAGGACATCCAATTGATATTACCAAAAAAGACGTATTAGACACATGTAGTGAATTGACTGCTCAAGTAACTAAACTTCCTGGAGGAAGAGGAGGAAAGTACAAGTACCCCACACTAATAGAGATATATTCTATTCTATTTCATGGAAAAATTTAATGAAGCCCACAATGCATCTGCAGATGTTGAGGCAACATCAAGAGTTTTCTTTGAGTTAGTTAGAAAAAGTGTATTTAATCAATCTGTATTTAAAGGATATCCTGATTTAATTGAGAATATAAAAAATGATGAAAATATTCCAATTCCAATTTTGGGACTAAAACATTTAAATCTTAAAAAAGAATCTGAAAAGATTAAAAAAAGTCTTGTAAAAGAAAATAAAAATGAGGAAGTAATTATTAACGAAATACCAGATCAATTAAAATCCACACCATTTGTTCATCTACACAATAACTCCCAATTTTCTGTTTTACAATCTACATCAAGAATAATAAATTTAGTCAATAAAGCATCCGAATTTAAAATGCCAGCCATTGCAATTACTGATAGGGCAAATATGATGGGCTGCTTTCATTTTATTAAGGCTATTAAAAGTTACAATAGCAATATTTCAAGTGATTCTGAGAATATAAAAATCAAACCTATAATAGGATGTGAATTAAATGTATGTGCAAATCATTTAGACAAAAGCCATCGTGATGACGGATATCAAATTATTTTCCTCGCAAAAAATAAAAATGGATATCAGAACTTGTCAAAAATGTGTTCTTTAGGTTATACTAAAGGGTTCTATTATGTTCCAAGAATAGATAGAGAAATTGTTGAAAAATATAAAGAAGACCTTATCGTTCTCTCTGGAAATATGTATGGGGAGATTGCGGGAAAGATTTTAAACGTAGGCGAAACGCAAGCTGAGGAGGCTCTATTATGGTGGAAATCACTATTTAAAGAAGATTTTTATTTAGAAATGATGCGTCATGGTCAAGAAGATGAGGACAGAGCAAATGAGATTTTACAAAAATTTGCACACAAACATGATGTCCAAATAGTACCTACCAATAATAGCTTTTATGTAAATAAAGAAGATGCTAATGCTCATGATATTTTACTTTGTGTAAAAGATGGAGAAAAACAATCCACACCAATTGGTAGAGGAAGAGGCTTTAGGTACGGCCTTCCAAATCAAGAATATTATTTCAAGTCTCCAAATGAAATGAAACTCTTATTTAAAGACATGCCAAGTTCTATTGAAAATATTTTGGATATAGTTGATAAAATTGATGAATATGATCTAGCCAGAGAGGTTCTTCTACCTAAATTTAGTATTCCACTCGAGTTTGAAGAAAAAAATGAATCAAATAATGATAAGGAAAATGATTATTTAAAACATTTAACTTATCAAGGAGCAAAGAGATGTTATGAAACTATTTCGGAAGATCTAGATGAAAGAATTTTATTTGAATTGAATGTAATTAAAAACTCAGGTTATCCAGGATATTTTTTAATTGTTCAAGACCTAATAACAGCAGCAAGGGAGATGGGAGTTTCGGTTGGGCCGGGAAGAGGGTCTGCAGCAGGATCTGTTGTTGCTTATTGTTTAGGCATAACAAAAGTAGATCCAATTAAATACGATTTGCTTTTTGAAAGATTTTTAAATCCTGACAGGGTTAGTATGCCAGATATAGATATTGACTTTGATGATGAAGGTAGAAATAAGGTAATAGATTATGTAATTGATAAATATGGTTCAAACCAAGTTGCCCAAATAATTACATACGGAAAAATGGCAGCTAAATCTTCAATTAGAGATACTGCAAGAGTTCTTGACCTTTCTTTAGGCGAAGCCGATAGAATAGCTAAATTGATTCCTAATTTAAAATTAAAAGATATTTTTGAGAAGGATGAAAAAAAATTAAGCAATGATTTAAGGTCCGAAGATTTTAGTAATGTTTTAGAACTTAAGTCTTTGTCTAAGGGTGATGATTTACAAGCTGAAACCATTAATCAAGCAAGAGTTTTAGAAGGAAGTCTTAGAAATGTAGGCACCCATGCTTGTGGGATTATAATCACTCCTGATGATATAACAAATTTTGTCCCAATAGCTATTGCAAAAGATTCCAATCTTTACGTCACTCAATACGATAATGCAGTAGTTGAAAGTGCCGGTTTGTTAAAAATGGATTTTTTGGGATTAAAAACTTTAACACTAATCAAGGATACTGTTAAATTAATAAAGTATAAACATGATTTGGAATTAGATATTGACTCTATTCCATTAGATGATTCCAAAACTTACGAGTTGTTCCAAAAGGGCAGTACAGTGGGAATATTTCAGTACGAAAGTGCAGGAATGCAAAAATATTTAAGAGACTTAAAACCCACTGTTTTTGAAGATCTTATTGCTATGAATGCTTTATACAGACCAGGTCCTTTGGAATACATACCTTCTTTTGTCAAAAGAAAAAATGGCAAAGAAGATATTACTTATGATATTCCAATAATGGAAGAATTTTTAAAAGAAACATATGGAATAACTGTTTATCAAGAACAAGTAATGAAACTATCCCAAAAATTAGCTAATTTTTCAAAAGGTGATGCTGATTTGTTAAGGAAAGCTATGGGTAAAAAGATTTTTGAAATCTTAAATAAACTCAAGCCAAAGTTTTTAGATGGCGGGGAATCTAACGGACATTCAAGAGAGGTTCTTGAAAAAATATGGAAGGACTGGGAGGCTTTTGCATCCTATGCTTTTAATAAATCACATTCAACTTGCTATGCTTTAATTGCTTATCAAACTGCTTATTTGAAGTCACATTATCCTGCAGAATATATGGCTGCTGTTTTATCTAATAATATGAATGATATAAAACAGGTTAGTTTTTTCATGGAAGAATGTAAAAGAATGTCAATTAGTGTTTTAGGTCCAGATGTGAATGAATCATATTACAAGTTTACAGTAAATGACAAGAACGCTATAAGATTTGGAATGGGCGCAGTGAAGGGTGTTGGATCTGGGGCTGTGAATTCAATAATTGAGGGAAGACAAGAAAAAAAGTATAATTCAATTTTTGATTTAACTAAGAATATTGATTTGAGAGCTGCAAATAAAAAAGCATTTGATAGTTTGGTTTATGCAGGAGGTTTTGATTCTTTTAAGGGAGTTCATCGAGCTCAATACTTACATGATAATGGAGATGGAATTACTTTTATTGAAAAAGCATTAAAGTTTGGTTCTAAATTTCAAGAAAATAAAAATTCAGCTCAAGTAAGTTTGTTTGAAAACTCATCTGAGGTTCAATTAAATGAACCTGTAATACCAGATTGCACAAATTGGACAACTTTAGACCAGTTAAGACAAGAAAAAGAGGTGGTAGGAATTTATATTTCAGGACATCCACTAGACGATTTTAGATTACCTATGGTACATTTTTGTAATGCTTCTCTAGAAGCATTACAAAATTTAGATCAATTAATTAATAAAGAATTAAGAATAGGAGGAATTGTTGGTGAAGTAGAACATCGAGTTTCTAAAAACGGAAAAGGATGGGCCAGATTCACCTTAGAAGATTATAAAGATTCATATGATTTTAGAATATTTGGAGAAGAATACTTAAAATTCAAACATTTTTTATTTGAAAACAATTTCATTCATCTAAGAATAATTGTAAAAGAAGGATGGCGTGACAGGGACACGGGGAAAACTGGGGATCCAAGAATTAATTTTCTATCATTCCAACAATTACAAGACACTCTTTCAAAGAATGCTGAAAAATTAACATTACAATTAGATATAAATGATTTTGATGATGAAAAAGTAGATCAGTTAAAAAAGATTTTCAAAAAACATAAAGGAAAACAAAAGCTTGAGATTTCTTTTTTTGAAAATAATGAAAAAATAAAATTGACTATGCCTAGTGAAAATCATAAAATATCAATAAATGAAGACTTGATTTCATCGATAGAAAAAAATAATATACATTTTAAATTAAATTAAATTTTATTTATAAAATGAGTATTTTTACATAAAATTAAAATTATGGCATTAGAAATAACAGACGCAAACTTTGATGAATTGGTATTGAAATCTACTAAACCTGTAATGGTTGACTTTTGGGCAGAATGGTGTGGTCCATGTAGAATGTTAGGTCCTATTATTGACGAAGTTAGTAAAGATTACGATGGAAAAGCCGTTGTTGGAAAGTTAGATGTTGATTCTAATCAAGAATTTGCAGCTAAATTTGGAGTTAGAAATATTCCTACCGTTTTAGTTTTTAATAAAGGCGAGCTAGTGAACAGGCAAGTTGGTGTATCTCCTAAAAATATATATAGCGAAAGTTTAGACGCATTGCTATAGTTTTAAACTCTGTTCCTTATTTGCTTGCGGAATTAAAAATGGAGTGTATATTTGCACTCGCTAATCAAGGTCTGGTAGTTCAGCTGGTTAGAATACCTGCCTGTCACGCAGGGGGTCGCGGGTTCGAGTCCCGTCCAGACCGCAAAAAACCCTCCAATTAGGAGGGTTTTTTATTTAATTAACAATAGCCTATATTTGCAATTGTTGTGTTACCTGCATAATGCAGGAGGTTTGTAGAAAACCGATGAAGAGCTTTCCTGAAAATGGGGAGCTTTTTTTGTTTTACAAAAAGATTTTAATTAATGTTATCCGGATGAAAAATGGAGTTTTTAGGAATTCTAGAAACTAAGTTGTCTGGCAAACTATTCGAAGTGTCAGACAGGTGATTTTGTAATTTTTTTTTGAGTTTACTTACAGTTTCAGAATGTTTATAGGCAATATCATAGGCTTCAGAAACATCAGACTCAATATCATACAGTTCTGGGCTTTCCAAAACATAGGGTAAAGAATAATTTATTTTATCAAGTTGTTTGATATGTAATTTCCACTTGTCAACTCTTACGGCGTTTAAAGATGCTCTAGTCCAATAGTAAAATTCATTTCTAGGACTTTTTTCACCTGTGGTAAGAACTTTACTTAAATCATATCCATCCATTTTTCTATCATTAGGAATTTCGGTATTTGATAATGCTGCAAAAGTGTTGATTATATCCAGAGTTGAGCCTAAACCTGACACAACCTTTTGTTTTATATATCCAGGTCCCCAAAAAATAGCAGGGACTCTTTGTCCACCCTCAAAAGTAGTTCCTTTCCCTGCTCTTAATGGTCCTGCAGATCCCCCATGTGTTTTGAAACTAAGCCAAGGTCCGTTATCAGATGTAAATAGTACAATTGTATTGTCATCAATTTTCAAATCTTTTAGAGTTTGAATTATTCTCCCAACACTCCAATCTATTTCTTCGATAACATCTCCATATATCCCTCTTTTAGAAGATCCTATTTTTTTAGGATCAGCAAAAAGTGGAATATGAGGAAGAGAATGAGCCAAATACAAGAAAAAAGGTCCTTTTTTGTTTTGTTTTATAAACTCAATTGATTTTTCATTATATCTTTTAGTAATGGAAAATTGATCAACAGGTCTTTCAATTTCTTTATAATTTTCTATTAAAGGAACGTTGTAGTCTTTTGTGTCTGCGACCCAGTTAGGATCTTCAATAAATTTTTTATAATCATTTGAGCCTTTCACTTTATCCATATCATTTGAATAAGGGATACCATAATAATAATCAAATCCATGATTACCAGGCAAGAAATCTTTTAAGTGGCCTAAATGCCATTTACCAATCATAGCAGTATTATAGTTTTTTTGTTTTAAAACTTCTGCTATTGTTATTTCTGAACTAGGCAAACCTTTATTAGAATCTGGAAATAGAACCGCTCTTTTTTTTGAGGTCATTCCATTTCTTATAGGATATCTTCCAGTTAAAAGTCCTGCTCTACTTGGCGTGCATACAGGGTCAGCGACATAAAATTGAGTCCATTTTTGACCCTCGCTTGCCATTTTATCTAAGTGAGGTGTCTTAATAGTAGGATTACCATAACTACCCAAATCTCCATAACCTAAATCATCTGTAAAAATTATGACAAAATTTGGAAGGTTTTTTTTAGTAATAGGATTATTTAAATTGGAGTTTTTTACAGATATAAATGAAATAAAAAGTATGATGGTAATTAATGGTAAATAAGTAAATTTAAAATTCAGATATTTAATTTTTTTATACATGATGTATAAATATATAAATAAAAGCTTTATTAATAATTGCTGTAAGTCAATTCATATTTTTGTTAAATTAGAGAGATGAGAAATATTCTAGCTCTTTTAATTTCTATAATCTTTGTTAGTTGTTCAAATGACAAAGACATTTCAAAATATTTCAAAATATTACCTTCATTACAAGAAATAAAGTTTGATAATGGATATTCAAATCTAAATTTTAAAAATATTAATTATGCTTATTCTGAAAACAACATTCAACTTCCAATAAGATACCATTTTACAAATCATATTCAAACAAATAATTTTAGTGATGCAGTAATTAATTATTCAATAAATCCTGCTTTAGACTTAATTGACGAGGGATATGAGTTAAATATTACTAAAAATAAAATATCCATTGTTGCTAAAGATGAAAAAGGATTGTTTTATGCGTTTGTCACTCTAGATCTATTGATTGAAGACAGTAAAGATCAAAACATAAACCTTCCATTGGTTTCCATTAAAGATTTTCCTTCACTTAAATTTCGTCCTATTCATATAGATATTAAGCATCATATGGAGAAAAAATCCTATTATTTCAATTTAATAGATGATTTAGCTAAACAAAAAATCAATGGAATTATTGTTGAATTTGAGGATAAATTAAAATATGAACTAAGACCTGAAGTTGGAGCTTCAGATGCACTGCCAATTAAATGGTGGATTGAAATAAGTGAATATGCAAATAAAAGAAACATTATGATTAATCCTCTTGTGCAGGGTTTGGGTCATGCTTCCTTTATTTTAAAGCACGAAAAAAACAAATATTTAAGAGACAATCCTGACAGTGATTGGGCTTTTAACCCATTAAATTCAGAAACTTATGATTTACAATTTGATCTATATTTAGATGCTATTAAAGCTACACCATATGGAAAATATTTGCATGTAGGTGGAGATGAAGTTCATTTATTAAAAAGAGATGGTAAAAGTGAATTAGAACTAAATCTAATTTGGTTAAATAAAGTTTGTGAGTTTGCTAAAAAACACAACAGAATTCCCATTTTTTGGGATGACATGCCATTAAAACATGCAGGTGTTTATAGGCCTATGTTTAATAGTGAGATAAGTGAGGAAAAAGTAGATGAAATATGGAAAAAAAATGAATTAAACTTAATGCAGTTTATAGAAAAGTTTCCAAAAAATGCAGTTTACATGAGGTGGAACTACCAAAAATCTGAAACTTACGGCAATCAAAAAGCCATGGATTGGTACACAAAAAATAATCTTAAAGTAATGGGGGCCACAGCTGGTCAAACTAGATGGACCCTAATGCCTCAAAATCAGAGTAATATTCCTCAAATTAAATCTTTTGCTATATCATCAATAGAAAAGAACTTAGAGGGATTGCTTTTGACTCTTTGGGATGATGATTCTCCGCACTTTGAATTATATAAAAGAGGTATTGCTGCTTTTGCACAATACACTTGGTCGGGAAACAAAACAACTATTGAAGAATTTAAAACTATTTATAGGCACAGGGGATTTGGCCCTGAATTTTCAAATAATGAATTTGCATTTATTGACAAACTCGAAAAGCCTGTAAGTTTATGGCTCAATATGTTATTGGAAGAAAAAGTAAGAAGAGCTGCGATATCAAAAGAAGAAAATCCATTGGAAACATTTATTATTGATTTGCCTGATTTAGAAAATAAAGGAATGTGGTCTAAAAAATATTTTAATAAAATTGAAAATGCAAGAGCTTCACTTTTAATTAGTAAAGAAGTTGATGAAACTATTGAAAAGCTAATGCAAAATGATCCAAAAAATACATACACTTTAGAAATTTATAAACAAGTTAATGAATTGGTAAAATTTTCTTCAAATATTATAATTGCTTTAGAAAAACTAGATGTTTCATCTGATTTAGATTATGAAAAAACAGCACTTAATGAAGTTAGAAAATTTGAAAATAACTTTAATTCTCTAAGGATTAATTTTGAAGAAGTTTACTCTAAAACTAGAATTTTAAATAAGCCAGAAAATTATATTTTAGATCAAGACAAACACAACCATCCTGCTAATCAAACAATAAATTTTGATTGGCAATTTTTTTCAGAAATTTATTTTTTAGAAAAGATAAAAAAGAATTACAAAGATATTTTATGAAAAATTATAATAGAAGAAAATTTCTAAAAACAACAGCAATTTCTGCTGCAGCATTTACGGCTGCTTCTAGTTTAACAAATTGTGACAGTTCAATATCGATTCCAGATTCGAATGGTAAATATATGGGAGGTTTTTCTGCTCCAAAACTAGAAACTGTTAGAATAGCATTTATTGGAGTTGGTGCAAGAGGAAGCGGACATTTAAGTTCAATTGCAAAATTAGATGGTGTAGAAGTTGTAGCAATTAGTGACTTATTTCAAGATAATGTATTGGCTAGTTCCGTTCTGGCAAAGGAAATAGGTAAAGGCGAGAGACACAATAACATTGCTCAATATTGGGGAGAGGATGATAAGTGGAAATTAATGCTTAAAGATGTTAGGCCTGATGCAGTATTTATTTCTACAAATTGGGATAATCATGCTCCAATGGCTATTCATTCTATGGAGAATGGATCTCACGCTTTTGTTGAGGTACCAATTGCTGTAACCATGAAAGACATGTGGAAAATTATCAATACTTCTGAGGAAACCCAAAAGCATTGCATGATGATGGAAAATGTTAATTATGGCAGAGACGAATTAATGTACCTTAATATGTGTAGAAAAGGGGTAATAGGAGATTTGCTCCATGCTGAAGCTGCTTATATTCACGAACTTAGATTTCAAATGAATCAAGAAGAAAGAGGAACTGGATCTTGGCGAACACATCATTATGCAGATGGTAAAGGAAATTTATATCCTACCCACGGACTTGGACCTGTCGCACAGTACATGAACTTAGGAAGAAAAGAAGATAATTTTAAAAGTATAGTTTCCTATTCCACACCATCAATGGGAAGAAAATTATATGCTGAAAAAAATTACCCCCTTAATCATAAATGGAATAAATTAAATTATCAAAATGGAGATTTAAACACTTCCATTGTTAAAACTAATTTAGGCAGAACCCTTATGATACAATGGGACGAAACTAGTCCTAGGCCGTATACTAGACATAACCTTGTTCAAGGAACAAAAGGAACTTTAGCTGGTTTTCCCACGAGGGTTGCTTTGGAGGAAGGGTTTTTAGACGTTGTAAAAGATCATCATTCATGGATACAAGGAGATGGATTAGAAAAATTATATGAAAAATATGACCATCCATTATATAAAAGATTAAATCAGAAGACTAAAAATAGTGGTCATGGAGGAATGGATGGAATCATGAGATACAGAATAGTTGAATGTCTTAGAAACGGATTGCCTTTAGATCAAAATGTATACGAGGGATGTTATTGGAGTGCAGTTACCCCATTAAGTGGAAAATCTATATCAGAAGAAGGAATGCCTCAACAATTCCCCGATTTTACCAGAGGGAATTGGATAAAAACAAAACCTCTTAAAATTATAATTTGAAAATTATTTTATGAAAAAAAAATTATTACTTTTTATAACCATACTAATAGCAGGATGTGCTGTTATTTTATTTAGTTCACAATCTTCTAGTTCTGAAAATGAGTGGATAAGTCTTTTTGACGGCGAAACAACCGAAGGTTGGAGAGGATACAATTCTAATGAGATGCCACCTGGTTGGACAGCTAAGGATGGAATGCTAATGTTTGATACTGAACTTGAGCTCGAACAAAATTATAAAGGAGGTAAAGATATTATTTACGGGAATGAAGAGTTTGATAATTTTGAATTTTACGTTGAGTGGAAAATTCCAATTGGAGGAAATAGTGGTATTTTCTATCATATAAAGGAAGGGTATGGAGGTCCACCTGAAATATCTCCTGAATACCAATTAATTGACGATATTAATTATGCTGAAATCCATGATTTAAAATCATATAATGAGCAGTTTGGATCAGATGAACCAGAAAAACTTCAGGATTGGCAACAAACTGGTGCAGACTATGCAATGTACATTCCAGACCCATCCAAAAAATCATTGAATCCTGCAGGGGAATGGAATTCTTCTAAGATTGTTTTTACAGCTGAAAAAGTCGAATATTGGTTGAATGGAAAAATGGTATTGCATTTTGTTCCATGGTCAGAGGATTGGTATAGTAGAAGAAATTCTGGAAAATGGATTAATGCTGCCGATTATGGAAAATATAAAAAAGGATTTATTGGATTTCAGGACCATGGCAGTTCTCTTTGGTTTAAAAACATTAAAATTAGAAAATTATAATTTTGAAATTTATTTTATTAAGATGAAAAATTATCTTTTTCTAATCTTGTTTGTCACATTAAATGTTAATTCTCAATGGCAACCTGCTGGAGATAAAATTAAAACTTTATGGGGAGAAAATATTGACCCTCAGAATGTTTTAAAAGAATATCCTAGACCAATTTTAATGAGAGAAAATTGGAAAAATTTAAATGGATTATGGAATTATACTATTACGAAAAAAGGAGAGTCAAAACCTGCTTATTACAATGACAAAATTTTAGTTCCATTTGCAATTGAGTCCAGTCTTTCAGGGGTTCAGAAAAGAATTTCAAAGGATGAGGAATTATGGTATCATCAAGATTTTGAGATTCCTAGGGATTGGAGAAAAAAAGAAATTATTCTTCACTTTGGAGCTGTTGATTGGGAATCAGAACTTTGGATAAATGATCAAAAAGTAGGACTTCACAAAGGGGGTTATGATCCATTTTCTTTCAATATTTCCCCATATTTAAATAAAGGCTTGAATCAAAAATTAGAACTTAGGGTTTGGGATCCAACTGATGATGGTTTTCAACCTAGAGGGAAACAAATTGAAAATCCCAAAGGAATATGGTACACACCTGTTTCTGGAATATGGCAAACTGTTTGGATAGAGCCTGTAAATTCTAAATATATTACCAACATACATACAACAACAAATATTGATGATTCTAGTATTCTTGTCAAGACTTTTAAATCATACGACTCAGAAAATGATTTAATGGAGTTTGTTTTGAAAGAAAATGAAAGAGTTGTATCTAAGACAATAGTAAAAGCCGATTTAGAAACAAAATTATATATCAAAACTCCTAAATTGTGGAGTCCAGAATCACCGTTTTTATACGACTTAGAAATTAAATTAATTTCAAAAGGAAAAGTAATTGATAATATAGTTACCTACTTTGGTATGCGTAAGATTTCCATAAAGAAAGATATAAATGGAACAAGAAGAATGATGTTGAATAACAAAGAGTATTTTCAGTTTGGCACTTTAGATCAAGGCTGGTGGCCCGATGGATTGTATACTGCTCCTAGTGACGACGCATTGAAATTTGATATTCTAAAAACCAAGGAATTTGGATTCAATATGATTAGAAAACATGTAAAGGTAGAGCCTGCAAGATGGTACTATCACGCGGATAAAATAGGAATGTTAGTTTGGCAAGATATGCCTAATGGTGAAAAGATTGGAAAACCTAAATGGGAAAGAAATAAATTTTTTAATGGAGAGGAGTTTATTCCTTCTTTTGAATCAGAAATGAATTTCAAAAGTGAATGGAAAAGGATTATGAATTTTCTCTATTCGAATCCATCCATTGTTTGTTGGGTTCCTTTCAACGAGGCATGGGGACAATTTAAGACTAAAGAAGTTAGTCAATTAACGAAAAATTTTGACCCATCCAGATTAGTGAATGCAGCAAGTGGAGGCAACTATTATAAGGTTGGGGATATTACGGATATTCATAATTATCCTGAACCTAGAATGCTGTTTTATGATCCAGATCGATCCAATGTTTTAGGTGAATTTGGCGGAATCGGGTTGGCAATAGAAAATCACTTATGGCAAAAAGATAAAAATTGGGGATATGTTAAATACAAAAGTTCAGAAAAAGCCACAGATGAGTATATTAATTTTGCCAATCAATTACTTGAAATGGTTCATAAAGGCTTTTCTGGAGCCATTTACACTCAAATAACAGATGTTGAGGGGGAGGTAAATGGTTTAATAACCTATGATAGAAAAATAATTAAATTAGATATTAATAGAGTTAAAGAAATTAACAGAAAAGTAATAGAAGAATTACCAGCTGAGTTTATTAGAATTCCACCCTCCTTATAATGGTCTTTATTTTTTAAATGTTCTGGTTAGTGCTTATAAAAACAGCTTTTATCTTTAATTTTAATCTTATAATGTTGATTTTAATTAATTTTATTAAATATGTATATTTATTATGAAAAAAAATAGAAGAAGCTTTATAAAAACAACGGCAACTTTGGCTTCATTGCCTTTTATTCCTACCTCGATGTGGTCTAATTCAAACAAAAGCGTCTTAAGAACTGCTCACATAGGTGTAGGGGGAATGGGAGCAGCAGATTTAAATGATATTGCCTCACATAAATCTGTAGAAGTTGTAGCGCTTTGTGATGTAGATTCAAACGCATTGAAAGCGGCAAGTAAGTTATATCCAAATGCTAAACTCTTTAAAGATTACAGGATAATGTTTAAAGAAATTAATAATTTGATTGATGCTGTTATAGTTTCAACACCTGATCATACTCACGCTCCTGCCTCAATGTTGGCAATGGAATTAAATAAATCAGTTTATTGCCAAAAACCATTAACTCATCATGTTAGCGAAGCTAGAGCGATGCGAAAAATGGCAAAAGATAAAAATCTAATCACCCAAATGGGGATTCAAGTACACTCTTTTTATGATTATAAATTAGCTACTCTACTAATTCAATCTGGTATTATTGGAAAAGTCAGTACGGTTAGAGCATGGTCTCCAAAAAATTGGGGATATGATGGTTCAAAACCAAAAGGTTCTGACTCTATACCTGAAAATTTAGATTGGAATTTGTGGCTTGGTACAGCAGTAAATAGAGAGTTTAAGGATAAATTATATCATCCTGGTAATTGGAGAAAAATTGTGGATTACGGATGTGGAACTTTAGGAGACATGGGTGTTCATATTTTTGATACTCCATACAATGCTTTAGAATTGGACGTACCCTTGACAATCAAAAATAAATGTAGAAAACCCAATGGATTTGGCTTTCCTGAAAATAATGAAGTTACTTACGAATTTCCTGGAACAAAATACACTGCAGAAAAATTAAAATGGATATGGCAAGATGGTTCTGGAGCTCCAAAAAATCATAAACACTTGAAATTACCAAATAAAGAGAAGCTTCCTTTGCAAGGTGCTATGTTCATTGGAGAAAAAGGCAGATTGTTGCTTCCCCATTTTATGGAACTTCCTAAATTAATTATTGATGGAGAATATGTTGATTTAGATCTTTCTGAACTTGAAAAATCTGGTAAAATAACTAATAAGCCAGTTAGGGATTATGGAGGTGAATCTTATTTACATTATCATCAATTTGTAGATGCTTGTTTAGGAAAAGATAATTGTACCGCCCCTTTTTCGTATTCCGCACGTTTAACTGAAACAATTTTGCTTGGCGTAATTGCTGGAAGATTTCCTGGAAAAACACTTCATTGGGATAATAATTCAGCAAAGTTTAAAGAAGAAGAAGCAAACAAATATCTTGATAGTCCCTACAGAGATTTCTGATTCAATACACCCTAAATATGCACTATTTAATAGCTTAAGTCTTAAATTTTTCATTAATTTAATAAAGATGAAAAATATTTATTTTCTATCAATAATTTTACCACTTTTTGTATTTGCTCAAAATGATTTATTTGAAGACTATGAACAAAAAATAGTTGGAACCAATTTTGGTTTGGATATGATTCCGATTGTGGGAGGAGATTTTTTAATAGGTAGTCCAAATAGTGAAAAGAATAGAATGGCTGATGAAGGTCCAAGACATTTAGTTCGATTGGAATCTTTTTGGATGGCTAAATATGAAACGACTTGGGATTTATATCATCTTTTTATGAGTCGAGATATTGATAAAAACCAACCAAACTTTAATTCTCTAAATGAAGTGAATGTTGATGTTGATGGAGTCTCTGGAGCAACAACACCTTATGTTGAAATGAGTTTTGGAATGGGTACTGATGGATACCCTGCCATTTCTATGACTCAACTTGCTGCTAAGAAATTTTGTAAGTGGCTTTCAGCAATGACAGGAAATTTTTATAGACTCCCAACGGAAGCTGAATGGGAATATGCTTGTAGGGCTGGAACAAATACTGCTTTTTCTTTTGGAGATGATTTAAATATGCTTGATGATTATGCGTGGTATAAAAACAATAGTAACGAGTCCTATCATAAAGTTGGGAAAAAAAAACCTAACCCATGGGGATTGTACGATATGCACGGTAATGTATCTGAATGGACCTTAGATAGTCATGATGTAAGATCTTATCAAAAATTTAAAGATTCCATAACACTTAGCCCATATAAAAAACCATCTAAGTTATACCCAAGAGTTGTGAGAGGAGGATCTTGGATGAATTCTAATTTTAAATTAAGAAGCGCTTCAAGACAAGCTTCTTCTAAAAAGTGGAAGAAACAAGACCCTCAAATACCAAGAAGTATCTGGTGGCATACAGATGCTCAGTTTGTAGGTTTTAGAATAATAAGACCATTAAAAACACCCTCATTTAAAGAACAACTAGCTTATTGGGAATAATTTAATAAAATATAATTATTATGAAAAGAAGAAATTTTATAAGAAACTCATCCTTAGTATCTGCTGGCTTACTTTCTGTTAATTCAAATTTTTCTAATTACAATGAGTTAAAAAGTAAACATAATTTTAATTTACAATATGCTCCCCATCTTGGAATGTTTAAAAATCATGCTGGAGATAATCCGATAGATCAATTACAGTTTATGATAGATCAAGGTTTTACTGCATTTGAGGACAACAACATGAGAAAAAGAGAGTTGGGGACTCAAAAAAAAATGGCCTCATTTATGTTGAAAAATAACATGAAAATGGGTGTTTTTGTTGCTCACACTATATACTGGAAAGAACCAAATTTAGCTAGTGGGAATAAGAAAATGAGAAATGAATTTTTAAATGAAATTAAAGAATCTGTTGATGTTGCTAAAAGAGTTAATGCCAAATGGATCACAGTTGTTCCTGGTCACTTAGATTTAAAATTAAACATAGGGTATCAAACTTCCAATGTTATAGAATCATTAAAGTTTGCGTGTGATATTTTAGAGCCGCATGGAATTACTATGGTTTTAGAGCCTCTTAATTTTAAAAATCATCCAGGTTTATTTCTTTCAAAAAGTCCACAGGCTTATGAAATATGTAAATCGGTAGACTCTAACTCATGTAAAATTTTATTTGACATTTATCATCAACAAATTGAAGAGGGAAATTTGATTCCAAATATTGAGGCTTGTTGGGATGAAATTGCTTATTTTCAAATTGGTGATAATCCAGGAAGAAAAGAACCAACAACAGGAGAGATAAATTATAAAAATATTTTTAAGTATATTCATAACAAAGGATTTAATGGAATTTTAGGAATGGAACATGGGAATTCTATTCCAAATAAAAAAGGTGAAAAAGCTCTTATCGATGCTTATAAAAAAACAGACAATTTTTTAATATAATATATATGAAAGAAGAAAAATTAAATAGAAGATCATTTGTGAAAAACACAACAATTAGTACTGGAGCTTTACTCACAGTTCCATTTTCACTAGAGGCTATGGCTAATAATACAATTGATAAAAAACTTAAACTAGCAGTTGTTGGCTGTGGCGGTAGAGGAACTGGCGCAGTAGTTCAAGCACTTAGAGCAGACAAAGATGTTGAATTAGTAGCTATGGCAGATGCTTTTTTGGACAGGGTTGAAAATAGTCTAAAAAGTATTAAAGACGAATTAGATGGTGAAATAAAAATTAGTGTTAAAGAAAAAAACAGATTTCATGGTTTTGACGGTTATAAAAAAGCAATAGATTTAGCAGATGTTGTGATACTTGCAACACCACCAGGATTTAGGCCTTTACATTTTGAGTATGCTATTGAGAATGATAAACATGTATTTATGGAAAAACCGGTTGCAACTGACCCAAATGGAATAAGAAGGGTTTTGAAATCGGGAAAATTGGCTGAACAAAAAAAATTAAATGTCGTAGTTGGTCTTCAAAGACGCTATCAAAACAGCTATTTATCATTGTTTGATAAAGTGAAAAAAGGTGATGTTGGTAAAATAGTATCTGGTCAAGTTTATTGGAACGGAGCTGGAGTTTGGGTAAGAAAAAGAGAACCTGGTCAATCAGAAATTGAGTATCAGATGAGAAATTGGTATTATTTTAATTGGCTTTGTGGTGATCACATTGTGGAACAACATGTTCATAACCTTGATGTCGCTAATTGGTTTATTGGAGAGTATCCTAAGTCAGCAAGTGGTATGGGAGGAAGAGAAGTCAGAAATGGAATAGATCATGGTCAAATTTTTGATCATCATTACGTGGAATTTAATTATCCAAGTGGAGCGGTTATATCGAGTCAATGTAGGCATCAGCCTGGAACTTACCGTAAAGTAAGTGAAACTTTTCAGGGAACTAAAGCTGTGATTTCAACTAATAAGAACATTGCTCAAGTAATGGATTACAATGGTAATTCTGTATTTAAATATAATTCCAAAGGGGATAAAAGCCCTTATCAAATTGAACATGATAAATTATTTGCCTCAATAAGAGGGGGAGAAGTGATAAATAATACTGAATATGGAGCCAAATCTACTTTGACATCAATTATGGGAAGAATGGCTACATATACTGGTAAAGAAATAACATGGGAACAAGCTATGAATTCAACAGATTTTTTGGTACCTGAAAACCTTGATTGGAATTCAGCTCCACCTGTTTCACCCGATCAGAACGGAAGATATCCTATACCGGTTCCTGGACGATATAAGATTAATTGATATGAGCAAGTATTTAATTTTACTTTTTAGCGTTTTCTTATTTATTAGTTGTGAAAAAGATGATACTAGTGCTGAGAGTATTATTGATAATGATTGGACTACAAAACAATTTACTTTTGAGCATGACGGGTTAACTAGAACCTATATTTTACATAAGCCCAAAGATTTTATTGAAAATTCTCCTTTAGTATTTGTATTGCATGGTTTTGGTAGTTCAGCAATGACTATTATGAGCTATTCTCAGATGAATACTTTAGCTGATCAAAATGGTTTTATGGTTTGCTATCCTCAGGGATCAACTTTAGCCACCGGTCAAACTCATTGGAATGCTAATTTAGAAATGAGTTCAATAAATGATATTGATTTTTTAACACAATTAGCAAAGAAAATACAATTTAATTATAAAATTAATCTAGAGAATACCTTTACTAGTGGTATGTCAAATGGAGGTTTTATGAGCTACACATTAGGCTGTGAAAAGTCAGATGTATTCAAAGCTATTGCATCAATTACTGGAACAATGAGTCGAAAGGATTGGGAAAATTGTGCCCCAGCTTTTAAAATACCTGCTTTACAGATTTCTGGAACTAATGACACAACAGTTCCATGGGATGGAACCATGTCAACTGCATATGGGTGGGGAGGGGCTCCACATATTTTAAAAGTCATGGATTTTTGGGCAGAATTAAATTCTACTACAAAAACTGAAAAAATAGATTTTCCAGATATTGATTCTTCTGATAAATCAACAGTTTCTCTAACTAAAAGAAAAGAAGGTCTTAATAATAATGAAGTTTGGCTTTACACTGTTACGGGTGGAGGTCACGATTGGCCTGGTTCATGGGGAAATAAAGATATAAGTGCCAGTAGTGAAATCTGGAAATTTTTCAAACAACATTTAAAATAATTAGGCAAGTAAGTCTTTAATTACATTTCCTGAAACATCAGTTAATCTGAATCTTCTTCCTTGATGTTTGTATACCATTCTTGTATGATCAACTCCAAATTGATTTAATATTGTTGCTTGTAAATCATGAACATGAACAGGATTTTTAACTATATTATATCCTAAATCATCAGTCTCTCCATAGCTAAATCCTGGCTTAATACCTGCTCCTGCCATAAAAATTGTAAATGATCTTGGGTGGTGGTCTCTACCATAATTAGTGTCTGATAAAGTACCCTGGCAATAGTTAGTTCTACCAAACTCTCCTCCCCATACTACGAGTGTATCTTCAAGTAATCCTCTCTGTTTTAGATCCATAATAAGTGCAGCTGTCGGTTGATCAACATCACTTGATTGTCCCTTGATTTGGTTAGGTAGGTTTTCATGTTGATCCCATCCCATATGATAAAGCTGAACAAATCTCACATCTTTCTCAATTAATCTTCTAGCCTGAATACAATTCGCAGCATAGGTTCCTGGCTTCTGAGCATTAGGCCCATACATTTGAAGAATATGGTCAGGCTCATCAGAAATATCCATTGTTTCAGGGACAGAAGTCTGCATTCTATAAGCCATTTCATATTGAGCTATTCTACTACTAATTTCTGGATCCCCAAATGAAGCTTCCTGTTGGTGATTTAGTTCTGCTAAATAATCTAGCATTTTTCTTCTTTCTTGAGCAGTCACACCATCTGGATTTTTTAAATATAAAACAGGATCTTTAGCTGCCCTAAATTGAACCCCTTGGTGTAGAGAACTTAGGAACCCGTTTCCCCAAAGTCTAGAATAAAGAGGCTGACCTTTAGGTCTTCCTGTACCATTAGAAAGAAGAACCACAAATGATGGCATATTATTATTTAGACTACCTAAACCATAGCTCATCCACGAACCCATACTAGGTCTACCTGGTTGTTGTGATCCAGTCTGAAAAAAAGTTATCGCAGGATCATGATTTATTGCTTCTGTATGCATAGATTTCACAAAACATAACTCATCAGCAATTTTACCAACGTAGGGCATTAATTCACTAACCCACGCTCTAGATTCTCCGTATTTTTTAAAATTATAATTACTTCCAACCAATGGAAAATTATTTTGACCTGAGGTCATTCCTGTTAATCTTTGACCATCTCTGACAGATTTTGGTAAATCACTTCCCCTAAATTGATTTAATTTTGGTTTATAGTCAAATAGGTCTAACTGCGATGGCCCTCCACTTTGAAATAAATAAATAATTCTTTTTGCTTTTGGGGCAAAATGAGGAAGGTTTAAATCATTTTTTAATGATGAAAAAGGATCAGTATCATTGCCTGTTCCAAATGGATTTAGCATAGAGCCTAGTGCTAAACCACCAATACCTAAACCAGCTTTTTTTAAAAAGTTTCGTCTGTTGTTGTTTAGAAAGTGTTTATGTATTTCTTCCATTTTTAACTTTTTTGGGTGGTTTCATCTAAGTTATAAACTAATACTGTTAAAGAATTGAAAGCTTTTTGGTCTTCAATATCATTTAATTTTTTAATTTCGATAAAAAATTCTTTTAGCTTAATTAATTCAATTTCAATTGGTGTTCTTCCAGTAACAGTTCTATAAAGTTTTAAAATTTTTTCGTCAATTGAGATTTTTTCTTTGAAAATTGATTCTGATAAATTTTCTGCAGCAAGTTGATACTGAGGATCATTCATTAATGCTAAAGATTGTAATGGAGTACTGGTTTTTTGCCTTACTGGAACACAAAAATCTCTAGTTGGAGCATCAAATATCATCATAGAGGGAGGAGGAACTGTTCTTTTCCAAAAAGTATATAAACTTCTTCTAAATAAGTTGTCTCCTGTATCTGGAACATAGAATGCTAAACTTCCACCACCACCGCCTGTAACTTCATTCCATAGGTTTGGTGGTTGCATTGGTTTAACACTAGGACCACCAATTTTTTCAACAAGCATTCCGCTTGTAGCGAGAGCATTATCTCTAATCATTTCAGCTGAAAGTTTTTGCCTTGGATAATTAGCTAGGTATGTATTATCAGAATCCCTTAAACGGTTTTCTTTCTTAACTTTACTAGACTGTTTGTAAGTAGAGGACATTACTATTCTTTTAATAAACTTTTTAGTATCCCAGTTGTCTTTATTTTGAAATGTATAGGCTAACCAATCTAATAATTCAGGATTAAATGGTTTATTACCTTGACTTCCAAAGTCATCAGGTGTAGCTACTATACCAATTCCAAAAAATTGTTGCCATAATCTATTGACTGTAACTCTTGATGTCAGAGGATTGTCTTTGTCAAAAAACCATTTTGATAATCCTACTCTGTCGGATGAATATTTTTGCTCATCAAATTTTAATACAACTTCCGGAGTGCTGGGTTTAACGAGTCTAGTTGGAGAGTCATAACTTCCTCTGTTTAAAACATAAGTGTTTCTTAAGTTTTCAGTTTCTTTCATTACCATAAGTGTGACGTTATTGATACTATCTGGTAGGTTTACAAAAGGTAAATCCTTTTTAATATCTTTTGCGCTAATAGTTAAGTTTGGTTTTGGTGCTGTGTCACCATAAACAATTAAACCATCCTCATCAACGTTATTAAAAAAACTATAAAAACTAAAAAATTCATCGTGAGAAATTGGATCATATTTGTGAGTATGACATCTTGCACATTCGACTGTTAATCCCATCATGATTTTTGCAGAAGTAACCGTTCGATCTGCAACGTATTCAACTCTATATTCCTCAGGCACAACACCACCTTCTTGAGTAATTTTATGATTTCTGTTGAAGCCAGAAGCTAAAATTTGTTCTTTTGTAGCGTTTGGAAGCATGTCTCCTGCCATTTGCCATGTAATAAACTTGTCATATGGCATATTTGAATTATAAGCGTGAATTACCCAATCTCTCCATGGCCACATGATTCGTTCTTGATCATCTTGATAGCCATGACTATCTCCGTATCTAGATAAATCCATCCAAATTGCAGTCATTCTTTCTCCGTAAGATTTAGATTCTAATAAATTGTCAATAACATGCTCATAAGCGTCTTCACTAGTGTCAGAAACAAATTTATCAATATCATCTAAAGAAGGTGGAAGGCCAGTTATATCAAAATAAGCTCTTCTAATTAATATTTCTTTTTCTTCAATTTTTGACGGAGACATCCCTTTAGATTCTAATTTGTTGGCTACAAAAAAATCTATTTCATTAGATGTCCAATTTTCAATATTTACTTCTGGAATTTCTGGTAATTGTGGTTTGGTATACGCCCAATGAGGCTCCCATTTTCCACCCTGTAGAACCCACTTTTTTAAAATTTGTTTTTCTCTTTCTGATAATTTTAAATTAGATTCGGGTGGAGGCATTAAATATTGTAAATTTTCACTATCAATTCTTTTTAAAATCTCACTTTCATTGGGATTGTTCTGATTAATTACAAAATGATTTGGATTGTCTTCAAGTGCTGAATAAAAACCTTCTTGAACGTCTAGTCTTAAATTAGCTTTTCTTGCTTTATCATCAGGGCCGTGACAAGTGTAGCATTTATCAGACAATATTGGTTTAACGTCGAAATTGAAATTAACTGCTTGAAACGTGGTGTTAGTTTCTTTGAAATCTTTGTTTGGGATTGTATTATAATTAACTAAAATTTGATCAACAGAAGGTTTTGTTGAAAAGTACTTAAAGACTAAAATCCCAATTAATGGTATTAGAAAATAGAAAAGATTATTGCGAATATCTTTTTTCATTAATCTAAAGTTAATGAAATTATTTAAGTGCTTTAAGAATGATTTTCTCCATCACTTTATAACCAGCTAAATTAGGATGTACTAAATCATCGGCTGTTGTATACTCAGGAACTTTTAACCCTCCTTTTTCATCAGACATTGCTGAAAAATAATCTACATAGGTAATGTCATTTGAATCACAATAGGCTTTTAAAATAGAGTTTAATTTAATTACTTTTGGACCAGGTTCCATTCCAGGTGACCAAGGGAAATCAATTGCTGGAAGAGTTGTACAAATTAATACTTTAATACCATTTGCTTTAGCAATTTCAGCCATTGAGATGATGTTTTCTGCTATATTTTCTAAAGTTACAGGTCCAGTATTTTCAGCTATATCATTTATTCCAGCTAAAATTACAACAGCTTTAGGATTTAAATTGACCACATCTGGTCTAAATCTAATTAACATTTGTGGAGTGGTTTGTCCACTAATTCCTCTATTTATAAATGGATTATTTATAAAAAAATCTTCATCAAAATTAGACCACCCCTCTGTTATTGAATTTCCCATAAAAACAACTCGATTCGGGTCGTTTATATTTTTAAGTTTAGAGTTACTTTGTTCATATTTTTTTAAGTGAGCCCAATCGGTTAGCGTTCCTCCTCCTTGGATATCGACTTCTTGAGCATTTGAATTATTTGACATCGCAAAAATTATTAGTATGATAGTAATTATTTTTTTTAAATTCATTTTTTTATTTTTTAGTTTTAGAGTGAATCCATTTTAAAAATTTTTTTTCTGCAAAAGCATTTTCCCAGCCTCCCACATGATCAGTATTTTCATAGAAAGTAATTTTTGGACTTCCTCCGTTTTCGATTATAGCTTTAGCCATTTTTAAAGATTTTTTTGGACTAACAGTAATATCATCAGATCCGTGAAAAATCCAAACAGGAACTTTTTTTGAATAGTTACCAACTAAGTTAGGATCTCCATCTCCACAAATTGGAGTTGCAGCTGCAAACATTTCAGGTCTCAAATTTAAAATCACGAAAGTTCCCATACCTCCCATGGACAGTCCACTTACATAGACTTTATTAGAATTAACATCTTTTCTTTCAATAAAATCGTCCATTAACTTTACAACTAAACCCATAGCTTTAGATTCTTTTACGTTATAATCAAACTTATACGGATCCTTGTATCCCCACCAATCGTTTTTAGGAGCTTGTGGAAATATGACCCATGAGTTATATTGTTCTCTATTCTCTTTTTTTAAAAAAAGTTTTCCTCCATGTACTAATTGAGAAACATTATCATTTCCTCTTTCACCAGCTCCGTGTAAAAACAAATGAACAGGATATTGTTTATTTGGGTTATAATTTAAAGGTTTTAAAATTCTGTAATTCAGCGTTTCTTTTTCAAATACAAAGACTTCTTTTTCATATTGATTAAGATCTTGGGCATTTGAATTACTAAGGATAAAAAAGAAAAGAATTAATTTTAGGCTTTTCATTAATTTTCAATTGTTGGAATTCTAATATTTTCTACTAATTCCTGTATTTCTTGAGGTGGTTTTGCATTTAAATGACAAACAGATAAAGAGACAACAAAATTAACTAACATAGCAAATGTTCCAAAGCCCTCTGGAGATATTCCAAACCACCAATCTGCTTCAGTTCCTCCTCCAAACCAACCAAACTTAAATTTTGTCATATAAAAAAGCATTAATAGTAGTCCGGTTACCATCCCTGAAATCGCACCTTCTTTATTCATTCTTTTATAAAAAATACCCATTACTATAGCTGGAAAAAAAGAAGCTGCCGCAAGACCAAACGCTAGAGCTACTACTGCCGCTACAAATCCAGGTGGATTAATTCCAAAATAACCAGCTAACAAAACGGCAAAAAAGGCAGAAACTCTAGCCGCAATTAGTTCTCCTTTTTCACTAACATCGGGTTTTATAATTTTTTTGATTAGATCATGGGATATTGAGGAGGATATGACAAGTAAAAGTCCAGCTGCAGTTGACAAGGCTGCCGCTAAAGCACCCGCTGCGAGTAACGCTATTACCCAGTTTGGTAGCTCAGCAATTTCAGGGTTAGCCATTACCATTATATCTCTATCAATAGTTAATTCGTTTATTTGTGGATCTGCAACATATTGAATAACTCCGTCTTTATTTTTATCAGTAAAAGTTAAAAGACCAGTTTTTTCCCAGTTTTCAAACCAAACAGGCATATCGTCATATTTTTTCTCACTTACTGTTTCGATTAGATTTGTTCTAGCAAAAACTGCAATTGCAGGGGCAGTAGTATATAAAATTGCTATGAATAGTAGAGCCCACCCAGCAGACTTTCTTGCATCACTTACTTTTTTAACAGTGAAAAACCTGACAATAACATGAGGAAGTCCTGCCGTTCCTACCATTAAAGCAGCAGTAATAAAAAATACATCAAGCTTTGATTTTTCCCCTGTCGTATACTCATGAAAACCTAAATCTCTACTAAGACCGTCCAATTTGTCTAAAAGATAAATTCCGTCTGATCCTTGAGATCCAAACCCTAATTGTGGGATAGGGTTTCCAGTCATTTGTATAGAAATAAAAATAGCTGGAACCATAAAAGCAAAAATCAATACGCAATATTGAGCGACTTGAGTGTAAGTTATTCCTTTCATTCCACCTAAAACAGCATAAAATAAAACAATAGCCATTCCAATAACAACACCTGTGTTTATATCGACCTCTAAGTATCTTGAAAAAACCAGTCCAACTCCCCTCATTTGGCCAGCAACGTAGGTAAACGAGATAATTAATGCACAAAATACAGCTACAACTCTAGCAGTGTCTGAATAATATCTGTCACCTATAAAATCAGGAACAGTGAATTTTCCGAATTTTCTCAAATAAGGTGCTAATAGAAGGGCAAGTAAAACATATCCTCCGGTCCAACCCATCAAGTAAACTGATCCATCATAACCAATAAAGGAAATTAAACCAGCCATTGAAATAAATGATGCTGCTGACATCCAATCTGCGGCTGTAGCCATTCCGTTTGCTAAGGGCGAAACACCAGAACCGGCTACATAAAATTCTTTAGTTGAGCCTGCTTTAGACCAAATAGCAATTCCAATATAAAGAGAAAAAGTTAATCCAATCATTAGCCATATCCAAAGTTGAAGAGTCATAAATGATTATTTTAAATTATATTTTTTATCTAATCTGTTCATTAAAATGATATAAATAAATATCAATATTACAAATACGTAAATGGAGCCTTGTTGAGCAAACCAAAAGCCTAATTTAAACCCACCAATTTTAAATTGATTTAATTCCTCTATCAAAAGAATTCCAAATCCAAAAGAAACTGTAAACCAAATAGACAAAAGAATGATAAGATATTTTATGTTTTCTTTCCAATATTTTTCCGCAAGTTTTTTATCCATTTTTTTAAATAAAATTATAATGTTAAAAATATGTAATTATTATTTTAATGTTAAACCAATTTATGTTTTTTAAATCATTTGACTTACTAAAAAAAGACTAATGCCTTAAAATTTCAATACAAATCAACTATTTTTAGATATTAAAAATAATTAAAATGAAATATAGATTAATTACAATAGTTTTTTTCACGTGTTTTTTATCATGTGATTTTATAAACAAAAAACCTAAAGTGAATAGCTCACATAATTGTATGCCATCTATGGTCTTTTCCAAAAATAACCCTGAGGACTTAAAAGTGACAGAATTTATTTTAAATGAAAATACTGAAGGAATGATATTCGTTGAAGGAGGTGAATTTGAAATGGGAGGAGATAATAATCAAGCAATGCAAGATGAATTTCCAAAACATAAAGTAGTAGTCAATTCATTTTGGATGGACGAAACAGAAGTTACAAATGACCAATTCAATGAATTTGTTGAGGAAACAGGATTTGTCACCACAGCAGAAAAAGTAATTGATTGGAACGAAATTAAAAAGATTCTTCCGCCAGGAACTCCGAAGCCTCATGATAGTTTGATGGCACCAGCTTCATTGATTTTTTATGAAATCGAAACCGAAAACATGAATGATTTTACACAATGGTGGAAACTCGAAAAAAATGCCAGTTGGAGAAATCCACTAGGAAAAGACAGTAATATTAATGGAAAAGGTAATCATCCAGTTATTCATATTAGTTGGGATGATGCTTTGGCCTATTGCAAGTGGGCTGGTAAAAGACTTCCTACAGAAGCAGAATTTGAATATGCCTCCAGAGGGGGATTAAAGAATAACATATATAGTTGGGGAAATGAATTAATTTACGAAGGAAAATCAAAAGCAAATACCTGGGAAGGAAAGTTCCCATCTAATAATAATACAAATGATCAATATTATTATACTGCACCCGTAAAATCTTTTCAACCTAACGCATACGGATTCTATGACCTTGCAGGAAATGTTTGGGAATGGTGCTCAGATTGGTATCACTCAGAATATTATAAAATGAGTTCAGAAAAAACAGCTATTAATCCTAAAGGTCCAAAATCTAGTTATGACCCTAACGAACCTTACAGCCCTAAAAAAGTGATGAGAGGAGGAAGTTTTTTATGTAATGATTCTTATTGTAGTGGGTATAGAAATTCCATGAGAATGAAAAGCACTCCAGATTCAAGTTCCATGCATGCTGGATTTAGAACAGTAGTGGATGTAAGTAATTAAAAACAAAATACCCCTGGTTTTGGAACACAGGGGTATTTTTAACAACAACTAACCAAAAATATTATATAATACTCTTTACATTAATCGTGCCAAACTTAATTTTTTAAAACATTTTTTTGAAAGGAATAATTGTTTTAAATCCTTTTTTCTGAAAATATGAGGGAGAGTCAATAGGACCAGCTGCTAGGATAAAATCTCCTCCCCAAGCACCTAAACTTTTAATTTCTCCCTTATAATCATCAAATAATTTTTTTTTAATAGAAACTGTGTTAAGTTCTTTTGAAAGAATTGATTCGTGTTCTTTTATACAAATCTGAAAATCTATAATGTTTTTAGAATTTAGAAACTTTCTAGTTAAATCAGAAAATTTAAAAATAAGTTTTTGAGATAATTTTTTAGTATTAAATTTTTTTATTTCGTCATTTGTATTTTGTTTTTTATTTAAATGAATAAAAAATAAATTATTTGAATATGTTGGGTCAAAAGATACCTTATCAACAATAGGTTTATTGTTTTCAAGTTTATATAAAATAGGCGAATCACTATTTGCGCAAGCTATATCATAACCGCTTCCATTAAAATTAGTCCATAGTAATTCAAAAGGATTAATATTAGCCCAATTAGCAATATTATTAATTAAGGTAGAAGAACTTCCTAGTCCCCAGTTATTTGGAAAATCAAGTTCAGTACTTACAACTCCACCAAAGTCTATATTTAAAAAATAAGGATTTAATTTTTTTGCAGAAAATAAAATAGAGAGAAGATCTTCTCCTATTTTGTTATCACTATTTTGAATTAATTTAAGATTTGGCAAAAGAAATTCGCAATCAAACCATACTTTATTTTCTGAATTATAACTTTTCCAAATTAATGAGTTTGAGTTGTTTTTTATGTAAGATAGTGACTGTTTGAATTTAGTTGGAATAGCCAGTGCTAAAGCTCCTTGTAGAACTGCATACTCTGATGTAATTAATATTTTTCCATAACTATTGGTTTTATAATTCATTGTTCCTAATATTTAATAGTTCTTTTTCAACAGAACTAAAAGAAACTACGTTCGATTTAAAATAATGAATTAATTTATTTTTTTCATCTTCACTTGAATTTAATGTATTTAAAATATTAATTAAATGCATTTTCATATGTCCTTTTTGAATTCCAGATGAGATTAAGGAAGATAGAGCCCCAAAATTTTGGGCAAGTCCTGCTACAGCTACAATTTTCATTAAATCTTTTCCTGTTGGATTTTTAAGTAATCTCAGAGACCATTTTACTAGAGGATGAATACTTGTTATTCCCCCAACAGTTCCAAGTGAAATTGGTAATTCAGTCCAAAATTTAAATACTCCGTTTTCAATACTTACATCAGATAGACTGGTATAATATCCTTTTTTAGATGCATAAGCATGTACACCTGCTTCAATTGCTCTAAAATCATTTCCAGTTGCAATAATAACAGAATCTATTCCATTCATAATACCTTTGTTATGAGTTACCGCTCTTTCTTTTTGAGTTTTTGCAATTTCGATTGCTTGTTTAAATTTTTCAGCAAATTGATTAGGGTTTAACTCAGATTCTACATCTAAATCTTCAATAGGACAGCTTACCTCAGCTCTTACTAAGCATTCTGGAACATAATTGGAAAGAATACTCATTATAATCTCAATGTTCTTTTCACTTACAGAAAAATTTTCAAATTCTAAAGCTTCTCTTTTAATTGTTTTAGCAAATTGTTCTAAGCAAGAATTAATAAAGTTAGCACCCATAGAATCTACAGTGTCAAAAAAGGCATTTAGCTGAAAATAATTTTCTATATCATTGGTTTTATCTAATATTTCTATATCCAAAATTCCACCTCCTCTGTTAGTCATATTATGACTAATTTTTTGACAATCTTTAATTAGTAGTTTTTTTATTTTTAAAAAAAAAATATTTAATTTTTCTACATTACCATTGAATATAAAATGTACTTGTCCCGATTTTTTGAAGTTGATTATTTTTGTTTTAAAGCCACCTCTTTTCCTCCAAAATTTTGCTGCTTTACAGGCAGCTGCAACCACTGAACTTTCCTCGATTGCCATAGGAATTGTATAGTCCTCACCATCAATTAAAAAATTAGGAGCTATGCCTAGTGGTAAAAGAAAATTTGAGATCGTATTTTCAGAAAACTCATCATGAATTTTCTGTAATTCTTTGTCACTAGTCCAGTATTGTTTAAGAAAATTATATGAATTATGGTTGTTATGAAAATAAGTCTTATTAATCCAATTTATTTTTTCTAGTTTGGATAATTTAGAGAAACCTTCCACTTTATTTTTCAAATTTTCTTTTTTAACTGTGTAAAGATAGCAATTGTAAAATTTAATTAATAAACATGTCCTTTTATAATTTTTCACGACATTTACTACTATTAAAAAATAAAAATGAAAATTTTATTAAATTATTTCCTTGTTTTTTTTATAGCCTTAGTTCTTTTTGGTTGCGAACAAAATAAAAAAGTAAAACCCAATATAGTTTACATTTTAGCTGATGATTTAGGTTATGGTGAGCTCGGAGTTTTTGGACAAAAACATATTGAAACACCTAACATCGATAATCTATCTAAAACAGGAATGCTTTTTACTAATCATTATTCTGGTGCTCCAGTTTGTGCCCCAGCAAGGAGTGTGCTAATGACAGGAATGCATCAGGGAAATACTCATATTAGA
This sequence comes from Cryomorphaceae bacterium BACL29 MAG-121220-bin8, assembly GCA_905181705.1. Taxonomy (GTDB): domain Bacteria; phylum Bacteroidota; class Bacteroidia; order Flavobacteriales; family Flavobacteriaceae; genus MAG-121220-bin8. Next base: position 486,229 of record CAJIYP010000003.1, on the reverse strand, counting down.
GCAAATGGTGAATGGAGTGAAAGAGGTGATGTATGGAGTTTTCAAGCGATGTTTGATGATCCAAATTTAGAAGGTCAAAGACCATTGTTGGATTCTATTTTAACAGTTGCTAAAGTTTTGAAAGATAATGGTTATAAAACAGGAATGGTTGGGAAATGGGGATTAGGAGCTCCTTTGACTAGTAGTGTTCCAAATAAAAAAGGCTTTGATTTTTTCTATGGTTATAATTGTCAAAGACAAGCACACACCCTATACCCAACTCACTTATGGAGAAATGAAAACAGACATATTCTAAATAATTACATTGTTAATAAGAATGAAACTCTTGGTGATAAAGACCCTTATAATCAAGAATCCTATAAGAAATATAATCAAAGCGATTATGCTCCTACTTTAATGCACAATGAGGCTCTGAGTTTTATTGAGCAAAATAAAAAGAATGCATTTTTTCTTTATTATGCTTCGCCTCTTCCACATTTACCTTTACAAGCCCCCGAGGATTGGGTTAAATATTACAATGAAAAGTTTGGTGATGAGGAACCTTATGTTGGAAGATCATATTACCCCAACAGGACACCAAGGGCTACTTATGCTGCTATGATTTCTTATTTAGACGAGCAAGTTGGAGAAATTATTGCCAAGCTTAAGGAAATTGGACAGTATGAAAACACTCTTATAATTTTTACTAGTGACAATGGACCTTCTCATGTTCCACAGGTGGATTCTGAATTTTTTAACAGTACAGGAATTTTTGTTAATTCAAGAAATACGATGAAAGGAAGTGTGAATGAGGGAGGAATAAGGGTTCCCATGATTGCAAGTTGGCCAAATGAAATTGAACCTGGAACCTCCTCTAATCATATTTCTGCATTTTATGATTTTTTTGAAACAGCTCTTGATGTGGCTAGTATAGAGTCGCCAATTCAAACAGATGGTATTAGTTTTTATCCTGAACTAAAAGGGGAGAAACAAAAAAAACATAAATATTTGTATTGGGAGTACCCAGCAAGTGGAGGATTACAAGCAATTAGAATGGGAAAGTGGAAAGGTTTAAAAACGAATCTTTTTAAAGGAAAATCTAATCTTGAACTATATGATCTTTCTAATGATCTTAAAGAACTAAATGATGTCTCTCAGAATTTTCCAAAAATAGTTATTGAATTGGAAAACTATCTAAAAGAAGCTCACACTACTCCTTACATAAAGAGTTTCATAATACCTTCATTAGAATAATTTATATATTTTAATAAATTAATGATGACAGATTCTATTATTATTATGGCGGCCGGGGCATCCTCTAGAATGAAACAGCCCAGTTTTGAGAACGAATTATCAAAAGAACAAATTGAGTCCGCTAACTCAAAAAGTAAAGTTTTGATTGAGTTTGGACGTGAATCAAAACCTTTTATTAGCTATTTAATTTTAAATATAATTAATTCTGGTTTTAAAAACATTTACATCGTTTCATCTGAAGATGCATCTTTTTTTAGAAATAATTTCAATGATATTTTGAAAATGGATTTAAATAATTGTAATATTTATTTTTCTGTACAGTACTTGCCTATTAATCGCAAAAAACCTTTGGGTACTGCAGATGCGGTATTTCAAACAATGGAACAATTCCCTATCCTAAAATATCAATCTTTTTGTGTTTGTAATGGAGATAATTTATATTCTGTTAATTCATTAAAAGAAATCAAATCTACTTTATCCAAAAATGCTTTTATTGCTTATGATAAACAGGGTTTGAAATTTTCTAAGGAAAGAATTTCTTCTTTTGCAATTGCTAAAATCGATAACAAGAATTTTTTGATTGATATAATAGAAAAGCCTGACAAACAAATGGTTAATAAATCTAAAGACTCATTAGGAAAGATTAGAGTGAGTATGAATCTTTTTAAATTTGATGGAGAAATATGTTATACTTTTTTCAAGAATTGTAGAGTTAATAATACAAGAAATGAGAAAGAAATACCTGATGTTTTAAAAAAAATGATTGTGGACAATAAAAAAAATATTAAAGCTCTGCTCATGAATGATGACGTTCTAGACTTAACTTCTAAAAATGATATAATTGGGTTACATAAATATCTTTCTTGAAGTTCTTCATCTACATTATAACATGCTTGAGCTATTTATTTATTAAATTTGTAAGTTGACAGTTTAATTTTGTAAATTAATGTTACCATGATTGAATTATCTACATTAGACTACAGCATCATAGCAAGTTTTTTTTCAATAACTTTAATTATAGGATTTTTAGTTTCCAAAAAATCCTCCTCAAGTTCTTCAGAATATTTTCTTTCTGGCCGCAATATGCCATGGTGGTTATTAGGTATTTCAATGGTAGCCACAACTTTCTCTACTGACACACCAAATTTAGTTACTGATATAGTCAGAACAAAAGGCGTTGCTGGTAACTGGGTTTGGTGGGCATTTCTTTTAACAGGTTTGTTGACAGTTTTTGTTTACGCCAAGTTGTGGAGAAGATCTAATGTAGCCACTGATATGGAGTTTTACGAATTAAGATACAGTGGTTGGGGAGGTAAGTTTTTAAGAGGATTTAGAGCTATATACTTAGGAGTTATTTTTAATGTTATGGCAATGTCAGGAGTAACTCTCGCTGCAATTAAAATTGGTGAGATAATGTTAGGTCTTTCACCAATGGAAACAATTTTATATGCTGGATCCATCACTGTTGTATTTAGTACTGTTGGAGGTTTTAGAGGAGTTGTGTACACAGATTTTATATTGTTTTTTGCTGCAATGGCTGGTTCCATAGGTGCAGCTTATTATTTAGTCAATCTTCCTGAAGTTGGTGGAATGGCAAATTTAATTGCTAAAACTCCACCTGAAATATTATCTATGACTCCAAGTCTTGATGATCCTAATATTTATGTTCCATTATTAATAGTTCCTCTTGCCGTTCAATGGTGGAGTTCTTGGTATCCTGGAGCGGAACCTGGAGGTGGAGGATACATTGCTCAGCGAATGCTAGCTGCTAAGAATGAAAATCACGCAATTGGTGCTACATTTTTCTTTAACGTAATGCATTATGCTCTTAGACCATGGCCATGGATAATTGTAGCATTAGCTTCATTAATAGTGTTTCCAGATCTAGCGAGCATTCAAGAAGCCTTTCCTAATGTTTCTGAAGATAAACTTGGACACGACCTAGCTTATCCCGCTATGATGACTATGCTTCCATCCGGATTATTAGGTTTGGTTGTGGCATCGCTTGTAGCAGCATATATGTCAACTATATCTACACATCTTAATTGGGGTTCTTCGTATATCGTTAATGATTTTTATAAGCAACAAGTAAATAAAAATGCCACTGAAAAACAGCTTGTTAATGTTGGTAGAATTTCAACTGTAACTTTATTTTGTCTAAGTGCAGTTTTTGCATTATTGTTAACAAATGCTCTTCAATTGTTTGATGTTATTCTAATGTTTGGAGCAGGTACTGGATTGATTTTTATCTTGAGATGGTTTTGGTGGAGAATCAACGCTTGGAGTGAAATTTCAGCTATGTTTGTTTCTGGATTTATCTCCATTCTTTTAAATTTCACCTCTCTTGGTGAAATATTATTCTCTGATTTAGGATTTTACCCTTCGTATTATAAATTCCCAGCGGTTGTATTATTCACCACACTTATTTGGATAATAGTTACTTTTTTAACAAAGCCAGATTCTTTTGAAGATTTAATTAATTTTTGTAAAAAAACGAATCCAGGTGGGCCAGGTTGGAAAAAAATAAAAGAAGAAGCTTTAAAGAATAATATTTCCTTTAATGATAAGACTGATAATAAGTGGTCTGTTCCTTTAGGAATTATATGTATGTTGTTAGGGAGTTTTGCTATTTATTCTTTTTTATTTTCAACAGGACATTTTATTTACGGAGACTTAAATAGTGGAATATCCTTTTTAATAATTGGGATTTCATTTGCATTATTTCTTAAATATAATTGGGATAAATTAAAAAAGCTAAAATGATAATAGATTATAAATCGCCTGGAACTTTAGAGCAAACTAGATTTGAAAAAATACATAGTGTGATTTTTGATGAATCAAAAGAAGCTTCTAAAATGGTTGCAAATGAAATAGCAATTTTAATTAAAAAAAAACAAAAAGAAAAAAAGTCTTGTGTATTGGGTTTGGCTACTGGTTCTTCTCCAATTTCAGTTTATCAAGAGCTTGTAAGGATGCACAAAGAAGATGGGCTTAGTTTTTCAAATGTAATTTCTTTCAATTTGGATGAGTATTTTCCGATGAATAGCTCAGATTCTCAGAGTTATCATCATTTTATGAATGTCCACTTATTTTCTCATGTGGATATTAATTCAGAAAATATTTATATTCCAGACGGGAATTTAGAAATAGATGAAGTAAACAATCATTGTAAGAAATATGATAAAATCATCGCAAGTCTTGGAGGAATTGATTTTCAGCTTTTAGGTATTGGAAGAACGGGACATATTGGATTTAATGAACCTGGATCAAATTATAATTCATTAACTCGAATCGTACACTTAAACTATATTACCAGAAATGATGCTAGAAAAGCTTTTTATGGAATAGAAAATGTTCCAACAACAGCAATTACAATGGGTATTAATACCATTAGAAAATCAAAAAGAATAGTTCTTTTAGCTTGGGGTCAAAACAAATCAAAAGTAATTAAAGATGCTATTGAAGGTGAAGTTGATTCTAATCTTCCAGCAAGCTTTTTACAAAAACATAAAAATGTAACATTTGTTTTAGATAATACTTCAGCTTCTGATTTGACAAGAATCAAAACACCATGGAAAGTAGGTTCTTGTAATTGGACGAAAGAGCTTAAGGCTAAAGCGTTAGTTTGGCTTTGTCAAAAAACAAAAAAATCTATCCTAAACTTAACCGAGTCAGATTATAATGAAAATAATTTATCAGAATTATTAATTTATCAATCTCCTTATGATATCAATATAGAGGTTTTTAATAAGATAGATAGAACTATAACTGGATGGCCAGGTGGCAAACCAAATGCAGACGATAGTTATAGACCAGAAAGGGCTCAGCCATCTAAAAAAAGAATACTTATTTTTAGTCCTCATCCAGACGACGATGTAATTTCGATGGGAGGAACTTTCTCTAGACTAGTCAATCAAGGTCATGAGGTTCATGTTGCATATCAAACATCTGGAAATATTGCTGTAAATAATTCAGATGTATTAAAATATCTTGAGGTTTGTTCAGAAATTAATTTAGATTCTAATAAAAGTTCAAAAGATTTAATTAGTATTCTTAAAGGGAATAATGAAATATTAGCTAATAAAGAGATTAGAAAAATAGCATCATTAATAAGAGAAAAAGAGTCATTGGCTGCAACAAGATTTGTAGGAATTCCAGATGCTAACGTTCATTTTTTAAAGCTACCATTTTACGAAACAGGTACTGTTAAAAAAATGCCCCCTGCAAGTGCTGATCAAAAAATAATTACTGATATAATTTCCAGTATTAAACCTCATCAGATTTATGCTGCTGGAGATCTTGCTGATCCACATGGGACTCATAAAGTTTGTTTAGACATTCTTTTTAATGTTTTAGAATTAATAAAGGAAAAAAGTTTCATGAAAGATTGTTGGGTTTGGTTATACAGAGGAGCTTGGCACGAGTGGGAAGTTCATGAAATAGATATGTCAGTTCCTATGAGTCCAAATCAAGTTTTAAGAAAAAGAAAAGCTATTTTCTATCATCAAACTCAAAAAGATAATGTTATGTTTCAAGGAGATGACAACAGAGAGTTTTGGGTTAGAACTGAGGATAGAAACAGAGCAATTGCTAAAACCTTCCATGACCTAGGTATGTCAGACTATTCTGCTATGGAGACTTTCAAAAGACATCACTTTTAGGTATATTTCTGAATGCAAATCTTAAAAGAAGTGTGTGTTGATTCGCTTGAGGACGCAATTAATGCCGAGAAAAATGGTGCGAATAGAATTGAATTATGTTCAAGATTAGATTTAGATGGATTGACACCATCAAAAAAACTAATAAGTAAAGTTTTTTCTAAATTAAATATTCCAATTAGAGTAATGATAAGGCCAAAGCACCCTTCGTTTATTTACTCTGAGGAGGAAATTAGATTAATGTTGAAATCTATTATATTTTGTAAAGAATTAGGTGTTGATGGAGTTGTTTTGGGTTGTCTAAACAAGAATTCACATCTAAATATAGAGCAAATAGATTTGTTGACTAAGTTCGCAAAACCTTTAAATGTTATAATCCATAAAGCAATTGATTCTACTAATTCGGTAATAGATTCTTTATCATTATTGATTAAAAACAAAAAAATTAATGGAGTGTTAACATCTGGTGGTCAGCAATTTGCAAAAGATTCTATAGAAACTCTAAAAAAAATGCTAGATTTAGCACCTGATAGTTTTGAAATTATTTGTGCCGGCGGAATTACTTTTGAAAATTTTAATGAACTCCATAATCAAATTAAATCAAAACATTATCACGGAAAAAAAATTATTAATTATTAATTCATAAATATGAACACTAACACTGAAATTCATCAAAAATCAATTTTCGGACATCCTGCTGGTTTATTTGTTCTCTTTTTTACAGAGATATGGGAAAGGTTTAGTTACTACGGAATGAGAGCAATTTTAGTATTGTATTTAGTCTCTGAAACATCAGGTGAAAACCCAGGAATGGGTTGGAGTGAAAGTTCAGCAATAGCATTGTACGGATGGTATACTATGTTTGTTTATTTAGCTACTATTCCAGGTGGAATTTTGGCAGATAGGTTTTTAGGCCAAAGAAAATCTGTTATGGTTGGCGGTCTTCTACTTTGTTTTGGTCATGGAATTTTGGCGGTTGAGGCATTGTGGGCATTTTATACTGGATTAACTTTTATTGTTTTGGGAGTAGGTTGTTTAAAAGGTAATATTTCTACGATGGTAGGAGGTTTATATAATAAAGAAGATTCAGATCACAGAGATATGGGTTTTTATATTTTTTATATGGGAATTAATATTGGAGCTGCTGTTTCTGCAATAGTAGTAGGGTATATTGGAGAAGTTTATAATTGGCATTACGGATTTGGTCTTGCCGGTATTGGAATGGCTATTGGACAAATTGGTTATTGGAAAGGTCAAAAGTATTTAAGTCATGTTGGTAATTTAATAGAATTAGAATCTTCAAATGAAGGGAAATCTGAAAATTTATTTTTACAAATTTTCAAAAAGTCTAATTCTCTGTTAGGATTTTCTTTGACTGCACTTCTTGGTTTGTATGTTGGATATAGTGGAGATTGGAATTATGGATTTTTGATAATAGCAGTTGCTTTTGCTGTAGGGTTTGGAATAGTAGTGTATAATGATGGAAATAAAGTAGAAAAAGATAGAATTTTAGTCACTTATTTGGCTTTTTTAATTGTTATAGTTTTTTGGGGAGCTTTTGAACAGGCAGGTGGATTAATGAATCTTTATGCTTCACAAAAAACTGATTTGTCTTTGGGAAGCTTTATGGTTCCTGCTAGTTGGTTTCAATCAGTTAATGCAATTTTTATTTTAATTTTTGCCACGTCAGTTGGATCTTTTTGGATATGGTGGAAAAAAAGAGGGTACGAATATTCCTCTCTTTTTAAAATGGCACTTGGTGTTATTATCATGGGGTTTGGTTTCTTTTTCATGTCAATGGCTTCTAGTGAGGTGGTTTACGACTCAACCGGAGAAATAACTAAAAAATCTGCTATGTATTGGTTAGTTTTAGCATATCTTTTTCACACAATCGGAGAATTATGTGCATCTCCAGTCGCTCTTTCATTCATAACAAAATTATCTCCAGCTCGTTGGGGAGCTTTTATGATGGGGGCTTATTTTGCCGCTACCGGATTAGGTAATAAAGTAGCAGGATTAATTGGAGAAAACGCTAGCGAAGCAGGCGATTTTCAAACCTTTACAGGAATAACTATTTTTTGTTCAATTTTTGGAGTTCTGGTTATATTAATATTAAAACCTTTAAAAAGGTTGACTCATAATGCAGAATAAATTTTTTAAAGTATTGGAATGTTTTTAAAGCAAAGCTTTTTTTCTGTAATTTTTATTGTTAGTTTTTTTGGAAATTACTCACAGGAAATTAATTGGATGAGTTTGGAGAAAGCTATGGAGGCTCAAAAAACCATTCCTAAAAACTTAATATTGGATGCTTACACTAATTGGTGTGGGCCATGCAAATTAATGGATAAAAACACTTTCCAAAATAAATTTATTTCAGAATATATTAACAAGTATTATTATGCGGTAAAATTTAATGCAGAAGGAAATGAAATTATAAATTTTAAGGGAAGAAAATTTGAAAATATCAGATATGATAAAAGTAAATCTAATTCTAGAAACTCTTCGCATCAGTTTGCACAGTTTTTAGGTATAAATGCATACCCTACTACACTTTTTTTTGATGATCAAATGAATCTGATAACCCCAGTTAAAGGATATTTAGTACCTCAGCAATTAGAAATTTATCTTGAACTTTTTAAAAAAGATAGTTACAAACTAATAAAATCTCAGGAAGACTTTGATAAATTTATTAAAAACTTTAAAAGTAAATTGAGAGGATAGTTTTATTTTTTATTTGCCTTTTCAATATAAATATCTAAAGCTTTTGACATAGAGGAAACTTTAGGTGAAGGAGCAGAAATATCAATTCTTAAACCTGCTTTTTTTGCTGCTTTTTCTGTTGTAAGACCATAAGCGGCGATTCTAGTTCCATTTTGTTTGAAATCAGGAAAATTAGACATCAATGAATCTATTCCAGAGGGACTGAAAAAAACAAGAACATCATAAGAAACATTTTTTAAATTCGAAAGATCACTAATGACCGTATTATAGAATGTTCCCTGAACCCATTTAACTCCAAGTTCATCTAGTTTTTTAGGGATGGATGGAGACAAAACATTTGAACTAGGGATTAAATAACTTTCCTCATTGTATTTAGCAATTTGGGATGATAAATCTTCGAAAGTTCTTTCTCCAACATAAATCTTCCTTTTTCTGTAAACAACATATTTTTGAAGATAAAATGCAACTGCTTCAGATAAACAAAAATACTTAAGTGCGTTGGGAATTGGAAACCTCATTTCTTCAGCAACTCTAAAAAAATGGTCAACAGCATTTCTACTTGTTAAAATAATAGCAGAAAATTTAGAAAGATCAATTTTTTGATGACGAACTTCTCGAGCGCTAACTCCTTCAACGTGAATAAAAGGAACAAAATCAATTTTTACTTTTCTTTTAGTTTTTAAATGTGAATATGGCGAATTCTCAATAGATGGTTTTGGTTGAGAAATTAAAATAGTTTTTACCTTCATTTTTTTAAAATTTAAAAGCTTGCCACATCACTATTGAAGCAGGTGCTATTTCGACCGTGCAAAGGTACAAAATAAAACATACAAGCCCTTTAAAGGTTTTGTTCGAATATTTTTTAAGGACATATGAACTGGTAAAAAATAAATAAATAGAAAAAAGTATAAAACTCAATGCTATTGTTGAGTTATATGAAATCGGATTAAAAATTAGTATTATAAAATAAAAATAAAAGTGAATAGCAATCAGGTTTTTTAGTCCGATTCTATATCTGTTAATTTCAATTAAAATATTATTATAATTAAGTAAAACTGAAAGTGTTTTTTCAATTAAATATTTTAAAATTATATAACAAACCATTAATAGAGAAATAATTATAAAATTTTTGAATTGAAATTCATCAAATTTATTTGGAAAAATAAACAATGAAAAAAAAAGTGAAAAAATAATAACCCTCAGAAAAAACATTAAAGCATTTAGAGTCGTAAAAAAGGGAATTGTAGATCCGTACTTATAAATGAAATACCTGTGAATATTCCAAAATTTTATTAAAAATTCAAATTTTTCTCCATTAATTATTCTCCCAGTTACAATTAATAATGTTGAAATAATCAATAAGATTTTCACCCAGTTTTCAACAAATTCTTGTTTAAAAATCAATTCATTCATTATTCAAAATTAGCATTATTTTAGATGTTCAAATTGAAAATACTATTTAGTTTTTTAAATCTGTATTTTTGTTTAAAAGATAATGATGTCCAAAGCTCTTGTTATTATTCCTACATATAACGAAATAGAAAATATTTCTAATGTTTTGGACAAAGTTCTTAATCTTAAAATTTTATTTAATGTATTAATTGTTGATGACAATTCACCTGATGGAACAGCCTTGTTAGTTGAAAAACATATTGACAAATATAATTCTAGAGTCTTTTTAGAATCTAGAAATAAAAAAGAAGGATTAGGCAAAGCTTATACTCATGGTTTTGTTTGGGCTTTAGAAAGAGATTTTGAATATATTTTTGAAATGGATGCAGACCTTTCTCATAATCCAGAGGATCTAATTAGAATGTACAAGGAACTTGACGAGTCTAACTGTGATGTAGTGATTGGGTCAAGGTATGTAAGAGGAATCAATGTAGTAAACTGGCCATTAAGTAGAATAATTTTATCATATCTAGCTTCAATTTATTCGAGACTTATAACAGGTCTTCCCGTTAAGGATGCCACATCTGGATTTGTCGGTTACAAAAGAGAAGTATTTGAAAAAATGAATTTAAATTCTATTTTATTTAATGGTTATGCTTTCCAAATAGAATTAAAGTTTAAAGCTTACAAAAATAATTTTAGAATTTTAGAAATTCCCATAATATTTAAGGATAGAATTTATGGAGATTCTAAAATGAATGGTGATATAATTTTTGAAGCTATTTTTGGATTAATCAAATTAAAAATCTATAGTTATTTTTATAATATTAATAAATAGAAATGTCAGAAATATTAATTAAAAACGCCCAAGTTGTAAATGAAGGTAAAATCTTTAAATCTGATATTTTAATTAAAGGAGATTTTATAAGTGAAATTTCAAACAAAATAGTACATAAAGAAAATTACAGGCTGATTGATGCAAAAAACAAACTACTTATACCAGGTGTGATCGATGATCAAGTTCATTTTAGAGAACCGGGATTGACGCATAAAGCAACTATTAATTCTGAATCAAAAGCAGCAATTGCAGGTGGAATAACATCTTTTATTGAAATGCCAAATACAATTCCTCAAACTACGACGTTAAAAGAATTAGAAAATAAGTTTCAGTTAGCTAAAAATAACTCATATGCTAATTACTCTTTTATGTTTGGAGGAACTAATGATAATATTGATGAAATTAAAAAGTTAGACAATAAAACTGTGCCAGCATTAAAACTTTTTTTAGGGTCATCAACAGGTAATATGTTAGTGGATGATCAAAAGGTTTTAAAAGAGATTTTTGAAAGTACAGACCTGTTGATCGCAGTTCACAGTGAAGACGAAAAAATTATTAATAATAATTTGAGATTGTTTAAGTCAAAATTTGGAGATGAGATTCCTTTTAATTGTCATCCTCAAATCAGATCTGAAGAAGCATGTTTAAAATCTACCAAGAAAATTATAGATTTAGCAAAATTGACGGGAGCTAGACTTCATGTGTTTCATTTGTCTACAAAAAGCGAAACTCTTTTATTTGATAATGAAATTCCCTTGAGAAAAAAACAAATTACAGCAGAAGTGTGTGTACATCACTTATGGTTTTCAGGTGAGGATTATAAAGAAAAGCAATCTTTTATAAAATGGAACCCTGCTATAAAAACTAAACAAGATAGAGAGGCTCTTTGGGATGCGTTAAATAATGATAGAATAGATATTATAGCTACTGATCATGCTCCGCATACTATTGAAGAAAAATCTAAAAAATATTTGGAGTGTCCCTCTGGAGGTCCCTTAGTTCAACATGGTTTAGTTTCAATGATGCAACATTACTTAAATAAAAAAATAACTTTAGAGAAAATTGTCACCAAAATGTGCCATAATCCGGCAGATTTATTTGAAATAGAAAAAAGAGGTTATATTAGAAAAGGATATTTTGCAGATTTAGTCTTAATAGACTTAAATTGTCCTTGGAAAGTAGATAAGAAAAATATCCTCTATAAGTGTGGTTGGTCTCCATTTGAAAATGTTGTTTTTGATTCAAGAGTAACACAAACTTTTGTAAATGGAAAGTTGGTGTTTAATGAAGGCGAGTTTGATTCTAAATTACAAGGTAGAAGATTAACTTTTGAAAGATGAAAAATTTAATTTTTGTATTGACTTTTTTTTTGTTTTTGTCATGTTCTAATGTCGAAAAAAATAAACCTGAAAACCTAATGTCAGAGGATGAAATGGTAAATTTTTTATTTGATATTAATATAATTAATTCAAGTAGAGCTTTCAGAAATAGATCTGAACTTAATTATTATAATATTAAAGACTCTCTCTTGTTTAAAAAACATAAAATAGATTCTATTACGTTTTCCGATAGTAATTTTTATTATGCTTCTAACCCAAAGATTTATTTAAAAATCTACTCCAAATTAGAAAAAAAATTAAGTAATTTAAAAGATTCTGTGTCAAAAGTTATGGATGATTACACTAAAAAAAGACAAGATTCGTTAAAAAATTCAATCTAAACGACTTTTAAAGACCTTACATGTCTCCTCAATAGATTTGTCTATTTTTATGAAATCATAATTAAGTTTGGATAAAATTTTAGTGTTCGAGTAATGACTTGTAGAAATAGATGATTCTATTGAGGAGCTATTTAATTTTCTTTTTTTGCCTGAGATCAGACTATTTATAAAATCCAATATCAATGCCAATGTCATTAATGTCTTTCCTGCCTCTTTCTTTGGAGGATTTAAATTTAAGTAAAGACTTACTCTACGGAAAAAGTCTTTAAAAGACCAGTTTTCTGCAACTAAAATAAACCTTTCCGAAAAAATATTTTTTTCCATTAAATCATACATGATTTGCACTACATCTTTTACACAAATAAAACCAGTCTTTCCTGAGGGATAATAATTCATACCTCTACTTATTTGGGTAAAAAAAGCACCACTTCCTCTCCTCCAAAAACCACTTCCAATTATTACTCCAGGATTGACTATAGTAGCGTTTAAACCTTCAGCAATCCCTCTCCAAACTTCCATTTCAGCATTTTTTTTGGTTTGAGAATATGGATTTGAATTATCGACCCATTCAGTTTCTTCATCAGTAAATTTATTAGTACTTAACCCAATTGCTGCGATTGTACTTACATAGCAAAATTTTTTAATTTTATAATCCAAGGCAACATTAACCATGTTGGCTGTTCCTTCAATGTTTATTTTTTTCATAGACTCTAAGTCATTTTTATCAAATGAAATAAATGCCGCACAGTGATAAATCTCTTCAATATTTTTAAAAGCAATATTTAGACTTTCTAAATCATTAATATCACCTTCAATCCAATTTATTTTTTCAAATATTTCTTGAAAATTTCGAGAGTATGAAGAAAAAACTTTTTTAACCTTTTCTAAATTGCTATTTTTTCTATGTAATGCCGATACTTGTTTATTGTTTTTAACTAATAAATACAATAAGTGACAACCAACTAATCCTGTTCCTCCCGTTACTAAAATCATTTGACTAATGTACTATTTTTTGAATTACTTTTTTCTTTAGTTTAAGAGGTATATATTTGTTAAAATTTGTAACGTGCCAAAGAACTTTATTAATGAATTGCGTTGGAGAGGAATGCTTCAAGATATTATTCCCGGATGCGAAGAAAAATTATTAGAAAAGTCAACTTGTGGCTACATAGGTTTTGATCCTACCGCAGATTCATTACATATAGGGAGTTTAGTGCAGATATTAATTTTGATGCATTTTCAAAAAGCAGGCCACAAACCTATTGTTTTGATAGGTGGAGCTACAGGGATGATAGGTGATCCATCTGGAAAATCTTCTGAAAGAAATTTATTGACTAAAAACGAGTTAGATAGAAATATTAATGGAATAAAGTCTCAGCTTTCTCAATTTTTAAATTTTGATATTAAAGAAAAGAATTCAGCTGTTATATGTAATAATAATGATTGGTTTGATAGTATTAATCTAATCGATTTCATAAGAGATATTGGAAAACATTTAACCGTAAATTATATGGTTGCAAAAGATTCCGTCAAAAAAAGATTGAGCAAGGATTCTAAAGAAGGAATGTCTTTTACTGAATTTACTTATCAAATTATTCAAGCTTATGACTTTTATCATTTATTCAAGAATGAAAACTGTCTTGTTCAAATGGGGGGTAGTGACCAATGGGGTAATATTACTAGTGGTACTGAATTAATTAGAAAAAAAACTGGCGAAAAAGTTTTCGCCTTAACTTGTCCATTAATAACTAAAGCTGACGGAACTAAATTTGGAAAAACAGAAGAAGGTAACATTTGGTTAGATAGAAAAAGAACCTCACCTTATAAATTTTATCAATATTGGCTAAATATTTCTGACGAGGATGCTTTCAAATACATAAAAATTTTTAGTTTTTATTCTCAAAATGAAATTATTGAATTTATTAGAATACACAAAGAGTCTCCTCACCTAAGATCTTTACAAAAAATAATTGCATCAGATCTTACAAAATTAGTTCATTCTAAAGCAGATTTAGAAAAGTCAATTATAGCTTCAAATATTTTGTTTGGAAAATCCACATCAGAAGACTTAGGATTATTAGATGAAAAAACTTTTCTTGACGTTTTTGATGGCGTTCCAAAGATAAGTTTGTCTATGAATTATTTAACAACAAATCCCTCTATTGTTGATTTTCTTGTTAAAGCTGGATTTTTATCTTCAAAATCAGAAATTATTAGAGCCATCAATGAAAACTCAATTTCAATTAATAAAGAAAAAAGAGATTCTAGTTTTTCTTTGTCAAAATCTAATTTGATTTGTAGTAAATATATTTTAGTGCAAAGAGGAAAAAAGAATTATTTTTTAATTGTTGTTAATTAAACATTAGATTACATCCTCTAATTTCTGATTCACTTAGTCTTCCGCTTATTGTGTATTTTTCATTTTTAAAAACTTCTCCAAGATCATCAGTTGCAATAAAAGCACAGGAGTGTTCATTTGCCAAATCGATAATATTTATTGCCCCTTTTCCGTTTTTAGAAACAAACAAAGGGTTGTTTATATCCCTGACAAATGTTTTCATCCAAGGGGGATTTTCAAATTCCCCATTTTTAGTGGAGTATGCTTGAGAAAATAGTTCGGTCATACCATATTCTGAATGGACATTTTCTACTCCAAATCCTTTTTTAAGCTTGTAGTGTAATTCGTTTCTGCTTATCTCTTTTTTTCTTCCCTTCATGCCTCCAGTTTCTATTACTATTAAATCTTTCATGTTTACTGGAAATCTTTCTGCAAAATCTAACAAAGCATAACTAACTCCAAATAAAATTATTTTTTTATTTTTTATTTTTTTTAAAACATCAAATAGTTTTCTAAAATCATTGAGATAAAATTCGCTTTCAGAATAATTGGAAGTTTTTATAAAATCATCTATCATAAAAACAAGTGATGAATTTTTTTGCTCAAGGTAAGATGGTAGAAGACCTAAAAAAACATAATCTTTAGTTGAGCCATAAAAAATTTCAAATGATTTCCTGAAACTTTTGATGTATTGATTTATGTGACTGACGTAATTTATACTTCTATTTCCAGTTGTGCCACTACTTTTAAAGATGTGAGTGATTTTTTTTTCAAGAGATACTACTTTATGGGTTTTAAAAAATTGAATAGGGAGAAAAGGAATTTCATATAATTCCTTAATATTTTTTGTTTTTATTTTCAATAACTTACAATATTGATTATAAATTAAATTATCATTGAATTGTTTTTGAAATAAAGTGAGTGCTTTATTCTTAAAATTTAATTCCGAATTAATGTTAAATGTATTCAAATTTTTATTTTTCAAATTTAATTAAAAGACAGCTATAAAAACTTTGTTAATTAAATCTTAAGTCAAATATTAATTTATTGTTAAGAAAAACATTAAATATATAAAATCAATTAATTTTAACATAAATTAATTAAATGAATAGTATTCCTAAAATTTTAATAGTCGATGATGATTCTGATATATTAGAGATATTAAAATATAACCTTTGTCTGGCGGGATACAATGTAAAAATTGCAATTAACGGAAAAGAAGCTATAAAAAAAGCTAAATTATTTATTCCAGACATTATTTTATTGGATATTATGATGCCTGAAATGGATGGTATTAAAGCTTGTACTCAAATCAAGACTATTCCAAAATTATTTGATACAATTATTGTTTTTTTAAGTGCTAGAAGTGAAGATTTCACACAAATTGCAGCTTTTGATGCTGGTGGAGATGATTATATAACCAAGCCTGTAAGACCCAAAATTTTATTAAAAAAAATAGAATCCATTTTAAAAAGATTAAAATCTGTAAATAATGATAAATCAACAATTGAGTTAAAAAACATTATAATTAACAGGATGGAATATAAAGTTGTTAAAGATGGAGTTGACATTGTATTACCTAGAAAAGAATTTGAATTATTTTATTTATTAGCATCTAAACCTGGAAATGTTTTTACCAGATTTGATATAATGAATAAAGTATGGGGTTCTAACGTGATAGTTGGGGATAGAACAATTGATGTTCATATTAGAAAATTAAGAGAAAAAGTTGGAAATTCGTATTTTAAAACTATAAAAGGGGTAGGTTACAAGTTTGCCCAATGATTTTATGTCATTATTTAATAAATCTAAAGTCCAATCATTATTCATCTCTTTTATTTTAAGTTTACTTACAATAATTACACTTTTACTTTATAATTCCTTTTCACATGAAAATGTAAATCATTTATTATTTCTTGTCATTCCGTTATTTTTAATTTCTTTTTTATTTGTTTTTATTTATTTTGAATTTTTCATTTTTAAAAAAATCAAAAACCTCTACCGAGACTTAATACCAAAAGAAAATATTGAAAATTCTTTAGTTAATACAAACATGGACACATTAATTAATGATTTAAAACGATTTTCTGAAGAAAGCCAGACTGAAATAAAATCTATGCAAGAAAAAGAAAACTTTAGAAGAGATTTTATTGGAAATTTAGCTCATGAATTAAAAACTCCCTTATTTACATCTCAAAGTTACCTTCTAACTTTAATTGATGGTGCATTAAAAGATGAGCATGTTAATTTAAAATATTTAAAAATTGCAGAAAAAGCTATAGAAAGATTAATTTTTATTGTTAAAGATTTAGATTTAATTACTAAGTTAGAATCTGAAGGACTAAAACTAGAGAAATCGAAATTCAATATAATTTCTTTAGTAAAAAATGTTTTTGAAATGTTGGAATTACAATCCAATAAAAAGAAAATCTCATTAATTTTAAATTCAAAAAATAAATCAGTAAATGTTAATGGTGACCAAGAAAAAATACATCAAGTATTGACAAATCTAATAGAGAATTCCGTTAAATATGGTAAAGAATCTGGAACTACCGAAGTTTCAGTAGAAGACATAATAGAAAATAAAATTATTCTTAGAATAACCGATAATGGAAATGGAATTAAAAAAGTTCATTTTAAAAGATTGTTTGAAAGGTTTTATCGAGTAGAAAACTCAGGTAACAGATCAACTGGTGGTTCTGGACTTGGCTTAGCAATAGTCAAGCATATAATAGATGCTCACAATGAGAAGATATATGTTGAGAGTGATTTTGGAGTAGGCTCTGAATTTTCATTTACCTTACAAAAATCAAATTAATTATTTTTAATTTTGTTTCATTATTTAAATAAAATAAATTCTTGGGCAGTAAAAACAAATTAAAAAAATTTATCGAAAACGAAAGTTTTTCAAATGTAATACAACCTAAAAGAGAAAAGCTTCTTTCTGAAAAATTTAATTTAAAGGGTAACTGGAATAAATTATATTTTAAAAATAATAACCCAATTGTCATAGAACTTGGTTGTGGTAAGGGAGAATACACTGTTAATCTAGCTAAATTAAATCCTAATAAAAACTATGTAGGAATAGATGTTAAAGGGGCAAGATTTTGGAGAGGAGCTAAGACTTCTTTGGAACAAAAATTAGATAATGTTATTTTTATTAGAACTCAAATTGAATTGATTGATTTTATTTTTGATGACCAGGAAGTAAGTGAAATATGGCTAACCTTTCCGGATCCTCAAATAAAATATCAAAGAAGAAAACATCGCTTAACAAATCCCACTTTTTTAAAATTATATAAAAAAATCATAAATAATGAAGGACTTATTCATCTCAAAACTGATAGTGAATTTCTTCATGGTTATACTCTTGGTATTTTAGAAGGTTTAGATATAAAGCCACTATTTTCTAATCATGATATTTATAAAAACAACAATGCTCCTAGTGATGTGATAAATATCAAAACCCATTATGAAAAATTATTTTTAGAAACTAAAAAAAGTATATCATATTTGTGTTTTAAGCTTTAATTATGATTAAAAACATTTCCAAATCTGATTTTTTCAGTAAAGTATATAATGTTGTCTCTAAAGTTCCCTTTGGTAAGGTAACTACTTATGGAGCTATTGCAAATTATCTAGGTTCAAAAAAAAGCGCTAGAGTAGTTGGTTGGGCTATGAACGCTTCTCATTCTAAAGAAAATATTCCCGCACACAGAGTAGTTAATAGAATAGGACTATTGTCAGGTAAAAACCATTTTTTTGGAAATAATTTGATGAGACAATTATTGGAAAATGAAGGTATTGAAGTAAAGAATGATCAAGTTGTGAATTTTAAAATTATTTTTTGGGATCCCTCTTTAGAATTACAATAAATTATATTCTTAAGCTTATATTTGTATTTTAAAATAATTTTTTTTGAAATCAACTAAGGATAAAATTTTATCAACTCTAAGAACTGTTCATTTAAATAATGAAAAGTTTGATATTGTTTCTAATAATTCAGTTACTAATGTTGTCGTTTTTGAAAATGAAATTTTAATTGATTTAGAAATAGAAAATCCTACTTTACAGTCTAAAAATAAAGTAAAAGCCTTAATTATTGATGTCCTTAATAAAGAATTTGAAAATCAATTTGAAATAAAAATAAATTTTAAAGTAGCTAAAGCTTTAAACCAAACAATTTTAAATGATGAAAAAGTTTTAAAGAATGTTCAAAATATTATTGCTGTATCATCTGGAAAAGGAGGTGTTGGAAAATCAACAGTTACGGCTAATTTAGCTATTTCTTTAAATAGTATGGGTTTTTCCGTAGGAATTTTAGATGCTGATATCTACGGCCCTTCAATTCCAGTAATGTTTGACGTAGCAGAAAAAAAACCATCAGCTGTTCAGTCCAATGGAAAGTCTAAAATGAAACCAGTTGAAAGCTTTGGAATAAAAATTTTATCAATCGGATTTTTTACAAAAATAGACCAGGCAGTTATTTGGAGAGGACCTATGGCATCAAAGGCATTAAATCAAATGATTTTCGATGCTGATTGGGGAGAACTAGATTTTCTGTTAGTAGATTTACCGCCAGGAACGGGAGATATTCACCTAAGTATCATGCAGTCATTACCCATTTCTGGTTCTGTGGTGGTTAGTACTCCTCAAAATGTAGCTTTGATTGATGCAAGAAAAGGGGTTTCAATGTTTAAGCAAGAAAATATAAACGTTCCAGTTTTGGGAATTATAGAAAATATGGCTTACTTTATCCCAGAGGAATTACCTAACAATAAATATTATTTATTTGGAAAAGAAGGTGCTAAAAATTTATCAGTTGATTTAGATGTACCTTTTTTAGGAGAAATTCCCTTAATTCAAAGTATAAGAGAAGCTGGTGATATTGGAAGACCGGCATCTCTTCAGGATGGTTCAATAATTAAAAATGTTTTTAACGAAATATCAAAAAAAATGATTTCGGAACTTTTAATAAGAAACGAAAAACTTCCAGTAACTGAAGTTATTAAAATCAAAACCATGTCAGGTTGCTCTGCAATTAAATAAATATTATGAATAAAGATTTATTAAAGAAAAAAGTTGAATTAGCTTTAGATGAAATAAGACCCTTTCTTCTTTCTGACGGAGGAGATATTTCATTAATATCAATAGAAAAAAATATTGTTAAAGTCCAGTTAATGGGTAATTGTGTCAGTTGTTCTGTTAACCAGATGACTTTGAAAAATGGTGTTGAGATGACTATCAAAAAACACGCTCCTCAAATTCAAGAAGTTCTTAGTGTTGAATAAGAAAATGAATATAATTAAAACAGATATTTTAATAATTGGTGGCGGACCTACTGGATTATTCACAGTATTTGAAGCAGGGCTATTGGGTTTAAAATGTCATATCATAGATACTTTAACAAAGCCTGGAGGACAATGCGTTGAAATATACCCTAAAAAACCAATATTTGATATTCCAGCTATTCCTCAAATTTTAGCAGGAAAATTGATAGACGATTTGTTAGAGCAAATTAAACCATTTACGCCTGGTTACACATTAGCAGAATCGGCTGATGTGCTAGAAAAGCAAAAAGATGGTTCTTTTAATGTAACTACCAATAAAGGAACTGTTCATAATGCGAAAGTAGTAGCTATAGCAGGGGGATTAGGTAGTTTTGAGCCAAGAAAACCTTTAATTAATGGTTTAGAAAAGTTTGAAGGAAATGGATTGGAATATATGGTTAAAGATCCTAAATTTTTTAAAAACAAAAATGTAGTAATTTCTGGAGGAGGAGATTCTGCTTTGGACTGGACTATTGAATTACAGAAAATTGCTAAAAAAGTTACTTTAGTTCATAGGAGAAGTGAGTTTAGAGGAGCATTTGACTCTGTTGAAAAAGTTCAAAAACTTAAAAACGATTTTTTAATTGATGTAATAACGCCAGCTGAAGTAGTAGGAATAGACGGAAAAAATGAATTAAGTAGTGTAGTGATAAAAGTTGGTGATAATGAAAAAGTAATCAAAACAGATTTTTTTATTCCTCTTTTTGGGCTAATTCCTAAATTAGGTAAAATCTCCAATTGGGGCTTGGAAATTGAAAAGAACTCAATTTGTGTCAATAATGCCTTGGATTATCAAACTAATATTCCTGGAGTTTTTGCAATTGGGGATGTTAATACTTACCCAGGTAAATTAAAGTTAATATTATGTGGCTTTCATGAAGCTACTTTAATGTGTCAAGCAGCTTTCAAAATTATTTATCCTGAGAAAAAAAATATTTTGCGATATACTACCGTTTCAGGTGTTAATGGTTTTGATGGTTCTAAAAAGAAATCTGAATCGGCAATAATTAAATCGATTGATTAATATATGATTAATGATTTTATATATAATTCAAATAAGATTCAAAATATTAAAGGAACTTGTAAATGGAGATCTCCTAGTAATATTGCTTTAATAAAATATTGGGGGAAAAAACCAAATCAAATTCCATTAAATACTTCTTTGAGTATTACCTTAAACAATTGCTATACTATAACAGAGGTTTCTTATCAAACTAGAAATAAAATTGGAAAAAATTTTGAATTTTTTTTTGAAGGTAAAGCCAAATTAAGTTTTGAGGAAAAATTAAATCAATTTTTTAATAGAATCGAGAAATATTGCTCATTTTTATCATTATTAGAACTGAAAATTGAATCTAATAATTCCTTTCCACATAGTAGTGGAATTGCTTCTTCAGCATCTTCTTACAGTGCACTTTCTTTGTGTATAATGGACATAGAAAAAAAATTAAACCCAGCAATTGATGATAAATATTTTTTTCAAAAAGCTTCTTTTCTAGCTAGATTAGGATCTGGAAGTGCGTGTAGAAGTATTATTGGATCTTTTTCCTCCTGGGGGCAGACTAGTATTTTAGATCATAGCAGTGATTTATATGCCACAAGGTTTTCAAGTAAGATTCATAATATATTTAATGATTTATGCGATACAGTTTTAATAGTTGATAAAAGAGAAAAAGAGGTGTCTAGCACAATTGGACACCAGTTAATGAAAGGCCATGCGTACTCTAATGATCGTTTAGATCAAGCGAACTCCAATTTAAATAAATTAAAAGATGCTTTAGAAAATGGGAACTATGATTTGTTTATCAAGATAGTTGAATTAGAAGCTTTGTCTTTACACGCCATGATGATGACATCTTTACCTTATTTTATATTAATGAAGCCCAATACGTTAGAAATTATAAACTTGGTTTGGAAATATCGAAAGGAAAAGAAATCAAAAATATGTTTCACTCTGGACGCCGGAGCAAATATTCATTTGATTTATCCAGAAAATGAATATGCCAAAGTGCAATTATTTATTAAGAGTGATTTGTTGAAATTTTGCCATTTAGGAGAATTTATAAATGACAAGATTGGTAATGGACCATTTAAATTGTAAATTTACAACATGAGAGCTCCCCTATTTTATTCAAAAATTTTACTTTTCGGAGAATATGGTATTATAAAAAATTCTAAAGGTTTATCTATTCCATATAATTTTTATAAAGGCGGATTGAAATTAGGAAATCTAGACTCTGATATCATAAAAAAATCAAATAAAAGTCTTAGTCTATTTAGAGATTTTTTAAAAAAAATAGATAGTTCAATTATTATTTTTGATTTTAATAAAATGAATAACGAACTTATTGAAGGGTTGTATTTTGATAGTACAATTCCTCAGGGATATGGAGTTGGCAGTAGTGGAGCTTTAGTAGCGGCTTTTTATGATCGTTATACAGAAAATAAAATAACGGTTTTAGAAAATTTAACAAGAGATAAAATAATAATACTAAAAAATATTTTTTCTAAAATGGAATCCTATTTCCATGGAAAATCTTCAGGTTTAGATCCCCTTAATAGTTATTTAAGTCTTCCAATATTGATTCACTCCAAAAATCAAATTGAAACAACTGGAATTCCTCTGCAATCTTCAATTGGAAAAGGAGCTGTTTTTTTATTAGATAGCGGAAAATCTAGTGAAACTGCCCCAATGGTAGATATTTTTTTTAAATCGATGGAAAATAAAAATTACAGTAAAATAATAAGAGAAGATTTTATTAAAATCACTGATTCATGTGTCGAGGATTTCTTATCAGGTGATTTTAAATCATTGTTTTTAGACATTAAAAAACTTTCAAAAGTTGTTCTCGAAAATTTCAAACCTATGATTCCGAAAAATTTTCACCAATTATGGGCTAAAGGAATAGAATCAAATGATTATTATTTAAAACTATGTGGATCTGGAGGAGGAGGCTACATTTTAGGCTTTTCAGAGGATTTTGAAAAAGCAAAATTAGCATTAAAAGATTATAAATTAGAGGTCGTCTACAACTTTTAATCCCAATGTTTATTTCTTCATTAAACAAGAAATTTTTATTAAAAATACTGAGTTTATTTTCTGTGGTTAGAGGATATAATGTGATATTTATCGCTTTTGCTCAATTAGTCTCATCTATTTTTATTTTCTCCACATCAAATAATATTTATAATATTATTTCAGATTTGAATATTTGGCTCATAATTTTTTCGTCTTCAACATCCATTTCTGCCGGTTACATAATTAATAATTTTTATGATTCAGAAAAAGATTTAATAAATAGACCATTAAAAACTCTTTTGGAAAACGAAATTTCAGGGAAAACTAAATTAAGTGCATATGTTTTTCTTAATATTTTAACATTATTTTTTTCTGTGTTAGTTTCATTAAAAGCTTTACTTTTTTTTAGTTTTTATACACTTGTCATTTTTATTTACTCCATTAAATTAAGTAGATTTCTTTTTATTAGAAATTTTTTATCTGTTGTTTTAGTAATTACTCCTTTTTTTGCAATTACTGTTTATTATAATAATTTTTCATTAGAAATTTTCACTCATGCGATATTTCTTTTTTTTGTTATTTTAATTAAGGAATTAATTAAAGATTTAGAAAATTTAAAAGGAGATTTCACTATGAACTATAAAACTATCCCAGTGGTTTATGGTGAAAGAAATACCAAAATGTTCATTACTATATACTCATTACTTGTAATTTTAATATGTATGAATCTAATCTCAAACTATGAGATTTATATGATGAAATTCTATTATATACTTACTATTCCTTTTTTCATTCCTTTTATCTATTTATTGTGGAATTTTAATCATAAAAAATATTATGAAATATTACATAATTCTTTGAAAACTCTGATTGTTGCAGGTCTTTTTAGTATTATATTGCACGGCTTTTGATATTTAAATTATGACACTCCAAAATACAATTAGATTAAATAAATTTATTTCAAATTCAGGTTTTTGTAACAGAAGACAAGCAGATGATTATATAAGCCAAGGTAGAGTGTCTGTAAATAATAAAATTATTGTTAGACTTGGCTCGAAGGTTTTTTTAAAGGACAGTGTCAAGTTAGACGGAAGAGAAATATTTCCTATTAAAATGCAGTATATTATTTTAAATAAACCAAAAGGATTTCATTGTATTTCCACAAACAATAATCCAAAAACTGTTTTTACTCTTTTGTCTTCAATTAATGAAGGAAATAGAATAATATCTTTAGATTTCTTAAAAGAA
Source organism: Cryomorphaceae bacterium BACL29 MAG-121220-bin8 (assembly GCA_905181705.1). Classification (GTDB taxonomy): domain Bacteria; phylum Bacteroidota; class Bacteroidia; order Flavobacteriales; family Flavobacteriaceae; genus MAG-121220-bin8. The sequence goes on along the minus strand of CAJIYP010000003.1, from coordinate 461,732 downwards.
AGTCATACTGGACTTATTATTTTGTCTAATGATACTCAATTTGTAAACCAAATAAACGAAAAAAAAAATCTGATAAATCAAATTTTTCATTTAAAACTTGATGTAGATTTTTTGAAAAAAGATTTAAAAAATATAAAAGATTTAGAGTTTAGCGATAAATCAAAAATTAAATCGATTAATTATGTGGAAGGCGCAAATAAAAATGAAATTGGTATTGAACTAGCTATTCACAATATTAAAGATTTAGAAAAACTTTTTTTAGATTTTAACTATAACATTATTTCACTTGATAGAGTTCTTTTTTCAAATTTTACAAAAAAAGATTTATCGAGAGGACAATGGAGAAATATTTCAAAACAAGAATTAATTAACTTAAAAAGTTTTTAGTTTTTACTAGCCCATTCAAACCCTCTGGTTAATAGTTTCCAACCCTCAGGATGTTTAATGAATTCATTTGGATCGTGTCCGATTGAAATGTAAAAAACCTTTCCTTTTCCATACGTTTTTTTCCAAGCTACAGGCATTACAACATCATTTATCCATGGATAAGTATTTCCGTTAAATTTAGTAGTAGCCAATATTTCAATATTTGGGTCGTAGTGCAGATAATATTGTTCACTAAAAATATTAAAACTTTTAAGCCCTTTTGTGAATTTGTTTTTATTCATTTCAACTTTGAAATTAACTTTTCCTCCGGGGTGTGCTACAAATTGTCCGCCAATCATAAATTGGTAAGCAGTATTATTTCTAAATGAATCGGCTAAACCCCCATGAGAACCTGCAATACCTACTCCATTTTTTACAGCATTTGTCAAATTTTTTCCTTGTTTGGAGGAAAGATTCATCATTGTTACAGATTGTATTATTAAATCAAACTTTATCAAAGAATCATAATTTGAATAAATATTTAAATTATTAGATTCTTGAACATTTGCCTTTTCTTTTTTTAACCAGTTTATTACATTTTTAGCAAACAGTTTAGGTTGATGTGGTTTATATCCTCCCCAAACAACTAAAACATTTTTATTTTCTAAAGATTGAGAATAAATAAGGTTTTGAGAAATAATAGAAATCAATAATATTATAAAAATTCTTTTCATCAAATATTATAACAATTTACGACATTATTTATAAAAATAATTTATTTTCATTAGTCTGTATTTTTTATTTTAACTAAGTTTAAAAATCTATATTATTAAAAAATGACTAAAAAATCAAGAAGAAATTTTATTAAAAATTCCTCTACTTTAGGTATTGGGTTTTTTATTGTTCCAAGAAATGTTTTAGGTGGAGTCGGTTTTACTCCACCTAGTGATCAATTAAATATAGCATCAATTGGTTCTGGGGGTAAGGGGTCTGATATTCAAAATTCTTGGGCATCTAATGAAAGAGTAATTGCTCTTTGTGATGTACATTTAGAAGGAAATCATGGCGTAGTTCAATCAAGAAAAAAATATCCAAAAGCTAATTTTTATGTTGATTTTAATGAGCTTTTAGACAAAGAAAAAGATTTAGATGCAGTCACGATTAGCACACCAGATCATACTCATGGGGTGATAGGCAATAGAGCCATGAATAAGGGATTGCATGTTTATATTCAAAAACCTTTAACCCATAATATAGAGGAAGCAAGACAATTAACTATAACTGCAAAAAAAAATAAAGTTGTTACTCAAATGGGTAACCAAGGTGGGTCTTGTATTGGAGTTAATAAAATCAAGGACTGGATAGATTCCAAAATGATTGGAAATATTAATAAAGTATATGCTTGGACTAATAGACCAGTATGGCCTCAGGGTTTTAAAATGCCAGACCCTTCTGTATCCAAACCAAAAGATTTAGAGTGGGATTTGTGGTTAGGACCAGCAAAATATAGAGAATACAGACCAGAGTTTCATCCATTTAATTGGAGGGGGTGGTGGGATTACGGAACAGGAGCTCTAGGAGATATGGGTTGTCATATTCTGGACGTTCCATACAAAACATTATCCTTAGGTCATCCAAAAGATGTTGAGTGTAGTGTAGCAACCATTTATGAAAAAATGTGGAACGCGAATTATTATCCAGAGGGATGTCCACCAGCCTCAATAGTTACCCTTCATTTTAATAAAAGTATTAAAACAAATTCTGATTTGGAAATGATTTGGATGGATGGAGGGATTATACCTCCGCGCCCTGAAGTTATTCCGGCTGAAGATTATTTGGGAGAAAAAGGAAATAAAAATGGTCTTTTTATTATTGGAGATAAGGGAGTCATTTCATCCGGAGTTTATGGATTAAATCCAAAGCTTTATAGAAAAGGAGAAAAAGTATTGCATTTGAATACAGATTTAATTTATAATAAAAATAATGATTTAGATGATATTCACCATATGGAATGGATTAATGCATGCAAAGAAGGATATGGAAGTAAATCTTATGACAAACTTACATCTCCATTTGAATATGCAGGACCTTTCACAGAAACAGTTTTAATGGGAAATCTTGCTTTAAGAAGTTACATGATTAAAGATGGAAATGATTTTATAGGTAGAAAAAAACTTCTTTGGGATGGTCAAAATACTAGAATTACAAATTTTGATTTGGCAAATCAATTTGTAGGCAGAAACAGAAGAAAAGGATGGCAGTTGTAAATTTTTAAAGACATTATTTTATGTTTGGTCTAAATTTTTAATTATATTAAAATAACATAAATACTTTAGAACTATGAAAACAATAAATTACTTATTAATTTTTATTTCTTTTTTTATTTTAAGTTGTAATAACAATTCTAAAAAACAGACTAAAGCTATTTCTCTTGAAAATCTAATGGAATCATCATCTGAAGAAAAATGGGTTTCATTAATTCAAGAAAATACAATGGAAGGCTGGCACTACTTTCAGGACGATGGGAAAAAGTCGGGATGGGATATAAAAAATGGAGTACTAACTTTTACTTCAGCTAACGCAAAAGGAGAAGGAGATAAAAGTCTTGTAAGTGATAAAGAATACACAAGTTTTAAAATTCATTTAGAATGGAAAGTTAGTTCTATGTCTAATAGTGGTTTTTTTTGGGGTGTAAAAGAAGATATAAAATATGAGTATCCTTTTGTAACTGGACCTGAGATTCAAATTTTAGACCCTGAAATGCCAGACGGCCCTTTGACACAAGCTGGCGCTTTATACGGAATGATTGCACCCTCAAAGTGGGTTACAAATCCTGCTGGAGAATGGAATAGTTATGACATAACTATTGATCATAATTCTAACAAAGGGGTGGTAGTTCATAATGGAGAGGAAATAGTCAATTTTCCTTTGAGTGGTGAGGTTTGGGATGCAATGGTTGAACCTACTAAGTTTAATAATTGTGATGAAGAACCATGGCAAAATTGTGACTTTGGAAAATTTAAAACAGGAAAAATTTCTATTCAAGACCATCCTGGTGTTATTTCATTTAGAAATATTAAAATTTTAGAACTATAAGGCATTCATATTCAACTATAAATACAAAAAATAGAAATTTTAATTTTATTTATGAAAGCTTGTATAATTTTAGCTTAACTAAAAATCGATATGCAGATTAAAGAAAACTCAAAGGAATATGATGTGATAATAGTAGGGTCTGGTGCTGGAGGAGGAATGGCAACTAAGGTTTTGTCTGAAGCAGGACTTTCTGTAGCCATTGTAGAGGCTGGGCCTTTTTATGACCCAGCAAATCCAGATCAAATGACTCAAATGAAATGGCCATATGATTCTCCCAGAAGAGGTGCAGGAACCACAAGAGCATTTGGAGACTTTGATCAAGCATATGGTGGGTGGGAGATTGAAGGAGAGCCTTATTCACAAGTTGATGATTCCGAGTTTAGGTGGTTTAGATCTAGAATGTTGGGTGGAAGAACTAATCATTGGGGAAGAATATCATTAAGATTTGGTCCAGATGATTTTAGAAAAAAATCTATAGATGGCTTAGGTGAGGATTGGCCAATTAGTTATGATGACATCAAACCATATTATGATAAAGTAGATAAATTAATAGGTGTTTTTGGTAGCAAAGAAAATCTACCTAATGATCCAGATGGTTTTTTTCTCCCACCACCAAAACCTAGACTTCATGAATTGTTTTATATAAAAGGAGCAAGAAAAAGTAATGTAAAAGTAATGCCGTCAAGGTTATCAATTTTGACAAAAAGAATTAACAACGATAGAGGAGTCTGCTTTTACTGTAGACAATGTGCTAGAAGCTGTATGACTTATGCAGATTTTTCGTCTGGTTCATGTTTGATTTTCCCAGCTCAAAAATCTGGTGGTCAGATTGACATGTATGTCAATGCTATGGTAAGAACTGTGTTAACAAATGAGGAAGGAAAAGCTACGGGGGTTTCATATATTGACAAAGAAGATAAAAAGGAATATAAATTAAAAGGTAAGGTGGTAGTATTAGCTGCTTCAGCATGTAGTTCAGCCAGAATTTTACTTAACTCAAAAAGTAAGCAACATCCAAATGGACTAGGAAATAGTAGCGACGTTGTAGGAAAATATTTACATGATTCAACGGGGGGAGGAAGAATGGCTTTTATTCCAGACCTAATCGACAGAAAAATTTATAATGAAGATGGAGTTGGAGGAATGCATGTTTATTCGCCTTGGTGGTTAGACAATAAAAAATTAAATTTCCCCAGAGGGTACCATATTGAAGTTTGGGGAGGCATGGGTGCTCCATCTTATGGAACAGGTTTTAATGTAAATGATTTTAATAAATTTTTTGGATTACCAGTAGGTGGTTATGGGGATTTGTTAAGAAAAGATATGCGTAAGTACTATGGTTCTTTAGTTGGTATGGACGGAAGAGGAGAATCTATTGCTATGAAAAGTAATTACTGTGAAATTGACCCTAATCAGGTAGATGAATTTGGAGTTCCAACTTTAAGGTTTAAATATAAATGGTCCGAGCATGAAGTTAATCAAGCAAAACACATGCAAGATACGTTTGAGGAAATTATACATAATATGGGTGCTATTCCACTTGGAAACAAAGCAGATAAGAGTTCTAATTTTGGTCTAACCAAGCCAGGTGAAATTATTCATGAGGTCGGTACAACTAGAATGGGAAAAGATCCGAAAAACTCAGTTGTTAATGAGTTTGAGCAGCTTCATGATGTTTCAAATGTTTTTGTAGTTGATGCAGGGCCTTTTGTGTCACAAGCTGATAAAAATCCTACGTGGACAATTATGGCTTTAGCTTGGCGTAGTTCAGATTATATAATTGAACAATTTAAAAAACAAAATTTTTAATGGACAGAAGAGATAGTATTAAGTCAATTATGTTAGGCTCCATTGGATTTGGTGTGCTTTTTGAAGGCTGTTCTACTGGCGTAAGTAGTGAAGAGGTCAAGAAAGCTATTTCTAAATTCCAGTATGGAAGGACTAAAAAAGAATTAGCTTATGATAAAAAGCTTTTTTCTGTAAAATGTTTTAATGATAAAGAACTGAAAACAATTAAACAATTGTGTAATTTAATTCTGCCACCTAATGAATTTGGTTCTATTGAAGATGCCGAAGTACCAGAACTTATTGAATTTATGGCTAAAGATATTCCTAGTTATGAAGCACCAATCAAGGAGGGGTTGTCATTATTAAATGAGGTTTCAAATAAAAAACATCAAAAGTCTTTTTTTGAATGTGAAGAAAATCAACAAAAAACATTCTTAAATGAAATGGCTTATCCCGACCCAGAACTATCAAGCTCTGAACAAAAGAAAGAAGTAAAATGGTTTAGTTTAATGAGAAACTTAACTATGACTGGTTATTACACTTCTAAGGTCGGAATTGAAGAATTAGGTTATGTTGGAAACACACCAAATGTTTGGGACGGAGTCCCTCAAGATGTATTAGATCAATATGGTTTATCTTATGATAAAGATTGGATAGATAAATGCATAGATCAATCCAAAAGAAATGACACTGCTGTTTGGGACGAAGAAGGAAATCTGATCACATAAAAATAAAAAACCTCATTTATAATATTATTAATGAGGTTTTAATGTGGTACCTCGCAGAATCGAACTGCGGACACAAGGATTTTCAGTCCTTTGCTCTACCAACTGAGCTAAGGTACCATGGCTGTTTTTTCAGCTGAGCAAATATAATTTGTTTTATGAGAGCAACAAAAAATCATGTGAAAAATCTTCTGTATTTTTACTATTTAATAATAAGCATTTGAATTTAGCTATAGATATTGGTAATTCTCTCTTAAAAATAGGACTGTTCAAAAATAATATTTGTATAAATTATTATGAGTTTGATAAGGATTACCATAATAATGTTAAAAATATTTTAGAATCTAATACAATTTTAAATTCAATAGTTTCTAATGTTTCAGATTCAAATAAAGAAATAATGGAATTATTATCAGCCAAAACAAAATTAATTAAAATAGATTCTTTATTAAAAATCCCCTTTAAAAATAATTATAAAACTAAAAGTACTTTAGGACAAGATAGGCTAGTACTTGTTTCCTCTGCTGCTAAACAATTTCCTAATAATAATGTATTAATAATTGATTTAGGTTCATGTATAACATATGATTTTATTAGTGTTGAAAACGAGTATATAGGAGGTGCTATTTCACCTGGATTAAATATGAGATATAAAGCATTAAATAGTTTTACAGCTAATCTTCCTTTATTAAATCCAAAAAAAATTGATGATAGGATTGGAGAAAACACAGAAGATTCTATTCATTCAGGCGTAGTAAACGGAATAATATTTGAGATAAATGGAACTGTAGACTATTATAAAAGTGAATTTAAAGAAATTAGGATAATTTTAACAGGTGGTGACTCTAAATTCTTGTCCAAGAAGATAAAAAACAGCATCTTTGCGAATTCAAATTTCCTTCTTTTAGGACTTAATTATTTAATTGAATTGAATAAAAAATAATGAAAAAATTTTTACTACCTGTTTTTTTTATTTTCAATCTGACATTAATTTTTAGTCAGTCTGGTAGTTTATCTCCATATTCTTTTTATGGAATAGGAGAAAACACATTTAAAGGAACAATGGAAAATAGGTCCATGGGAGGTTTAAATGTATATAGCGATAGTATCCACTTAAACCTTACTAATCCGGCTGCTTACACTGAATTAGAACTTGTAAACTATTCTGTAGGAATTGATTACAGTAATATTAGTCTTAAAACTGAAACCTCAAATGAAAAAGTTACCACTGCAAGTATTAATTATCTCGCAGTTGCTATACCCACAAAACGTCTTGTTTTTGGTTTTGGACTTATTCCAAAAACATCAGTAGGTTACCTTTTAGAATCAAAAGATGATTCAAAGATTCCAAACCAAGTTGATAGGTATGAAGGAGACGGCGGAGTAAATACTGCATTTCTTTCTTTTGGGTTTAAAGTTTTCAAAAAAATCAGGCTGGGAATTTCTGCAAATTATGATTTCGGAAGTTTAGAACATTCAAATTCCAGATTTCTTGATGGAGTAGAATTATATACAAGAGTTCAAAGCAATTCTTCTCTAAGTGGAGTAAGTTTCAATTATTCAATACTTTTCAAAGAAAAAATATCGAATGATTTAACTTTACATGCAACATATATTATAAATCCAACTTCAAAACTTAGTTCAAATAATACTCAAACATTATTTACCATCCCTGGATTAGGAGGCTATGGTGGAGATTCTGAAGAAATTGATTTAGCTGCTTTGAAATTAGATAAAACTAAAATAAGTATTCCTTCGTCTAATTCTTTTGGATTAGGTATAGGAAAAGAAACAAAATGGTTTATGGGATTTGACTATACTTTGACTAGCGGGGGCGGATTAGAAAATAAATTATTTAATTTAAAAGATGTAGAATATAAAAAAGGATCTAAAATAGCATTTGGAGGTTTCTATATTCCTAATTATAACTCTTTTACAAGCTACTTTAGTAGAATAGTTTACCGGGCTGGAATTCGAATTGAAAAAACTGGACTTAATATTCAAAATCAATCAATTAACGAATATGGAATTAACTTTGGATTTGGATTGCCTTTTCAAGCTTTCCAAAACATTAATTTAGGTTTTGAAGTTGGAAAAAGAGGAACTGTAAAAGGGGGATTAGTTCAAGAAAATTTTGCTAGTGTAAGACTTGGAATTACCTTAAACGATCGTTGGTTTGTTAAAAACAAGTATAATTAATAAATTTGGCTTCATTTTTGAATTAAATAGTTTTATAAGAAACTATTTATCAATTATTAAACATACATAATGAACAGAATACTTTATTCTTTAATACTATTTTTTAGTATGATTAGTTTTAGCCAATCTCAAGAAGATTGCCTCTCGAACCTTTCTATTTTTGCAGAATATGCTAAGGTTAAAAATTATGACGCTGCTTATCAGCCTTGGATGAATGTTAAAGAGGCTTGCCCAGACATAAACTCTGCTATTTACGTATATGGAGAGAGAATATTAAAAGATTTTATAAAGAAATCAGAAGGAAGTGATAAAGTTAAATATGAAAAAGATCTTTTAGGTCTTTATGACCAATGGCTAAATTATTTTTCAAAATCCAAAAGCGGTAAAAATCAGACCGGTAAAATATTAGCTATAAAAGCTCAATCAATGCTTGATTATAAACTTGCTGATAACCAGGAAATTTATAATGTTTATGATAGAGCATTTAAAGAAGATTCAAATAGTTTTATTTCTCCCAAAGGTTTATACAACTATTTTAAGATATATTTTAATTTATATAAATTAGATAGTTCATCAGTATCCTTAGAAGCTGTATTTGAAAAATACGAGGAATTAACTGAGAAATTTGAATTTGAAATGGCTGTTTATTCTACTAAATTAGATGGCCTATTAAAAAAAGAAGATAATGGTGATCCTCTTTCAGGAAGAGAAACTAGAAATAAAAAAGTCTATGAGGTTAATTTATTAGCTTGTTCAACTTATTTAAAGAATTTAAATGCTATAATCGCAAAAGAGGCTTCTTGTGAAAATTTAATTCCTTTATACAGAAAGAATTTTGATAAATTTAAATCTGATCCGGTCTGGCTTAACAGAGCCGCTAGCAGAATGGATAGTAAAGATTGCTCAGACGATCCATTATTTGTAGAATTAGTTGAAGCATTACATCAATTAAATCCTTCTGCTAATTCTGCTTATTATTTAGGTCTTTTAAATGACAAGAAGGGTGACACTAAATTAGCTATTCAATATTATACTGAATCTATAGATTTGGAAACAGATAAAATAAAAAAGGCTAAAACACTTTATAAAATTGCTATTAAATTTAAAAAATCAAGACAATATAGTAAATCTAGGAGTTACGCCAATAAAGCTTTAAAATACCAGCCTTCATTAGGAAATGCATATTTATTGATTTCTAATTTATATGCTGCTAGTGCTAATAATTGTGGTAATACACAGTTTGAAAAAAGAGCAATATATTGGTTGGCTGCTAAAGAAGCTAGGAAAGCTGCTTCAGTGGATGCCTCAACAAGAAAAATTGCTAATAAAACTGCAATTAGTTACGAAGGAAGGGCCCCCTCGAAGACAGATATATTTACAGAAGGAAAATCTGGAGAAATTATTTCTATTAAATGTTGGATTGGTAAAAATGTCACCGTTCCTTCTTTATAAAGAATGAATGAATTTAAATTTTTCATTTTAATTTGTTTTTGTTTTTTTTCTTGTGAAGATAATTTTCAGGAAATTAAAAAAATTAATAATCTTGACAGCTTTCCAATAGGGATTGCTGAAGAAATTAAGTTAATATATACTGATTCAGCTAAAGTTAAAGCTATTTTAACTTCTCCTGTTAATAAAGATTATACTAATCAAAACTTTCCCTATTCAGAATTCCCCAATGGAATCAAAATTACTTTTTTTGACGAAAATAAAAATCAGACTGTAGTTACCTCTGACTATGCTATAACTTACAATAAAACAAATATTGTAGATTTAATTGGAGATGTAGTAATTAATATTCACGATGGATCTATTTTAAAAACATCTCAACTTTTTTGGGATCCAGAACAAGAATGGTTGTTTACTGAAGAAAAATTTAGTTTCAAAAATGTAGATTATGATATAATTGCTACAAGATTAGATGCTAATAGATCATTTACAATTTTTAATACAGGTGAACTTGATGGAAAAGTTATGATTGAAGAAAGTGAAAACGAAAAAAAATAGATTAAAATGCGAAAAATTTCAGAAATAGCTTATTTATTAATTTTTTTCATTGCTTCCTTTGATTATTTTTTAGGTCCAAATGATGAATCTAATAGAAAAAATATATTACTAATTTTTGCTTTAGTGTCTTTATTTATGTTTTTCTTTAGAAGGTATTTTAGAAAAAAATTTCAAAAAAGAAATAATTAAATTTAATGGATACTCAAATTACTGTTATTTTAATTTCAATTTTATTTTCTGCTTTTTTCTCTGGGATGGAGATTGCATTTGTTTCTTCAAATAAAATTTATTTAGAAATTGAAAAAAAACAAAGTGGTTTTTTTTCTGGTATTTTAAAAAGAATAACTCAGAGCCCTTCGAAATTCATAGCCACTATGCTATTAGGTAATAATATTGCTTTAGTAGTATATGGTCTTTATTCAGGTAAACTAATTTTAGAATTATTATTTCCGCATATAAATAGTTCTCAATCTCTAGATTTCATATATATATTTTATCAAACTTTGATTTCAACATTTGTAATTTTAATTACTGCAGAATTTTTACCTAAAGTATTATTTCAAATTTATGCTAATTTATTATTGAAGTACTTGTCATTTCCATCATACATGTTTTATATTCTGCTAAGTCCAATTACTTATATTTTAAATTCAATTTCTGACAGTGTTTTAAGTAAGTATTTTAAAACTAAAGAAGATGAATTAAGAATTGTATTTAGTAAAGATGAGTTAGGAGATTATATTAATGAAGAGTTGGCTAATGATTCAGAAATAAAAGATATAGATTCAGAAATTAAAATTTTTCAAAATGCTTTAGAATTTTCTAATGTAAGAGCTAGAGAAGTAATGGTTCCAAGATCAGAAATAATTTCTACTGATAGGTACAGTATTTCTACCAACATTAAAAAAATGTTTATTGAAAACGGGTTATCTAAGATTTTAATTCATAGAGAAAACATAGACCATGTTGTTGGCTATGTAAGTCTATTGGATATGTTCAACGAACCAGATAATATTAAATCAATTATCCATCCAGTTGAATTTGTCCCTGAATCAATGTTGATTAATGATGTCATGAATTTATTAACCAGAAAAAGAAAAAGTATTGCTGTTGTAATTGATGAATATGGAGGAACATCTGGGATTATTACAATTGAGGATATTATAGAAGAGCTTTTTGGTGAAATTGAAGATGAACATGATTCTCCTAAGTTCTTAGAAAAAAAAATAGATACAAATTCTTTTCTTTTTTCCGCAAGACTAGAAGTGGATTACTTAAATAATAAATATAAATTTAATATACCAGAAAGCGATCAATACGAAACATTGGGTGGTTTTATTGTTCACAACACTCAAGATATTCCTAAGAACGGAGAAGTTTTAAAAATATCATCTTTTGAGTTTATCGTAAGAGAGGTAACTAATACCAAAATAGAAACAATAGAGTTAAAAATTCTTAATTAAATTAAGTGTTAGTCTTTTTTTTTAATTGATTAGGATATCGTATTTTCGTTTGCTACAAAAAAAATATTATGGCTGTTTTAGGAAATCTTAGAAAAAATTCTTTTGTTTTAATTTCTGTTATTGGAATGGCATTATTTGCTTTTGTTATAGCAGGGGTATTTGACGGAAAGGGTTATTCTTCTCAAGAACCAATTGGTTTAGTTGATGACCAGGAAATTTCTATTGAAGAGTTTAGAAATCAAGTAGATTTTCTAGAAACATCATATAATTTATCCGGAATGATGGCAGTTAATAATGTTTGGGATCAAACCGTAAGAAATTCTGTTCTCAACAAGCAATTTGATTTAAGTGGAGTTAGTTCAGGAAGAGATCACATTGAATTTATAATAGCCCAAAACCCAAAATTTAACTCGGATCCTAGGTTTTTGAATGATGCTGGGATTTTTGAAACAGAAAAGTTTGTTGATTTTATAGTTGAACTTAAAACAAATAGTTCACAATCTTATGAGCAATGGCAAAAGCAAGAATCTATTTTTGAAAGTCAATCAAATGAAAAAATTTACTTTGACTTAATTAAAGCTGGGATAAATTACTCTTTTAAAGACGGTGAGTACGAATATTTATTGCAAAACGATAGAGTAGATATTGAATATGTCCAAATCCCTTACAGTTCAGTTCCAGATAGTGTAATAAAACTTAAAAACTCAGAAGTTGAAAAGTTTATTAAATCAAACGAATCAGATTTTAAAGTGGAAGCTTCAAGGAATATTGAATATGTTTTATTTGAGGAAAAACCTTCTTTAGAAGATGAAAATGACACCAAGAAAATATTGCAGGAATTTTTGATAGAAAAAACTGAATATAATAATGTTTCAAAATTAGAGGAAACTAGCCCAAGTTTATTGACTGCTAAAAATCTAACAGAATTTATTAATCAGTATTCAGAAATTAAATTTGATTCTATATATCTTCCTAAAGGTTCTTTACCAACTAACGACGCTAATATTTTATTTAATTTAAATAAAGACCAAACTTATGGACCTTATTTAGATGGGGAGTATTTTAAAATTTCTAGAATGTTGGACAGAAAAACAGGAGGAAATGTAAGAGCAAGTCATATTTTAATTTCTTATGAGGGTTCTCAACGAGCTTCTTCTCAAATTAATAGATCTAAATCTGAGGCAAAAAAAGAAGCGAATAGAATTTTAAAATTAGTGAGAAAAAATCCCGACTCTTTTTCTGCTTTAGCATTTGAATTTTCTGATGGCCCTTCAAAATCAAGTGGCGGAGATCTTGGTTTTTTTCAAGAAAATCAGATGGCAAAACCTTTTAATGACTTTGTTTTTTCTAAAAGAGAAGGAAGTATTGGTCTAGTTGAAACAGATTTTGGATTTCACGTCATAAATGTTGTTGCTAAAGAAGATATAGTACTTCTTGCTTCTGTTGCTATTAAAAATATTCCGTCCGATGAAACAAGTGATAAAACATTTAATATGGCTACTAAATTTGAAATTAACCTTTCAAAAAATAATAACTTAAACACTTTAGCTAAAGAAAATAATTATGAAATAAAAATAGCTAGCGGAATTAAAATATTAGATGATAATTTACCTGGATTAACTAATCAAAGAAGGTTAGTTCAATGGTTGTTTACAGATGAAGTAAAAATCGATTCATATAAAAGATTTGACTTATCTAATGGTGGATACTTGATAGCCCAAGTAAAAGCTATAAAGCAAGATGGTTTGTCATCAGTTCAGGATGCTTCTTTTACTGCAGTCCCTAAAGTTAGAAATCAGAAAAAAGCACAGCTAATAATTAAACAAAATAAATCTTTCCAATCCCTAGATGAATTAGCTTCTGCCAATAACTCAGAAATTAAAAAAGCTTTGGCTCTTAATCAAAAGAATGCTACTATCAGTGGTGCTGGTAGAGAACCTCTTTTAGTTGGTTATGCATTTGGATTGAAAATAAATGAAATTTCTGATTTTATTATTGGAGAGAATGGAGTTTATAAAATTAAAGTATTAAAAAACAATAAATCTAGTAATTTAGAAAATTACTCATCTTACACAAATCAATTGTTGGTTCCTTCTAGATCTAATGTCTTGAGTAATGTTTTTCAAGCTGCTAAAGAATCGTCTGAAATTATAGATAATAGATCTATATATTATTAAAAAAAAGCTGACACAGACTTGTAAAGAAATATTATTAAAAAAGCAAATGAAACTGAGAATTTCATTGCAATTCCTGCTAGAAACCCAATAAGTGTTCCAATTGCTGCTTTTAATGCTTTAGTAAAACCCAAATTATTTGTTAACTCTCCCGAAAGAGCTCCGATAAATGGACCTGATAATATTCCAATTGGACCCATAAAAAATCCAAGTAGTAATCCAATAGTAGCACCAATAATTCCTTTTTTTGTTCCGCCAAGTTTTTTTAAACCAATTAATGGAATAATCATGTCTAGAATAAAAACGGAAATAGCTATTGTAAAAGTTCCAACAAGAAAAGTATAATTCAGATTAATGATGGATGTTAAGTGTAATATTAATAACCCTAACCAGCTGGTTATTGGTCCAGGAATTATTGGTACAAAACTTCCAATTAGTCCAATTATGCAAAGCAATAAGCCAATTATTAAAAAAAATATGTCCATTAAAATAGAATAAAATAGTGAAATATAAATTCGAATTTTTGTAATTTACATCAATAATGAAAATAATAAATCTTTTTCTTTTAATATTTTTAATTTTAGGTTGTAAGGAAAATTATACTCAAAAAAAAATAGAAATTCCACCCAGTGTTATTAAATGGAATGTAAACGACGAACCACCATCCATTAAACTTTGTGATGAAATTAGTTCAGAGTCAGAAAGGAATATCTGTTTTCAGGAAAAATTACTAAGATTAATTTATGATAATATTGATTTCAGTGAAATTACTGTAGAAAAAAAATTAAATGATACATTAATCCTTTCTTTACTTATTGATCAATACGGTAAAATTTCATTTTTAAACACCTCTATTTCTTTTCAAATAAAGAGTCAAATACCATTAATTGATACTATATTAAAAAAGGCTATTAGTGAATTGCCAATAATACTGCCTGCAACTAAAACGAACATAGGTGTTCAAGTTAGTTCTCGTTTGGAATTACCCTTAATACTAACAACAAATTAAGTTTATTGATTTTGGAATCAAAGAAAGAGAGAATAATTTTAGGTATTGATCCAGGAACCACAATTATGGGTTTTGGACTAATTAAGGTAATAGATAAAAAAATGTTTTTTTTACAACTAAACGAATTGATATTAAAAAAGTATGATGATCATTATCTAAGACTAAAGCATATTTTTGAAAGAACGATTGAGTTAATTGATAAATACAATCCTGATGAGATTGCTATTGAGGCTCCTTTTTTTGGAAAAAACGTTCAGTCTATGCTTAAATTAGGAAGAGCTCAAGGCGTGGCTATGGCAGCTGGTTTATCAAGAGAGATACCTATAACGGAATATTCTCCAAAGAAAATTAAGATGGCAGTTACTGGTAATGGTAATGCGTCTAAAGAACAAGTGGCTAAGATGTTACAGAGTCTATTGTCTATTAAAGAGTTGCCTAAAAATTTAGATTCAACAGATGGTTTAGCTGCAGCTGTTTGCCATTTTTATAATTCCAATTCCATTATTTCTGGAAATAAATATAGTGGTTGGGAATCATTTATTAAAAAGAATCCCTCTAGATTAAAATAATAAAATTTGTCAGGAATATACATTCATATACCTTATTGCAAACAAGCTTGTCACTATTGTAATTTTCATTTTTCAACTTCTTTAAAAAATAAAGACGCAGTAGTTGAAGCTATGTTAAAAGAAATATATGTAAAATCAAATTTTATTAATGAATCAATAGAAACTATTTATTTTGGAGGAGGAACCCCATCTTTTTTAGAAATAGATGAAATTAATCGATTGATAGAAATGGTGTATAAAAACTTTAAAGTTTCTTCAAATTTAGAAATTACTTTAGAAGCAAATCCTGATGACTTAACTAAAATTAAATTAAAAAAATTATCAGAAACTCATATAAATAGATTGAGTATAGGTATCCAGTCTTTCGTAGATAATGATTTAAAAATCATGAATAGAGCTCACAATTCCGAGGAGTCCAAAAAATGTATTGAGAATTCAAAAAATTATTATAAAAATATCTCAATCGATTTAATGTATGGAATCCCTGAAAGTAACTTAGATTCCTGGGAATATAATCTAGATTTAGCTATTTTATATAATACCAACCATATTTCAGCTTATGCTTTGACCTTAGAACCAAAAACTGCTTTAGAAAAGTTTATTCAAAAAGGTGTTCTAAAATCATTAGATGAAGAAATTGTTTTTAAACAGTATCAGCTAATGTTAAAAAAGTTAGCTAGCGTAAATTATATTAATTATGAATTATCGAGTTTTGCCAAAGATGGTTTTTTTTCTAAAAATAATACTGCCTACTGGCTTGGAAAAAAATATATCGGAATAGGGCCTTCTGCTCACAGTTTTGATGGCTTTTCAAGAAGTTGGAATGTATCTAATAATAACTTATATATTAAAGCAATAGAAAACAATAACATGTATTATGAATCAGAAAATTTAAGTAAAAATGACAAATATAATGAGTACGTGATGATTGGATTAAGAACTATGTGGGGTGTTTCTACAGATTATTTAAATGATAATTTTGGTATAAATTATAAAAATCATTTCATTGAAAAGTGTAAAAAATTTATTGATTCCAAACATCTTAAAATAGAAAATAGTTCTATAATTACAACAGATACTGGAAGATTTTTATCTGATGGAATTTCCTCTGAATTATTTATAGTTAATCTTAAGAATTAGCTTTAAACAGTCTAGTAAAGTGATAATAGAATTTAGATATCGTTTCAATTCCATTGAAAAAATTAGAAACTCCATAATGTTCGTTTGGAGAATGAATTGCATCACTGTCCAAGCCAAAGCCCATTAGTATAGTTTTACTATCAAGTTCTTTTTCAAATAAAGCAATTATCGGAATACTCCCTCCATCCCTTGTTGGAATCGGTTTTAAATCAAAAACATCTTCGTAAGCATTGCTTGCTGCTTTAAAACCAACTGTGTTAGTTGGAGCTACATAAGGTTCTCCTCCGTGATGTTCAGTTACTTTAGAGTTAACACCTTTTGGAGTGATGTTTTTAATATGCTCGGAAAAAAGAGCACTTATTTCTCTCCAATTTTGACCAGGAACTAGTCTCATAGAAATTTTAGCATTAGCTTTACTAGGTAATACTGTTTTAGACCCTTCATCAGTGTATCCTCCCCAAATTCCATTAACGTCTAAAGCAGGTCTTATTGATTGTCTCTCAATGGTAGAGTAACCCTGTTCGCCATGTTCTGAATTAATGCCGATAGAATCTTTGAACTCATCAATATTAAAAGGGATTAAAGAACTTGCTTTTTTTTCATCTTCAGATGAATCTAACACTTTGTCATAAAACCCAGGAATTGTTATTTTATTATTAGAATCATGTAATGATGCAATCATTGATGATAAAATGTTTATTGGATTTGCAACTGTCCCCCCATAATGTCCTGAATGTAAATCTCTATTTGGACCTGTTATTTCAACTTCCATGTAAGAAAGTCCTCTAAGTCCAGTAGTTATAGATGGAATGGTTTTACTAATCATTCCAGTATCAGAAACTAAAATAATATCATTTGAAAGTTTCTCTTTATTATCCTTAACAAATATTTCAAGATTATCACTTCCTATCTCTTCTTCCCCTTCAATCATAAACTTAACATTACAAGGAAATCCATCGTGCTCAAGCATAACTTCCAAAGCTTTTACATGCATAAACATTTGCCCCTTGTCATCACATGCTCCCCGAGCAAAAATAGCACCTTCGGGATGAATTTTAGTTTTTTTAATATATGGCTGAAATGGATCCTGATCCCATAAATTTAATGGATCAACAGGTTGAACATCATAATGGCCATAAACAAGTATGGTAGGAAGATTGTTGTCTATTATTTTTTCTCCATAAACAATTGGATGTCCCTTAGTTTCACAAATTTCACAATTATCTAGACCTAAATCTACAAGATGTTTTAAAATTAAGTTGGCAGCTAATCTAGTGTCAGAATCATTTTCTTTAATTGCACTTATAGACGGAATTCTGAGTAGTTCAAATAATTCATTTAAAAAACGATCTGAATTTTTTTCAATATAATTTTTAAAATTTTCCAATATTATTTTTTTCTGTAAATGTAATTAAATATGTTTTTTTGACATAGCGAAATCTATAGGGATATTATAATAATCTTGCTTATATTTGATTCCCTTTTGCGGGTGTGGTGAAATTGGTAGACACGCTAGACTTAGGATCTAGTGCTTCGCGGCTTGGGGGTTCGAGTCCCTTCACCCGCACAAAAAAACCCAACTATAAGTTGGGTTTTTTTTATTTAATTATTACACTTATATTTTAATTTCTTTTTGACCATATTTCGTGTATAGGATCACCTTTACTGCTAAAACCCTTGTGATGCCATTTTCCATCTAATAATTCATAATCAAACTTTAAACTAAGACCAGCCTTAGAATTATCTCTTGAGAAAAATTCAATATTTTCAGAGTACTTACCGTCTTTTGTTGTATAAGTGCCTCCACCCGTTCCCATAAATTTTTTAGTTTCTGTGTTGTAAGCTATCCATTGAAATCGAGTTCCAGATAAAATCTTCATCGTCTTTCTGGGTTTGCTTGTATCTCTTGATTGTTTTTTTTCTTCTCTAATTCTGGCAGACATCAACCAAGGACCTTCAAGCTTCCCAGGTTTTCCATTATCAATTCTTTTAAATTTCATTTCACTACCAACAATAGCCATTGTAGAATCACTAATTATAACTTTAAAATTTACTTCTGAGCCAACTCGACTCGAATCATTTGTATCAAATTCCACCTTTTCAGTCATAGTATCTCCAGATAATTCCCAAGTTCCACCATTAGAATAAATGAATTTACCTGTTTGAGCTTCATATGTGCTTATTGATTGAAATCCGTCAGAGAAAATCACTACACTTTTTAATTCTTCCCCTTGTTCTGAAACATGATTTCTTTCCCAAGCTCCAACAAAACTTTGTGCGTTAGTATTTGTTATTGATAATATAAATATTATCAGAATGATTGTTTTTTTCATTTTTTTTGTTTTAAATAAGAGACAACTTTTTTAGTAGCTCCTTGATTTTCTTTTATAAAGTTAAAATTAATTTGCCCCATTTTTTCTCTAGTTTTTTTATTATCCAATAAACCCTCTAGTTTAGTCTTAAAAGAGAGGTCATCTTTAATACTTAGAAAACCTTTTAATTTAATAAGCTCACTAACTTCTGGGAATTTTTGAAAATTTTTCCCAATTATAACAGGAATTTTGAAAACTGCAGGTTCTAAGGTGTTATGAAGCCCAGTGTTTCCCATTCCTCCACCCACATATGCAATGTCAGCATAGGCATAAACAGATGTCAACATCCCAACAGAATCTATAATAATAACAGAAAAATCCTTTCTGTTTGACTTTTTGAGATCGGACATTAAAACTGTATTTCTATGAATAAGACTCCTCATTATTCTTTATTTTAACTAAATCAATTTCATGAGGAGCAATTATAAAACATACATCCTCTTTTATATAATTATTGATGAACTTAATAATTATTTTCTCATCTTTTTCCCATGTACTGCCTGCAACTATGCATTTTTTAGAACCCTTAAATTCACTAAGATGTTCGATTTTTTTGTTTTGGTTTGGAAGTTCTATAACTCTTTCAAATCTAGAGTCTCCCATTATACTACAATTATCAAAATTATTTTTATTTAATAAATTTTTTGAGATTTCATTTTGAACAAAAAAATGACTGAATACTTTTAAATTTTTTTTCATCCAAAATCCCCAGGGTTTGAAAAACCAATGATTTTCTCTAAAAGATCCAACAATAAGATAGGTTGGTATTTTCTTTTTTTCAAGAAATTTTAAAAAATTTGGCCAAAACTCGTATTTAACAAATATTGCAATTTTTGGATCAATTAATTCAATAAATGTTTTGGCATTGTAATGGGAATCTATTGGTAAATAAACGGTAAGGTCACTTATTAAGTTATTTTTTCTCAATTCATAGCCTGAAGAAGAAAAGAAAGAAAGAATTATTTTATGATCATTATATAAGGATTTTATTTCTTTAAATACAGGAAGTCCTTGTTCGTATTCCCCTAAGGAAGCCACATGAATCCATATGTATTTTTCACTTTTAGAAACATATAATTTTAATTCGTTAAAAGTTTCTTTCCTTTCGTTAATGAATTTAAAAATCTTCTTGTTAAAGTGTTTACAAACATGCAGAATTAATTGAATTATAAAGATAAATAAATTGTAGAGCGTGTTCATTCTATAATAATTATACTAATGTAGTATTTTGTAAATATATTTAATATTAAAGCTTTTTAATTTATTAATTTGGTATAAAATTTAATATATGAAAAAAATCCAAATGGTTGACCTACAAAGTCAGTACAAGGATATAAAGGAGAAAGTGGACGTTTCTGTAATAAACATTATGGAAAACGCTTCATTTATTAATGGACCATCTGTAAAAAGTTTTCAAAAAAATTTAGAAAATTATTTAAATATAAAGCATGTAATTCCTTGTGCAAATGGTACTGATGCCCTACAAATAGCAATGATGGGTTTAAGCTTAAAGCCAGGAGATGAGGTGATTACGGCAGATTTTACTTTTGCCGCTACAGTTGAAGTCATCTCTCTATTAAATTTAACACCAGTTTTGGTTGACGTAGATTTGGAAACTTTTAACATAGATTGTGATAAAATAAAAAAAGCTATTACCTCAAAAACTAAAGCAATTGTTCCTGTTCATTTATTTGGACAATCAGCAAATATGGAAGAGATAATGAAAATTGCAGATGAAAATAATCTGTTTGTGATTGAAGATAATGCACAAGCAATAGGATCGGAATATGAATTTAGCTCAGGTGAAAAAGTAAAAACAGGAACTATTGGTAATATTGGTACAACTTCTTTCTTTCCTTCAAAAAACCTTGGTTGTTTTGGAGATGGAGGAGCTTTGTTTACTAATGATGATGATCTAGCTCACGCAATAAGAGGAATAGTAAATCACGGAATGTATAAGCGTTATCACCACGATGTGGTTGGAGTAAACTCGAGATTAGATTCTATTCAAGCTGCAGTTCTTAATGTAAAAATACCATATTTAGATTCATACAATAAAGCACGTCAAAATGCTGCACGCGCCTACACAGATGCTTTAAAGAATATAGAAGGCCTAATAACTCCTAAAGCTGGAAAAAAGTGTACACAAATTTGTGAAAATTGCGATTGCCACGTATTTCATCAATACACTATTCGTATATTAAATAACAAAAGAGATAGCCTGGCAAAGTATTTGTCAGATTTAAATATTCCTTTTGGTATTTATTATCCAATTCCTCTACATAAGCAAAAAGCTTATTTGGATTCAAGATATAATGAAAATGATTTTTTTAATACTAATCTTTTAAGTGAGCAAGTCATCTCTCTTCCAATGCACTCAGAACTAGAATTAGATCAAATTAATTTTATTTGTGAAAAAATAAATTCTTTTTTAAAGTAAAGGTGCACTGACTAATGCTTCTCTGTTAATTTTTTTAATCAAGCCTTGTAAAACTTTTCCAGGTCCAACTTCAATGAACTCGGATGTACCATCATTAATCATTTGGTTAATACTTTGGGTCCATCTTACTGGAGAGGTTAACTGTGAAATTAAATTTTCTTTTATTCTATTAACAGAAATTTCTCCAATACCATTAACATTTTGATATATTGGACAAGTCGGTTTATTAAACTCCGTCTCATAAATAGCATTTGACAATTCTTTTTTTGCTTCGATCATTAATTCAGAATGAAATGCTCCGCCTACAGGAAGAATTAAAGCTCTTCTAGCTCCTTTTTCTGTTAGTATTTCACAAGCCTGTTTAACAGCTCTTTTTTCACCAGAAATAACAACTTGGCCTGGACAGTTATAATTTGCAGCGACCACTGTTCCATTAATATTTTTACATACACTTTCAATGATTTCGTTGTCAAGAGCAAGGATAGCAGCCATAGTGCCTTCTGAGTTTTCACAAGCTTTTTGCATAGCCTTTGCTCTAACAGAAACAAGCTTCAGACCATCTTCAAAACTTAAAACATCTGACGCTACGAGAGCAGAAAATTCTCCAAGAGAATGACCAGCTACTTTATTAGGTTTAAAAGAATCCCCCAATACTTTAAGAATAGCTATTGAGTGGATAAAAATTGCAGGTTGAGTTACTTTAGTTTGTGTTAAATCTTCCTTTGTTCCATCAAACATAATTTTAGCTATATTAAATCCTAAAATATCTTCAGCATTATTAAACATTTCTTTTAAAAAAGTATGTTTTTGATAGAGGTCATTACACATTCCTGGGAATTGTGATCCTTGACCAGGAAAAACGTATGATTTCATGTGTTATTTTTTATTATATCGAATAAAAGTAAAGTCAAACTGATGCTTTTCATCTTTAAATCTTTCTTCTCTACTAACTTCGTTCCACAGTTTGTAATCAATTTCAGGGAAATATGCATCTCCTTGTGATTCAGTATGAACCCTTGTTAATTCAATTCTATCAGACAATACCATGCTTTGACTATATATCTCTCCCCCTCCAATAATAAATGGTTGTTTGTCATCCTTGGCTTTTTCTAATGCTTCGTGTATAGAGTGAACTACAGTAGCATCTTTAGCTATGTAATCAAGCTTTCTTGTCACAACTATATTGGTTCTGTTGGGTAGAGCTTTAGGCATAGATTCAAAAGTCTTACGACCCATAATTACACAGTGACCTTTTGTAAGTTCTTTAAAGTGTTTTAAGTCATCAGAAAGATGCCAAATCAATTTATTGTTATTTCCTATTACATTATTTGCAGATGCAGCAGCAATTAGAGTAATACAACTACTTGAATTATTTTGATTGAATATTTCTGATTCTGCTTTAATTCTTGCTTCTTTTTCAAATTCCATTTTTAACTTGGTAATTTTTAATTCTTGTTTGGAAACTAATTTTTTTATTTGCTCTCTTTCCCATTTATCACCCATAAATTTATTCGTTATAAAAACGTTATAAAAGTGTATCAAGAATATTAAAAACCATAATGCAATAGCTAAATAAGACCAGGGATAGTCAAAAAGCACAACTTCATCTTTAAACCCAAATAATAAATTAAATGTTAGAAAGGAAATGTTCCCAAAAAACATAATAGAAAAATGGTAGAATAATCTTTTTTTTTGTCTTATTCTGTTTTGGGCATTTTCAACAAGATTTATTTGATCTTGATTAATTCTGTCATTACTTTTAATTGGCATAAATTAAAATCTTAAATGGTAAAAGTAAGATTTTAAAATAAATTATTAATGCCTTAACTTTAATATGTGAATTTTAAGATAGCAAAAAAATATACATATTTTGATTCAGCTAAATCTTCCGGGATATATAAAGAGCTTTTTGAATGGAGAAAAAATCACGATAGAATGTTACTGGAAAAAGGAAGTCAGTTTAGATCTGATAAAGAAGATTTTATTGATGAAATTAGAAATGGAGTAGGAAATTTTTTTTATACAAATAAAGCGGATGTTTATTTAACTCAAAGTTTTTCAGTTGGGTTCAAATCATTATTAAATATTTTAGATTCTAATTTAAAATTCTTGCTTATTGAAAACGATTATCCCTCTATTTTAGAGCAAGTAAAAACTTGTGGTTTTGATTATGCCTTAATTAAAAACAACAATAAATTGGAAGAGACTATTTTAATTGGAATAGAGAATTATAAACCTCAAGTTTTAGTTTTGACTATCGTACAATATATAAATGGTTTTTTGATAGATATAAATTTTTTAAAAAAATTAAAGAAAAAGTGTCCGCAACTATTAATTATTGCAGATGGAACTCAGTTTTGTGGAACAAAAGATTTTAATTTTGAAAAATCCCCTTTTGATGTTTTGATATCAAGTGGTTATAAGTGGCTTTATAGCGGTTATGGTAATGGATTTATATTATTAAAAAAAAAAATTGTTCAGAATTTTTTATCTAGAGATTTAAAAAATTGGGGTGATGAATCGTTTTCTTTAGCTTTTGAGCCCGGAAATATTGATACTCTTAATTTTGGGAGTCTTTTGTTTTCTATAAAAAAAATCTCTGATTTTGGTATTTCTAATATTGAAAACAGACTTACTAGTTTGTCTAATTATGCAAAGAATAAATTTATTGAAAAAGGTCTTTTAGAAACGAAGGTTTTACATAGGAAAGAACATTCTAATATTTTTAATCTTAAGGGAGGAAAGAGTCTTTATAATAAGCTAATTAAAAATAAAATTATATGTTCCCAAAGAGGCAATGGAATCAGGGTTAGTTTTAGTTTTTACAATCAAGAAAAAGAAATCGATTTTTTATTAACTTTCTTTAATTAATAAATCACTCTACTAATACAAAAGTAGAAACCCCCGAATCCGAAGTGCTTCCGTGATTGTCTTTAGTTATTACTCTCCAATAATATGTGCCATTGTCATTTAAGGTAATATTTCTCTTGTTTGTTGTATAGTTGCTAACATTTAACGTAGAAGCATCTTTTTTATCTAAGTAAATATCAAATGTATGACTATCTGAAGTGTCTACATCTGAGAAGGACCAAGATAATTGAATGTTTCCAACAGCTAGTGTTGCTCCTGGTTTCGGCGTAAGAATGTCAGCTGGAAAGGGTGCGTGATTTTTTTGTGCAGTTCCTGATAAATAAAATTTCCATTTTGCACTCGAAGCAGTTGATGAACTCGTATTAGTGGAAATAATTTGCCATGAATAAGGAAATCCTTTAGTTAAAGTTATTTCTACATTAGTTGAGGCTGTTGTTTGAGATATTTTTTCTTGTGTTAAAAGATTTTTAATTATTATGGTATAAGAAGTAGTATCATCAGATTTATTCCATTCAAATTTGACAGCTTCAACTTCTAAACATTCTGAATTATTAGCTGGTTTTGAAAGTGTTGCAGCCTTAGGAGCAACTGGCCCTGTTGGATTTCCTCCTCCATTATCTACTCCGTTATTACCGTCGTCTCCTCCACTTCCGCCACATGAGACTAATAAAATTGAAAAAGTTAGAATTATTGATTTTAGTTTTACATTTTTCATTCTCTAATTACTTTAATTGATTTTTTAATTGTTTCTGAGTCTACTTTCAGAATATACATTCCTGACCTCACGTTCGAGAAGGGAACATTTAAGGACCTTGAGTAAGGTACTTTGTCGTTTCTAGTCCATATTACTCTTCCAGTAATATCAAACAGAGTAATGTTTACATTTTCATCGAATCCACCTACCCAAAGTTTGGAAGAAGCATTTGCCGGGTTAGGACTCAATAGTATGTTTTCAGAGATAAAGATTGTTTCTTCAAAAATTCCTTGGCACTCTTTATTGGCAGTTACTTTTATGGTATTTATACCAGGGCTAAGAGACAGGTCAATGTTGTCTTCATAGGTCGTAATCAGATTACCATTTAATATTACGTTGTATTTAGTTCCTCCACTTAAATCTAAAGAAACTCTTCTGCTTTCTCTGTTTACAGCAGACAAAACTGCAAGGTCTTGAGGCTGGTCAACATTGGCATCAAAACATTGTTTGAGATTTGGAAAAGCATCGGTGGTTAAACATACTTTATACAAGCCTGCTTTTAAATCAGTAAGTGACCAATCAGATCCTGTAATAAGTTCGGGAGTATGGGAAAATCCAGAGGGACCACCAGAAACAGCAACAGTAAATGAGAATCCTAGATCACCTTTTATACTTACTTTGATGCTTCCATTATCAGAGCTTCTACATGTCTCGTCTGTGTGTTCAACTTTTAGGGTGTCACTTGGAATAGGGTAAGGGTCACAAACATCGCCATACCCATCATTATCAAAATCTTTTTGGTCTACGTTTGGTGTGTTTGGACAGTTGTCTACATCATTTAAAATACCGTCTTTATCGTTATCATTTGAAATGACTTTCAAATTAATTTTCAACTCTCTAGACTTACTGGTTGAAACAGCTTTTAATACCAAATCATAATTTCCAACATTTGTATCTTTATCAATTTCTAATTCAACTGTTAATTTACCGTCACTATTAACTGCTATTTTTTTTGAGGGACTGTAAGAAACTATAGATTCATCTGGAGTATTTTCTAGTGTAAATACAATCTCATCATCAAAATCATTATATACTTTATAATCAACATCAAAACTCTTTTTTTCACCTACTAAAATTTCCAAAGATTTTGTAGTTGAGTTAATTGCAAACGTAGGTTCCGAATCTTGAAAAATTCCAGAAAAAATTCCTAGACCATAAGTTGATATAAATACTTTGTTATCTCCTTTTCTTAAATCCATATCAGTTACTCTTACATCTTTCATTCCAGCATTTGCTTGTTTCCATGAGGGATTGTCAGAGCTAAAATTATTTGTAAACCAAACTCCTAGCTCAGTTCCAATAATTACTTCATCCTTATCCAATGGGCTTTGTAGAATATTATACACTGGGAGATCAGGTAAATCCCCTTCTTTTTTTAACCAATTCTCTCCTCCGTCGTTACTGTAAAAAATGCTTTCGATACCATAATTGTAAAAAGTTACAAAAATGTGATTTTCATCCTCACCAAATTCAATATCAGAAATACTACCCGAAAATTCGTCCCATATTACTTGTTCTTTTATTTGAGTGTTTGGATTTTGTGCATCTTTTATTTTCCACAATTGACCATTGTCAGTTCCTGCATATAAAGTTGAAGATTGGGTTTGAAATGGAGAGACTGTTAGTGCAGATAAATTATTACCTAAATTATCAATTATATATGTGTCTTTTACTGATCCTTGTGTTCCGCTAACGAAATCATCCCAGTTGTGATATGCTCTGACCTTTCCACTACCAGCGTTTGAGTATATTATTCCAAAATTAGAGTCAAGAGCTTGTTTATTAATGAAATCTCCCTCATTATCGTCGTTTGAGGAGATTCTCCACCACCGACTTCTACCATCATTTCCAGGGTTATTCATGTTTAGAACTCGTACCGAGTTGTTGTAAACATAGTTGTAGACTACATATTTATTACTATTATTTTGAGAAAACATTGTTGCAGCTCCATCGCCAGACCCAAAATCATTTCCCTCGGAAAAACCATTATCGTTGTCTGCTTGAATCGATGTTCCATTGTCTTGCATTCCTCCGGCAAAAACATCCTTATGCCCGTTTATAGTTGTTTCCTTAGTGTATACAGTTCGTTCTGTTTCTGGATCCCACGATCCAGTTAAAGGATCATACCCAGATACGATAGTAGAATAATTATCAAACATACCAGATGGCGCAACAGAAACTGTGTAATATTGGGCAGTATGAAACTTATTATTTCTAGGAACTAAATCTCCAGGAGATTTAAATCCAATTCCTCCATCGCTACCTATAAGTGTTTTGTTAGGGTCTTTTTCATTAAATATAACCGCGTGTTGATCTGCATGAAGATATTGAGCGTACCTTCCTCTTTGATGAGTTAATTGTCCCCAGTCTTTACCTCCTTGATTTGATAAAAAGAGATTTATCCCACCAACATAAACTTTGTTTTTATCAGTTGGATGTGCAGCTAACGAAACGCTGTAATAACCTTGTCCTCTGGCAAAATCATAGTCTTCAATACCATCATCTTGATCAATTGGCTTGTCTAATTCATTGTAATTTCCTGAAATCCATTCTTCAATAGAGCCTTTATAAAGTCGAGGAACTACTCTATAATAACCACCATCAAGTTGAACAGCAATACACAAAACTATCAGCTGATTGTCTGCTGTGAAAGCCATTTCAGTTCTTCTTCCTGGATATGTCACAGTTCCGTTTGTAGTTGAGCGATCAACCTTTATCCCATTAATAAATGTGGCAGAAGTCCCTTCTTGATTAAATCTGTAAATTTTACCCCCTCCTTTTGGTGGGTTATCGCCCCATTGGCCTCCAACCAAACTATATTGAGGGCTTATAGTGGAAGATGCCCATAATCTATTGTCACTATCTAATTCTAAATCCATTGGTACGACCGCAAGATTAGGAATTTCATTATCACTGTCGATAGGATGATACAGTTCAATTTTAGACCAATTTATTCCATCAATTGATTTATAAACTGCATCGTGTCCTGATCCTAAGATTGCATTCTGATCATCTCCTCTTGTTCCTAGAATCCTATCCCATAATCGAGATCCAGCAGCTACATAAACTTCAGACGTTCCGTTATTATCACGCACAACCACATCATTAATGAAAAACATTCCTGGAACTATAGTGACACCTGAACTTGCTATATTTGATTTTTTGGAGATTTTTATAGTTGTTTTTTCATTTTCTATAAATTCTTTAATTTGTTTTCCGTCTCCAGCTTTAATGAAGATGGATGAAATTTTAATTGCAGAGGGATCTCCATTAGTTGCATTCATTGTTATTAAATCGTCTGTCCAGTTCGCCTCGCCAGTGTCTTTATTGAATATTACTACAGCCTTTGCACCAGCAGTTTGGCCCTCCATTACTTTTTTAAGATAATCACAATTATTTCCATCTAAAGATCCTTCTTCAATCAGCACAATTTTTCCTTTAATTTCCTCAGAGTTAGATAAAGTGGAGCAACCATCTAATGGGTTGGCAACAACTATTTCCTCCTCAAGATAGTCTATTGGAGGTCCAGGAAGATTAGGTCCAAAAGTAGCTTGTAAAAAATTTATTGGAGTTATGTTGTTTTGAGAGGTTATATTAACTTGGTTGACATTGCTCTTAAATATTTGCTCAGAGTTTGATCTTCCTCCAAAAATATTTTCCCAGGAAACACCTGCGTCAGTTGATCTCCATAGTCCATTCCCTATAGCATCACCACCAGTATATATTTCCCCAGTTCCAGCATAAAAAATATTAAGATTATTAGGGTCATAGGTCAGTACTGAAATGGGTAGGTTTCTTGGAACTCCTTCAATCATTTTCCATTCAGATTCAGCATCTTCAATGTTTTCGTTCATAAATATACCTCCACTAACTCCACCTGCAAAAACTCTTTTATTTGAACTGTCATTAGGGTCAAACATTATTCCATTTGTCCTGCCAGCTATATTGGATGGTCCTCTTGCTACCCAGGCCATATCTGGGTTTTCACCAGGTACCCCCGGTTCTTTGTTTTTGGATAATTGATCTAATTTTTCTTGAATTAAAAAAATATTTTCTGTTTTAGGTCTACCCAGAACTGGATCCATTGTTAATTCCCATAAGCGATCATTATGTGCGTTTGGGGGAATTTGTAATTCCTTTCTTTCTTTTTTAGTGAGTTTTTTTGTTTTTTTAAACGGGCTTTTTTCAAGGTTAATTGTATGTAATTCTCTAACTAAATCATAATCAATATCATTCTTAGAATTATAATTTAAGAAAACACCAAATAAAAGAAAAAGAGCTAGTAATCTAATTATATTTTTTTGCCTTGACATAAATAATTTTAAAAACTTAAAGATAATATATTGTTAAAGTAACCTGCTTGTTTCAATATTTTTATTTTAAACCTCATTCTCTAATTACTTTAATTGATTTTTTAATTGTTTCTGAGTCTACTTTCAGAATATACATTCCTGACCTCACGTTCGAGAAGGGAACATTTAAGGACCTTGAGTAAGGTACTTTGTCGTTTCTAGTCCATATTACTCTTCCAGTAATATCAAACAGAGTAATGTTTACATTTTCATCGAATCCACCTACCCAAAGTTTGGAAGAAGCATTTGCCGGGTTAGGACTCAATAGTATGTTTTCAGAGATAAAGATTGTTTCTTCAAAAATTCCTTGGCACTCTTTATTGGCAGTTACTTTTATGGTATTTATACCAGGGCTAAGAGACAGGTCAATGTTGTCTTCATAGGTCGTAATCAGATTACCATTTAATATTACGTTGTATTTAGTTCCTCCACTTAAATCTAAAGAAACTCT
This sequence comes from Cryomorphaceae bacterium BACL29 MAG-121220-bin8, assembly GCA_905181705.1. GTDB lineage: Bacteria > Bacteroidota > Bacteroidia > Flavobacteriales > Flavobacteriaceae > MAG-121220-bin8. The sequence goes on along the minus strand of CAJIYP010000003.1, from coordinate 431,956 downwards.
TCTGCTTTCTCTGTTTACAGCAGACAAAACTGCAAGGTCTTGAGGCTGGTCAACATTGGCATCAAAACATTGTTTGAGATTTGGAAAAGCATCGGTGGTTAAACATACTTTATACAAGCCTGCTTTTAAATCAGTAAGTGACCAATCAGATCCTGTAATAAGTTCGGGAGTATGGGAAAATCCAGAGGGACCACCAGAAACAGCAACAGTAAATGAGAATCCTAGATCACCTTTTATACTTACTTTGATGCTTCCATTATCAGAGCTTCTACATGTCTCGTCTGTGTGTTCAACTTTTAGGGTGTCACTTGGAATAGGGTAAGGGTCACAAACATCGCCATACCCATCATTATCAAAATCTTTTTGGTCTACGTTTGGTGTGTTTGGACAGTTGTCTACATCATTTAAAATACCGTCTTTATCGTAATCGTTAGAGAGGACTGTTAAGTTTATGACTGTTTCTTCAACTTTACCATTACCGCTATTGCTTCCATTTATTACAAGAGGATAAGTTTTAGCTTCGACATCGTTAGGGACGGTAAGTTCGAAAGATATCTCTCCATCTTCGTTTATTTTTATTTTTTGTGATGGTGTGTATTTTACAGTTGTTCCTGCAGGAAGACCAGTAATTGAAAACTCAGTTTCTTCGTTGTAGCTTTTAAATATTTTATATGTTACTTTGAACGATCCTACTCCTCCTTGGTCTATTTTGATTCCAGTTTCTGTAGAATTTAATCTAAGCATAGGAACATCTGAATCAAAATAAGATGAGAAAACTCCTCTTCCGTAAGTAGACGCAAATACAGCATAATCATCTCTCATATCCATGTCAGTAACTCTAACGTCACTCATTCCATTAAATCCTTGAGACCAGTTTGGTGAATCATCTTTAAAATTTTTAGTATACCATACTCCCAAATCTGTACCAATAATGACTTCATTGGAAACTATAGGATTTTGAAGTATACACCTTACGGGTAAATCAGGAAGGTCCCCTTCTTTATTTGCCCATGTTTTTCCAGCATCAGACGAATAAAAAACATTTTTAACTGCATAGTTATGGAAAGTGACAAATATTTCATTTTCATTATTTCCAAATTCAATATCGGAAACACTTCCTAAAAATTCAGCCCCTGTTAAAGAGGAATAAACAGGAGAATTAGTATTAGCATTTTCAATTCTTAATACAGACCCATTTTCTAAACCTACCATTAAAGTTGATTCTTCACCAAAAGGAGAAACAGTTAGGGCAGAAATATTAGCATTTATTAATGAATAAGAAAGAATAATTTTTTTAGCATTAGTATTTTTATCCGCAGCCAAAAAATCATCCCATCCATAGTAAGCAGCTATTTGATTATTTCCGTAATTTGAATACAAAACTCCTAATTTTGAATCTAATGCTTGAATGTTTATGAAATCTCCGTTCGATGTACTTTCACTATTGATTTGGAAAAACTGATTGGATTTAAAGTCATATACATCTACGTACTGATTGTATACATAGTTTGTAATAAAATATGGTTTGTTAATATTTTGAGAAAACATAGATGCAGCTCCATCCCCTCCGCTCACATCGTGTCCCTTGCTAGTTGCATCATTCCTATTTGCTAATAATTGAGTCCCATTGTCTTGAAGGCCACCAATAAATACGTCGGTCATACCACTTATCGATAATGTGCTTGAAAGTCTTGTAGACAGATCTCTTCCATTAACCTGTTTGTTTATACCCATAAACATTTCAGATGGTGCAACTCCTATAGTGTAGAATTGACTAGTGATAAAACTTTTATTTCTAGAACTAATTGATTCGTTTCCTCCACTTGATTTACTATAATATACTCCTCCGTCGTTTCCAAATAATTTTTTTGAGGAATCAAATGAAGAAAATGCAGCACCGTGTTGATCACCATGTGTATAGGGTTTTCCAAAACCAGCATACCAGTGAGATAACTGATTCCATGGATTTGTTCCAGCATTACCGATCCCCCCATTTGTTGACTTGAATAAATCTATACCTCCGACAAATATATTATTTGGATTACTAGGCTCACTCTCAATTAATAAATCATAAAAGGATTGTCCTCTGGTAAAATCAGCTGCAGTTATATTTGTATCTGCATCACTAGGAAGAGTTAATGCGATCACGCTATTATTAAATTCATCAGTTGATTTAATTATTGTAACAGGTGCACCAGAATCGCTCACACTAGCAAGTGCGTAAATTTCTCCATTAGCGGATATTTCAAGCTCTGTCCTTCTTCCATTTTCAATTGTATGTTTTTTTATAAAACCATTCATTCCTTCATTTGCAACTAAAATATTTCCGGCTCCACTTCCTCTATAATTGGCCGTTGTTGACATCCATAATTTATTTGTTGAAGGGGATATTTCTAAGTCCATTGGTTGGTAGGTAATGGTGGAGCCTTCAATAAACGCATCAATTTTTGTCCAAGTTGAACCTTCATCAAGAGATTTCCAAACTCCGTAATCATCAGGGCCAAAAATATGAGAAGCAGCATCTCTATGTGAGGAAGTTCCAACAGCAATATATACTTCAGAATTTCCGTCGTTATTTCTTACAACCACATCATTTATATAAAAAATACCAGGAACCACCGTTGTTCCTTTATTAGTTGAATAATCCTCGCTTAAAGACACAGTTACCACTCCAGTCTTTAAGGCATTTTTAAGTTTGTTACCGTCACTAGTAGATATCATTATTGAAGGTATTTTTATGTCTCCTGCTCCTTCAGTTCCACCCATTACTATAGGTGCAGAATTCCAGTTTGTTTGGCTACCATCATTTCTGTTTATTACTATAACCGCTTTAGCTCCCGCATCTTGTGCTTTTTTAACTTTACTAATAAAGCTACAATCTCCTCTATCTATCAATGCAACTTTACCATTCATTGCATTAGCATTTGCAGAGGTTAAGTTTTGACATGCGTCTGAGGTAATTCCTCCGATACCATCAGAAGTATCTCCCTCTGTAGACCCATCATCAGCCAGAACTAAATTTTGAATAATTGGAGTTTTAGTTAAAGAAGGTCCAAATGCTGCAGAGATATAAGTGTAGGGACCTAATCCTGATGGCGCTGTTACTTTGAGACTATTTCCTGGGCTAACATAGGTGATTTCAGAGTCAGATTTACCTCCAAATGTATTTGTCCAAGTATTTCCTCCATCAGATGATTTCCATAGACCATTTCCTAAGGCTTCCGCTCCTGTGTAAGATTCTCCAGTACCTACATAGAATATTTTTGAATTATTTGGATCGAATGTAATACTTGAGACAGGAATATTATCAGGAATTCCCTTAGTTATGTGATCCCAAGCAGATTCAACATTAGAAATATTATTGTTTTTGAATAATCCTCCGCTAACTCCTCCTGCAAATACTGTTTCACTAGAACTGTCATTTGGATCGAACATTAATCCTTTAGTTCTTCCACCAACATTGCTAGGTCCTCTTTCCTTCCACTTCATGGCTTCAGATTCACCAGGAACTGTTGGATTTATTTCAGGATTAAATCTGGTTTTTCTGAGCTCGTATTGTAATTCAAAAAGTTTTTCTGGATTAGGTTTACCATCAACAGGATTCATTGTAAGTTCCCACATTTTTTCAGAGTACTTATTTGGAGGAAGCTCTATTTTTTTTCTTTCTTGTTTTGAAAGATTATAGGACTGTTTAAACGGACTATTTTTTAAATTTTTATTATGAAGAAATCTATTATATTTTGTTTTTAAATTATCAAAATTAGTGTTTACAGAAAACACTAACATGAAGGAAAATAACAATAATATTTTTTTATTTAAAAACTTCAATGTATGGTTTTTATTATGTAATAATTACAATCTTTAAATGTAAAAAAACATTGATGATTAAAAAAACATACTCATTAGCATGGTTTTAAGTATGTTACAGATAAATAATTAGACAATAAGAAAATAAAATAACTTATAGTTTAATGGAATTAGGAAATCTAATCTAATAGGTTTTTATTATTGAACAGTAAACTTGTAGACACCTGACTCAGAATGATTGCCTTTGTCATCTTTTGCTGTAATTCTCCAATAATAAACACCTGCTGTTAAGTCAACTGATTTTTTAGTGTCAGACTGATCAGCACTGATAACAGTTGTGCCGTTAGTTTTATCTAATTTCACATCAAACTTGTGAGTATCTCCCAAATCAACATCAGATACTTTCCATGACAGCTCAATTGATCCTGTAGATAGTATAGCTTGGTTTTTTGGAGCTATGATTTCAGCTGGAAAGGGAGCGTGGTTGGTATCAGCATCTCCAGAAAGATAAAATTTCCAAGTTTCTGATTTAGCTACTTTTGAAGTACTGCTGTTTTTAGAAGTAATTTGCCAAGAATATGGTTTTCCTTTAGGCAAAGTAATCTCTATACTATTGGTACTTGAATTTTGTACTGTTGTAGCATCAGAAATTAAATCTATAATCGTAACTGTATAGGTATCTGTATTGTCAGATTTGTTCCATTCAAATTTGACTTTTTCTACTTCTAAGCATTGCGTATTGTTTGCTGGAGAAACTAGATTAGCTAGCCCAGGGTCAACAGGGGTTCTGAAAACATATGATTTATCAGAACAGGATGTTATAATCAAAAACAAGACAAAAAAAGATTGGACTAATATTTTTTTCATTCTCTAATTACTTTAATTGATTTTTTAATTGTTTCTGAGTCTACTTTCAGAATATACATTCCTGACCTCACGTTCGAGAAGGGAACATTTAAGGACCTTGAGTAAGGTACTTTGTCGTTTCTAGTCCATATTACTCTTCCAGTAATATCAAACAGAGTAATGTTTACATTTTCATCGAATCCACCTACCCAAAGTTTGGAAGAAGCATTTGCCGGGTTAGGACTCAATAGTATGTTTTCAGAGATAAAGATTGTTTCTTCAAAAATTCCTTGGCACTCTTTATTGGCAGTTACTTTTATGGTATTTATACCAGGGCTAAGAGACAGGTCAATGTTGTCTTCATAGGTCGTAATCAGATTACCATTTAATATTACGTTGTATTTAGTTCCTCCACTTAAATCTAAACTAATAGATTTTTTATTTCTGTCTACGTCAGAAGCCACAGTTAGATCTGCTGGTTCTTTTATATTGGCATTAAAACATTGGTTTAAAGTACCAAAAGAGCTTGAAGTTAAGCAAACCCAATAGTTTCCAGCTTCTAAATTATCTAGCGACCAATTAGAACTAGAAGTGTTTTGAGGAGTAAAATTAAATCCAGTAGGACCTCCTGTAACCTTTATTCCAAACGGTTGACTGAATTCTCCTTTAATTGTTAAACTAATACTTCCATTGTTTGAACTTTTACATGTTTCATCCGAAGCTTTTAAAGAAAAAGTATCTTTTGGAAGAGGATTAGGATCACAAGCATCGCCTTCTCCATCACCATCTCTATCAGCTTGGTCTGCATTCGCATTTGTTGGACAATTATCAACTGAATCAAATATACCATCCCCATCAGAATCATCACAAACATCTCCAATTCCATCGCCGTCCATATCTTTTTGATCTGAATTTGCCTTATTTGGGCAATTATCATTTCTGTCAATTACACCATCCCCATCTTTATCATCATCATCACAAGCATCCCCTTTACCATCCCCATCACTGTCTAGTTGATCTGAATTAGGGTTTATAGGACAATTATCAACATCATTTTTTATACCATCCCCATCTTTGTCATCATCACAAACATCTCCAATACCATCTTTATCCAAATCAGCTTGATCAGCATTTGAAGTATTAATACAATTATCTACATCATCATATATACCATCCCCATCAGAATCATCACAAACATCTCCAATGCCGTCTCCGTCAGTATCTTTTTGATCTGCATTGGCTTTATCAGGGCAGTTGTCGACATCATTTAAAATTCCGTCTCCGTCTTTGTCATTCGAATTATTAAGTACAACAGTAAGATTAATCCCTACAGAGTTTACAGTTGCTGGACTAGGAACGTTGGCGCTAATAACTAAAGGATAAGTTTTTACTTCATCATCAGCGGCAACATCAAGTTTAATAGTTAATTCTCCATCTGCACTTATAGTGCTGCCGTTTGAGGGTGTATAGGTAACTGTTGTACCAGCTGGAATTCCTGTTACAGTAAAATCAGTTACATTGTTGTAACCTCCAAACACTCTATGTTTTACTTTAAAAGTTCCAGACTCTCCTTGTTTTATATTAATACTAGATGGATTAGGATTTTTTAAGTAGAGTAACGGATCTTCAGTATCAAATTTTGATGAAAAAATGCCTCTTCCATAAGTTGCAGCAAAAACTTTAAAATCATCCCTTAAGTCTAAATCTGTCACCCTAACATTGCTCATTCCGTTAAACCCTTGAAGCCAAGTTGGTGATTCGTCATTGAAATTTTTTGTATACCATACACCTAAATCAGTACCAACAATCACCTCTTTATCATCAAGTGGATTTTGTAAAATCGTTCTAACTGGCATATTTGGGAGATCACCTTCTTTGGAATTCCATGATGTTCCACCATCTGAAGAATAAAAAATACTATCTACCCCATAGTTGTGAAAAGTCACAAAAATTTCTTTAGAAGAGGGACCAAATTCAATGTCAGAGATTGACCCTACAAAAGAGCTGCCAGTAATGTCAGTAAAAGTAAAATCTGCTTTATCTAGCCCTCCATTACTATTATCAACATCAATTTTCAACAGAGTTCCGTTCTCTAAACCAATTATGACTCCAGCTTTTATAATATAATCTTCTTCAGCACTATTAGAACGAGATTCTCTAGGACTTGATATTGCAATACTCCCAGGTGGATAAGGTTTGATTGCAGAAATATTATTGTTTAGTTCTGGGTGATCAGAGGAACTAATAATATATTTTTTTGGGTCGTATGGATTAGCAGTAAAGTCATCAAAATTATAAAAATAAGCTAATTTATATTGACCACCTGCACTATAATTAGACCAAAGAATACCGTTTTCTGAATCTAATGCTTGAGTAGTGATAAAATCTCCATTTCTTGAATCCTCACTATTAATACTTTTTTTAGAAACAGAGGCCAAATCTATTACATCAATCGCTTGATTAAATACATAGTTCGTAATGAAATATGGCTTGGAATTATCTTGAGAAAACATGGATGCAGCCCCATCTCCACCAGAAGCCATACCAGCATTGGTAATGCCGTCGTTATCGTTTGAAATTAATTGACTTCCGTTATCTTGTAAACCACTTATAACCACATCAGTCATTCCTTTTATCGTAATAGTATTGTTTCCTAGCTGGCTGATGTCTCTTAAAGAAATGCTTTTATCAACATCTTTAAACATTTCTGATGGAGCTACTCCAATTGTGTAAATTTGTGAGGTGTTTAAGTTGTTGTTCCTAGAACTCGCTGTTTCAGTCCCATCAGACTCTGTTTTACTAAAATAAACTCCTCCGTCATTAAGAAACAATTTTTTTGATGAATCATTGTTGGCAAAAACCATTCCATGTTGATCGGCATGAATATATTGTTCTCCAAAACCTCCGTACCAATGTGAAACTTGTGTCCAAGGATTTGATGAGTCAGAACTAACTCCTCCGTTAGTAGATTTAAAAACATCGATTCCACCGACAAATATGTGATCTGGGTTGCTTGGATCAGAGTCTAGCATCAAATCATAAAATGATTGCCCCCTTGTGAAATCGTTTGCTGAAATTCCACCATCCTTATCATTTGGTAAAGTTAGTACTGTGGGTTCTGTAGCAAATTCGTCAGTAGATTTAATTATTTTAACAGGATCGCTAGTTGCTGCAAGAACATAAATATTTCCATTTGAGGCAATTTCCATTTCGGTTCTTGAACCTCCGCTAATTTTATATTTTTCCTCAAATGAAGTTCCATTCGCATTAGAAACAAGTATAGTTCCACCGCCACTATTTCCATTACCTCGATTTGTTGTGCACATCCAAATTTTATTATCTGGCGCAATTTCTAAATCCATTCCCTGATGCTGAGAATTAGTTCCTGAAATTTTAACATCAATCTTTGAAAAGGAAACGCCATTGTCTGTAGATCTATACAATCCGTAATCACTTGTTCCTAACCATTGACCAGTATCCCAATTCCAACCAAAACTTGAAACAAAATAAACTTCTGAACTCCCAGAGTTGTCCCTAACAATTACATCATTAATAAACGGGATTCCGCCTAAACCATCTCTTCCCCCATATATTTTTGCCCAAGTTGCTCCTGCATCTTTTGATTGCCATAATCCATTCCCTGGACCATCATTGGTGTAGGATTCTCCAGATCCAACATAAAAAATTTGATTATTATTTGGATCAAATGTTATTGAGGTTACCGGAAGATTTTCTGGAATTCCTTCAATTTTAATCCATTGTGAAGTTGGGTCTGATATTTTTGTATTTTTAAATAATCCACCCGTTATTCCACCTGTAAATACTGTTTCATCGCTAGAGTCATTAGGGTCAAACATGGCGCCTTTTGTTCTTCCACCAACATTATTTGGCCCTCTTTCATTCCATTTTGCAGCAACTGATTCACCAGGAACTGTTAACTCTCTAACATTTCTAGATTTGTTCAACTCTTCTTGCAAATCAAATAACTCTTCGAAAAGAGGTCTTCCCTTAATTGGATCCATAGACCACTTCCATAATTGTTCAAAGTACTGATTGGGAGGAAGTTTAAGATCTCTTCTTTCGGTTTTAGTTAACCCATAAACATCATTTAAGGAATTTTTTTTTAAATTTTCTTTAAGAATGACTTTTGTAGCTTCATTTGATATAGCATCGTAATTGAATAAAAAGATTATTATTAAAGAAGATAATGCAATTATAAGTCGATTTTTATTTTTGGAATTCAATATAAATTTATTTAATAGTCAAATATAATACAATAAAAATAAATAATCATACAGCTACTTTTCCTTTAATATGGGGATGGGGATCATAATTTAAAATCTCAAAATCCTCAAATTTAAAGTCAAAAATATTTGATATTTTTTTATTTATTTTTAGTTTGGGCAGAGGCTTAGGATGTCTTGTCAATTGAAGATTTAATTGATCCAAATGGTTGTTGTAAATATGGGCATCTCCAAAAGTATGAACAAAATCTCCACTTTCATATCCGCAAACGTGAGCAATCATTTCTGTCAAAAGAGCGTAAGATGCTATATTAAAAGGAACACCTAAAAATATATCAGCACTTCTTTGATACAGTTGGCAAGATAGTTTGTTGTTGTGTACATAAAATTGAAAAAAAGCATGACAAGGAGGTAGCGCTGCTTTTCCGTTTTTTACATTTTCTTCAAAACTAATGCTTGTGTCTGGAAGTACCCCGGGATTCCAAGCAGTTACCAGCATTCTTCTGCTATCAGGGTTTTTTTTAAGCGTTTCTATTATGTCTTCAATTTGATCTATTCCACTGTTGTTCCAATTTCTCCACTGGTGACCATAGACAGGCCCTAAATTTCCTTTAGAATCAGCCCATTCATTCCATATTTTTACTCCATTTTCATTAAGATAATTAGTGTTAGTATCTCCTTTTAAAAACCATAACAACTCATAAACAATAGACTTTAAATGGAGCTTCTTGGTAGTTACCATAGGAAAACCTTTAGATAAATCAAAGCGCATTTGGTATCCAAAAACACTCTTGGTTCCTGTCCCAGTTCTGTCAGATTTTTCATTTCCAGACTTTAAGACGTGTTTTACTAAATCTAAATATTGTTTCATATAATTAAATATTCAAAAACATAAAAATAGGAATAATGGGTAATTTTAGATTAAATTTTCAAGAACTTTATCAAAATATATTAACCAATTATCATTCCAGCAATAGTTGCAGAAAGTAAGGAAGCTAAAGTTCCACCAATGACAGCTAAAAAACCAAATTTTGATAAATTTTCTCTTTGATTTGGAGCCAGAGAACCTATTCCTCCAATTTGAATTCCAATAGATGCAAAATTTGCAAAACCACATAGCATATAGGTTGCCATTATTATGGATTTTTCATAATTCAAATGGATTGCATTTGAGATGTTTTTTAATTCTCCTAATTGCATGTATCCAATAAATTCACTAGCAGCTAACTTGATACCTAATAATTGCCCCATCAACGCCATATCCTCTTTAGCAACTCCAATAATCCACATAAGTGGAGAAAAAATATAGCCTAAAATAAATTCAAGAGAAAGCAAGTCGTATGGTGTATTTTCACTTATCCAATTATTAATATTCGATAAAGATCCAATTTTTTCAAAACCAAAATTAATCATGGCTATAAAAGCTATAAAAACTAAAAGCATAGCTCCAACATTAGCAGCTAATTTCAAACCCTCAGTTGTTCCGTTAGAAATAGCATCTAATAAATTAGATCCAATCTTGTTCTGAGAAACATCTAATTCTTTATTAATAGATTCTTTTTGTGGATATAATATTTTTGATATTACAATTGCTCCAGGTGCAGCCATAACAGAAGCTGTAAGTAAATGTTTGGCGTAAAACAATCTTGCAACTTCATCATCTCCACCTAAAAAACTGATATATGCTGCTAAAACTCCACCAGCCACAGTGGCCATTCCTCCAATCATAACAAGAAGAATTTCTGATTTTGACATTTTTTCTAAATATGCTTTTATCATTAATGGTGCTTCGGTTTGGCCTAAAAAGATATTTCCAGCAACACTAAGACTTTCTGCTCCCGAAATATTTAGAAGTTTACTTAAAGACCAAGCTAGGCCCTTGACTACTTTTTGAATAATTCCAAGGTAAAAAAGCACAGAAGTTAATGCCGAGAAGAATATAATGGTAGGAAGAACTTGAAATAAAAAAACATATCCAAAGCTTTCTATATTGACCATGTCTCCAAGAAGAAATTTACTTCCTTCCATTGTGAAATCAAGTGTTTTGATAAAGATTTTTCCAAAAAATTCAAACACTTTTTGTACAAATTCAATTTTCAAAACGGCAATTGCTAATATAAGTTGAGTTGCTAATCCAATGGCTGTAGTTTTCCAATTGATTGCTTTTCGATCATTACTAAATATATAAGCGATTAATATCAGAGTAAACATTCCAATTAATCCTCTTGCCAAGCTTTCAAGAGAAAACCCTTCATTCAAAATGATTTCTTTTGATGTTTGAAATTCTAAATTGTTTGAGAAGGAAAAAAACATAGCTTATAATAAAGTAATATTAATTATTTTCTTTTATTTATCTCATCTCTGAGATGCGCAGCAAGTTCGTAATCTTCATTTTTCACTGCTACAGCTATAGCTTTTTCGAGTTGCATTATGGAAAGTTTTGTGTAATCTACTTTTTTTGCAAGAGCATCATCATTGGAAACTGTATCTGTGTTTTTTTTCTTTTCTCCAGGTTTTAAAATAATCCCTGCTTTTTCAAGTACATTTTCGTAGGTAAAAATGGGGGAATTAAACCTAATTGCTAAAGCAATAGCATCTGAAGTTCTGGAATCTATTATTTCTTCAATTTTATCTCTAACACAAATCAAACTCGAAAAAAACACTCCATCTACAATTTTATGAATTATGACTTGCTTTATTGTGATTTCAAAGCAATCTGAAAAACTTTTAAATAAATCATGTGTTAATGGTCTGGGTGGTCTAATTTCATTTTCTAAAGCAACTGCAATGGATTGAGCTTCGAAACCACCAATTACAATAGGAAGTTTTCTGTTTCCGTTCTTTTCATTTAGTAGTAAAGCATATGCCCCATTATGAGTTTGACTATAAGAAATTCGATTAATTGTTAGGCGGATTAAACTCATTTAGTTAGAGATATTGATGCTCTAAAATAATAAAATAATTAAGAGTTTTGTGCTTTAAATGCTTTCAATTTTTCGTTTAATCTTGGAACTACATCAAATGCATCTCCAACTACTCCATAGTCAGCTGCTTTGAAAAAAGGAGCTTCAGGATCATTATTAATTACTACTTTCACTTTTGAAGCATTAATTCCTGCTAAATGTTGAATGGCGCCAGAAACTCCAATTGCGATATAAAGATTTGTAGCAACTGGTTTTCCAGTTTGACCAACATGTTCACTGTGAGGTCTCCAGCCCATATCTGAAACTGGTTTTGAGCATGCAGTAGCTGCACCTAATGTTTCAGCTAAATCTTCAATAAGGTGCCAGTTTTCAGGACCTTTCAAACCTCTTCCTCCTGAAATAACTATGTCCGCATCAGCAATTGAAATTTTTCCTGAAACTTTTTCTGTTGATTTTAAAGTAATTTTTTTATCTAATAAAGTAACGCTAAATTCTTCTTCAGAACTATTAGTCTGGTTCTCTATGATTCCAAACGCATTACTTGATAATCCAATAATTTTAATATCAGAGTCAATAGTAGCATCACAAAATGCTTTGTTTGTAAAGGAAGTTCTTTTGATTGTGAAAGGGTTTAACTCGCTAGGAAGCTCCACTACATTACTGAGATATCCAGCATCTAATTCGACAGCTAATAAAGGAGCCATATATCTTGAATTCACACTACTGCTAACTACCAGGTGACTTGATTTCGTGCTTTTGGCAACCTGAGAAATTACATTGCTAATCAGATGTGCATCGAAATTATCTAAATCAGGGCTAGAAACCTTTATTATTTTGGTTGCACCAAATTTATTTAACTCACTACTATCTTCCGTGTTGATAGTAAGAACAATTAACTCTGAACCTAGTTTTTTTGCTAATGCACTTGAATATGAAACTATTTCAAAGGCATTTTTTCTTATTTTTCCTTTAGAGGATTCTACGTAAGCTAATACTGACATAATTTATGTTTATAAAACTTTAGCTTCATTATGAAGCATATCAATTAATTGATCTAAGTTATCTGGTGAAACAAGTTTGACTTCTTCCCTTGGAGCAGGTTTGTAAAACCTTATAGATTTAGTTTTTGAATCAGAATTAGTACACGCTATGACCTCTAATGGTTTTTGTCTTGCTTGCATAATTCCACGCATATTGGGAATTCTTAAATCACTTTCTTCAACCAAACCTTTTTGACCTCCTATTATAAGCGGAAGATCACATGTTAAAATTTCTTTACCACCATCAATTTCTCTCTCTATTGTGGCAGAACTGTTTTCAATTTCCAAATTTGTACAATTAGTAACAAAATTCATTTTTATCATACCAGCAATTAGCCCTGGAACCATTCCTCCATTATAATCTATAGATTCTCTTCCGGCAATAATCAAATCATAAGGATTAGAAGACACATAATCTACAATTTGTTTTGCAACAAAAAAACCATCAATAGGATCGGAATCAATTCTAATTGCTTTGTCAGCACCAATTGCTAATGCTTTTCTTAAAGTAGATTCTGTATTAGATTTACCAACGTTTATTACGTCCACTGTAGCATTTTGCTTTTCTTTAAACCACATAGCTCTTGTTAATCCAAACTCATCATTAGGATTGATTACAAACTGAACTCCTTGATTATCAAACACCTTGTTGTCATCAGAAAAATTAATTTTTGATGTAGTATCAGGAACATGACTTATACAAACTAGAATCTTCATATAAATATTTAATATAATTGAATTACAAATATAAATAAATATTAAGAAAATACTATGCGTGCATAGCTTTTTTTAAATTAAAAAAAAATTGTAAGTCTAAATTATTTAATATTTTTGCAAAGAAAATTATTTCTAAAATACTTTTATGAGAATTATTCAATTTAGAGAAGCAATATGTGAGGCGATGTCAGAAGAAATGAGATTGGATCAAACAATTTATTTAATGGGAGAGGAAGTAGCAGAATACAATGGTGCTTACAAAGCTTCAAAAGGTATGTTAGATGAATTTGGTGAAAAAAGAGTAATTGACACTCCAATTTCTGAGTTAGGCTTTAGTGGAATTGGAGTTGGTTCTACCATGACTGGAAATAGACCAATTATTGAGTTTATGACATTTAATTTTGCTTTAGTTGGAATTGATCAAATCATAAATAACGCCGCCAAGATTAGACAAATGTCTGGAGGCCAGTTTCCTTGCCCCATAGTATTTAGAGGGCCAACTGGATCTGCCGGTCAATTAGCTGCCACTCATTCTCAAGCTTTCGAAAGCTGGTATGCAAATTGTCCTGGATTAAAAGTAATAGTACCATCTAACCCATATGATGCTAAAGGTTTATTAAAATCTGCAATTAGAGATAACGACCCTGTAATATTTATGGAATCTGAACAGATGTATGGTGATAAGGGTGAAGTTCCAGAAGAAGAGTATTTGATTCCTATTGGAAAAGCAGAGGTTAAAATACCAGGAAAAGACGTAACTATAGTGTCTTTTGGAAAAATCATGAAAGAAGCAATAATTGCTATAGAAGAATTAAAAAAGGAGGGAATAGAAGCTGAACTTATTGATCTTAGAACTATTAGGCCACTAGACATGAATACTATTATTGAGTCTGTTAAAAAAACCAACAGACTAGTAATATTAGAGGAGTCGTGGCCATTTGGAAACATTTCAACAGAAATTACCTATCAAGTTCAAAATCAAATATTTGATTATTTAGACGCTCCAATTGAAAAAATTAATACAGCAGATACTCCCGCGCCTTATTCTCCTGTTTTATTAGCGGAATGGATTCCTAATAGTAAAGACGTTATTAAATCAGTTAAAAAAGTACTTTATAAATCTTAAATAAATAACTCTACAATAAAGAGGTTTTTTATTTAAACCTATTTGTCTATTTTTGCATCCGATTAAAAAAATATAAAAAATACAAACGCATGGAAACTACAATAATCTTTTTACCAATAGCACTTGCCTTACTAGGACTTGCTTACATGACTTATAAAAAATCTTGGGTTATGAAGCAAGATGCCGGAGATGGTAAAATGAAAGAAATTTCTGATCATATTTATGAGGGCGCTTTGGCTTTTTTAAATGCAGAATATAAATTATTATCCATATTTGTTGTTGTTGTAAGTTTAGCATTAGCAGCAGTTTCTGTAATAGTTCCAACAACCCACATATTAATAGTTGTGGCTTTCATTTTTGGAGCATTATTTTCAGCTTGGGCTGGAAATATGGGAATGAAAATTGCTACAAAGACAAATGTTAGAACTACGCAAGCAGCTAGAACTAGTCTTCCAAATGCATTAAAAATTTCCTTTGGAGGAGGAACTGTAATGGGATTGGGTGTAGCTGGTTTAGCTGTACTTGGTTTGACTGCTTTTTTTATCATATTCTATAAAGTTTTTATGGGTGGTGTTTGGACATCTTCTGAAGACATGACAATTGTTTTAGAAACTTTAGCAGGATTTTCTCTTGGAGCTGAATCAATTGCATTATTTGCAAGAGTAGGCGGAGGTATATATACAAAAGCTGCTGATGTAGGAGCAGATTTAGTAGGAAAAGTGGAAGCAGGAATTCCTGAGGATGATCCTAGAAATCCAGCTACTATTGCCGATAATGTTGGAGATAATGTTGGAGATGTTGCAGGAATGGGAGCAGATTTATTTGGTTCCTACGTTGCTACCGTTTTAGCCTCAATGGTTTTAGGAAATTATGTAATTAAAGATATGGGAGGAAGTATAGATGATGCATTTGGAGGAATAGGTCCAATACTATTACCAGTTTTTATAGCTGGCGTAGGAATCATTATTTCTATAATTGGAACGATGCTTGTTAATATAAAAAATAATAGTGCAAAGGAAGATGAGGTTATGAGAGCTTTAAATATTGGAAATTGGACTTCTATATTTCTGGTCGCTGTTGCATGTTATGTATTATGTGACTGGATGCTTCCTGAAACTATGAAAATGGAATTTTTTGGAGAAGGATTGAAAGATATATCTTCAATGAGTGTATTTTTTGCAACATTAGTTGGCTTAGTAGTAGGTGCTGTTATTTCATCAGTTACTGAATATTATACGGGACTTGGTAAAAAACCAATTTTAAAAATTGTACAACAATCTAGTACTGGAGCAGGAACTAATATTATTGCAGGATTAGCAACTGGTATGATTTCCACATTTCCATCTGTTTTATTATTTGCAGGTGCAATTTGGGCTTCTTATTTCTTTGCAGGTTTTTATGGAGTTGCCTTGGCTGCTTCTGCGATGATGGCTACTACGGCCATGCAACTAGCTATTGATGCTTTTGGACCAATTTCTGATAATGCAGGAGGAATTGCTGAAATGAGTGAACAAGAACCTATTGTAAGAGAAAGAACTGATATTTTAGATTCAGTAGGTAATACAACTGCAGCAACAGGTAAAGGTTTTGCTATAGCTTCTGCAGCTTTGACTTCATTAGCTCTTTTTGCAGCTTATGTCACTTTTACTGGTATTGATGGTATAAATATTTTTAAAGCCCCTGTGTTGGCTATGTTATTTGTTGGTGGAATGGTTCCTGTTGTATTTTCAGCATTAGCTATGAATGCTGTGGGAAAAGCAGCTATGGAAATGGTTGAAGAAGTAAGGAGACAATTTAAAGAAATCCCTGGAATTATGGAGGGAACTGGTAAGCCAGAATACGATAAATGTGTAGCGATTTCAACACAAGCTTCTCTAAAAGAAATGGTTCTTCCTGGAGTTTTAACAATAGGTTTTCCATTAGTAATAGCTTTTGTTCCAATGATTTTTGGAATGGATAATTTAGCAATTGCTGAAATGCTAGGAGGATATATGGCTGGAGTAACAGTGAGTGGAGTACTTTGGGCAATTTTTCAAAATAATGCAGGTGGTGCATGGGATAATGCAAAGAAATCATTTGAAGCAGGTGTAGAAATTAATGGAGAAATGACCTATAAAGGTTCGGAAGCTCATAAAGCAGCCGTAACAGGTGATACTGTTGGAGATCCTTTTAAAGATACCTCAGGACCATCAATGAATATTTTAATCAAACTAACTTGTTTAATTGGACTTGTAATTGCTCCGATATTAGGTGGACATTCTATAGAATCTTCACAAGTGGTGAATTCAATTGACACTCAAGTTAATCAGGAAATTTCTGTTAATTTTGATGAGACCAATACAAATGCAACTTTAAAGATTATTTCAAGTAAAGTAGAGAATGGAGTTGCAACTGAAACTACTAAAGTTTATGAAGGTTCTAAAGATGAAATAATGGATAAATTAGATGAGTTAAAAATTGAGGGAGAAATTTTAAAAATACCAACTTCAACAGTTAATCAAGAAAATTAATAAATTATTAGATTTCTTTATCAATTTTTTCAATAATATAATTTAGATCTGCCTTGTTTGTTACGAAATCTAATCCATCTACATCAATAATAAGTAGCTTTCCTTTATCGTAGGTTTCAATCCATGCTTCATATCTTTCATTTAACCTGCTTAAATATTCAATACTGATGGAGTTTTCATAATCTCTTCCTCTTTTATGAATTTGATCCACTAAATTTGGGATTCCACTTCTTAAGTAGACTAAAAGATCAGGACCTTTAACATAAGATTCCATTAAATCAAAAATAGATTTATAATTATCAAAATCTCTATTGGTCATTAAGCCCATGGCCTTAAGATTGGGAGCAAAAATATAGGCATCTTCGTAAATTGTTCTGTCTTGAATAATTTTTTTCCCACTTTTTTCAAAATCTCTTATTTGACGAAATCGACTATTTAAAAAATAGATTTGAAGATTAAAGGACCATCTTTCCATTTGTTCATAGAAATCGTCTAAATAAGGATTTTTTAAAACGTCTTCATAATGTCCCTCGAACTTGAAGTGTTTCGCCAGCAATTTTGTTAATGATGTTTTTCCAGCCCCTATATTACCTGCAATTCCTATGTGCATATTAATCAATATTTATAATTTTTAACAATCCAACTAATTTAAAATATAAATTTTAAAAAATTCATACTTATTAAACTTTATTGCATTCAAATTGTCTATTTAGTAATAAATCATTAGAATTGCGCTTTGTAACAAAATATATAACTATGAAAAAAATACTAATTATTATAATTTTTTTGGGATTGAATGGGTATACTCAAGATTTCCAAGGCAAGGCTTATTACATGTCCAAGGTTAATGTAAATATGGATTTCATGAAAAACATGCCACCTGACAGACAAGCTGCCATTAAAGGAAGAATGAAAACAGCCACAGAAAAAAACTACATATTAGATTTTAATAGTAATGCCTCCTTCTTTAAAGAAGAAGAAAGACTGGATCCTAATGGACAAGGTGGTGGATTTAACTGGATGCAATTTGTTACAGGTCCTGAGGGAGGATCTATTTATAAAGATCTTCAATCAAAAACATACATCAATAAAAAAGAATTATTTGGAAAAGTTTTTTTAGTTAAAGACAGTATAGCTCCAAGTAAATGGGTTTTAACAGGAGAAACTAAAAAAATTGGAATTTATAACGCTTATAAAGCAACTATAACTAAGCAAGTAGAAGAAAGAGCTTTTAATTTTGGTAATAGACAAAGAGGCGGCGGAGCTCCACCTGAGCCACCAGAAATGAAAATGCGTGACGTAGTTATGTCCGCTTGGTTTACGCCTGAAATACCTGTTTCAACTGGTCCCTCAATGTATGGAGGTTTGCCTGGTCTTATTTTGGAAGTAAATGACGACAGAACTACTATGCTTTGTACTAAAGTGATTATTAATCCAAAAGAGAAAGTTAAGGTAAAGGCTCCATCTAAGGGCAAAGAAGTTACTAGCCTAGAGTTTGAACAAATCGCTAAAGATAAAGCAGAAGAAATGAGTAACATGTACAGAGGAAGAAGAGGGGGAAGTTCAAGGGGGTCTACAAGAATTTCTAATTAAACTTTTTTAAAAAACAATTTTTATTAACAACATTTTTTTAATTAAATGAAAAAAACATTACTAATTACTTTACTTTTATTTAACTCTATTGTTTATTCCCAAGTTAGATTTGAAGGTACAATTACCGATTCAATGGGTAATACAATTATGGGAGCAAATGTTATCGCCATAGAAAAAGAAACTAAAATTTTGGATGGTTTTGGAATATCAAGTGATACTGGTTTTTATAGAGTTTCACTAAAGAAAAATACAGATTATCAAATAAAAATTTCTTTTATTGGATTTCAACAAATAGAAATAGATTTAAATTTAAGTGAAGACTTTGAGAAAAACTTTATTTTAGAGGAGCAAGCAGAAGCTTTGGATGAGGTTGAGATTGTCTATGAAATGCCTGTTACAATTAAAGGAGATACCATAGTATATAATGCGGATTCATTTAATACAGGTACTGAAAAAAAATTAGGAGATGTACTTAAAAATCTTCCCGGTATTGAAGTAAATGACGATGGAACTATTGAAGTTGAAGGAAAAGAAATCACTAAAATTACAGTAGAAGGAAAAGATTTTTTTGATGGTGATTCAAAACTTGCTACCCAAAACCTGCCTGCTAATGCTGTTGGAAAAGTCGAAGTTTTGAGGAATTTTACCGAAGTGGGTCAGTTAAGAAATGTAACTAACAACGAGGATAACATAGCTATTAATATTAGTTTGAAAAGTGGAAAAGATAAATTCTGGTTTGGAGAGATTCTTGGTGGTGTTGGAAATGACGATACATTTTTAGCTGCTCCAAAGATATTCTATTACGCTAAAGATCTTAGCATGAGTTTATTTGGGAACAGTAATAATATTGGAGATCCTGTTTTGTCAAGAAGAGATTTTTACAGATTTAGTGGAGGGTTTAATAATTTAAATGCTCAAACAGGGACTTCCATAAATATTTCCTCTGATGGCGCCGGAATTGGTAATCTTCAAAATAACAGAGCCAAATCTATTGATGCTAAACTTGGTGCCTATAACTTTAGTCATTCTCCAAACGAAAAATGGGAATTAAGTGGTTTCGCCATAATAGCTAAAACTCAAAATATTTTGGAAGAAAAAGTGGATAGAGTTTACACAGCATCTAATGCCGTTCAGAAGACTTCAGATTACGTTGTTCAAGAAAATGATCAACAGATTTACAAATTTTCTACAGAATTTAAACCTAATGATAGGCTTCAAACGGAGTACAATTTACTTATAAGATCTGCAAGTAATTTTGAAAATACTGATTTGGTATCAAGTTCAAATAACCGAGGTTCTGTAAGTTTAGAGACAGAGAATATAGCTATTTTAAAAAGTCAAGAACCTAGTTCAATAAATCAAGAATTAAAAGCTTATTATACTTTAAATGAGAACCATATTTTTTCTTTTGAAGCTCAACATCTATCTCAAAATGAAGATCCTTTTTATCAGGCAATAAAAGAAATTCAACCATTTAGAAATATTCTACCACTTGACACTAATCAATCAAGTTTTAACATCAATCAGTTCAGAGATACTCAAACTGATAAAATTGAAGGCAAATTAGATTATTATTATATATTAACTCCTAAATCAAATATAAATTTGAGTCTTGGAATTACAGATGTTGGTCAAAAATTTACTTCAAATATTTTTCAAATTTTAGATAATAATTCTCAAAATAAATTCGATCAAGATTTATTAGTAAATGATGTCGACTTTAATTTTACAGATACTTACCTTTCTTTTAGATACAGATTTATTACTGGAATTTTTACTTTTGATCCTGGTTTCACCATTCATTCTTATAAAACAAATAGCCTACAGTTAAACAATACAGTGTCAAATTCTTATTCAGACATAAGGCCTAATATGAGAATTTTTATGAAATTTAAAGATGCAGAAAGTTTAAGATTTAATTATAGAGCGACTACTCAATTTACGGACGTTAATAATTTAGCAAAGGGATATATATTTAATAATTATAATTCATTTTTTCAAGGAAACCCAAGTCTAGAGGCTGCCAAAGTATATAATTATAGTCTCAATTATCAAAGCATCAATATTTTTACTTTTACCAATATTTTTGCCAGATTAAATTATTCTGAAAGAAGTAATTCGATACAAAATAAAACTTTAATTAGTGGGATAAACAGTGTTAGATCAGCCGAAAATTCCAATATACCACGAGAATCTTACAGTGCATCTGGTAGAATCGATAAAAGATTTAAAAATTTCAAGGCTGGATTTAACATGAATTTTAACTACAGTGACTTTAATAATGTAGTAAATGGAAATTCTTTAAAATCCGTCAATTTTACCCAGTCCTACAGAGCTTCATTAGCAACTAATTTTAGAGACAAACCAAACATAGAAATTGGATACAGTTACAATAAAAGAAAGTATGAATTGGGAGATAATGTTAATTATTTCTACACAGATTCACCTTTTGTAGAACTAGATGCTTATTTTGGAAATGGTTTTGTGTTTACGGCTGAATATTCATATAATTATTATAGAAACCAGGAAGTAACTCTAAATGAATACAAATTTCTAGAAGCAGATTTAGCTTATAATAAAGATGGTTCAAAATGGGAATTTGGTATTGGAGTTACCAACCTTTTTAATGACACTTCGATTAATAGAGATAGTTTTAATCAACTTTACAGCCAAACTAGGTCTTATATTATTCAACCTAGATATGCTGTTTTTAGAGTTAAATATGATTTAACCGCTTTAAACCCTTCTTCCAGAGGCGGAGGTGGCAGGGCTAGATTGAGGTAAAAATCAGTTTTTAAAACTAAAGGCATTAACTTTAATTAAAATTTATAGCTTGAAGTTTTATTCTTTAATTATTGCTTTTCTTTTTCCTTTTGTAATTTATTCTCAGTCAGGATTTGAATCCATTTTGTTGGCGGTAGAAAGTGATTCGAAAAAAATATTTCAAGGATACATGAATCCAATTATGAAAGGAGCTATTTATAGCTCAAATGGTGGTTGGTTCAATTCAGCCAAAGTCCATAAGAAATTAGGGGTGGATTTGAGTCTTAAGTTTAATGCCTCATTTGTTCCCTCAGCTGATCAAACATATTCTATTAATGATTTAGATTATATAACAACCGATGCCGCTAATCTACCAACAATTGTTGGTGAAAATAGACAAGAAGATTTATTAATAACTATACCGCCTCAGGGAATTTACCCAGAACTAAATACAACTATAAAAGCTCCAAAGGGTATTAAAAGTCGACTGCCATTTGGGGCTGTTCCTGCTCCAGTCCTGCAATTGGGAGTTGGCATTCCTTTAGATACAGAAATAATAATTAGGTATAGCCCAGAATACCATAGAAAAGGAGTAGACATGTCTTTGAAAGGAATTGGAATTAAACATAATTTATTACAGTACTTTGGACCTATTGACAAGTTTCCTTTTAACGTTTCGGCATTTGCTTCTTTTTCTAAAATGAAAATAGATTACGATATTCAATCCTTTAGTTCTTTAGAGGGCAGTAATCAAGTAGCTCAGTTTAGTTTAAATAATTATAATTTATTACTGTTGGCTTCTTTAGATGTTTTAGTAGTTAATTTTTATGGAGGATTTGGTTTAAGTGGAGGAACCTCTTCTTTTAAAATGCTTGGCCAATATGATTTGGAGTACCAAACTCAATCTAATATTCCAGTGACTAGATCTTTAAAAGACCCCATCGATATGGATTTCAATGCTTCTGGTTTTCAAACGACACTAGGAGCAAAATTCAAATTTTTAATTTTTAGCGCTTTTGTTGACTTTACTTTTCAAGAGTACAATACTTTATCTGCAGGCATGTCTGTCAATTTTAGATAATTATTGTTTTTTTTAAACAAAAAACCTTTAACTTAGCTTGATAATTTATTGTTTGAGGATCGATTTGACTGATTGCAACCTCTTTAAAAAAATGCTAAAGCAGACATTTTCACCATTATTTGTCAAATCTCCTCTAATTATAGATTAATTAAAAAATTATATTTATAACTATGAGTGATCAAAAATTACCTACCAAAGCTTTACATGCCGGTCATGATACGAGCTTAACACAAGGAACAAGAGCCGTTCCAATTTATCAATCAACATCTTATGTTTTTAATGATTCCGAACATGCAGCAAATTTATTTGCTCTTTCAGAACCAGGATATATTTACACAAGATTAAATAATCCAACCAATGATGTTTTAGAAAAAAGATTAGCATCTGTTGAGGGTGGGATAGCTTCAGTTGTAACTGCATCGGGAACAGCTGCTATCTCTACAGCTTTATTGGTTATGTTAAAGTCAGGAGATCATATAATTGCTTCAAGTAGTTTGTATGGCGGAACATTTAATTTATTAAATGTAACATTACCCAGATTTGGTATTACTACAACTTTTGTAGATTCTTCAGATCCTGAAAATTTTAAAAAAGAAATCAAAGAAAATACTAAAGTATTTTTTGTAGAATCCTTAGGGAACCCAAAATTAGATGTACTAGATTTAAAAATCATTTCAAAACATGCAAAATCTCTAAAAGTTCCATTAATTGTTGATAATACTGTTGCAACACCTGCATTATTAAATCCAATAGAGCATGGTGCAAATATTGTTATACATTCTTTAACAAAATACATTAATGGTAATGGAACCGCTTTAGGAGGAGCAATAATAGATGCCGGAACTTTTGATTGGTCCAGCGGAAAATTTCCTGAATTTACTAATCCCTCACCTGGTTATCATGGACTGGTTTATCATGATGCTTTAGGTCCAGCAGCATTTATAGCCAAGGTAAGAATTGAAGGTTTAAGAGATTTGGGAGGAGCATTAAGTCCTTTTAATGCATTTCAAATAATTCAAGGTTTGGAAACATTGGACATAAGAATGAAAAAACATAGTGAAAATGCTTTGTGTTTAGCAAAATGGTTGGAGAACAGAAAAGAGGTGAATTGGGTTAATTATCCTGGTTTGTCATCAAGTAATTTCAATTTATTGTCTAAAAAATATTTACCTAAAGGTCAAAGTGGTTTAATTACTTTTGGTGTTAAAGGAGGTTTTGAATCGGCAAAAACTATTGCTGATAATACAACTGTTTTTTCTCTTTTAGCCAATATTGGCGACACAAAATCTTTAATTATTCATCCAGCTAGTACAACTCATCAACAACTTTCTAACGAAGATCAGGCTTTAACTGGAGTGACTAGTGACCTTATAAGGCTTTCCATTGGGCTAGAAGATATTGAAGATTTAAAAAATGATCTTGAAATAGCCTTTTCTAAAATTAAAAGCTAGAGTATTATTGTAATTATGAATTTAAATAAGATTGATATTGAAAACTTCATTTCTTTTAATGGAACTAATTTTCATATTGAGCTTACTTATGAAGTCTTTGGATTACCAATTGGAAAGGCGCCTATAGTTTTAGTGAATCATGCTTTAACCGGTAATTCTACTGTTACCGGAAAAAATGGATGGTGGAATCCTATAATTGGAAAAGAAAAACTAATAGATACTGAAAAATATTCTATTTTATCTTTCAATTTTCCTGGAAATGGATATGGCGGAAAATTAATTGAAAATTATAAAGACTTAATACTTAAAGACATTGCTAAAATTTTTTTAATAGGTTTAAATAAATTAAAAATAGAATCTTTATTTGCAATAATTGGAGGTTCTATTGGCGCAAGTTTAACTTGGGAAATGGCGGTAATATCTCCAAATATTTCTCAAAATATAATTCCAGTTGCTGGTGACTGGAAGTCCTCTGACTGGATTATAGCCAATACAATGCTTCAAAGTCAAATATTAAATAATTCATCTAACCCTGTTCATGACGCAAGAATTCATTCAATGCTCTGCTATCGATCACCAGAATCTTTTTCGAAAAAATTTAACAGATCTTTGAATGACGATTTAAAAATATTTAATGTAGAAAGTTGGCTTTTACATCATGGTAATAAATTGCAAAAAAGATTTCAATTAGGCTCTTATAAACTAATGAATCATTTACTTTCTACAGCCGATATAACTAGAGATACTGGTAAGGAGTTTACAGAAATTGCTTCAAAAATTAAAGGAAATATATATATTGTTTCTGTTAATTCTGATTTGTTTTTTACGGATTTTCAAAATAGAGATACATTTTATAAACTGTGTAAATTAAAGAATAATGTGTTTTATAAAATCATCAAGTCTGTTCATGGTCATGATGCATTTTTAATTGAGTTTGACCAATTAATAGATTTACTCAAAGAGATTTTTAAAGACAATAAACAAGCTACAGAAGCCTAATTATAAAATTTTTTTATTTCGTTTTTTTGTTTTTTCAATAACTAATATTACATTTACAATGTTATGATTAACATTTATATATCTTATTATTTTGAAAACCTTTATTTCTTCTTCTATTTTGGAGATGAACAAGGACTTTCACTTAAATAAGATATTTTCAAAATATATAATTTAAAGTCCTGATTTTTCAGGACTTTTTTTTTTAAATAAAATGAATAAAGTAGCAATACAGGGAATTAAAGGATCTTACCACCATCAAGTGGCTTTAGAATATTTTGAAACAGAAATAGAATTAGCCGAATTTTTATCATTTAATGAAGTGGCAAGTTCAGTTGCAAATAATAAATGTGAATTTGGAGTGATGGCTATAGAGAATTCAATAGCTGGTTCAATTATTCCTAATTATGCTTTAATAGATGATTTAAATTTAAAAATTATTGGAGAATATTATATAAATATTAATCATCAGTTAATGGCAATTCCAGGATCAAAAATACAAGATTTAGACACCGTAGCGTCTCATCCGATGGCTCTTTTACAATGTAAAAAATTTTTCAAAAATCATCCTAAAATAACATTAGTTGAGGATAAGGATACTGCTCATGTGGCATACACAATCAAAAGAGATAATATTAAAAAAATGGGTGCTATAGCTAGTATTCAAGCTTCTAAAATGTATGGTTTAGAAATTTTAAAAGAAAATATTCAGACTATTAAAAATAATGAAACAAGATTTGTTATTATTTCAAAAAGTGATTTTGAAGGTAATTCAATAAACAATAAAGCATCTTTAAAATTTTCATTGAGTCATAAGACCGGTAGTTTAGCCCTTATTTTAAATATTTTTAATCAATGTAGTTTGAATTTAACAAAGATTCAATCTTTACCAATTATTGAAATTCCTTGGAAATACTCATTTTTTGTTGATATAACATTTGATTTATATGACAATCTTAAAAATGCTTTAAAATTAATTGATGAAAAATCTGAATCTCTAAAACTTTTAGGAGTTTATCAAAATAATATAAATGATTAAAGAATCTAACAGACTTAAGACAGTAAAAGAATATTATTTCTCAAAAAAATTGAGAGAGGTAGATGATTTGATTAAGTCGGGAGAGCCTGTTATTAATATGGCAATCGGAAGCCCAGATTTATTTCCATCTAAATCGGTAATTGAAGTGTTAAAAAATAGTTTAACAGATCAAACAGCTCATAAATATCAGAGTTATCAAGGAATTTTTGAATTAAGAAAAGCAATATCTGATTTTTATTTAAAATTTTTCAAAGTCCAATCTAATCCAGTTAATGAAGTGTTACCATTGATGGGCTCGAAAGAGGGAATTATGCATATCTCACTAGCATTTTTAAATCCTGGGGATGAAGTGTTAATTCCAAACCCTGGTTATCCAACTTATTTATCAGTTACCAAATTAGTTGAAGCTAAACCTGTTTTTTATGATTTATTTAAAGAAAATAATTGGTTCCCTAATTTGATTGAATTAGAAAAAAGAGATTTATCAAAAGTAAAAATCATGTGGATTAACTATCCTCACATGCCCACGGGCTCCTGTGCAAGTTTAAGTCAGTTGAGTGAATTGGTGGATTTTACTCAAAAACACAGTATTTTATTAATTAATGATAATCCTTATAGTTTTATTTTAAATAATGATTTTATTAGCTTATTATCAATCAAAGAGTCTAAAAAAAACTGTATGGAATTAAACTCTTTTAGTAAGTCATTCAATCTGTCTGGATGGAGAGTAGGAATGTTGATTGGCTCAGATAAAAATATTTCAAAAGTTTTAAAAGTAAAAAGTAATATGGATTCTGGAATGTTTTATGGAATTCAAAAAGGAGCTATTCAGGCACTTAATTTAAATCAAAAATGGTTTGATAGTTTAAATGTAATATACATGAAAAGAAGAGAATTAATTTGGGAACTTGCTTCAATATTAAAATGTGAGTTTGACAAAGATTCCGCTGGCTTATTTGTATGGGCTAAACTTCCCAAAGGAATAGAAAGCTCAGAAAAATTTATAAATAATATCCTTGAACAGAAAAATGTTTTTATAGCACCAGGAACAATTTTCGGAAGCAACGGAGAAGGATATATTAGATTTTCATTATGCATTAATGAAAAGAAAATTATTGAAGCAATAAAAAGATTTGAAAAATGAAATTAGCTATAGTAGGTTTGGGTTTAATGGGAGGTTCTTTTGCATTAGATTTTAGATGTATTTATCCAAAATCTAAGATTTATGGCTTGGATATCTCTAAAAAAAATGAAAAACATGCTTTAGAATTGGAATTAATTGATGAATTAATTGAACTAGAAGATATATCAATTGCCGATGTAGTACTTGTTTCTGTTCCGGTAGATATATCATTAATAATTATACCCAAAATTTTAAATTTTGTTAACAAAGAAACTTTAGTTTTTGATGTTGGTTCTACAAAAGAACTTATTTGTAAAGAGTTATTAGACCACCCAAAAAGAAAGAATTTTTTAGCAGTTCATCCAATGGCAGGAACTGAATTTTCAGGACCTAATGCAGCTGTTAAAGGCCTTTATTTTAATAAAACAAATATTATATGTGAAATTGACAAAACTTCTAAAAAAATCTCTAGAAAAGCTTTAAAAATATTTCAATTATTGAATATGGATATTTTATATATGGATTCAAAATCTCACGATATCCATGTAGCTTATGTCTCACATTTGTCTCATATAAGTTCCTTTATGCTTGGTAAAACCGTAATTGAAAAAGAAAAAAACGAAAAAAATATTTTTAATTTAGCAGGCAGTGGATTTGAATCTACAGTACGTTTAGCTAAAAGCTCACCTGAAACGTGGACTCCAATTTTTTTACAGAACAAAAAAAATTTAGTTTTAGCTATTGAAGAATATATATTGAATTTAAACAATCTGAAGCAAATAATTGAAGATAATAATCGCTCTAGTTTACACTCAATTTTAAATAATACAAATAGAATTAAAGAAATACTAACTAATACAAAAGTTGAAAATGAAAAATAAAAAAGAAATGAGAAGTTGGCTAGATGAGTTTAAACTAAATCATCCCTTAGTAATTGCTGGCCCATGTAGCGCTGAAACTGAAAATCAAGTATTGAAAATAGCACATGATTTGAAAGATACAGATGTTTCTGTTTATAGAGCAGGAATATGGAAGCCAAGAACAAGACCTGGAATGTTTGAAGGGGTGGGAGCAATAGGATTAAAATGGTTAGAAAAGGTGAAAGTTGAAACAGGACTTTTAACTGCTACAGAAGTAGCGAATGCAAATCACGTAAAACTTGCATTAGAACATAATGTAGATATTTTATGGATAGGAGCAAGGTCTACAGTAAGCCCATTTATTGTTCAAGAAATTGCGGATGCGTTGGAGGGCACAGAAAAAATTGTTTTAGTAAAAAATCCAGTAAATCCAGATTTATCTTTATGGCTAGGTGGAATAGAAAGATTGTATAGCGCTAATATCAAAAAATTAGGAGTTATTCACAGAGGATTTTCAACATATGAAAAAACAAAATATAGAAATAACCCTGAGTGGCAATTGCCAATTGAATTACAAAATAGATTTCCTGATTTACCATTGATTTGTGACCCATCTCATATAGCTGGAAGAAGAGATATCTTACAAGATATTTCTCAAACCGCTCTTGATTTAAATTTTGATGGTCTTATGGTTGAGACTCATATTGATCCTGATAAGGCTTGGAGTGATGCAGCTCAACAAATCACTCCTAAAGCTCTTGTGAAAATGATGTCAGATTTAAAAACGAGAAAAGTTACAACAGAGGAAGTTGACTATAAAAATGCTATTAACACCCTAAGAACTCAAATTGACTTTATAGATCATGGTTTGTTAGACACATTAGGGAAGAGAATGAAAATTGCTATTAAAATTGGAAACCTTAAAAAGAAAAAAAATGTTGCGGTTCTTCAAACAAAAAGATGGAATGAGATTTTAGGAAAAATGATATTGGATGGGGAAGAAAAAGGATTGAGCGAAGAGTTTATTTTAAGAATGTTTAAAGCAATTCATCAAGAATCGATTAATCATCAAGAAAAAGTTGTTAATAGTTAAATAATGAAAGGAACTGTTTATAAATCTAATGGAAATTTTTACTTAGTTCATACTGATAAAAATGAGATTTATAAATGTAATATAAAGGGTAAGTTCAGGTCTCTTGGAATCAAGAGTACTAACCCAATTGCAGTTGGCGACAATGTTAATTTTGAAATTTTAGATGAAGAGGAATGTTCTGGAATAATTTATGAAATTGAAAAAAGAAAAAATTATATAATTAGGAAATCAGTTAATTTGTCAAAACTCACACATATTATTGCTTCCAATATTGATTGTTGTTTTTTATTTGTCACACCAAATAACCCCACCACTTCTTCAATCTTTATTGATAGAATTTTAGTCGCAACTAAATCTTTTGGAATAGAATCTATCATATTGTTTAATAAAATAGATGCATATTCAAAAAGCGACTCAGAACACGTAGATTATTTAAGAAATATATATCAAAAAATAGGATATGAATGTCTTGATATTTCAGTTTTAAAAGAAATCAATATAGGTAATGTAAAAAAAATAATGAAAAATAAAATATCCATATTCACAGGTCATAGTGGAGTTGGAAAATCTAGTCTAGTAAACCTTTTAGATCCAAAATTAAATCTAAAAACCGCAAAAGTTTCAGAACAAAATGAGCAAGGTCAACATACAACTACTTTTGCTGAAATGTTTAGTCTAGGCTTTGGAGCAAAAATTATTGATAGCCCTGGAATTAAAGGTTTTGGGTTAATTGATATTGAAAAAAGAGAGCTAGGAAATTACTTCAATGAGTTTATCCCTTTGAGAGAAGACTGTAAGTTCAATAATTGCTTACATGAAAACGAACCCAATTGTGCCGTTAAGATTGCATTGGAAAATGGACTTATTTCTAAATCTAGATACAAAAGCTATTTAAGTATGTTGAAGAATGAGGATAAAAACTATAGAACTGATTTTTGGAATTAATGAGAGTAATTATTCAAAGAGTTAAAAATGCTAGTGTTGAAGTCGAAAATTTAGTTGTTTCTTCAATTAGTAATGGTATGGTAGTTTTGTTAGGAATTGAGCATGAGGATGATGAAAATGATGTTGAGTGGATATCCAATAAAATATCTCAATTAAGAATTTTCGATGATCAAAAAAAAGTAATGAATAATTCAATTATTGACGTAGGAGGAGAAATTATTATCATAAGTCAATTTACACTCCATGCTTCAACGAAAAAAGGAAATCGGCCTTCTTACATAAAAGCTGCCAAAAGTGAGTTTGCAAAATATATTTATAATAAATTTTTAATTTCAATTGAAAATAAAATAAATAAAAAACCAGAAGCTGGTATTTTTGGAGCTGATATGCTAGTTAAAATTGAAAATGATGGTCCAGTTACAATTTTTATAGATTCAAAAAATAAGGAATAGAAAAATAATATATATGGGATTAAAAAAAATACAAAAAGAAGTGGATGTTTGGATAAAAAAATACGGAGTTCGTTATTTTGACCCTCTTACAAATATGGCTCAATTATCAGAGGAAGTTGGAGAAGTAGCTAGAATAATTTCAAGAAGATATGGAGAACAATCTGAGAAAGATTCAGATAAAAATAAAAATTTGGCTGAAGAATTGTCTGATGTTTTATTCGTAGTGCTTTGTATAGCTAATCAAACAAATTGTGATTTAGAAAAAGCTTTTAAAAATAAATTAATTTTAAAGACCAAAAGAGATCAAAAAAGACATTTAAATAACCCAAAACTTAAAAAATAAGAAATGAGCTTTTTAGTCGAGCATTCAAATAATGAAATTAATAACTCCTTTAATATTTCTGGCTCTAAAAGTGAATCTAATAGATTATTAATTTTAAAACACCTTTTAAATAATATAGAAATTGCTAATCTTTCAGATTCAGATGACACTAAAGTTCTTGAGAAGAGTCTCTTAAATGATTCTGAAATTGTAGATGTAGGTCACGCAGGCACTGCAATGCGTTTTTTAACAGCTTATTATTCTATTCAAGAAAATAAAGTTCATAAAATTTCAGGATCACAAAGGATGCACAACAGACCTATGAAAATCCTAGTAGATTCTCTTAATGAATTAGGAGCTGATGTGAAATATCTTGATAAAAAGGGTTACCCCCCTTTACTGATAAACGGTAAAAAATTAACTAAAAACAATGTGTCTCTTAATGCAAATATTAGTAGTCAATATATCACCTCCTTAATTCTTATAGCACCTGTTTTAGAAAAAGGTTTAGTCATTAATTTAACAGGTGAAGTTACATCAAGACCCTATATTGAAATGAGTTTATCTTTGTTAAATAGAGTTGGTGTAGAAACTTCATTCTTAAAAAATAAGATATCCATAAAATCATTTTCTAGTAAAAAAAAAAGCATCCAAAATGTAGAATCGGATTGGAGTTCGTTATCTTATTTTTATAGTATAACTGCTTTGTCTAGTAAATCAAATTTAGAAATTGGAACGTATTTTTATGACTCAATTCAAGGCGATAAAAAGATAATTGATATTTATAGTAAATTGGGAGTTCAAACTATTTTTAAAAATAAAATTATTAATATTAAAAAAATTAAAAATTTTGTTTTACCAAAAAATCTAGTTTTAAAACTTAATGATAATCCTGATTTAGCGCAAACTATTGCTGTGACTTGTTTTGGGCTTGGTTTGTCTTGTGACCTATTTGGCCTTAAGACTCTTAAAATTAAAGAAACGGACAGGTTAATAGCTCTAAAAGCAGAATTAGAGAAATTGGGAGCTGAAGTTGAAATAACTAATGAAAGTTTTCACTTAAAAAAGTCTATAATTTCTAATTCATTGGTAAAGATAAACACATATGATGATCACAGAATGGCAATGGCCTTTGCTCCTTTAGCTATTATTAAGCCAATAGTAATTATTAATCCAATGGTAATAACTAAGTCTTTTCCTTCTTTTTGGGATGTATTACGTAAATTAAATTTTAAAATATCAGAGTACTAAACAATTATATACGAATAAACTTGACTTTGCTACTTTCAGGAGTGTATATTTGCACCTTTAAATTTTTACATATATGAAATTATCCCATTTTGGTTTTGATTTACCGCCTAAATTACTAACTGAATATCCCGCAGATCATAGAGACGAATCTAGATTGATGGTGTTAGACAGAAAAAAAGAAACCATAGAACATAAAACTTTCAAAGATGTAGTCAATTATTTTGGTGATGGAGATGCTTTTGTTTTTAATAACACTAAAGTTTTTCCTGCAAGACTAATGGGTAATAAAGAAAAGACTGGAGCAAGAATTGAGGTTTTTCTACTTAGAGAGTTAAGTGCTGAGCAAAGATTATGGGATGTTTTAGTAGATCCAGCTAGAAAAATTAGAATAGGAAATAAACTATATTTTGGTGAAGATGATAGTTTAGTTGCTGAAGTAATTGATAACACAACATCAAGAGGACGAACATTAAGATTTTTATACGACGGATCATATGAAGAGTTTCGTCAAGCTCTTTTCAAGTTAGGTCAAACTCCTTTGCCAAAATATATTGAAAGAGAGGAAGAAGATTTTGATAAAGAAAGATACCAGACAATATATGCAAAACATGAAGGTGCAGTAGCCGCCCCTACAGCTGGAATGCATTTCTCAAGACATCTATTGAAAAGACTTGAAATAAAAGGAATTAATATAGCAGAAATAACATTACACATAGGCTTAGGTACTTTTAATCCAGTGGAAGTAGAAGATCTTTCTAAGCATAAAATGGATTCAGAAGAGCTTTTTATTGAGCAAAAAGCTTGTGATATTGTTAATAATGCAAAAAAGAATAAAAAAAGAATTTGTACAGTCGGTACTACTTCAATGAGAGCATTAGAATCGTCTGTATCATCTTTTAAAACTTTAAATCCATATTCAGGATGGACTCATAAATTTATTTTTCCGCCTTATGATTTTAGTTTGGCAGATTCAATGATTACAAACTTTCACACTCCTAAATCTACATTACTAATGATGGCTGCTGCTTTTGGTGGACATGATTTTATCAAAGAAGCTTATCAAGTTGCTATAAAAGAAAAATACAATTTTTACTCATATGGCGATGCAATGTTAATTATATAGAAACAATATGAAAAAAGACATACGTTCTTTAAGTCTTAAAGATTTATGTTCTTTTTTTGAATCTAATAATTACCCTGCTTTTAGAGGGAATCAAGTTTATAATTGGCTTTGGAATAAATCTTGTTTTTCTTTTGATCAGATGACTAATATTTCACTCGAACTCAGAGAAGTTTTAAAAAAAGATTTTGTAATTAATCATATTAAAATTGATAATATTCAAAAAAGTAGTGATGGGACTATTAAAAACGCAGTAACACTTTTTGATAATCTTTTAGTTGAATCTGTTTTAATACCTGTCAAAAATAGAACTACTGCCTGTATTTCAAGTCAAGTTGGTTGTAGTTTAGATTGTGAATTTTGTGCTACCTCTCAATTAAAAAGAATGAGAAATTTAAATCCAGATGAAATTTTTGATCAAGCCTCTACAATTAATATTCAAAGTAAACTTTATTATAACCGCCCAATTTCAAATATTGTTTTTATGGGTATGGGGGAGCCTTTGTTAAATTATAAGAATTTAATTCTTGGAATTGATAAAATTACTAGTAAAGAAGGATTGGGAATTTCACCAAAGCGAATAACTGTTTCAACCTCTGGAATTTCAAAATTAATAATAAAAATGGCTGATAATAATGTGAAATTTAATTTAGCTGTTTCATTACATTCTGCGATTGAAGAAACTAGGAATAAAATCATGCCTTTTTCAAAAAAATTCCCTCTTGATGAGTTGTTAGATGCTGTAAAATATTGGTATAAGAAAACGAGAAAAATAGTTACATATGAGTATATAGTTTGGAAAGAAATCAATGACGACATGAATCATATTAGTGCATTGGTTCAATTTTGTAAAGCTTCTCCTTCAAAAGTGAATTTGATAGAATATAACAAGACCGAAAATCCTTTTTTTATTGCTGCTGATGACAAAATAATTAGTAATTATATTTCTGAATTAGAAAAAAATAGAATTCCAGTAACCATAAGAAAATCAAGGGGAAAAGATATTGACGCTGCTTGTGGACAATTAGCAAATAAACTATTAAACTAATAATTTTCATTTATTTTGAATTGTATATTTAATCAATGAAAGAAATCGAAAGAATTAAACTCCCTATTAAACAAGAAATGGAACTTTTTGAGGGAAAGTTTTCAAAATCGATGATTTCAAATGTTCCTCTCTTAAATAGAATTACTCATTACGTAGTAAATAGAAAAGGCAAGCAAATGAGGCCAATGTTTGTGTTTCTTACTGCTAAAATGCTTAGTAATGGAGAAATAAATGAAAAAGTTTTTCGTGCAGCATCTGTGATTGAGTTAATCCATACCGCTACATTAGTTCATGATGATGTTGTTGATTCAAGTAATATAAGAAGAGGTTTCTTTTCATTAAACGCTTTATGGAAAAATAAAATTGCTGTTTTAGTAGGTGATTTTTTATTGTCTAAGGGAATGCTTTTATGTATTGATAATAATGATTTTGATCTTTTGAAATTGATATCAAAGTCAGTTAAAGACATGAGTCAAGGTGAACTTTTACAAATTGAAAAATCTAGAAGATTGGATATTAATGAAGAAGTTTATTTTGAAATTATAAGAAAAAAGACGGCTTCTTTAATTTCTTCATGTTGCGCTTTGGGTGCTGCATCTTCGAACGCTTCTCAAAATAAAATAGATCAACTTGCAAGTTTTGGAGAGAAAATTGGTATCGCATTTCAATTAAAAGATGACCTTTTCGATTATGGAGATAAAAAAATTGGCAAACCAGTTGGTATTGATTTGAAAGAAAAAAAACTAACTCTTCCAATTATTTATTCATTAAATAATTCCTCGAATTCAAAAAAAAGATGGCTTATTGATTGCATTAAAAATCATAATAACAATAAAAAAGTCATTCAAGATGTTATAGAATACGTAAAAGAAAGTGGAGGTATTGAATATACTTTATCCAAACTTAAATTTTTCCATCTAGAAGCCTTGAAAGAACTTAGGAATCTTCCAAACAATCAGTATAAAGAAAGCTTAACTGATTTGGTCAATTATGTAATTGACAGAGATTACTAATTTTTTTTAATAATCCATTTAAAAACGTTTTTTTTATTTAATTTCAATGGTATATTAAATTAATATTTTGATTTCTAAAAACACCATCGACAAAGTATTTGAGCAATCACGAGTTGAGGAAGTTGTTGGAGATTTTGTTCAATTAAAAAAAGCTGGATCAAACTACAAAGGACTGAGTCCTTTTTCCAATGAAAAAACACCAAGTTTTGTAGTTTCACCAGTAAAACAAATTTGGAAAGATTTTAGTAGCGGAAAGGGTGGAAATTCAATTGCTTTTCTAATGGAGCATGAACATTTCACTTACCCTGAGGCTATAAAGTATTTGGCCAAAAAATATAATATAGAAATTGAAGAAACTCAATTAAATAATGAGGACAAAGAAAAGGCTAGTGAAAGAGAAAGTCTTTATATAGTTTCTGAATTTGCTAAAGATTTTTTTAAAAAATGTCTTGTTGATTCTCAAGAAGGACGTACAATTGGTCTTTCTTATTTTCAAGAAAGAGGATTTTCGAATGAAACTATTGATGATTTTGATTTGGGTTTTTCTCCAAAGGAAATGGGTTATTTTTCAAAAATCGCATTAAAAAAAGGTTACGATAAGAATTTTCTTGAAAAAACAGGACTTTCTATTTTTAATAATAATAATCCAGTAGATAGATTTAGAGGAAGAGTTATTTTTCCAATACACAGTATGTCTGGAAGAATATTAGGTTTTGGAGCAAGAATACTTAATAATGAAATAAAAACAGCTAAATATTTAAATTCACCTGAAAGTTTAATATATAATAAAAGTAAAGTTTTATATGGGATATATTATGCAAAACAACATATAGCAAAGCTTGACAATTGCTATATAGTTGAAGGATATACAGATGTAATTCAACTTCATCAAAAAGGTATAAAAAATGTTGTTTCGTCCTCTGGGACTGCATTAACTAATGATCAAATTACACTGATTAGAAGATTAACTCCTAACATCACCATGTTGTATGACAGTGATAAAGCTGGTGTTAATGCTACTTTAAGAGGCATAGATATGATTTTATCAGCTGGAATGAACGTAAGTATATGTGCTTTTCCTGAAGGTCAAGATCCTGATAGTTTTAGTCAAGAAAGAAGTATTGAGGAAATTAAAGATTTTTTAAATCAAAACTCTAAAGATTTTATTCAATTTAAAGCATCAATTTTAGCAAAAAAAAGCGCTGATGACCCTATTTTAAAAGCTAAAATAATTAATGAAATAGTTTCTAGTGTTTCAGTAATTCCCGATAGAATTAAACAAGAAATATATGTAAAGCATTGTTCTAAAATAATGGATGTTTCTGAAGATGTTTTGTTTAATTCCTTGGCTCAACTTAACAAGAGCGAAGTTTCTTTTCTGTCAAAAAGAAAGGTCACAAAAATTCAAAAAACCCCAAAAAACATAAAAGTTGATATATTATTTGAATTAGAAAAAAAAATAATTGAAATTTTATTACTTTATGGAAATCATAAAGAGAAGTTTGAGGAGGTTATTTTAAAAAACAATAATAATGGTGAGATTATTATGGAACCTACAATTGTAGAATCTTTAGTTTACGAAAAAATATTTCTAGACCTCCAACAAGATGAAATAGAGTTTGCAAATGAATCTTTTAAAACTCTTTACGAGACAATAATTCATGAACTTCAAAAAAACGGTAAATTAGTTTTAGATGTTTTTTTAAATAGTTTGGATTCAGATTTGTCAACTCACGTAACTTCAATTTTAATGAATGAGGATCAATATCAACTTCACGATTGGTTTAGTAAAAATATAGTTGTTAAGGACAAAAAAAAGGTGATTTCTCAATTAGTTTCTGAAACAATACTCAGTTTAAGATCTTATTTAATTAATGAGAAAGTAAAGGAACTTCAAGAATTAACAAATAAAGAATCTGAAAATAATAATGAAATATTAGAAGAAATTACGGATTACTACAAATTAAAATCTTTATTGTCTAAAAAACTTAATAGAGTTTTATAGTTTACCTTAACTCATCTGGCACTAAATAAATTGGAATAGGGTTCATTTTGTGAAGATTCTGTTTGTTGAAGTTGTTTAGTATTTCAAAAATTTCTTTTTTTCTTCCACTGTATTCAAAAGACTTGTTTCCAAAATCTTTTTCTTTCATTGCCCATTCTAGCTCTTCGTAGGAAGCTCCAATTTGATCTTCATCTGTTCTATCATCGTCCCAGAGTCCGTCAGTTGGTTTTGCTATAATTATATCATTAATTATATCTAGCTCTTTAGCAATTGCAAACACTTCAGTTTTATAAAGATCTGCTATTGGACTTATATCAACCCCTCCATCTCCATACTTTGTGTAAAACCCAATTCCAAAATCCTCTACTTTATTTCCAGTTCCGGTAACTAAGCTATTATTTAAACTAGCAAAATAGTATAAAGTAGTCATTCTTAATCTAGACCTTGAATTAGCTAGAGATAATAAATTATTTTTATTTGAATTCTCTTCAACTGAATTTTGGAAAGAGGAAAAAGCGTTAGTCAAATCAATTGATTTAAAAGAGACATTTTTAAAATTTTCTTTTAGCCATTCAATATGTTTTATAGCTCTATTTTGCTCTTCTTTACTTTGAAAAATTGGCAAATCTAAACACAAAACAGGAAGTCCAGTTTTTGCACAAAGAGTTGAAGTTATCGCAGAGTCTACTCCGCCTGAAATTCCAACTACATAGCCATTAGTATTAGATTTTAAGGAGTAATTTTTCAACCAATTTACTATGTTTTTAGCAATTATTTTTGAGTTCATTTATTAAAAAATATTTATACAATTGAAATTATTGAATTAGTTTATATTAAGTTTGAACTTTAATATTATGATTTGTAAAATTAATGGTTTTATGACTGATTATAAAATTTACAAAGTTATTTTGTTTTATTTTTTAATTATTTTTTCAGGATGTGAGTCAAGAAGCTCTAATGACAATATAACTATTAACCGCTTTGAACACGAATTTTATAACTCTAATGAGGAAAACCTTGATTTACTAATTAAAAAATACCCATATCTTTTTCCTAATAAATATCCAATTGAAACTTGGAAATCTTATCTGAAGGATTCAACTAGATTAAGTGTGTATAAAGAAAGTTCAAAAGTTTTTAAGGATTTTAAAGTCACAGGGAATGAAATTCTTAAAATATTTTTAAAATTAGAAGAAATTTTCCCAGAATT
The DNA here is from genome assembly GCA_905181705.1 of Cryomorphaceae bacterium BACL29 MAG-121220-bin8. Taxonomy (GTDB): domain Bacteria; phylum Bacteroidota; class Bacteroidia; order Flavobacteriales; family Flavobacteriaceae; genus MAG-121220-bin8. The sequence goes on along the minus strand of CAJIYP010000003.1, from coordinate 393,377 downwards.
TAAAAAACCTAAAGTAATTACTTTGAACTCTCTATCAGATTATGAAAGTAGAATTATATATGCCGATTCTCTTTTACTGATTTCTCTTGATTCTTATTTAGGTGAAAGTTATTATACTGATTTACCAGCATATATCTCTCTAAATATGAATAAGAAATATCTATCAAACGATGTAGCAGAAAAAATTGCTGAAAAGTATGTTAAAAAACCTAATGACAGAACTTTACTTGGTGAAATGATATATCATGGTAAAATTTTGTATTTAAATAAGTACCTAACTTCGTTTAATGAGGATTATTTAATTTTTCATTCTAGTGCAGAGAAAATTAAATGGGCTGAAGAAAACGAATATAATATTTGGGCATTTTTTATTGAAAATAATTTTTTATTTAACACAAAAAATGATTTGAAATCAAGATTTATTTCCTTCTCTCCTTTTTCTAAATTTAATCTAGATATTGATAAGTCCTCACCTGGAAGTATTGGTAAATGGATTGGATATAAAATTGTTGATTCTTTTATGAAAAATAACAATTCTGATTTAAAAGATTTATTGAATGAGGATTATTATAAAATATTTACTAAATCAAAATACAAACCTAAAAAAAAATGAAAAAAACTCGTATCTCATTCGATGTAAAATTAGATGAAAATAAAGTTCCTGAAAAAATTCAATGGTCTGCTCCAGATGGAGGAGTTAACAGTGAAGAATCTAAAGCTGTTTTTTTATCTGTTTGGAATCACAACAAACAAGAAACACTTAAAATTGATTTGTGGACTAAAGATATGCCCTTAGATCAAATGAATGTTTTTTTTCATCAAACATTGGTAAGCATGAGTGAAACATTTTTTAAAGCTACTCAAAACGAAAAGATGACAGACGCTTTCAAACAGTTTTGTGAATATTTCGCAGAGAATTTACAACTACAATCACCAGACAAGAGACCTAGAGATTAATTAAATCTAAAAGTTCATTTCTACCTTTTTTTGTCTTTGAGGAGCTGACAATATATTCTGGGGAAATTTTTAATTTAGTAAAAATAGTTTCAATATATTTTTTAGCTTTTTCACACTTTTCGATTAGTTTTAGCTTGTCCTCTTTTGTAAATATTATTTTAAAGTTTATGTTATTTTTTTTCAACCAGTTCATAAACTCGATGTCAATTTCCTGTGGGTGTAGTCTAATATCGATTAAAACAAATGTTATGGAAATATTCATTCTGTTTGTGAAATAGTCAACGATAATATTCTCGATTTTCTTTTTTTCTTTTTTCGAAATTTTAGCATAACCATATCCCGGTAAATCGACTAAAAACCAATTATTGTTTATTAAAAAATGATTTATTAATAAAGTTTTTCCAGGATTACCAGAAATCTTAGCAAGCTTTTTGTTCAGAGTAAGCATATTAATAAGCGATGACTTACCAACATTAGATCTTCCTATAAATGCAAATTCAGGAAAATTATTATTTGGGCATTCATTAGTACTTAAACTACTTTTTATAAATTTACTGGATTTAATGATCATGGCTAAAAACTTTTTTCAGCAAACCATTTTTTAACTACTCCGTTAAATTCATTAGAATGTTCCATCATAGGAGCGTGTCCACATTTTTTAATCCAATATAACTTTGAATCTGGAAGTAATTCATTAAATTCTTTTGCCACATTTGGAGGTGTTACTTTATCATTTTCTCCCCAAATTAATGCTACAGGAACTTTAATACTTGGAAGGTCTTTTGCCATATTATGACGTATTGCACTTTTAGCCATAGCTAAAATTTTAATCACCTTTACTCTGTTGTTTACTGACTCAAACACTTCGTCTACCACTTCCTTTGTAGCTATTTTTGGAGAGTAAAACACATCCTCTGTCTTTTTTTTAATAAAATCATAATTACCTCTCTTAGGGTATGTATCCCCCATTGCATTTTCATAAAGTCCTGAGCTACCTGTAAGAACTAGAGCCTTGGTATACTGGGGGAAAAGCTTTGCATGAAGAAGCCCAACATGTCCTCCAAGAGAATTTCCTATTAAAATAGCATTATCGAGTTTTAAAAATTTTATAAAATTATTTATAAAATTTGCAAAATATTTCACGTTAGTGTCAAGAAGGGATGCTGTGTATATAGGTAATTCTGGCATATATACTTGATAGCCTAAAGTAGGAAAGTATGAAATAAATCCTTCAAAATTTCCAAGACCACCCATTAATCCGTGAAGAATTATGATTGGTTTCCCTTTTCCACTTGTTAGGTATTTAAAGCCTCCGTTTTCTATGTGTTGTTTATCAATCATTAAAAAAGTTAAACTACAAACAAATATAGTTAATTAAGATTTATAAAATTTTAACCATATTCTGTTTTTTTAACCTAATAATATAAGATTAAATTATTGACATTCAATTATTTATGTTTATTAAATTACTTGATAATTATTTTATTAACAAAGTGGTAAAAAGTGGTAAAAAGTGGTAAAATTTCGATATATTTGAGTTTACACCTAAAAATAGTAGATGGTTAATTTAATTGGGACATTCGAGTGTAAGGCAGATGTTAAAGGTCGTCTTATGCTACCTATATCTATTAAAAGACAATTAGGTAATCAAATTAATGAGAGTTTTATTTTAAAAAGATCTGTATTTCAGCGCTGTTTAGAGTTGCATCCATATAGTGAATGGAAGTTGACAATGGACAAGGTTAATAAGCTTAACAGATTTTTAAAAAAAAACAATGATTTCATTAGAATGTATACTGCGGGAGTAAGAGTTGTTGATTTGGATAGTAATGGAAGAATCTTAATTCCAAAGGATTTGTTAAAAACACATTTTTCTAAAAACAATCTTGTTTTAACTAGTGCAATAAACATGGTTGAAATTTGGGACAAAGAGTCTTATGAAAAAGTTATAAATAATTCTGAAATAGATTTTGCAGATTTATCTGAGAAAGTAATGGGAAATCAAGAAAATAATGTATCATAACCCTGTAATGCTTAATGAAACTATAGAGTGTCTTGAGATAAAGGAGGATGGAGTTTATGTTGATTTAACATTTGGAGGAGGAGGCCATTCAAAAGCTATTTTAAATGTTCTAGGAAATAACGGGAAGTTATTGGCTTTTGATCAAGATCTAGATGCAATTGAAAATAGCATTTCAGATGATAGGCTTTTATTGATTAATCAAAACTTTAAGTTTTTAAAACAAAATTTAAATTATCATGGCTACCCTAAGGTTGATGGTATACTAGCTGATTTAGGGGTTTCGTCTTATCAATTTGACAAACCTGAAAGAGGTTTTTCTATTAGACATGAATCGAAGTTAGATATGAGAATGAATAAGAACGGACAGTTAAATGCTTCAGAAATATTAAATAACTATTCTGAGGCTGAATTATCAAAAATATTTTATGAATACTCCGATCTAAGAAATTCAAGATCAATAGCAAAATTAATTATTGAGAAAAGAAATGAAAATAAAATTATTTCAACTGAGCAGTTTAATAAAATTCTAGATCCATTTCTTTCAAAAGGATATGAAAATAAAACATTAGCTAAAATATACCAAGCATTAAGAATTGAGGTTAATGATGAAATTGAAACTTTAAAAAAGTTGTTAGTCCAACTGCCAGATGTTTTAAAGAAGGGGGGTAAAGTTGTTATAATAACATATCATTCAGTTGAAGATAGAATAGTAAAAAGATTTATTCAAAATGGATGTTTTGAATCGGAACCATTAAAAGATGATTTTGGTAAATATAAATTACCATTTAAAAGGTCTTTTAAATTCAAATCGCCTAGTGTAATGGAAATTAAGAAAAACAGTAGATCAAGAAGTGCAAAGTTAAGGTCAGCAGAAAAATTATGAATAAAATAAATAAAATAGTTCTAGGAAATTTTTTAATTGAAGAAGGTTCATTAAAAAATTGGAGATTTATAATATTTCTATTTGCACTGGCAATTATAATGATTTTTTCCTCCCATTCAGTTGATAAAAAAATTATATCAATTGCTGATTTAAAATATGAAATTTCTGTTTTGGAAAGTGAGTTTTTAGAAAACAGAAAAAGTGTGATGAGATTAAAAATGGAATCAAATGTTGCATCATTTATGAAAGAAAGAGAAATAAAGAGTTCGAAAAACCCTCCAAAAAAAGTAATTATACATTAATGTTAACCAATCAAAAAAACTTTTTGTACAGGCTGTATTTTGTTGCTAGTATTCTAGTTTTTTTAGGTTTAGGTATTGGTTATAAAATTTTTCAAATTCAATTTTTAGAAGGGGAAAAGTTTAGAAACTTAGCTAAGGAAAAAACAATTAAAAATTTTATTATTTCTCCTAAAAGAGGGAATATTTATTCAGATGACGGTAGTTTATTAGCTTCTTCATCAACAAATTATGATATATATTTTGATGCAGTAACTGTATCAGATAAAAATTTTAATCAATTTGTCAATCCTCTATCTAATGCATTATCTGTAAAATTAAATAAACCCTCAATTTATTTCAAAAACTCATTAGTTAATGCAAAAACACTTAAAAAGAGATATCATTTAATAGCTAGAAATATTTCTATAAATGTTTTGAATGATGTTAAACGAATGCCTTTATTCAAAATGGGTGGGATTGGAGGCGGTTTGATTATTGAAAAAAAAATATTTAGAGAATACCCGTTGGGTAAAATAGCAGAAAGAACAGTTGGATATGAAAGAAAAAATAATAAAAATATTTATGTAGGAGTTGGCTTGGAACATGCATACGGTGAAGTTTTGAGGGGAAAGAATGGCTCTCAACTAATGCAAAAAATATCAAATGGAAAATGGAAACCTATTGAAAGTTCGGGCGAAATAGAACCTAAAGCAGGTTTAGATATAGTTAGCACTATAAATGTTGGTTTTCAGGATATTGTTCATCATTCACTTTTATCACAGCTAGAAAAGTTTGAAGCGGATCATGGTTCTGTTGTTGTAATGGAAACTAAAACAGGAGCAATTAAAGCTATTTCAAATTTAGGAAGAACCTCTGAAGGTAAATATTATGAAAAATTAAATTATGCTGTAGGTGAATCTCATGAACCAGGATCTACTTTTAAATTAATGGCAATGATAGCTGCTTTAGAAGATAATGTTATTGATTCTTCTACATTGATAGATACGAAAGATGGAATATTATCATTTTATGGAAGTAAAGTGAGAGATTCAAAAAAAGGAGGATACGGTAAAATAACAGCAAATGATGTATTCAAGTTTTCATCAAATACAGGAATTGTAGATATAATAACCAAGGGATATTCGAAAAATCCTAAGAAATTTACAGACAGGCTATATAATATGGGTTTAAACTCTACTTTAAATTTATCAATAAAAGGCGAAGGTATACCTAAAATTCCAGATCCAAAAGATAAAAGCTGGAATGGTCTTTCATTACCATGGATGGCATATGGTTATGGAGTTTCACTTACTCCACTTCAAACATTAGCATTTTATAATGCAGTTGCAAATGGTGGTGAATTACTAAAACCAGTTTTTATAAATAAATTAAGTTCTATTAACCTTATAAATAATGTTTCTAATAAAATTGTATTAAACCCCTCTATTTGTTCCAAAGAAACTTTATCAAAAGTGAAATTAATGATGGAAAGTGTGGTGAACGATGAGGGAGGAACTGCTTATAACATAAAATCAGATGAATTTAAAATTGCAGGTAAAACAGGTACTTGTCAAGTAGATTATAATACAGATAATGTACAATATATTTCAACCTTTGTTGGTTATTTTCCAGCAGATAAACCAAAGTATTCATGTATTGTAGTTATTCATAAACCAAACAAAAGTAAAGGATATTATGGTTCAACTGTTGCAGCACCAGTATTTAAAAAAATAGCAGAAAAATTATATTCTATAACACCTCAAATTAAATCTGAAATCACTTGGAATGATGTTATTGAAAATAAATTAAAGAACAAGCAATTAAAAATAGAGTTTAAAAATGGGGAGATTAAAAATATAAAAGGAAAAAACTTCAATGAGGTTTTGCCAATACTAGAAAATTCTGGTTTTAATGTCGATTATAAAGGGGATGGATTAAAAGTTAAAAAATATAATATCATTAAAAATTCAAATCATAAAAAAATCATATTAGAATTGACATGAAAATTTTAAAAGATATACTCTATAAAGTGAATATTGATTCCGTTATTGGATCAACTGAAATAAGAATAAATAAAATAGAATTTAATTCTTTAAAAATTCATAAAAATGATTTATTTGTTGCTATTTCTGGAAATATTTTAGATGGTAACCAATTTATTTTACAAGCTATTAAAAAAGGTGCTAGAGTTATTTTATGTGAAATATTGCCAGATATAATAATTAAGAATATTACCTATGTAAAAGTTAAAGACATCAGAGAATCACTTTCTTTGATATGTGCTAATTACTATGGTAATCCATCAAAAAAATTAAATCTTGTTGGAATAACAGGAACTAATGGAAAAACCACTACTGCAAACTTAATGTTTCAGTTGTTTGGATTATTTGATTTTAAGGTTGGTTTAATTTCAACAAACAAAATTATAATAGGTAATAAAAAAATAGAATCTGAACTCACAACACCTGACCCGTTAACTCTTAATAAGGTTTTATTCCAAATGGTTGAATCTAATATTCAATTTTGTTTTATGGAAGTTTCTTCTCATTCGATTCAACAAAAAAGGATTTATGGATTACATTTCAAAGCTGGAGTTTTTACAAATCTTTCCCATGATCATTTAGATTACCATAAGACATTTAGCGAATACAGAAACGTTAAAAAGATTTTTTTTGATTCTTTAAATGACAGTTCATTTGCTATTGTAAATACTGATGACAAGAATGGTAATTATATAGTACAAAATTCAAAAGCTAAAGTCTATAGATATGCATTAAAATCAAAAGCAGATTTTTCTTTAAAAATTTTTGAAAAAGACTTTAATGGAATGAAGATGTCTATAAATGGTTCAGAAATTTGGACAAAATTAATTGGCGAGTTTAATGCTTATAATATTTTGGCTACTTACAGTTTGGCTAAGATACTTGGATTTAGTGAAGATAAATTATTAAATAATATTAGTGCTTTAAATACTGTTGAGGGAAGGTTTGAGAAAGTCATAAGTAACCGAGAGAATAAAACAGGAATAGTTGATTATGCTCATAGTCCAGATTCAATCAAAAAGATATTACAAACATTAAATGAGTTAAAGAAAAATGATGAATCAATTATTACCGTAATTGGGTGTGGAGGAGATAGAGATATAAACAAAAGACCTTTGATGGGTGGAATTGCCGCTTCTTTGAGTGATAAAGTAGTTTTTACATCTGATAATCCAAGGTTTGAAGATCCAAAAATAATTATTGAACAAATTAAATCTGGTGTAGATAAAAATGACTTACATAAGGTAACATCTTTTATAGATAGAAAAAAAGCTATACAAGTTTGCTTGCGAAATTAATGGAAGAAATGATGTGATTTTAGTTGCAGGAAAAGGTCATGAAAAATTTCAAATAAAAGGAAATAGTAAAATTGAGTTTGATGACAAAAAAGTACTTCAGGAATTTTTAAAAAACGAAAAATAATATGTTATATTTTTTATTTGAATACTTAGAAATAAAATATCAATTACCAGGTGCAAGTTTGTTTAAATACTTATCATTTAGATCTGCATTAGCATTTATTTTATCATTAATGCTCTCAATTAAATATGGGAAGAACATTATTAACTTTCTTAAAAGAAAACAAATAGGAGAAACAGTCAGAGATTTAGGTCTCATGGGTCAAAAAGAAAAATCAGGAACTCCAACCATGGGTGGTTTGATAATAATTATTGCGACAATAATACCAGTTTTATTGTTTTCTAATTTTAAAAATATTTATATAATTATATTAATATTTACCACAATTTGGTTAGGATTTATTGGATTTTTAGATGATTACATTAAGGTTTTTAAAAAAAATAAAGATGGTCTTAAAGGAAAATTTAAAATAATTGGACAAATCTCTTTAGGATTTATAATAGGATTGACTCTGTTTTATCATCAAGATGTTACAATTAAAGATCAAAATAAAATTAGTAATATTGAGGAAATAGTTGAATATAAATCAACAAAAACTACCCTTCCTTTTTTAAAAGATAATGAATTTGATTATTCATATTTAACAACTTGGACTGGACATAAATCAAACAAACTTAATTTAATAGTATTTGTATTTTTTGTAATACTAATTATTAGCTCTGTATCAAATGGAGCAAATCTGACAGATGGAGTAGATGGTTTAGCTGCAGGTTCATCTGTCATTATTTCTCTCACTCTTGGTGTTTTTGCCTGGATTTCAGGAAATATAATTTTTTCAGACTATTTAAATATTATGTATATACCAAGGGTTAGTGAGGTAGTTATTTTTATCTCTGCATTTATTGGCGGCCTAATTGGGTTTTTATGGTACAATGCTTTTCCTGCTCAAATATTTATGGGAGATACTGGAAGTTTGACTATTGGAGGAGTAATAGCAGTAATAGCAATAATTATTAGAAAAGAGCTACTTCTCCCATTAATTTGTGGGATTTTTTTAATCGAAACTCTATCGGTTATAATTCAGGTAAGTTATTTTAAGTATACAAAAAACAGATTAGGAATTGGCAAAAGAATATTCTTAATGTCTCCAATTCATCATCACTTTCAAAAACTTGGTTATCATGAAAGTAAAATAGTAGTTAGATTTTGGATTATTGGAATACTAATGGCAATTCTCTCGTTAATAACATTAAAAATTAGATAGCGTGAAAGAAAATTTAATTGTTTTAGGTGGGGGTGAAAGTGGAGTTGGAGCTGCTTATTTAGCTAGCCAGAACGGAATTTCTGTTTTTTTATCTGATAAAAATTTAATTAAATTCAAAATATAAAAAAATATTGATTGATAATGAAATAGAGTTTGAAGAGGGTAGACATAGTTTAGATAAAGTTTTAAAAGCAAGTGAAATTATTAAAAGCCCTGGGATTCCTAGTGATTCTAGTTTAATAAGCCATGTTATAAGAAATAACATTCCAATAATTTCCGAAGTTGAATTTGCCAGTAGATTCACAAATGCAAAAATAATTGGAGTGACTGGATCAAATGGAAAAACAACCACTACAAGCCTAATCTATCACATTCTTAAATCTTCAGGTCTAAATGTTGGTATAGGAGGAAATATTGGTAATAGTTTTGCTTTTTTAATTGCAAACAACGATTTTGATTACATTGTTTTGGAGTTAAGTAGTTTCCAATTGGAGGGAGTTTCTAAATTTAAACCAATTATAGCGGTAATCACTAACCTTTCACCCGACCATTTAGAAAGATATGAGTTTAGTTTCAAAAAATATATTGATGCTAAATTTAAAATCATTTCTAATCAAACAAGTTCTGATTTTCTCATTTATAATGGACAAGATGTTAGAATTAAAGAAGAATTAAGGTTTAGACAAATAATCTCTTCAAAAATACCTTTCTCTAATTCAAAAGGTAATATGTGCAATCAAACCTACTCAGAAAATAATAATATAAAATCTGAAATAAATAAAAATAAATTTATGATATCATTAGAAAATTTATCCTTAAAAGGAAAGCATAATGTTCAAAATAGTATGGCAGCTGCAACTGTTGCTCAATTATTAAATATTACAAATCAAGATTTAAAAGAATCTCTAAGTAATTTTCAGTCTATCAATCATCGAATGGAACAGGTACTGACTATTCAAAAAGTTAAATATATAAATGATTCTAAAGCAACTAATGTAAATGCTGTTTATTATGCTCTAGATTCAATGAAAAGTTCAACTGTTTGGATTGTTGGTGGAGTAGATAAGGGCAATAATTATAATGAATTATTACCATTAGTGAGAGAAAAAGTAAAAGCTATAATTTGTTTGGGTCTAGACAATAAAAAAATTATTGATACTTTTTCTTCCATTTCAGATTTAATAATAGAAACTTCAAGTATGACTCAGGCTGTAAATTCTGCATACAGAATTGCAAAACCAAATGATGTTGTATTACTCTCGCCAGCATGTTCAAGTTTTGATTTGTTTGAAAACTTTGAGGATCGAGGAAATCAATTTAAAGAATGCGTTAGAAAACTTTGATGGGAATGATTTTAGAAAAAATAAAAGGTGATAAAATAATATGGACAATTGTGTCTTTGTTAGCTGTTTTTTCATTTTTGCCCGTTTATAGTGCAAGCTCAAATTTTGGAAATGATCTTATTTTTTCAAATATGATCAAACATGTGGCAATTATTTTTATTGGAATTTTAATTATGTATGCCACTCATTTAGTTCCTTATAAATATTTCAAAGGCTTATCAGTTATTGGATTGCCTGTGATAATTATTTTATTATTGCTTACAGCTTTACAAGGTAATGTTATTGATGGTGCAAATGCAAGTAGATGGATTAAATTGCCTGTTGTTGGCTTGTCATTTCAACCTTCTTCTATGGCAATTGTAATATTGATGGTTTATACGGCTTTTTACCTATCAAAAAACTATAGTCAAAAAATAAAGTTTACTAAATCAATTTTACCACTTTGGTTGCCAATATCTATAGTTATTTTGTTGATTTTACCATCAAATTTTTCTACAGCTGCAATGATATTTTTAATGATTTTGACTCTAATATTTATTGGTCGATATCCAATTAAATATTTAATAGCTATAATTTTTTCAGGAATCTTTATTTTAACATTTTTTATTTTTTTAACCAAAAGTTATCCTGAAATGATGCCAAATAGAGTAGATACTTGGACCAAGCGAATAGAAAATTATTTAGGCTCAGAAAGTGACAAGGCAAACTATCAAATTATTAGAGCTAAATCGGCTATCGCTAATGGTTCAGTTTTTGGAGTTGGAGCTGGAAAAAGTTCTATGAAAAATTTATTACCACAAAGCACTTCTGACTTTATTTATGCTATAATTACAGAAGAATATGGTACAATTGGTGCAGTTTCTATTTTATTGTTATATACGTGGCTTTTGTTTAGGATTATTGTAGTGTCATATAAATCAGAAACTGTTTTTGGACAATTACTAGCTTTAGGAGTAGGATTGCCGATTGTTTTCCAAGCATATTTAAATATGGGTGTAGCAGTACAACTTTTTCCCGTAACTGGTCAACCACTTCCACTAATAAGTACTGGTGGAACATCAATTTGGATGACATTTATGGCTATTGGAATAGTTTTAAGTGTTAGTGTAAATAAAAATGGCTCAGAAAAAACAAATGATAGTAACCCTTTAAAAGTTTTAAGTGAAGATATATAGATTTTTAATTTCTGGCGGAGGAACTGGTGGGCATATATACCCTGCAATTTCTATTGCAGATGAATTATCAAAAAGTTTTATTTCTTCAGAAATTTTATTTGTTGGTTCTATTGATAGAATGGAGATGAACAAGGTCCCTGAACACGGTTATAATATTAAAGGTTTATGGATAAGTGGAATCAAACGAAATATACATTTTTCTAATTTATTAATCCCTTTTAAAATATTACATAGTTTAATCAAATCTTATTTAATTATTAAAAAATTTAAACCTGATTTTGTAATAGGCACAGGAGGGTTTGCTAGTGGTCCTATTTTGTATGTCGCTTCAAAACTAAAGTTACCTACACTTATTCAGGAACAAAATTCCTATGCAGGACTAACCAATAAAATTTTATCAAACTCTGTTGAAACAATTTGTGTCGCTTACGATAATATGAGTAAATACTTTCCCTCTAATAAAATATTTTTTACAGGTAATCCTATTCGAAAGGAAATTTATGAATCAAAAATTTCTAAAAAAGAATCGGATGATTATTTCGATATTTCTAGACCCAACAAGGTCTTATTAGTCCTGGGAGGAAGTTTAGGTGCGAAATGTATCAATGAATTTATTTCTAAAAATTTAGAATTTTTTAATAATAATAAAATTGAGATTATTTGGCAATGCGGAAATATATATTATGATAGATATAAAAAATATAATTCTCAAAAAGTCAAACTATTTCCTTTTATAAAAGACATAAACAAAGCTTATAATTCGGCAGATTATATTATTTCAAGATCTGGAGCTAGTGTAATTTCTGAACTATGTATTGTTGCTAAGCCAGTTATTTTTGTCCCATCACCAAATTTAACTGAGGATCATCAGACAAAAAATGCAATAAATATTGTTAAAAATAACGCTGCAGTTATGGTAAAGGAAAAAGATTTAAATAAAATGTTTTTTAGTGTATTTAAAAAAATAATTAATGATGAAAGTTACAGTAAAGAGCTTTCTAAATCCATAAAGTTATTGGCAAAACCTGATGCAACAAATAGAATTGTTGAACAAATTAAGAGAAGATTGAAAAATGGAAATAAATTATAGTAAAGTATATTTTATTGGTATTGGTGGTATTGGAATGTCTTCTATTGCTTTATATTTTTTAAATAGCGGAAAATTAGTAGCTGGTTATGATAAAACAAAAACAGACTTAACACAAACTTTAATAAATAATGGAGTGCACATCAACTTTAATTTAAATTTGAATAATATACCCTCTCATTTTATGGATTGTTCAAACACATTAATTGTGTATACACCAGCTATTTCAAATGATAATATTCAATTAGATTATTTTGTAAAAAATGGTTTTCATGTTTTAAAAAGATCACAAGTTTTAGGGCTTATTTCTCAAAATAAATTTTGTATCGCAATAGCTGGAACACACGGAAAAACAACAACTTCAACTATTTTATCACATTTGCTTTATGAAAATAACATCAGCTTTACATCCTTTATTGGTGGGATTTCAGAAAATTACAATAGTAATTTGATTGAAAATGGACAAGAGATAGTGCTAGTTGAGGCTGACGAATTTGACAGATCATTTCTAACTTTAAAACCTAATATAGCGTGTATAACATCAATTGATTCCGATCATTTAGATGTTTATAATTCACCAAAAGAATTGCAGGAAACTTTTAAAGAATTTGCTGATAATTTAGAAAAAGATGGAGTCCTTTTTAAAAGTTTTGATTTGCCGATAAATGGAATTGATTATGGTTTTAGTCCTAAAGCGGACTATTCTGTTGAAAACTATAGAGTTGAAGATGACTGCGTTTATTTTGATGTTAAATATCCAAATTCATTATGTAAAAATATTAAGTTTAATATGCCTGGTAAGCACAATGTGTGTAATGCATTAGCTGCTTTTGCAATTTGCAAGAACTTAAAAATTAATGATGATGATTTGGTTAAATCTTTTGGAACATTTAAAGGGGTAAAAAGAAGGTTTAGCTATGTGTTAAAATCCCCTAAGATATTGATAGATGATTATGCTCATCATCCTAAAGAAATTAAAGCAATAAGTGACTCTGTTTATTCATTATATCCCACAAAAAAAATAATGGCAGTTTTTCAACCTCATTTATTTTCAAGAACTAAAGATTTTATGGATGATTTTGCATATGAGTTATCAAAGTTTAATGAGATAGTATTAATGAATATTTATCCAGCAAGAGAAGACCCTATTATTGGAATTGATTCAAAAGAACTGTTAAATAGAATTGATAATAATAAAAAAATATTACTTGAAAGGGATGACTTAACAGATTATATTATTAAATCTGAATCTGATGTAATAGTAGTTATGGGTGCTGGTGATATTTCAAAGGAAGTAGAAAAAATTAAAAATGCAATATTAAATTAAAATGAGATTAAGAGTACTGAAATTATTGACAATGTTTTTTTTAGTTATTTTTTTAGCAGCTTTTAGTATAATTAGAAATGGAGAAAGAACAATTGATTTTGACAGTATAAATTACCTAGATTCTAAATTTAAGTTTATATCTGTAGAATCGGTTGATAAATTGTTAAAACAAAGTGATTCCATTTCTTTAAAGCTTATGAAAAGAAATTTAAATTTGGGGAGTTTAGAAAGAATAATTAATAAGAATGCATTTATATATTCTGCTGAAGTTTCGTTGAGTTTAGATAGTGAAATAGGTATTAAAATTATAGAAAAAGAACCAGTGTTTAGAGTTTTAAAGGACAAATATTATATTGATTCAAGTGGAGATAAAATGCCATTATCTAAAAATTATTCAGAAAGAATCCCTTTGATTTTAAAAGACATTGATTCTACTAAATTGATAAGTTTAGGTATGTTGGGTGATTATTTTAAAAATGACAATTTTTTAAATGGTCATATAATAGGCTTAGAAATTATAAATAATGAATTTATTTTTCATGTAAATAATTTTTCTTATATAGTTAAAATGAAAGATTTAAATCAATACAAAAACCGATTTAAAAATTATAAAGCATTTTATAAATCTGCATTAAATGACAGTATTTTAGATAAAGCAAGTTCAATTAATTTGAATTTTAGAAATCAAGTAATTGTTCAAAAAAAATAATATGGAAGGAAAAAATTTATTTGTAGGATTGGATATTGGTACTACAAAAATAGTAGCAATGATTGGTTCATTAAATGAGTACAATAAATTAAAAATTATTGGAATTGGAAAATCTAAAAGTCTTGGAGTTCATCGTGGTGTAGTTAATAACATAACCCAAACCATTCAATCAATTCAAGCTGCAATTCATGAAGCCGAGTCAGATTCATCTGAAAAAATTGAAAAAGTAATTGTAGGTATTGCAGGTCAGCATATAAGAAGTTTACAACATAGTGATTACATAACCAGAACAAATTCTGATCAAGTTATTGATCAGGATGATTTAGAAAGTCTAATAAACCAGGTTTATAAATTAGTTATGCTTCCTGGCGAAGAAATTATTCACGTCCTTCCTCAGGAATATAAAGTTGATGGACAAGGAGAAATTAAAGAACCTATAGGAATGTTTGGCGGAAGATTAGAGGCGAATTTTCATGTTGTAGTTGGTCAGGTTTCATCAATAAAAAATATTGCTAGGTGTATAAAAAGTGCTGGAATTGATTTTGAAGGAATTACTCTCGAACCCATAGCTTCTTCAGATGCTGTTCTAAGTCAAGAAGAAAAAGAAGCCGGGGTTGCTTTAATTGATATCGGAGGAGGAACAACAGACTTGGCTATTTTTAAAGATGGAATAATTAGACACACATCGGTAATTCCATTTGGAGGAAATGTAATCACTGATGATATAAAAGAGGGGTGTTCTATTATTGAAAAACAAGCTGAATTATTAAAAGTTAAGTTTGGTTCGGCTTGGCCAGGAGAAAATAAAGAAAATGAAATTGTTTCGATTCCAGGTCTTAGAGGAAGAGAACCAAAAGAAATTACTCTTAAAAACTTATCCAAAATAATACATGCTAGAGTTGTTGAAATTATTGAACAAGTTTATATCGAAATTAAAAACTACGGACATGAAGAACAAAAAAAGAAGTTAATAGGAGGAATTGTTCTGACAGGGGGAGGAAGTCAACTCAAACACCTCAAACAATTAGTCGAATATATTACAGGAATGGATACAAGACTTGGTTATCCAAGTGAACATTTAGC
The DNA here is from genome assembly GCA_905181705.1 of Cryomorphaceae bacterium BACL29 MAG-121220-bin8. Taxonomy (GTDB): domain Bacteria; phylum Bacteroidota; class Bacteroidia; order Flavobacteriales; family Flavobacteriaceae; genus MAG-121220-bin8. The sequence continues at coordinate 377,844 of CAJIYP010000003.1, read as the reverse complement.
TGGTAATAACTCAATTGAGATTTCAAGCCCAATGTATGCAACTGCAGTAGGTCTTGTCATGAATTCAACTAAAGTTAAAAAAAATAAGGATAACGAAAATATTGAAGATAATAATGAATTAAATAATAATATTGAAAATAATGGTGAAGTTGAAGTAAACGAAAGAACAACCATTTTTGAAAGATTTACTGAGTCACTTAAAACTTTTTTAGATAACGCCGAATAAAAAAATAATTATGCAATTAAATCCAGAAATTAATAATCTTCCATTTGATTTACCCAAAAATCAGAGTAACGTAATTAAGGTAATAGGAGTTGGAGGAGGAGGAAGTAATGCAATTAACTATATGCATTCCAAAGGAATAAAAGGAGTAGATTTTGTAGTCTGTAATACAGATTCTCAAGCATTAGAAAATAGTCCTGTAGAAAATAAAATTCAACTTGGAATAACTCTTACAGAGGGTTTAGGTGCGGGTGCAAATCCTAAAATTGGGGAACAAGCAGCTGTTGAAAGTTTTGATGATATTAGAAAAATGTTTGAAACCAATACTAAAATGGTTTTCATTACGGCAGGTATGGGTGGAGGAACTGGTACTGGTGCTGCTCCAATCATTTCAAAACTTGCTAAAGAAATGGATATTTTGACCGTAGGAATTGTAACAATGCCATTTCAATTTGAGGGTAAAATAAGATCTGAACAAGCTAAAATTGGAGTAGATAAGTTAAGAAAGCAAGTAGATGCATTAATTGTTATTAATAATAATAAACTAAGAGATATATATGGAAATCTAGGTTTTAAAGAAGGTTTTGCTAAAGCAGATGAAGTATTGGCGACTGCTTCTAAAGGAATTGCAGAAGTTATTACCCACCATTATACTCAAAATATTGATTTAAAAGATGCAAAAACAGTTTTACATAATAGTGGAAACGCAATAATGGGATCTTCTGTTGCTTCTGGTTCAAAAAGATCAATTGAGGCTATTTCTTCTGCATTAGATTCTCCTTTGTTAAATGATAATAGAATAACAGGCGCTAAAAACGTATTACTATTAATTGTTTCAGGAAAAGAAGAAATTACAATAGATGAAATAGGTTTAATAAATGATTATATACAAGAGAGAGCTGGTCACGGCGCTAATATAATTATGGGAGTAGGAGAAGATGATTTATTAGAAAGTTCTATTTCTGTAACTGTGATAGCAACTGGGTTTGACCCTAATCAACAAGAGGAAATCTTACATACAGATCCTAAAAAAATTATTCACAGCTTGGATGATAATAACGAGATAATACAAAATTTTAATGATGATAATGATTCAGAAGAAAAAATTCCCCTTCAATTTGATTTTTCATCTCATTCAATTGATTTTAAAAACACAGATATATCGTTAGACTCAACTAATAAAATTAATATTGATAATCAGAGAGTTGAATCTGAAATGATATCTAAAAATAAAATCAATAAAATGGAGGTTTCTTTTGAAGAAATAAATTTTGATATGAATATCAAAGAAGAAGAAATTGTAATTGATGATATGTCATTTAATGTAAATGAACCAGAACTAGTTGAATCTGCAGACCAGGTTTCTTTAGACTTTGATATGCCAATCGTTAAACATAATGAGTATTCAGATAAAATAGTTCATGAGCTTATTGAAGATGTAAATGATATAATTGTGAATGATCCAGTTCATATTATTCCAGTAAATGAAGTAAATGGAGCCGATATAAAAAAATCTGGGATTGACGACTATGCTAAATTAAAAGATCAATCTAATTCTTTGGAAATAAATGAGAATAAAAGAGTTTTTAATCCTATTAATAGTTCAATAGCTGAAGGCTTGGCAAAAAGAACTGAAGCTAGAAAAATAAAATTAAAAGAGTATAACTATAATTTTTCTAAAGCTAAAAGAATATTAGAAATGGAAAATGAACCTGCTTTTAAACGTGCGGGAGTCGATTTAAATGAATTTGAATCTACAAAAGCTTCTAGGACAAGTGTTAGTGAGGATTCAAATGGAGAAATTAATCTTAGAACAAATAATTCATTTTTACATGACAATGTTGATTAGTCTTTTTTAAACTAAATTTGTTAAAAAATATTTGATGGCATTAATCGATAAAATATCAGAATCTATAATGGTTTCAATGAAAGAAAAAGATACGGTTTCTTTAGAATCTTTAAGGGCTGTTAAATCTGCATTGCTTTTAGCTCAAACTCAAAAAGGAAACTCATCAGGCGTTTCGAAAGAGGATGAAATTAAAATTTTACAAAAATTAGTTAAGCAAAGAAAAGAAAGTGCAGAGATTTATATCTCTCAAAATCGTTCTGAGCTTGCTGAAGTTGAGTTTAATCAATATAAAATAATCGAACGTTTTTTACCTAAACAAATGAGTGTAGATGAGATTGAAAAAATTATATCAGATTTAATAAATAAAACTGGGGCATCTGGAATGAAAGACATGGGTAAAATCATGGGAATGGCATCCAAACAATTATCTGGTACGGCAGATGGAAAAACTATTTCTAATATAGTCCGGACTAAACTTTCTTAAATTACATGGCTCAGTAGTTCAACTGGATAGAATATCAGATTTCGGCTCTGAGGGTTGGGGGTTCGAATCCTCCCTGAGTCACAAAATACTCCTCACTTAATTAGTGAGGTTTTTTTAATGTTTTATTAAAAGTAAGGTAAACATCCATTGAGAAAATCTTTTTACATGATGAAAAACAAACTAATAATTAATTTGTAGAAAATTTATATATACAAATTGAATAATATTCTTCATTAGGTTTTAGAAGCGTATTCGGGAAATTTTCTTGATTAGGACTGTTTGGAAAATGTTGAGTTTCAAGACAAAATGCAGATCTTTTTTTGTAAACTTTATTGTGTTTTCCAATACTGCCACTTAAGAAATTTCCTCCATAAAACTGCATTCCGGGTTCATTAGTATAAACCTCTAATGTTCTTCCAGATTTCATTTCAAACACTTTTGCTGCAATTATTTCTTTTGATTTTGAATTATTAAGCACATAATTGTGATCGTATCCTTTTCCATAATTTAATTGATTATTATCTTCATCAACCCTTTTTCCTATTATGGTTGGTAAAGTAAAGTCAAATGGGGTGTTTACCACTAATTCTATGTCACCTGTAGGGATTAATGTTTCATCAACAGGAGTAATTGAATTAGCATTTATATAAAGTAAGTGGTCATTAATTGTTTCATTTCCTGCACCTTGTAAATTAAAAAACGAATGATGTGTTAAGTTTACATAAGTAGATTCATCTGTGCTAGCAAAGTATTCTATTTTTAATTCATCAGAGTCATTTAAATTATAAACAACTTTTATGTCTAAATTTCCTGGGTAGCCTTCTTCCATATTTTTAGAAAGATATTTCAGTTCCAATGCCTGCTCATTAATTTGGTTGGCTTCCCAAATAACATCACTAAATCCTTTTTCCCCCCCATGAAGATGATTTGAGCCATTATTTTTTTCTAAATAATATTCTTTATAATTAATTATGAACTTTCCATCCTTAATTCTGTTTCCATATCTTCCAATTGTCGCTCCAAAGTACTTCTCATCGGCATTTATATAATTATCTATATTATCAAACCCTAAAACAATATCTTCAAAATTTCCATTTAAATCAGGCGTCCACAATGAAACAACTCTAGCTCCATAATTAGTAATTTCAGTTATTAAACCATTTTTATTTTTTAAAACATAAAGGCCTATTTCTTTTCCATTTATATTTTTTATAAAATCTTTCTTGTTTAAAAGTTTGATATCTGTTTTCATATTACAAGATTGGTTCAAAAAAAAGGTGAATAATAATAATAAAAAATAAAATTGATTTTTCATCAAAATTATTTTATAAGTCAACTGACTTGGTTATTTCTAGAAATTTTTTTGGAGCTGTAACAATGTTTAAAAATTGAAATTTCATTTCAATTGAGTCCAATATTTCTTTTGTTTTAATCGTTACGTTTATTTCTCCCCTTGCTGGGACTTCCAAAAAGGAATTATAGCTATGAAACGTATACTCACCTAAATATTTTAATTTGTAGGGAACTACACTATGATTCTTAATATTAACGGTGACTATTTTTTTATAGTAACCTTTACTAGTAATTGTTAAATTCTCATCGATTATAGGAAGAATATTTTCCTCTTTTCCAATTAACATATCTTTATGCCAAACAAATGTTTTTTGATTAAATAACGCATCCCTTATACTTTTAATAGTTCTATTTTTAGAAATAATGAATGTAATTGGTCTATGGCCTCCATCTTTTTTTTCATACTCCCAATCAATTAATCCGTGAATATCACTAGTTCCCATTATAGTTAAATTATTTGATAGAGCAATTTCTAAAGCTTCTTCTGAATAGGTGTGTTCATTTACAACTTCTATTCCATGAAACAATTTTTCCTCCAATAATTCTTTATGTAAAGCATCTAGTCTAGCTATACCATCATCTCTGTTTTCTACCCAATTTGGATGGTTCCAAAACACAAAAGCACCTTGATTATTGGCTTCTTGAATCGCTACTTTACCATCAGGATTTAAAAGTGGGTTAGCATCTTTTATAAAGATTGCATTAAAATGACCTGGTGGCATTGGTTTTGTAATTTCTGTTCCGTTAACAACGGTTAATACCTCTTCTTTTTGTAATAACCCTTTAGAAACTATATAAGATCTATTTCTGTCAGGAATAATTATGTCATTTCTGTAACTTAAATATTCTAAATGCTCAGTTAAAGAGATTAAATCAAGGCTATCTCTTCTTGCCTCTTTAATCCTAATACTTGGCCACACTTCACCATCGGAAAACACACTGTGTATATGTAAATCAGAAGAAATCAGAAAGTTTCCTTTAGAACTTTTAAAAAATACTTTTCTTTTTTGGGAATAAGTGTTGAAAGTGATTAAAATTATTAATATTAAAGTCAATTTTTTCATGATTTATTTTTTAAGATTATTAATCTTTTCATTCATTAATTTATGAATAATTTTAGTATTTTTAAGATACCAACATTAATTAAAATGAAAAACATTTTTTGCTCATATTTATTAACTCATTTCTTTAACACTAAGTTCATGTGCATCGGTACGAATACTATCGCCTGAAACACACAATCACTAATTATCCTAAAAAAGAAATTAAAAATGATAATAAAACTGTGATAAGTGGAAGTAAATTAGACTATAATGATTTGTTTAACGGAAAAGATTTAAGTGGTTGGATAGTCTACGGAACTGAAAATTGGTATGTAGAAGATGGGCTTTTAGTTTGTGAAAGTGGTCCTGACGCTAAATATGGTTATTTAGGAACAGAAAAGTTTTATAAAAATTTTATTTTAAATCTTGAATTTAAACAAGAAGCAAATGGAAATAGTGGAGTATTTTTTAGATCTACTGTCGATGGAACTAAAGTTAGCGGCTGGCAAGTTGAAGTGGCTCCTCCAGGATTATTTACGGGTGGAATTTACGAATCATACGGAAGAGGGTGGTTGATAAAGCCTCTTGATGGTAAAGATTCTTCTTTAAAAATGGGGGACTGGAATAAGTTAACAATCAAAGTTTATGAAGATTCTGTAACTACTTTTCTTAATGGTAAACAAATGATTACTTATTCTGATGAAAAAATAGGTGATGCAGATGGAAGAATAGCTTTACAAATTCACGATGGCGGGGGAATAAAAGTAAAATGGAAAAATATTAGAATTCATGAGTTTAAAAAATCTGATTTAGGTATTAATTTTTAAATATTTTTCCTGAAGAGTGGTCTTTTATTGCGCCAGTAACACTTTTTAAACAATTAATTTTCTCCTCACTTTTTAGAAGTCCCATATACGCAAAAATTATAGCTTCTTTAAAATCTATTAATTTTTTTTCTGGCACTACTAACTCATGTTTTATTTTTCGTTTTATAGAATCAATTAAGGTTGTATTATAAGTTCCTCCTCCGGTCACTAATATTTTATTTTTTGAAAAATCTAGAAATAGATCTGTTGAATTGGTGAGAAATATGTTCTATGTAAGTTATTAGAACATCCTCAGGTTTCAACAGAGAATTTTTCTATTAATGGTAAAACTTTTGAGTTAACGAATTCAATTCCTAAAGACTTTGGCCCCGATTTTCTATAAAAACTCTATCTTCGTTAAGTTCATTAAAAAGATCGATTATTTATACCCCCCCCTTTTTTAGATAAAGCTACCATCTTTGTCAAAAGTCATAGACCTAGTTTATTTGAATAATGGTTCAAAACGGTATTAACAGGGCAGATATCAAAAGCTTTAATTCCAGCTTGAATTCTTTAACAGAAATATTAGAAAACCCACCCAGATTTAGAGCAGAACTTATAATTTGGAGAAAAGATCTAAGTCTCCAATAGGAACTAGATGGGGCACCCTGGCCATTGATACATACATGTCTTGAGTTCTAAAATCACAAACAACTTTTAGATTGGTATTTTTATTGATTATATATCCATTTCCAATTTGTAGTGTTATTTTCTTTTTAGGATTATGGAAAACTGTATGACCATGAGAGGAGATTAAATCAATTTTAGATATAGAGAATTCTTTTGTAAACTTTTTTATATAATGAGTTAATAATTCACCATAATCATTATCAATATTAATTAGTTCTTCCTTGTTTAAAGAAATTGCCTCTTTTAATTTTTTTATCCATATATTATCATAATTAAATGTTTTTGCATGAACAATTTTATATTTTGTATAATTACTTTTATCAAAAGAAACTAAACATAAATCTACACCATCTAGAGAGCTACCACTCATAAGACCTATCACGTTTACGTAATTACTACACATATTTAATAATTGTGTTATTAAAGTAAATAAAATAAGTAAAAAACTAATTTATAAGGGCAGAAAGATCACTTATTGTGTTGGTTGGATTTTCTGATTTAAATACAAAACTACCAGCGACAAGAACATCAGCTCCTTGTTCAATTAATTTTTTTGCATTTTTAGAATTGACACCACCATCAATTTCTATTAGTGCATTTGAGTTACTAACATTGATTAATGATTTAAGATCTACAACTTTCTTATAGGTATTTTCAATAAAAGATTGCCCTCCAAATCCAGGGTTAACACTCATAATACAAACTAAATCAATTTCATTTATAATTGATTCAAGAGATGAAATAGGAGTATGAGGATTGATTGCAACTCCAGCTTTCATTTTAAGGCTTTTTATTTTTTGAACAGTCCTGTGTAGATGTGTACAAGCTTCAAAGTGAACTGTTAACACACAACTTCCAAGTTCTGCAAATTTTTCTAAATAATTATCTGGATTAACAATCATCAAATGTACATCTAATGGTTTTTTTGCACACTTTTTTAAAACATTCATTATAGGAGTTCCAAAAGAAATATTCGGAACAAAAACACCATCCATTACGTCAATATGAAACCAATCAGCTTTACTATTATTGACCATCGAAATCTCATTTTCTAGATTTCCAAAGTCAGATGCAAGCATTGAAGGTGCTATTAATTTCATGTTAGCCTAAGTACGTTTTTAATATTTTACTTCTTGATGTATGTTTTAATCTTCTAATAGCTTTTTCTTTAATTTGTCTTACTCTTTCTCTTGTTAAGTCAAATGTTTCTCCTATTTCCTCTAAAGTCATTGCGTGTTTTTCACCTAATCCAAAATAAAGCCTAACAACATCAGCTTCTCTTGGGGTTAACGTCTCAAGAGCTCTTTCAATTTCTGTTCTTAAAGATTCGTGAAGAAGATTTTTATCTGGATTTGGAGATTCACCACTTCTTAAAACATCATATAGATTTGAATCTTCACCTTCAACTAGCGGAGCATCCATTGATACATGTCTTCCGGAATTTTTCATAGACTCTTTAACATCTGAAATAGTCATGTCAAGTTCTTTTGCAATTTCTTCAGCAGATGGAACCCTTTCATTTGCTTGTTCTAAAAAAGCAAACATTTTATTTATTTTGTTAATAGATCCGATTTTATTTAAAGGAAGTCTAACAATTCTTGACTGTTCTGCTAATGCTTGAAGAATTGATTGACGAATCCACCATACAGCATAAGAAATAAATTTAAATCCTCTGGTTTCATCAAATCTTCTAGCAGCCTTAATAAGACCAAGGTTTCCTTCATTAATTAAATCGGGAAGAGTTAAACCTTGATTTTGATATTGCTTAGCTACGGAAACAACAAACCTAAGATTAGCTTTGGTTAATTTGTCTAGAGCATTTTCGTCTCCAGCTCTAATTTTTTGTGCTAACTCTACCTCTTCCTCAGCAGTAATTAAATCAACTTTACCTATTTCTTGTAAATACTTATCTAAAGAAGCAGTTTCTCTATTGGTAACCTGTTTGGTTATTTTTAATTGTCTCATTTGATGTTATTAAAATTATTATACGTAAATAATCATATAAAAGTTACAGTTTATATCAAATATTATAAAATGAACAAGGAAAACAGGTTTTTCTACCTATTGTTTCTATTTCTGTTGTCTCTCCCTCTATTATCTGATCTTGGAGGTCTTGGTGGTCTTTCCACATAACCCTCAGGCTTTTCTAATAAAGCTTTTCTAGAAACTTTTTCTTTTCTTGTTCTAGGATCTACTCCAAAATATTTAACCTCCAATTCATCTCCAAGTTTAAGTACATCGCTTACATTATCTGTTCGTTCCCATGCAATTTCACTAACATGTAAAAGCACTTCATTTCCAGGTGCATCTAAATATTCAACTACTGCCCCAAAATCTAACATTTTTATAACTTTTACTTCGTATGTATTTCCCTTTTCAGGCTTAAACAATAGTGATTCAATTTTTGAAAGTACAGAATCAATTCCCTCTTGATCAGTACCAAGAATTTCAACAATTCCTTCTTCAGTTTCTGGGTCTTCATTAATAACTATTGTACATCCAGTAGTTTTTTGTAGTTCTTGAATTACTTTTCCACCCGGGCCAATAAATGGGCCGATAAATTCATTAGGTATTCTACTAGTTACCATTTTAGGAGAATGAGATTTAACATCTACATTAGGCTTTGCAATAGTTTCAGAAATTTTATCTAAAATATGAAGTCTACCATCTCTTGCTTGTTTTAAAGCATTTACTAAGATTTCATAAGATAAACCCTTAATTTTAATATCCATTTGACAAGCTGTTATTCCTTCTGTTGTTCCAGTAACTTTAAAGTCCATATCACCTAGATGATCTTCATCACCTAAAATATCACTTAAAACAGCATATCTATCACCATCAGAAATTAGACCCATAGCAATACCAGAAACTGGTCTTGTTAGTTGAACCCCAGCATCCATTAAAGCCATTGTACCTGAGCAAACAGTAGCCATTGATGATGAACCATTAGATTCAAGAACTTCACTTACAACTCTTACAGTGTATGGGCAGTCTTCAGGAATCATTCCCTTTAATCCTCTTTGAGCTAAATTTCCGTGTCCTACCTCTCTTCTTGATGTTCCTCTAAGTGGTCTAGCTTCTCCAGTACAAAATGGAGGAAAATTATAATGCAAATAGAAAGTTTCCTCACCTTCAAAAGAAGGCATATCAATTTTGTTAGCATCTCTAGATGTTCCTAATGTAACTGTAGCTAAAGCTTGTGTTTCACCTCTAGTAAATATAGCTGATCCGTGAGTTGATGGTAAATAATCAACTTCACTCCATATATCTCTTATTTCATCTGTTTTTCTACCATCTAGTCTTAATCCTTCACTTAAAGTAAGTTCTCTGATAGCTTCTTTTTGAGATTTACTAAAATATGTACCAATTAATTTACCGTGTTCTTCAATTTCTTCATCAGAAAAAGATGCTTTTATTTCTTCTTTTAAGTTTGAAAAAGCTAAGCTACGTTCAGCTTTTGAAGTTCCTTTTTTTGCAATAGCATAACATTTATTGTAAGAAGCTTCGTGAATTTTTGTAGCTAATTCCTCATTTTCATTACTGGTTTCATATTCTCTCACCTCCTTTTTTCCTACAGCATTTGCTAATCTTTCTTGAGCTTCAATTTGAATTTTAATAGATTCGTGAGCGAATTTTATCGCATCTGCCATTTCTTCTTCACTACACTCGTCCATTTCTCCTTCAACCATCATTACAGAGTCGGCTGAAGCGCCAACCATTATTTCAATATCTGCATTAGCTAATTGAGCTCTACTTGGATTAATAATGAATTTACCATCAACTCTAGCAACACGAGCTTCAGAAATGGCACATTCAAAAGGAAAGTCACTCAATTGGATTGCAGCAGATGCGGCAAGACCTGCAAGAGCATCGGGCATTACATCTTCGTCATGAGACATTAACTGAATCATTACTTGGACTTCTGAATGATAATCTTTTGGAAACAATGGTCTAAGAACTCTGTCTACCAAACGCATTGTTAATATCTCTCCATCACTTGGTCTAGCTTCTCTTTTGAAGAAACCTCCAGGATATCTTCCTGCAGAAGCAAATTTTTCTCTGTAATCCACGGTTAGTGGAAGGAAATTTACATTAGATGCTTCATAATTAGAAACTACGGTACATAGAAGCATTGCTTTTCCCATTTGAACTACAACAGATCCATGAGCTTGTTTTGCAAGTTTCCCAGTTTCAAGTGTAATTATACGTCCATCACCAAGGTCAATGGACTCATTATAAGTTTTAATTTTCATATTTTTTCATTAATTAATTTAAGTTGTGTTGTGTCTTAAGTAGAATACCAATGAAAAACTATGTAGAAATTTTTTATTTACGCAGATTAAGTTTTTTAATGATTTCTCTGTAACGAGTAATATCTTTACTTTTAAGGTAACTTAACAAGCTTTTTCTTTTACCTACCATCATTACTAATGATCTTTCCGTGTTAAAATCTTTACGATTTTTTTTTAGATGTTCAGTTAAGTGATTAATTCTAGTAGTGAATAAAGCTATTTGTCCTTCTGCGGATCCGGTATCTGTATCAGATTTTCCGTGTTCTTTAAATATTTCTTTTTTGTTTTCTTTAGATAAATACATGCCAATATTTTTGTAAATAATTCTTATGTAACCAATATTAATTTATTGGAGGCGCAAATATAGTATTAAATTTTATAAAAGAGGTAATTAAATTTTATTAGAACGAATGGGCCTATTAAGTATTAAATCAAAATATAAATTTACTTTTTCTTTTAGTTCAGTCCTAGGAGTAATAAAATCTAAAAAGCCATGTTCCAGTAAAAATTCAGATCTTTGAAATCCCTCTGGAAGATCTTTTCCTGTGGTGTCTTTTACTACTCTAGGTCCAGCAAATCCTATTAATGCTCCTGGCTCTGAGATGTTTATATCTCCGAGCATTGCGAAAGATGCAGTAGTTCCTCCAGTTGTAGGGTCAGTACACAAAGAAACATAAGGAAGTTTTTTGTTAGAAAGTTGAGCAAGTTTTGCAGATGTTTTAGCCATTTGCATTAATGAGATAGCCCCTTCCATCATTCTTGCTCCACCCGACTTAGATATTATCAATAATGGTATTTTTTTTGAAATTGCTTGATTAACAGCTCTTGTGATTTTTTCACCAACAACTGAACCCATAGATCCACCAATGTATCTAAAATCCATGCAAGCTATAACCATTTCTAAACCCATAGATTTACCTACGGCTATTTTAATAGCATCTTTTAAACCTGTTTTCTTTTCGGCTTCTTTTATCCTTGTTTTATAAGGCTTGTTGTCAGTAAATTTTAACGGATCTTTGGAAGTAAGTTTGGAATCTAATTCTATATATTTACCATCAAATAGAATATTAAAATACTCGTCACTTCCAATTCTTAAATGAAAACCATCTTCAGGAGATACATAAAAATTTTGTTCAAGTTCATCAGTATCTATAATTTTTCCAGTAGGTGTTTTGTGCCATAAACCCTCAGGTGTATCTTTTTTTTCTTTTGTTGCAGTCTGAATTCCTTTTATTGTTCTTTTAAACCAAGCCATTTATAAGGATGTTTTTTTCAAATATAAGAAACTAAATTATTCAATCGTATTTATATTGTTTAGATCTTTAAAAGCTTGAATTAATCTATTTTTAAAACTTTCTTCGGCCTTTCTTAACCAAACTCTTGGATCATAATATTTCTTATTAGGAATATCAGATCCTTCAATATTTCCAATTTGATTTTTTAAGAACTCATGGTTGGAATTGAAATAATCTCTTACTCCGGTCATAAAAGCATATTGCATGTCTGTGTCAATATTCATTTTAATAGCTCCGTAATCAATGGCTTCTCTAATTTCTTCAATGGAAGAACCAGATCCACCATGAAAAACAAAGTTTATAGTATTTTCTGGTAAATTAAATTTTTTAGAAATATATTCTTGAGAATTTTTTAAAATTTTTGGAGTTAATTTTACGTTCCCAGGCTTGTAAACTCCATGAACATTTCCAAAGGCTGCAGCAATTGTAAATCTATCACTAACTTTAGATAATTCCTCATAAGCATAAGCTACTTCTTCAGGCTGAGTATATAATTTTGAATCATCCACATCTGTATTATCAACTCCATCTTCTTCTCCTCCAGTAATACCTAACTCTATTTCTAAAGTCATACCTATCTTGCTCATTCTTTTTAAATATTTTTTACAAATTGAAATATTTTCTTCAATAGGTTCCTCAGACAAGTCAATCATGTGAGAACTAAAAAGTGATTTGCCAGTTGATTTAAAATGATCTTCACTAGCAATTAGAAGTCCATCAATCCATGGGAGAAGTTTTTTAGCGGCATGATCAGTATGAAGAATTACAGGAACATTGTAAGCTTTTGAGAGTTCGTGAACATGTTTGGCACCAGCTATAGCACCTTTAATAGCTGCATTTTGATTTTCGTTTGACAACCCTTTTCCAGCATTAAAGACAGCTCCTCCGTTTGAAAATTGAATTATAACAGGTGCATTCAATGATGAAGCAGTTTCTAAAACACCATTAATTGAATTAGATCCAATAACATTTACAGCTGGTAATGCAAATTTTTTTTCTTTTGCTAGTCTGAAAATCTCTTGAACTTCATCTCCTGTAGCAACTCCACTTTGTATTTTCATCATATTAAAAATTTTATTTATTGAAACCACGAAATTAAAAAGAAATATTGATTTAAAATGGATAATTTAACCCTATGTTGAATACTGCTTTTTTAATTTTAAAATCAGTTAACCATCTTTCATCAATATTAAGAGCAGGATTGTATGTTTTTAAACCCATATCCAACCTTAAAACAAAGTAACCAACATTATACCTTACCCCAATTCCACTTCCAATTGCTATTTCGTTTAAATCCTTAAAGCCATCAAAAGTCCGTTTCGGATCATTGGTGCTATCAAAAACATTCCAAATATTTCCAAAATCGGTAAAAATTGCGCCATCAAGTTTTCCTATTAATCCAAATCTGTATTCTATGTTAAATGCTATCTTCATATTTGCTTCATTAAACTCACTAATAGCACCGCTACTTCCTGGACCTAATCTGTATACTTCCCAAGCTCTATTGTCGTTTGAACCCCCAGAGAAAAAAGATTTTGAGAACGGAATGTTGTCTGAATTTCCAAATGGTATTGCAATTCCATAATAACTTCTAAACGCAAGTGTTGAGTTGGTAGAAATAGCCCAATACTTTAATATAATTTAACTCGGTTTTAAAATATTGAGAATAGGCAAGTCCAAGAATTTTTTTATTTCCATAATCGTCAACAGATGCATTAAATTGGTCTGCTAAAAAATTTGTTAAACTACCGGCTAATTCAATTTTGATTTTAAATTGTGAAAAATTCTCATCAAATATGCTATTTCTATTATTTGATATAATTGAAAAATTGGATCCAATTATAAGGTTGTTTGCTGTAAGTCTATTTTTTCTGTCATTAATATAATTTACAGTGTTATAATCTTTCTCATCTATTGAGATGTTTCGGGAAATAACATCTTCAATAAATGAATTTACCCCAACAGGTATTTTTAATTTATTTAGTGAATTAAAATAGTCGGGATTGGAATTGTATTTTGTAGCAATTGAATTAATAGAATTAAATGAACTTCCATAAATATTGAAGTAATTAATGCTATTTTTATTATTGACTAACTCTACATTAAAAAGCCCAAAATTGATTTTATTATAGTTTTGATTTGTCCAATCATAATTAAAATCAAACTTGAAACTTTGTCTATCCAAACCAATATTTGTTTGTTTTGATGTTCCCAATCCAAAATAGGTTGTTGGATTTAACTCAAGGGGAAATATTTTAGAGCTGAAGGGTATAAAAAATCTTGGGACCTTAAGTCTAATATCGATTCCATATTCAGAAATAGTAGTATTTCCAGATTTACCAATTGTTCCCCTTGAACTTATTTCTAATCTTTCAGCTCCTTGAAAAATATTTCTGCTTGTAAAAGAAGTTTCAAATGCAAGACCAATATCTTCAATGTTAGAATGTTTTAGATCAAATCCGAATCCAAGTGAAAATCTCTTTTTTGGATTTAATAAAACATTAGCTTCTAATTGATTATTGGAATTTTCAGAATAAACATAATTTACTGATGGATATTGAAAATTTTCTAAGTTATTTAATTGTTTTATGGTCTTAGACCTTTGAAGATCACTATACGAATCTCCATTTTTAAAAGATATTAATTTTGTTAAATTTTCAGGTTTGTACCTTAATTTATCTTTTGAAAAAATATTTATATTTTCATAAGTTATAGGATTTTCTAAATTTTCTTTAGAAAGCGAAATGAAATTGTTTGTATAAAGATTTATTTGATTGATTTTATGAATTCTGTATTTATTTATAAAATTTAAATTTCCATCTTTTGGGTTATTTTCAGAAATATTTATTTGAACAGGTATTCTTAAATCTAAGCCAGTTGTGTCTCTTGAAACTTGAAATGAAATAGAACTAATTTGAAAATTATAAACTCCAGAGTTTTTAAATAATTTATCTAATCTATTTCTCTCTAATTCAAAATCTAAAGTATTAAATGAGTTATTTGTTTTTAGAAAAGAATTTTCTAGGTTTTTAGAGTAAATAGAATCCAACAAATTTGATTGTATATTTGATTTTATACTATCTAAATAGTATTGATTACCTAATTCTATATTAAAAATAATTTTTGCAAATTTTTTATTGTTTTCATTAATTTCATTTTTTGAAAAAATTTGTGCGTCAAAATATCCATTATTTTTAAAATATGACTTTAAGTTTTCAATTGAAACTTTAGTTTTAGTTGAATCAATTATTTCGAGTTCTTCACCATTTCTTTTTTTCCAATTATTAAAACTTTTTATGTATTTTTTTATTTGAATAACTTGTTTTTCTGAAAGAAAATTAGTTATTCTTTTTTTTCTTTTAGGATTTTTATTTATCCATTTATTAAAAACACTATCAGTATCTCTATTTGATGACTCAAACAAAGATGCAGAAACAGGAAATCCTAAAAAATAATTGTTTTTATTTTGGGTTAGCAAAGGTTTTAAAGAATCTTTACTAATTGACTTATTATTTATTAAAATTTGATTTGATTTAAGAATAAGAGAACCCTCTGGAATATTTTTTGAAATTACACATGATTCATAAAATGAAATCAAGAATATAAAAAATAGTATTTTTGTTAATCTATAACTCACTAATAAAATATTATATTCAAAAATACATCTTTAAATATGGTTACCAAAAATGATATAAAATTCATAAATAGCCTAAAACATAAAAAGTTTAGAGATTTAAATAATTGTTTTATTGTTGAGGGAAAAAAATCAATAAAGGAATTTATTGATTCTGAGTTCAAGCTTATTAAACTTTTTTCTGTTAATAGTTCTTGTTTTAAAGAGTTAGCTAATCAATTTCAAATTGAGTATAATCAATTAAAAAAAATAAGTTTTTTAAATAACCCTGAAGATCATTTAGCAATTTTTGAATTAAAAAAAACAAAACCAATAAATAATGAAAATTTAATAATTGCATTAGAATCAATTAGAGATCCTGGAAACCTAGGAACGATTATCCGCTCTTGTGAATGGTTTGGTATTAAAGACATAATTTGTTCTTTAGACTCTGTAGATTGTTATAACCCAAAAGTAATTCAGGCTGCTATGGGCTCTATTTCAAGATTAAATATCTCTTATTTAAATTTAGGCAATTATTTAAAAATATCTAAATCCGTAAAGATTGGAACTTCATTAATTGGTAAGTCAATTTATAAGTCTAATATAAAATCTGAGAATAGTATTTTAGTTTTTGGTAATGAGGCCAATGGTATTTCCGATGAATTATTCAAAATAATAGATTTTAATTTAAGTATACCAAGATTTCAAAAACATAATTTTCCTGAGAGTTTGAATATTGCATCCTCTTTAGCTATTATTCTAGGAGAAATAAAAAGAAAAGAAATTTAATTAATGAAAAGTTAGGTTGATAAATATGCCTCTAGTGCTTAATTTATCTATGTTACCTGTCCACGGACTCTCTAGATCATTATCGGGGACTAATTCATTTGTTACAGAAAACAGGCCTCTTATTGATGGGGAAAACTTAAAATATTGTAGATAGAAGTCAATTCCAAAGCCAAGTTCATAATATAAAGTATTACTTTTTAATCTAAAAACATTGTTTTTATTATCCTCTGGGGAATTTTCATTACTTGACAAATTAAATGAGGTGGAGATTCCTCCGATTAAATAAGGTCTAAAATTATTTATTTTTTTTGAACTAAATTTCAATAATAAAGGTAAATGTATAAAAGTTGATTTTATAGATCTTAATGTATCGCTATTTTGAGTAAAATTAGATCTTTCATTAAATTTTAATGCAGATTTATTAGTTTGTAATCCAGGCTCAAAACGGAGGTTCAAGTATTCTCCTAGTCTGATATCCCCAACTAAACCAATATTAAGCCCTAATTCTTCCTCAACTTGTGTTGTATAGTTTGGGTTTTTTTTATAATCAATTTTAAAATTATATTGATTAAATCCTATGAAATATCCAAAATGTATTTTTTGTTTATCAAAATTTTGAAGGTTTTCTACTTTTCTGCCTTGAGTTTGACTAAAACTATTAGAATAAAAAAAAAGTAATAAAATAGTAAAAAAAAAATATTTCATAATTAAAGTCAAATTTATAAAACATTAATTTAATTAACTGACAATTTTTTTATTGTTAAAAAAACGAGTCTTTTTTTAAAATCAAGTATATTTGTATAGTTATACAATGCTATATACATGAAAATCATAATAGCAGGAGCTGGTGAAGTTGGGTTCCATTTGGCAAAGTTACTCTCTTTTGAGTCTCAGGATATTACTTTAATTGATAATAAAAAATCATGCCTGAATATTGCTGAAAGCCAACTTGATATTAAAACTATTGAAGGCAACTCTGCTTCGATTTCTGTTTTAAAGAAGGCTAATGTAGAGAAAGCTGATTTAGTTGTTTCTCTTACTACATCTGAGACAACTAACTTCACTACATGTTTTTTAGCTAAACAACTTGGAGCGAAAAGAACAATAGCCAGAATTTCTAATGCAGAATTTATTGAAAACAACAAAGAAATTGACTTTGATTCAATAGGAATTGATGAATTAATTTCACCTGAAAACTTAGCTACCGAAGAGATTAAACTTTTAGTCCATGAGTCTGCCTTTACAAATAGTCATGATTTTGAATATGGTATATTAAAAATGATGGGTGTAAAACTTGAAAAAAACGCTCCTTTTATTGGTAAAACTGTTATGCAGGCTGCATCAGTATTCCCAGGTGTTCATTTTATGCCAATTGCATTAAAAAATGAAGGTTCTGAAAAAACAGTTATACCCAGAGGAGATACTGTATTTAAGTTAGGTGATCAAATTTATTTCATTACTAATGAAAAAGGTTTAAAAGAACTTTATAATTTACTGGGAACAGTTAAGCAAAATATTGAAAATATAATGATTTTAGGAGCAGGAAGAATCGGTTCTAAGTTAGCTAGAGATTTAAGTATTGAAGGTTTAAATGTAAAAATTATTGAGATTGATTCAGAAAAAGCTAATCATTTAGCTGAAGAATTATCAAATGTGATGATTCTCAACGTAGACGGAAGAAATGTGGATTTATTAGTTGCAGAAAATCTTGAAAACATGGATGCTTTTATTGCAACCACTGGGAATTCCGAAACCAATATAATGTCATGTTTAATGGCGAAATCTAAAAAAATTAAAAAAACAATTGCTTTAGTTGATAATATGGATTATTTCAATTTATCTCAATCAATTGGAATAGATACTTTAATTAACAAGAAACTCTTGGCTGCTAATGATATTTTTCGCTTCGTTAGAAATGGTGATATAGTTGAGTTAGCAATGCTTAATAATATGGATGCTGAAATTGTCGAATTTATTGTAAAAAAACATTCAAAAGTATTGAATAAGAAAATTATTGATCTTAATTTTCCCAGAGAAGCCATTATTGGTGGAGTAATTAGGGGAGGTCATGGTTTAATAGCTCTTGGTGATTTTGAAATCCAACTTGGAGATAGAGTTTTAGTTTGCTCGACTGCTGAAGCTTTAAACAAAGTAGAAAGTTTATTTTTATAAACTATTATGACCAAACTAAATAAAAAATTAATTTTTTATATAATTGGGATGCTTCTTGTTTTTAATGGAGGAGCAATGCTTTTTTCTTCACTAGTTAGTTTAATTACAAATGATGGTGTTTTACAAGAAGTTACTTTGTCAGCTATTATTACAATAGTAATAGGCTATTCGATAATGATATTGACAAAAAGTAACATAAGACAAATTAATAAACGTGATGGTTATTTAATTGTTACAATTGGATGGCTTACTATGGTTTTTTCAGGCATGCTTCCTTATTATTTAACAAATTCGATAACATATTTTCCTAATTTGTTTTTTGAAACTATGTCTGGATACACCACTACAGGCTCCACAATTTTAAATGATATTGAAGCTTTACCAAAAAGTATTATTTTTTGGAGAAGTATGACCCATTGGCTAGGTGGGATGGGAATTATAGTATTAGCCATAGCTATTCTTCCTTTGCTGGGAATAGGTGGAATGCAGCTTTTTTCTGCAGAGTCACCAGGAACAGGAATTTCAGGTGATAAGATACATCCACGAATAAGTGACACCGCTAAAAGACTATGGATGATTTATGTTGGACTAACTATTGTGGAAACTTTATTATTAAACCTAGCTGGAATGAGTTTTTTTGATGCAATTAATAACTCTATGAGTAATATTGCCTCAGGAGGTTTCTCGTCCAGAAATGCAAGTATTGGTTTTTGGAATGATAATCCTCTTATTCAATATATAATAATAGTTTTTATGTTTTTAGCTGGAACTAATTTTATTCTAATATATTTTGGTTTAACCGGAAGAATAAAAAAAATTATTCAAGACACAGAGCTTAAATGGTATATTTCTTTTATTTCAATTTTTACTTTATTTATAACAATAGCATTGTTTGTGTCTGTCGATTTAACACAAACAGATGTTTTTCATCCTCAGATTTATGGAAAACTTGAAAGTAGCTTTAGGCATGCTTTATTTCAAGTTGTAGCTATTGTTACAACCACTGGCTTTGTAACAGGGGATTTTATTTCATGGACTCCTTTTATAACAATGTTTTTCTTTGGAATTATGTTCCTTGGAGGATCTTCTGGATCTACATCTGGAGGCGTCAAAATTTTGAGACATTTAATACTTATAAAAAATGGAATTTTAGAGTTTAAAAGATCTCTGCATCCTAACGCAATTATTCCGCTAAGACATAATAATTCGGTGGTTGAAAAACCCATTGTGATTCATGTTCTTGCTTTCTTTATATTATATCTCATTTTATTTATAATCGGAGCAGGTGTATTAAGTTTATTGGGTCTTGATTTTACTTCAGCAATTGGGGGAGCTGCTTCATCAATAGGAAATGTTGGGCCAGCTTTAGGATCTCTTGGTCCAACAAGTAATTTTGACAGCCTTCCAGAAATGGGAAAATATTGGTGTTCTTTTTTAATGTTGGTAGGTAGGTTAGAGTTGTTTACAGTTTTAATTTTATTTACTCCTTATTTTTGGAGAGACCATTAACTTTCCAAAGATGATTTGATTCTATCAATAGCTTTTTTTATTTCTTCTTTAGATGCAGCATAAGAAATTCTAATATTATTTGGACTTCCAAATGCATCTCCAGTAACAGTAGCTACATGAGATTCTTCTAATAAAAAAATAGCAAAATCTGAAGCATTATTAATTTTTTTATTTTTTAAAGTTTTACCGAAAAAATAGGAGATATCAGGAAAAATATAAAAAGCTCCCATAGGTTTATTTAGTTTAATACCTTCAACTTCATTAAGTAAACTAATTATTAATTCTCTTCTTTCTTTAAATTCCTCTACCATGTATTGAATCTTGCTGACTGGAGCTTCCAAAGCTGCTATTGTTGCGCGTTGTGCTATACAGTTAGTTCCGCTCGTGATTTGACCTTGCATTTTTGTGCAAGCTTTTGCTATCCAAGCTGGAGCACCAATATAACCAATCCTCCAACCTGTCATTGCAAAAGCTTTTGCTAAACCATTAACAGTAATTGTTCTTTTATACATTGAAGGGATCTTGGCAAAACTATAGTGGGGAACGCCGTAATTTATATGCTCATAAATTTCATCAGATAGGATGAAAACTTCAGGATATTTTTCTAAAATTTTAGCAAGTTCGATATACTCTTGCTTAGTGTAAACAGATCCACTAGGATTGTTAGGAGAATTAATAATTACTAGTTTTGTTTTGTTAGTAATTGAGCTCTCTAATTCTTTGGGAGTTATTTTAAAATCACTAGAAATATCTGATCTAATTTCAATTGGATTTCCTTCAGCTAAAGTAACAATTGCAGAGTAACTTACCCAATAAGGCGCTACAAGTAAGACATCATCCCCAGGATTTACTAATACTTGAACGGTATTAGCAATAGATTGTTTAGCACCTGTTGAAACAACAATTTGGTCAGTTTCATAATGTAATCCGTTATCTCTTTTAAATTTTTTACATATTGATTTTTTTAAATCAACATAACCATCTACTGGTGAATAAGAATTAAAATTATCATTAATTGCTTGAACTGCTGCTTCTTTTATAAAATCAGGTGTGTTAAAATCTGGTTCTCCAAGACTTAATCCAATTATATCGATACCATTTTCTTTTAATTCTCTTGTTTTAGCAGCCATAGCTAAAGTTGCTGATACAGGAAGATTATTTATTCTATCGGAAAGTTTATTTGTCATTTAATTAAGCATTTTTAGGTTTCATACCCATAATTTTAAGAAATCGAAAGTGAGCACTTATTGCATCGAAAAAAGTATTAAACTCGTTATATGGAAGATTAAATTCATGAGTAGTTTTTTTAACAATTTTAGCAATGTTATCATAATGAACATGGGAAATATTAGGAAAAATATGATGCTCAACCTGATAATTTAAACCACCTGTAAACCAATTAAGTAATTTATTTTTTGAAGCAAAATTTACAGTTGTTTTTAATTGGTGAATTGCCCAATTATTTTTCATATTGCCATATGAGTCAGGCAAAGGCATTTCTGCTTCATCCATAATATGAGCTAGTTGAAACACTAAGCTTAATATAAGTCCTGCTGTATAATGCATCACTAAAAATGATATTAACACCTTCCACCAAACTATATTAAAAACGAAAATTGGAATAACAATCCAAAATAAAAAATACAGTATTTTAGAAATTAATAATTTAGTCCAGTTTACAAATGGATTTGGAAATTTACCATGAGATAATTTTTTTTTCATGTATCTTTTCATTTGAATAAAATCAGTGGTAATTGCCCAATTTATTGTTAATAGTCCATAAAGTAAAACTGAGTAATAATGTTGAAATTCATGAAACCATCTCCACTCGGAATGTTGTGAAAACCTTATAATTCTTCCCGCTTCTAAATCTTCATCATGACCATGAATATTTGTATATGAATGATGTAAAACATTATGTTGAACTTGCCAGTTATATCTGTTCCCAGCTAATAAATAGATGCTTCCTCCCATTAATCTGTTTACCCATTTTTTATTAGAAAAGGAACCGTGATTTCCATCATGCATAACATTCATGCCAACTCCGGCTAAACCAATTCCCATAATAAATGATAATAATATTTGAATCCAAGCTGGAATAGCTAGTATAGATATCAAAATATATGGTGCTACAAGTAAAGAAAACATTACTATTGTTTTTAACCATATTTTCCAATTACCATTTTTTTTAATGTTTTGTTCTTTAAAATAATTATTTACTCTTTTGTTTAAAGTTTGAAAAAATTTTTTTGGATCGTTTCTAGAGAACTTAATAGTGTTTATTGTCATAGAATTGTGATTATAGTATGTTTAACAATAAAGATATTTATTTTGATAAAAATATTGATGTAATTTTGAACAAATAAAAAAAAGTTTTGAACATAATAAAATCAAATTTTTCTTACTTATCAGGCTTACAAATTAAGCAATATGAAAGTTTAAAAATTTTATATGAAAGTTGGAATCATAAAATAAATGTAGTTTCTAGAAATGATATTTTAGAGCTTAATACAAGACATGTATTGCATTCTTTAAGCATAGCTAAATTCATAGATTTTAAACCTAAATCTAAAATTCTTGACGTAGGCACCGGCGGAGGATTTCCAGGAATACCCTTAGCAATAATGTTTCCTGATGTTTCATTTCATTTAATAGATTCAATAGGAAAAAAAATAAAAGTAGTCAAAGCTATTGTAGAAGAACTAGGTCTAACTAACGTTAAAGCTGAAAAAATAAGATCAGAGCATGTAGAAGAAAAATATGATTTTGTAGTCAGTAGGGCAGTAACAAACATGACTGATTTTAAAAAGATAGTTGACGGAAAATTTTCCACCATAAATAATCACCAAATAAAAAATGGTATAATTTATCTTAAAGGTGGTGATTTGAGTCTTGAACTAAAAAACTTTAAATCTGCCAGAATTGTTGAAATTAATAAATACTTTAAAGAACCTTTTTTTGAAACAAAAAAAATAGTGTATTTACCTATTTCATGTAAGGGTATGGGTAGTCAGTAGGCGGATTAAAATTTTCTTTTATTAACCTTGGAGACACCCATCTCAATAAATTTAATTTTGAACCAGCTTTATCATTGGTTCCTGATGCTCTTGATCCTCCAAAAGGTTGTTGACCTACGACTGCACCAGATGGTTTGTCATTAATATAGAAATTTCCTGCACTATATCTCAAATGTTTCAAAGCGTATTCAACACTTTCTTTGTCTTCAGAAATGAATGCACCGGTTAATGCATAATCAGATGTTTGATCAACTAATTTTAAAGTTTCTTTCCACTCATTGTCTGGATATAAATAAATAGTTACAACTGGTCCGAAAATTTCTTCGGTCATAGTAGCATATTTTGGATTTGTAGTGACAATTACTGTTGGTGAAATAAAGTAGCCTTTAGAATCGTCATAATTTCCACCAATTAATATTTCGGCATCATTATCCTTTTTTACGTTATCAATATAATTTACAATATTATCATAAGATTTTTTGTGGATTACGGCTGTCAGAAAATTTTCAAAATCAATCGGAGAGCCCATTTTTATAGTACTAATTTGAGTTTTTAAATTTTTAAAAATTTCTGATGATTTAGATTTTGGAAGATAAACTCTTGATGCTGCTGAACATTTTTGACCTTGATATTCAAAAGCTCCCCTGATAATTGCAGTCGAAACAACCAACGAATCTGATGAAGGATGTGACACTATAAAATCTTTTCCACCTGTTTCACCAACAATTCGAGGATAATCTTTATACATATTTATATTAGCACCTACTTTTGACCAGAGTCCTTTAAAAACATTAGTAGATCCTGTAAAATGAATGCCTGATAAGTTTGGATTATTTAAAGCGATATTAGTAACCATTTCAGGATCTCCCGTTACCATATTTATAACTCCTTTAGGAAGACCTGCTTCATTAAAAACATCCATTATTACTTTGGCTGAATATATTTGATGGTCACTAGGTTTCCACAATATAACGTTGCCCATTAAAGCAGCACTAGCACATAAATTTCCTCCTATAGCTGTAAAATTAAATGGTGTAATTGCATACACGAACCCTTCTAAAGGTCTGTATTCTAGCTTATTAGAAACGTTACCTACAGTTATTGGCTGTTCATCGTATATTTCAGTCATGTAGATAATATTAAATTTTAAAAAATCTACTAATTCACAAGCAGCATCAATTTCTGCTTGAAAAATACTTTTTGATTGGCCTATCATAGTTGCAGCATTAATTTTGGATCTATATGGACCCGCAATTAATTCAGCTGCTTTTAAAAAAATGGAAGCCCTTTCTTCCCAAGGAGTATTTGTCCATTCGTTTTTTATTTCTAATGCGCTTTTAATTGCATTTTCGACATGAACTGGTTCACAGATAGAATACGTCCCTACAACTTTTTGATGATCGTGAGGAGGTGTTATATTCTTTCTTTGATCAGTAAAAATCTCTTTGTTTCCTATGTATAGTGGAATGTGAATTTTTTCAGAATACATAGAATTATAAGTTTCTATAACTTGTTTTCTTTCTACAGATCCTTTTAAATAATCTTTAGTTTCCTCATTTACATGCTGTGGAACTTGAAAAGTAGATGTTTTCATTTATCGTATTTTAAATAATTAATTGAATTTAGTTTAAAGCTTGTGGAGCAGTTAATTTAAATGTTGGTATGTAAGCCCTGAATTTTTTACCATTACTAACATCAATCATATTGTAAAAACCTCTCATTGCACCTACAGGAGAAGTAATTAAACATCCAGAAGAATATTCATATGAATTACCAGGACTTATTAACGGTTTTAAACCAATTACTCCTTCTCCGTCTATTATTATATCTGAACTTAAAGAATCAAAAATCCTCCAATGTCTAGTTTTCAGTTGCACCGTATTTTTGCTTTGGTTAGTAATTTTAATGATATAATTAAAAGCAAAATGAAGATTATAGTTTTTAAAATAGGAACCATCGTAAATAGTTTTTACGGATATTCTTATTCCTTTTGTAACATGGTTAACCATAATTTTATTCTTACTAGCTAATATATTGATTTAATAAATCAAAATGAATCACTTTTCTTTAATTTTTTATATTCAAGGATGTAAGACTGTTAGAACCTATTATTGTAAAATATCTATCATTAAATTTTTTAATAAAAAGTAAAACTTTATATTCATTTTCGCTTTCCCAAAAATCACCTTCAAAGTTTTTAATTTTATTATCATTACTAGAATTTATAAAACCATATTTATAATTATAAAAACCTTGCTTGAAAAGAAAAGAGCCATTGTAAGATTTAGTTTTAGAGTTGAAATTTAATTCATAATTATCATCTATCATGAAATCATTGAATTTTCCTAATAAATAGACTTTTCTATATGAGTTGTAAAACTCAGCTTTAAAATTAAAATAAACCCTAGCATAATCATTTTCAATATCTAAATCATAATTTTTATTTGAATTAATAATGAAGTCACCATTTATATCAGGATTATATTCGTATATGCTATTTGTTCTTTCCTTGTCCGTCACTAAAAAATTATTATAAATTTCTTTTAAAGTAGACTTATATGTTCTATAATTTGTGGAATTAATATTCGAGTTATCAAAATTAAAAAATTCATTTCCCCCCTTAAAATATATATCTTCATATATTAATTTGTCTGAGAAAACATATTTTGGTTTTTCAATAATTTGTGATTTCATCCAATTATTATTTTTTATAATTACTAGTTTTAATTTAGAAGAACTGTTAAATATTTTAGAACAATTAGCGCAATTAACATTCACACTGATTTTTTGATCAGTATTTATATTACTAATAATATTTGATTTAGATATTGAAATTTGAACAGGAATTTCATTTTTGATAATAGAAAATCTTTTTTCAAAAATTTTTTCACCGTTTGAAAGATGTATACTCAGTGAATAATTTCCTGAAATTTTAAAATTTATTTCATCATTTGGAATTTTTAATTTGTAATGGGTAAAAGATTTTAAAGTATTAAATGAATTTCTGTGTTTTTTTATTCTCAAATCGTCGAAACCATCAAGAAATTCTGATTTAGATATATTTGAAGAATTCCAACTGTAATCAAAATGATTTATTTGATAGTAATAGTTTTTTTCATCTGAATCTAAATCATCAAAACTTAATTCTATGAAGCCATTAAAGTCCATAAAAGGACCAGAATATTCAGAGTTTTTTATCAATATGGTTTTTATGTTTTTAGGAACTTCAGATTTTTGTGAAAAAACATTATTCAAAAATAAAACAAAGATTATTATTACATTAAAATTCAATCGAATCATATAGTATAAATATATTACAAATTAAATGTCAAAATTAGAATCTTATTTAGAATAGTTATAAATAAAAACTTTATTAGTAAATTAATCTTAAAACGACTTTTACTTAAGGTATTAAATTAATAAATTTGCACTCGATTATACACTAAAATAAATATGTCAAACGACATCAAGATTAAAAATGGTTTAACCATTAATTTAAAAGGTGCTGCTCAAAACATCATAAAAAAAGCTGCTCACCCCAAATCCGTTTCATTAAACCCATCTAACTTTCATCTTATCACCCCTAAAGTGGTTGTTAAAGTTGGTGAAGAAGTACAACAAGGAGATGTAATATTTTTCTCAAAAAATGATAATAGAATTAAGTTTTGTTCTCCAATTGATGGTACAATCAAAGATATTATGAGGGGCGCAAAGCGAAAAATTATTGAAATAATTATTGATACAGATCAAAATCAAAGTTTAAAAGATTCTAAATCAATTAATTTTCAAGATTTAAGTTCTGAAGAGTTAAAAAGTGTATTATTAGATTCAGGTTGTTGGCCATTTATCAAACAAAGACCCTATGATATAATTGCAAATCCAAATGATACGCCAAAATCTATTTTTATTTCTGCCTTTAATAGTGCTCCAATTTCTGCTGATTTACAAATTATTTTAGAAGATCAAAAAGAAGAATTTAAATTAGGAATTAAAGTTTTATCTAAATTATCTGATGGAAATATTAATATTTGTGTCGATAAGAATAGTTCAACTTTCATTAATGAAATAGAAGACATAAAAGTTCATAGAATTAATGGACCTCATCCAGCAGGGAATGTAGGGGTTCAAATTCATCACATTGATCCAGTTAACTATGGAGATAGAGTATGGACATTAGGAGCTGAAGATTTAGCAATTATTGGAAGGTATTTTATGACTGGAATCTATAATCCGATCAGAACTATAGCTGTTTCAGGACCACCCGTCAAGTATCCTCAATATTATAAAACTATTGCTGGAACAGAACTAAATAAAATAATTGATGACGCTGGAATTGATCTTAATGATTCATTGAGATTTATAAATGGAGATGTATTAACTGGATCAAAAGTTGAATCTGATAGTTATTTAGGTTTTTATAACAATACACTATCTGTTTTAAGAGAAGGTAATCACTACAGAATGTTTGGTTGGATTCCTTTTATAAATAATAAGGTTCCAAGTATATACAAAACCTCTTTTTCTTGGTTATTTCCAAACAAAAAATATGATTTAGATACAAATTTGAATGGTGAAGAGAGAGCGCTTGTAATCACTGGAGAAATGGAAAAGGTTTTTCCAATGGATATTTTACCCATGCAGTTACTTAAAGAGTGTATGGCAGGAAATATAGAAAAGATGGAAAGTTTAGGAATTTATGAAGTTGCTCCTGAAGATTTTTCTTTAATTGATTACTCTTCTTCTTCTAAAATTGAGGCACAATATATAATTAGACAAGGATTGGATTTGATGATTTCAGAAGTTGGTTAACAGAACATAATATGAATATTAGAAATAAAATAGATAACCTTAAAAAACCTTTCAATAAAGGTGAGAAATGGGAAAAATTTGCACCTGCTTTTAATGCACTTGATACTTTTCTTTTTGTTCCAAATCACACAACAAAACATGGTGCTCACATTAGAGATGCTGTAGATCTTAAAAGAACTATGATCACAGTGATTATAGCGTTGTTACCTGCTTTGTTTTATGGTATTTATAATACTGGTTTTCAATATTATTCTCAACTTCAAATTGAGTATTCAAATATTGATGTAATAATACACGGATCCATGAAAATAGTCCCAATGATAGCAGTATCTTATATTGTAGGACTTGCAATAGAATTTGCTTTTGCAGTTTTTAGAGGACATGAGGTCAATGAGGGCTATCTAGTTACTGGCTTATTAATTCCAATGATTATGCCAGTTGACATCCCATTATGGATGGTCGGATTATCTGTTGCATTTGCTGTTTTTATTGGAAAAGAAGCATTTGGAGGAACTGGAATGAATATTTTAAATCCAGCTCTAACGGCAAGAGCATTTGCTTTTTTTGCTTATCCAACTTATATGTCAGGAAATCAAGTGTGGGTCTCTGAGGCTTCTAATGTAGATGGGGTTTCTGGTGAAACAATTCTAGGCATGTTAGCTTCAGGAAATAGCACTTTACCATACGAACCATTACAAATGTTTATGGGTTCTATTCCAGGATCAATTGCTGAAACTTCGACTTTAATGGTTTTAATAGGTGCTTTAATACTTGTATATACTGGTGTAGGTAGTTGGAGAATAATGGTTGGAAGTGTAATAGGTGCTGCCTTAACAGGAATGTTATTTAATCTTTGGGGAGTTAATGAGTTAATGAGTTTTAATTGGATGAATCATTTAATGGTTGGTGGTTTTGCTTTCGGGGTAGTGTTTATGGCTACAGACCCTGTATCAGCAGCTCAAACAGTAAAAGGCAAATGGGTTTATGGATTGCTGGTAGGATTATTTTGTATTTTAATTAGGGTATTTAATCCTGCTTACCCTGAAGGTGTAATGCTAGCTATTTTACTAATGAATGTTTTTGCTCCAACAATTGATCATTACGTTGTTGAATCTAATGTCAAAAGAAGATTAAAAAGGATAAATAAACCAATTGTAAATATTGCTTAACATGAATAGAGATTCAAATTTATATACTTTTTTATTTGCTGCTGTAATGGTTTTGGTTGTTGCTACCGTTTTGGCTTTTACATCTCAATCTTTAAAAGATCTACAAAATGAAAATGTAAGAAAAGAAAAAATGCAAAATATTTTATCTACTGTTGGAATAATAACTGATCGCGATGGTGCCGAAGTTTTATTTAATAAGTACATAGAGGAAAAATATGCTTTAAAAAATGACGGCTCCATTAATAGTTCAGTAGATCCATTTACTCAAATTAAATTAAGTCTAGAGCTTAAAAAATCTCCAGAAAATCAAAATTTTCCACTTTATGTCGCAAATATTGAAAATTCAAAATATTATATAATTCCAATAAGAGGAAATGGATTATGGAATGCTATTTATGGTTATATTTCTTTAAAAGATGATTTAAACACCGTTAAAGGAGTTGTGTTTGATCATGTTGGTGAAACTGCTGGTCTAGGTGCAGAAATCACTCAAGACTGGTTTAAAGAGAGGTTTGTTGACGAAAAATTATTTGATTCCGACTATAATTTAATGGGTATAACTGTATCAAAAACTAATAATGACCCTTCAAATTTAGATAAAAACGACCATGAAGTAGATGCCATTTCTGGGGCTACAATTACTGGAGATGGTGTTTCGGATATGATTAAAGAAAGAATACAACATTATCAGCCTTATTTTAATTCTTTAAAATTAAATCCGTTAGCTTTAAATTAGATATATGTCAATTAAAAAATCTAAAAATAATAATCCTTTAATCTTTTTCTTAAGTAAAAGTAGGGAACCCTTATTTTCTAAAAAAAATAGAGCACTTTTATCGGATCCTATGGATGATAACAATCCAATTACAGTTCAGGTTTTAGGTGTTTGTTCAGCTTTAGCAATTACTGTTCAATTGAAAGCAGCCATTGTAATGACATTGTCAGTTGTCGCAGTGATGGCAGCCAGTAACGTTATTATTTCATTACTTAGAGATTTAATTCCCAATAGAATTAGAATTATTGTTCAACTCGTTGTTGTCGCATCGATGGTTATTTTAGTAGACCAAGTTTTGAGAGCGTATGCATATGATGTGAGTAAAGAATTATCCATATTTATTGGATTAATTATTACTAATTGTATTGTAATGGGTAGGTTAGAAGCTTTTGCACTAGGAAATGGAGTTTGGAGATCTTTCCTTGACGGAGTTGGAAATGCCGCTGCATACGGATTTATACTGATACTAGTTGCATTCTTTAGAGAACTCTTGGGTTCAGGAAATTTACTGGGATATCAAATTATTCCAGACTCTATTTATGAAATGGGTTATGTAAACAATGGCTTTATGCTTTTGTCTCCTATGGCGTTAATCATTGTTGGAGTAATTATATGGGTACAAAGATCTAGAAATAGAACGTTAATTGAAAATGGATAATTTACAATAAAATATATGTTAGAATATGCAAATTTATTTATAAAAAGTATTTTCATTGAGAATATGATTTTCGCATATTTTTTAGGTATGTGTTCTTATTTAGCTGTTTCCAAAACGGTAAAAACAGCAGTTGGTTTAGGTTTTGCAGTAATATTTGTTTTAACAATTACTGTTCCTTTGAATTTTTTAATTGATCAATATGTTTTACAAGCTGGTGCTCTTAAATGGATTGGCCCAGAATATGCTGAAATTGATCTAAGTTTTTTGAGCTTTATAATGTTTATAGCCGTAATAGCATCAATGGTGCAATTGGTCGAGATGGTTGTTGAAAAATTTTCACCCGCACTTTATGGTGCTTTAGGTATATTTCTTCCCTTGATAGCTGTAAACTGTGCGATTTTAGGAGGTTCATTATTTATGCAAATAAAAGATTTTTCAGGAATTACCGAGTCTGCTATTTATGGTTTTGGGTCAGGAGTGGGTTGGCTTCTTGCAATTGTTGGCATTGCAGCTATTAGAGAAAAAATAGCATATTCTAATGTCCCGGCTCCTCTAAGAGGCTTAGGTATAACATTTATTATAACAGGCTTAATGGCCATTGGATTTATGAGTTTTATGGGAATCAAATTATAATTTTTATGACAGTTACTACGTATATTATATTCAGTATAACAGCTTTTGCAATTGTTTTATTTTTATTAGTTGGAATGCTTCTTGGTGTTAAAGCCAGATTGATTCCCTCTGGACCAGTGACTCTTTTGGTAAATGGCGATAATGAAGTAGAAGTTTCTTCTGGAGAAACTTTATTATCAACACTTAGTAATAATAAAATTTTCTTACCATCCGCCTGTGGCGGTGGTGGAACATGTATTCAATGTAAATGTGTTATTAAAGAAGGAGGAGGGGAAATTCTTCCTACAGAAGCTCCTCATTTTAGTAGAAAAGAAATCGCAGAAGGGTGGAGACTTGGTTGTCAAGTTAAAGTCAAAGAGAACATGGTAATTGAAGTACCAGAAGAAGTTTTTGGAATAAAAAAATGGGAAGCTACCGTTGTTAGAAATTGGAATGTAGCTTCTTTTATTAAAGAATTTGTTGTTGAAATCCCTGAAGATATGGGTTATAAAGCTGGAGGATATATTCAAATTGAAATACCAGAATGTGAAATTGACTATAAAGACATGGATATTAGTGCGCATCCTGATGAACATCCTGATGACTTACAAAAATTTAAACTAGAGTGGGATAAATTTAAGCTTTGGGATTTAAAAATGAAAAACCCAGAATCTGTTGAAAGAGCTTATTCAATGGCTTCCTATCCAGCTGAAGGTAAAGAAGTAATGCTTAATGTTAGAATTGCTACCCCCCCCTGGGACAGAAATACTAATGGGTGGATGGATGTTAATCCAGGGATAGCTTCATCTTATATTTTTTCAAAAAAACCTGGAGACAAAGTTACTATTTCAGGTCCATTTGGTGAATTTTTTATAAATCATTCTGAATCAGAAATGTTGTATGTTGGTGGGGGTGCAGGAATGGCTCCTATGAGGTCTCATTTATACCACCTTTTTAGAACTTTGAAAAGTGGACGAAAGGTTAATTTTTGGTATGGTGGAAGATCAAAAAGAGAATTATTTTATGTAGAACATTTTAAAGCCCTTGAAAAAGATTATCCTAATTTTAAATTTCATATTGCATTATCCGAACCTAATAAAGAAGATAATTGGAAAGTAAAAGATGGTTTAGATGGAGAAGGAGATGGTTTTGTTGGTTTTGTTCATCAAACTCTTATTGACAACTATTTGATTCATCATGAAGCTCCTGAAGATATTGAGGTATATTTTTGCGGTCCTCCTCTTATGAATCAAGCAATAGAAAAAATGGCTGATGATTTTGGTGTTCCGCCTGAGAATGTCAGATTCGATGATTTTGGAGGATAATATTCTTCCACAACCACTTAGCGAATTGAAATTACATCAATTAGCAATGAATATTGCAGGTAAAGATCTTGAAAAAAACAATTATGAATTTTTATCTGTAAATAGTAAGTTAAAAAAAGACCCTCAATTTGTTTGCACAAAAAACAAAAAACTTTTTTTTATAATTGTTCAAGCTATTATATATCCAAAAAATCCAAAAAATATAGAAATTGCAGACTTAGAAAATCTCAAGGAACATGCAAATAAATTTAATGCAACTTTATTTTTTGCAGGTGTAGGTTTAGCTAATGCTGAAAATTATGAATATCCTATATTTAAAGATTCAGATTATATCGTTAATTTTAATGGAATTGAAAAAATTAGTTAGTATTTATTTTATTTTATTTTTTATTAGTTGTTCTAATAATTCTAAACCTACTGTTTATTCAAATTCTGGGAGAGCCTTAGGAACTACTTTCAAAATCTTATATACCTCGAATAGCCCACTTGAAAATATAGATTTTTTAACAGATTCAATTTTCTTTCATATTAATAGATCACTTTCTACCTATATGAAATCATCTGATATATCAAAAATTAATGCTGGGGAACAATTTGTTAAAGTAGATAGTCATTTTAGAAATGTTTTTAATAAATCTAAAATAATTTGGGAATCTACTAATGGATTTTTTGACCCTACTATAGGGCTTTTGGTTAAGGAGTATGGACTGGGACCCGAAACTAATAAAAAAAGTTCTATTAATATTGATAGCTTGTTGAACCTTACTGGTTTTGAGAAAGTATCATTAAAAAATGGTTTAGTTGTTAAACATCATAAGGGTATTTATTTAGACTTTAATGCTATTGCTAAAGGATATTGTGTCGATGTAATTTCAAAAATGCTTAAAAATAATAATATTAATAATCACTTAATTGACATTGGAGGAGAAATGGTAGCAAGTGGAAAAAATGAAGTTTCAAATCTTCCATGGAAAGTCGGATTAACGGATCCACTGAATTATGAATCTAATAGTTTTATTTATAAGATTCAGCTTCAAAATTTAGCTTTGGCAAGTTCAGGAAATTACAGAAAATTTACAATAGACGAGAAAAGTGGTGAAAAGATAGTTCATACTATAAACCCCACAAATGGCAATGCATTTGCTACAAATATTTTGGCTACATCCGTAGTTGCTGAGGATTGTATTACTGCGGATGCTTACGCTACTTCTTTTATGGCAATGCCATTAGAAAAGTCTATCGAACTTATTTCAAAATTGAAAAATATTGATGGTATGATTATTTATTTTGATAAAAAAAAAAATGTCCAGGTTTTTACTACCAAGGGGTTTGATAAACTTATTTTGAATTAATTTTTTTACATATTGGAATTATTTCATTTTCAACAATACCATATTTTTTAATTTCGATCTTACTAAATTTTTTTGCATACGTATTTTGTTCTACACGAAATCCAACTCTTTCAAGTCTATCAAAGTAATCTCTCCCATATATTCTCACGTGATCGTATTGCCCAAACTTTTCCATTCTGTCTTTTTTTGTTTTTATATTTAAATCTTCATATGTTTTCTTTTTTTCTAAATCTATAGGAACTTGTAAAATTGCTGTTCCATTTTTATTTAAAACTCTAAATAATTCTTCCATAGCTTTTTTGTCATCTTCTATGTGTTCTAAAACATGGTTACAAAGAATAAAATCAAAAAAATTGTTTTCGAACGGCATGTTGCAGATGTCACCTTTAATATCTGCTAATGGAGAATTTAGATCAAATGTCACGTAGTTTTTAAGATTTAAAGATTTAAAGATTTTAAAAAAAGCTTGTTCAGGAGCTATATGTAAAATTTTAAGATTAGAATTAAAAAATTCTGAGTCATTTTTTAAATAAAGCCATAATAACCTATGCCTCTCTAGGGACAAAGTTCCAGGACTCAATGCATTAGGTCTTTGATTTGTGTATCCATAAGGCAAGAATTTCCTATAGGATTTATTATTAATTGGATCATAAAACGTACTTCCTCTGAAATATAAATCAATAACAGGTCTAAACACTTTACTCAAAAAAATTAATTGAGGTCTAGGTATTTTATTTATTAAAATTTTTATTAACCAATTCAATATTAATTATTTAAACTGGTTTTCTTCTTCAGATTTAATACCCAAAGAATCATATATATAATCAAAGGTCGAAAGCAAATTAGGCACTCCATTTATAATTGCAATGTTGTGTTCAAAATGTACACTTGGTAAATTATCTGATGTTAGAATGGTCCAGCCATCTTTCAATTGATTTATTTTATAACTACCCATGTTGATCATTGGTTCAATAGCTACAACCATTCCATCTTTAAATTTTTTTCCTGAACCTCTCTTGCCGTAATTTGGCATTTCTGGTTTTTCATGCATCTCTTTACCCAGTCCATGCCCAACTAATTCTCTTACTACACCATATCCATTAAATTCGTTATGATACTGAATGGCATAACCTACATCTCCAACTCTATTCCCTTTTTTAAATTCCGAGATACCTAGGTATAGAGATTCTTTTGCAACTTTTATTAATTTTTTTATATCTTCCTTAACCTCTCCTACTTCAAATGTGTATGCATGGTCACCATAATAACCATTTTTTAAAACTCCACAATCGATAGATAAAATATCTCCTTCTTTGATTTCTTGATTATTTGGAATCCCATGAACTACTTGCGAATTAGGACTAATACATAAAGTATTTGGAAAATCATACAAACCCAAAAAACCTGGGACAGCGTTGTTATCTCTAATAAATGTTTCAGCCAACGAATCAAGATGAAGAGTATTTATTCCAGGTTTAATTTCTTTAGCTAACATCCCCAAAGTTTTAGAGACTAGCAAAGCACTTTCTCTAATTAATTCAATTTCTTCGTTTGATTTAATTAAACTCATTTTTAAAAATCAGCATACGCATTTTTGTATTCTTTTCCACTTAAAATATTGTAAATATCTTTTTCTATGGTTTCGATTGGAAACTCTACAATTCTGTTAATTTCTTTTCCATTTTTTTTAAATATAAAAGTGGGTATATTATAAATTTCCAAACCTTTTTCTAAATTATTTGGGGTTGTTTTTTTCAATGTCATTGCTATTAATTCTAATTTGTTTTCTTTAATTTTTAGAAAATCCATTAATTTAAAAAAAGCGGGAGAGTCTCTTCTACTATCACTACACCATGTACCCATAAACACTGTTATTTCAATATCATCCATCAGTGGCTTAATCTTGGAAGCAATATTTTTATCTAAAGAATAACTATCGTAATTTTCTTTAAACCAAGTGGAATGAGGTTTGTAATTTAATTCCTCTTTTTTAAACAGACCAATTATATCAATATATTCTTCATTATTTGTAATATCTAGTTCAGTTAATTTATTAGATTCCTTTTCAGGATTTGGAGTTTTTGATTTACAAGAAAACAAAACACATATACATAGTATAAAAATTATATTTTTCATATTAATCTATTAAAGATTTTCCAGTCATTAATTTGGGCTTATCTATATTCATTAAATTTAGGATAGTGGGAGCAATATCAGCTAATATTCCATCGGAAACTTTTTTAATTTCTTTGTCAATAAGAATCACAGGAACCATGTTAGTTGTATGAGCTGTATTAGGTGATCCGTCAGGATTTTTCATTATGTCACAATTTCCATGGTCAGCAATTATGATTATAGAATACTGATTTTCTATTGCACTATTAACGATTTCTTTTGAACATCTATCTACTGTTTCGCAAGCTTTTATTGCTGCTGAAATATTTCCAGTATGCCCCACCATGTCTGGATTAGCAAAATTCAAGCATATAAAATCAGTTAAATTTTTATTAATTTCTTTTATTATTGAATTTTTTATGTGAACGGCACTCATTTCAGGTTTTAAATCATAAGTAGCAACTTTGGGTGAAGGACACATTATCCTAGTCTCATTTTTAAATGGTTTTTCTCTTCCTCCATTAAAAAAAAAAGTGACATGGGGATACTTTTCAGTTTCTGCAATTCTAATTTGAGTTTTGTTGTTTTTTTCTAATACTTCACCCAATGTATTTACAATATTTTTAGAATCATATATGACCTTTATATTTTTAAAAGATTCATCATAGTTAGTCATCGTAAGAAAATTTAACTTTAATTTTTTCATATTAAAATCAGGGAAATTCTCCTGCGTCAAAGCTTTAGTCAGTTGTCTTCCTCTGTCAGTTCTGAAATTAAAAAAAATAACATAATCATTATCCTCAATAGTTCCCTTAGGATTTCCATTTTCATCTGTTATTACAATCGGTTCAATAAACTCATCACTAATCCCATTATCATAGGATTCTTGAAAAGATTTTTCTATATTCTTAGATTTATTTCCTAACCCCTTGGTTAAAAGATCATGAGTTTTTTTAATTCTTTCCCATCTATTATCTCTGTCCATAGCAAAGTAACGACCTATAACAGAAACGATTTTTGCATTGGTGGACTTGATTTTATTATTTAATCTTTTGACAAATTTTAAACCAGATTTAGGATCCACATCTCTTCCGTCTGTGAATACATGAATATAGATTTTATTAATTTTTTTTTGCTCACAAAGATCAAGTATTCCTTCTAAATGATTTATATGTGAATGTACTCC
Source organism: Cryomorphaceae bacterium BACL29 MAG-121220-bin8 (assembly GCA_905181705.1). Classification (GTDB taxonomy): domain Bacteria; phylum Bacteroidota; class Bacteroidia; order Flavobacteriales; family Flavobacteriaceae; genus MAG-121220-bin8. The sequence goes on along the minus strand of CAJIYP010000003.1, from coordinate 340,705 downwards.
TCCATCTGATAATAGTCCTATTAAATGCAGTTTATTATTTGATTTTTGAACTGACTCTAAACAGTTTTTTAAGTTTTTCTGATTTTGAAAAGAATTTTCTCTAAATGCAAGATTTATTTTAGCTAGTTCTTGATTAACTATTCTACCAGCTCCCAGATTAATATGTCCAACTTCACTATTTCCCATTTGACCTTTTGGAAGCCCCACACTTTCTCCAAAAGTTATAAGCTTTGCAGAGGGGTAATCATCATACAGTGAATCTATAAAGGGGGTGTTAGCTTTGTCTATTGCAGATACACTAGGGTCTAAAGCTATTCCCCACCCATCAAGAATCATTAAAATAGTTTTTTTGGAAATTTTCAAAATGTGAAAAATATTAATTTTTTAAACAAATATAATTATAATCGAAGTAATTAATTATTTTAAATATGGATTTATATCTAAGATGTATTCGCTTTTATATTTTTCGATAAAGTCATCTGTGAAGTATTCTGAACCATTAATTTCATTTTTTTGAATTAGTTTTTTTAGATCAGATTTTAAAAATAAAGAAAGCATTTTCTTTGAAACTGGCGCATAACTAAAGTGCCAAGGTTCATGTTTAAATCCTTTTCTTTTAGGATTATCGTTATAGGTAATATAAAATCCAAATTTTTCAGAATTTAAATTTAGCCACTGTTTTATATTGTAAAAAATTCCATCTTTTTGAAATTTACTACTCATTAAAACATTTTTTTCCTCTGAATAGTTTTCGTCGATAATATCTATTTCTGTACCCCAATGATGTCTGGAAGTCCCAGGAATAGTTGAGTATTTTATAATTTCTTCAATAGCTTGGACTGGGTTTAATGAATATTCACTAGTGAATTTTTCAAATTTTTTATTCCATATAAATTTTTGTCTATCATATCCCCTGTGAGCCGAAACTATTTTTAGTTTTATACCATCTTTTTTTGCTGCTTTTTTCATTTTCTTGAAAGCATAATACGTATTTTTTTCAAGCTTTATAGTATCCCCGATTAAATCTGGATTCTTAATTCCTTGAAGTATGTTTAAGTTCATATTAGTTTGAGAAAAATTAAAATTACTAATTATTAAAAAAAACAATATTGTTAAATAAAAATTTAAATTCATTTTAAATTTTTATATAAAAAATAATGAAGCCCTATTCCGGCAATTTCATAATGAATTCCTGAATCTATGTAATTTAATTTTAAATAAAAATTTGCTGCTTTTTTTCTTGCATTCATCCAGATATTTTCAATATTTAAATTTTTACAACGACTTTCAGCTTCTATTAACATTTTGATGCCAATTCCTTTTTTTTGAAAATCTTTTAAAACACACATTCCTCTAAGTTGATAGCAATTAGTTAGGTTTTTATAATTAGAGTTATTTTTTATTAAAGAAACCCCACCAATTATTTTTTTATCATTATAAACTCCTAAATGAATAGAGCTTTTCATGTTATCTCCATCAAATTTACAAAATTCGTAATTGGAACTATTTCTTAAAACCTTACTTCTTATCTCTAATAGCTCTGTTGATTTAACTTTTTTGACAAGAATATCCATTCTATATAAATTTAATAATATAATTTTAGTTAAAGTAAATATTCTTTAATAAACCATTAATATTATATTTGTAGTTAAGCGAGAGTAGCTCAGTTGGTAGAGCGTCAGCCTTCCAAGCTGATGGTCGCCGGTTCGAACCCGGTCTCTCGCTCTATTTATTTTATTGATGAAATATTTTTTTCTTTTTTTCTTAATCTCTACTTTTTCATTCTCGCAATCTAATTATAGAACATGGATTAAGGGAAAAGTTTTATATAGAGATAGCAATGTGATTTCAGCCAATGTTATTAATAATACTTCTCAAGAAGCCACAATTACCAATGAAGATGGAGAGTTTGAAATCAAAGTTAAACTAAATGATAGATTGCTTTTTTCATCTGTTCAATACCAAATCCGTTCATTAATAATAAGTAAAGAGATTTTACAAAAAAGTAGAATAGTTATTGATGTTAATGAAAAAGTGACAGAGCTAGATGAAGTAGTCGTAGGTCCAGAAAATACAGAAAAATTTCTTGACTTAAAAGAAGAAGAATTTAAAAAAATTGATTATAATTTTGATAAATCAACAAGAATTGAAAATCAAATTTTGCAGTCTGGTAGATTTAATAACGGAATTAACTTTATAAATTTATATAAAGCAATAGCTAAAACTAATACGCAAGAAGAAGAATCAATGAGCCTTTCTTACACACCTAGCAATTTGTTAAGAGAAGTTTACGATGATTCCTTTTTTATATCAAATTTGGGTATTCCAAAGGAAAAAATTCCTGAATTTTTATTGTTTTGTGATGAGAAATTTCCTTCAAAATTTTTATTTAAAAAAAGTAATGAATTTCAATTAATTGATTTTTTAGTTAAGCAAAGTGATAAATTTAAAAAAATACTCAAAAGAGGTTAAAACGGTATTTTGTTTCCTTTTTTTTGGTTTACAAATTGTTTTTTCTCAAAATATTCCAGAATACAAATCTTTTAAAGGGGAAGTTGTAAATGACTCTTTAAATTTAAGCGGTATTCATATAATCAATAAGAATAGTGGAGCAAAATCAATAACAGATGAAAAAGGTTTTTTTAGTATTGGAGTAAAAAAAAATGACACAATAATTATTTCTTCTATTCAAATAAAACCTCATGTAATTGTAATTAATTTTAAAGTTTATGAACAAGATTTGGTAAAGGTTTATGTGGAGCCTTTTATTAATCAATTAGAAAATGTGGATGTAAAACCACATAATTTAAGTGGAAATATGTTAAATGACATGCTAGATTCAGGTGTTAAAAATCCAATAAATTTTAATGATGTAGGAATACCTGGATATGAAGGAAAAAGAGAAGAGAAAATAGTTTCTGAAACAACCCTTTTACTACAGACACTTTTACTTCCAATTTCTGGTGGTTTAGATATAGAGGCAGTTTACAAACATTTGTCAGGGTATTATAAAGAACTTAAAAAAATAAGATTATTAGACAAACAATACGTTGCTATTGTTAGTATAATGGAGTTTTATGGATTGATTTTTTTTATTAATAATTTTAATTTAGAAGAAGAAGAAGTTTATGAATTTGTTTTAGGAGCCTTGGAAAATACTAATATTGAAGAAGATTTTAGAACTTTAGATCATTCACTTGTTTTAAAATCATTTGAAGATTATTATAAAACTATTATAGATGAAAAAAATTAGTTTATTAATTATTTGTTTTTTTTTAATTGGATCTAATACTCACAAGTATTATGTAAGTACAAGCCTTTATGAATTTAAAGAAGATACAAGTTCTCTTCAAATTACAATTAAAATTTTCAAAGATGATTTTACCAATTTAGTTAATGAAAAGGTTGGAATAGATTTAGGTTTAAATCAGAATCTAAACTCAAAAGAAATTAAAGAATTGATTAATAGATATCTAATATCAAATGTCTTTATATATTTTGATGACAATAAATATGAGCCATTTTACTTAGGTTTAGAAGAAAACAAAGAAATGTTTGTTTTTTATATGGAAATAGAGAACCTTCCATCTTTCAAAAAAATTCAATTAGAAAACACTATTCTCTTTGATTTATTTGAAAAACAACAAAATATAATTCATGTAAAAAAAGGAATTAAAAAAAGAAGCTTCATTCTCAGAAAAGATAGTCCTAATGCTGCATTTGAATTCTAAACTTTTTTGTTAAATTTAACATTCAAAATATTAAAATGAAAACTATAAATATCAAACTATTATTATTCTCATTAATGATTTCATTTCTAGGATTTTCTCAAGAAAAACCTGAAGAAACTAAACAAAAAGGACATTTGAATTTAAATAAATTTAGACAAATGTACCAGGAATTTTCTTCTCCTAACATGTTTAGAACTGCTGCTGGAGCCCCAGGACCCGCTTATTATCAACAACAGGCAGATTATAAAATGGAAATTGAGTTAGACGATAGAAATAAAAAAATATATGGAAATGAAAGTATTATTTACACGAATAATTCACCAGATAACTTAGAATATTTATGGGTTCAATTAGATCAAAACGTTAGAGAGAAAGATTCTCCCTCACTAGAAAAAGATGGTAATGGTGCTAGACCATTTTATCGACCATCTGAATTTACTGATCAATTTTTAAATGATCCATTTGATGGGGGTTTTAATATTGAATACGTAAAAGATGAAAATGGAAAATCTCTATCCTACATCATAAATCAAACAATGATGAGAATAGACTTGCCTAATGCACTAAAAAGTGGAGAAAAAATTTCTTTTTCTATAAAATGGTGGTACAATATTCAGGATCACGTAAATCAAGACGGTAGATCTGGTTATGAAAGTTTTAAAAGTGATGGCAATCGTTCCTATATTATAGCACAATTTTTTCCTAGAATGGCAGTTTATAATGAAATTGAAGGGTGGCAAAATTATCAATTTTGGGGTGATGGAGAATTTGCTTTACCATTTGGAAATTATGAAGTAAAAATTACTGTTCCCTCTGATCATATTTTAGATGCAACAGGAGAATTACAAAACCGAAAAGAAATTTTTTCTAAAGAAATGATGAAAAGATTTAATAAGGCAAAAAAATCTTATGACAAACCTGTTTTAATAGTTACTCAAATTGAAGCAGAACAAGCAGAAAAAGGTTTTTCTAGTAACAAGAAAACTTGGCATTTTAAGGCTCAAAATGTTCGAGATTTTGCTTTCGCAACATCCAGAAAGTTTATTTGGGACATGATGGCCGTTAAGATTGGAGATAGAGATGTTATGGCTGTATCAATGTATCCTAAAGAGGGAAACCCACTATGGGAAGATTATTCAACTATCGCTGTAGCAGAAACTTTAAAAACTTATTCAGATTATACTTTTGATTATCCTTACCACAAAGCTATTTCAGTACACGCAAAACAAATTGGAATGGAATATCCAATGATTTGCTTCAATTTTGGAAGACCTAATATCGATGGTTCCTATTCAGATGATGTTAAATTTGGAATGATTGGAGTTATTATTCATGAAGTTGGTCATAATTTTTTCCCAATGATAGTTAATAACGATGAACGTCAATGGGCATGGATGGATGAAGGAATTAATACTTTTGTTCAATACATAACTGAACAAAAACTTGGAGAAGATTATCCTGAAATAATATACCCATTAAAAGAATTTCCCTCAGATAGAGGGCCAGCTGCTTTAATTACAAGGTATATGAGTGTGGACCAAAATTTTTTAGCTCCTATAATGTCTAACCCTGAAAACGTATATAGCCTTGGTCCTAATGCTTATGGAAAGCCAGCCACTGCATTAAATATTTTAAGAGAGACTATTATGGGTAAGGAACTTTTTGATCATGCTTTTAAAACTTACTCAAAGCGTTGGATGTTTAAGCACCCAACACCAGAAGACTTTTTTAGAACAATGGAAGATGCTTCTGCCGTTGATTTAGATTGGTTCTGGAGAGGTTGGTTTTATACCACAGATTATGTAGATATAGGAATCAAAGAAGTAAATCAATTTTATGTTTCGTCAAAACCTGGGACAGAAATGGTAAAAATGATGGAAGAAAGAGGTATTCCTCTGAACAGGTTAAGAGGTTTGGTTTATTTAGAAGATTTTAAAAATGATACTGAAAACTTAAAAGAAGGAAACCCGTTAGAAAACTCTAAATTATTAAGTAATTATTTAAATGAAAATTTTAGTGATGAGGAAATAGCAAGTTTAAAAATTCCTAAATATTTTTATGAGATAGTTTTTGACAAACCAGGAGGTTTAGTAATGCCAATCATTGTTGAATATGAGTACGAAGATGGGACTAAAGAGAAAATTAAGTATCCTGTTCAGGTTTGGAGAAAGAATGACAATGAAGTTAGTAAATTAGTGACTTCAGAAAAGAAAATTATAAATATAATTTTAGATCCAGATTTGGAAACAGCAGATATTGATACATCTAATAATTCATGGCCTAAAAAACAAGATGATTCAGAATTTGATAAGTTTAAAAATAAAATAAAGGGATAAAATCTAATGGTTGGTTAAACTAATCTGCTATTTTTCTATCTTTAACTTAAAGAAAAAAATATGCTTTTATTTATTAGTGGTCCTGAAATTCTTTTTATTGGACTTATTGTTTTACTTGTTTTTGGAGCAGATAAGATTCCTGAAATTTCAAAAGGACTTGGAAAGGGAATTCGTGTGGTTAAAGATGCAACTGAAGAAGTGAAAAGTGAAATCAAAAAAAGCGCTAAAACAAAAGGAATCGATACGGAATCCCTGAAAAAAGATATTGATAGCGTAAAAGAAAATATTGAAGATTTAGGAGGTTCTATAAAAAGAAATCTTTAAATTTTTCTGCAGATAGAAAGTCCGTCTCTAAAAGGAAGAATTATATTCTCTATTCTTTTGTCTTTATTTATAAGATTATTAAATTCTATTAACTTATTTGTTACCAAATCATTAGTATCAGCTTTTATAACCTTTCCACTCCATAAAACGTTGTCAGCAATTATTACTCCTCCAGAATTAACTTTATCGATTATTAAATTAAAATATTCAATATAGTTTTCTTTATCCGCATCTAGAAAAACTAAATCAAATGTCTTATTTATTTTTGGTATAATATCTAAAGCATTCCCTAAATGTTGATTGATTTGTTTTGCAAACCCCGATTTGCCAAAAAATTTATTTTGAATTTGTTGAAGTTCTTCATTTATATCAATAGTATCTATTGTCCCACCTATATCTAGCCCCTCTGCTATACATAATGCTGAATATCCAGTGTAGGTTCCGATTTCTAAAACCATTTTTGGTTTTAGAATTTTTGAGATAATAGACAAAATTCTCCCTTGATAACTTCCACTTAACATTCTTGGATTAAGAACTTTTAAATTAGTTTCTTTATTTAATTCTTTTAGTAAAAGGGGCTCTTGTTGAGAATATAAATCTACATAATCCAAAATTTTCTGATCTATAAATTCTTTCATTTTTTTGGCTTTGCATATTTATACCTGTCAATTAAAGAGGGGAGTGCATACCCATCTAATCCATTTATAGCAACAGATTTAGCTTTGTCTAGTTGAAGCCATCCGTCCTCATTTAAGTATTCATTTTCAAAGTAAATATCATTTATCTCTGCAACCATTAACAGTGTGTCATTCTCCTTAATTTCGTATTTATTTAAGTACTTACAACCAAGTTTGATTTTAGAACTTTTTACAAACGGTGCGGGAAATTCATTTAAATATTCTGATTCAAATTTAGTCATATCAAATTCTGAAATTTTAGATGGATATCTGGCAGAAGTATGGTGAGCATCTTCAATATCATCTACATGAATGTGATTAACAGTAAAAAATTTATTAGATAAGATATTTTTATAACTGTCTCTAGGAACTATTGTAGGGCGGACTATAAAACCTAGCAATGCTGGATTACTTCCCAAGTGAGTTATAGAACTAAATACGGCAAGATTAAGGATGTCTTCATCTGATAAGGTCCCAATTAGATTAGCTGATTTGTATCCTGTACAACTATTTATAAGATTTAATCTAAAAATCTTATCCATTGAATTTATTTGGGATTTAGAAAAGTGTTCCATGATTTATATTAAAATAGGGTTACCAAAAATATAAAATGAAATTAACTTAAATCAAATATATATCATTGATTAATGAACTATTTGTAATATTTATTAAATAATTTATATATTGATATATTATTATCTTTTCAAAATGAATTTCAAATTTCTTATATTTTTTACACTTTTTTTAGGTTCTATATCCTGTAATAAATCAAATAATATAGATAAGCCTAATGTAATTTTAATTATGTCTGATGACCTTGGTTATGAAGCTATTGGTATTAATGGAGCTAATGAATATAATACTCCTGTTTTAGATTCTTTGGCTAGAAATGGAATTAACTTTAATAATGCCTATTCTCAGCCCTTGTGTACACCGTCGAGAGTAAAAATCATGACTGGAAAGCCGAATTATATAAACTATGAATATTTTACGTATTTAAATCCAAATGAAAAAACTTTTGGAAATCTTTTTCAGGATAACGGATACAAAACAACTGTAGTTGGGAAATGGCAATTAAATGGTGTTCAATATGATTTAGAAAACAATCAGGATTTAGATAGACCTCACAAAAGTGGTTTTGATGAATATTGTTTGTGGTGGTTAATAGAACAAAATCAAAGGTTTGCTAATCCTTTAATTGTTCAAAATGGCATAGAACTAAATAAAGATATTGATGATTATGGACCTGATATTTTTACTGATTATATAATTAATTTTATTGAAAATAATAAAGATGATCCTTTTTTTATCTATTATCCAATGGCTTTAGTTCATGATCCATTTCGACCAACACCTTATTCTGATGATTGGAAAAATAGAGAAGACAGAAATAACGGTAATAATGAAATCTATTTTCCCGATTATATAAATTATGCCGATAAAATTGTAGGTAAAATAGCCTCTACTTTGAATAAAAATAATTTAGATAATACAATTTTAATTTTTATTGGAGATAATGGAACTGACACACAAGTTGTAACTCTAAATAATGATATTGAAATTAGAGGAGCTAAAGGCTCAACAATTAAATATGCTTCAAATGTACCAATGATAGTAAATTGGAAAAAAAATATAAAAAAAGGTTTTAAAAGTGATGCATTAATTGATTTTACAGATTTTTATGCAACATTTGAAGATATTTTAAATGTTAAAAAAACAGAGTCATATGGGAAAAGTTTATTGCCTTTGTTTAATAATAAAGACTACAAAGAAAGAGAGGTTTTAATCACCTATTATAATCCAATGTGGGGGGCAAACAACCCTGATATTTCAAAAGGAGTTTATGCCCAAAATAAAGAATACAAATTATACAAAAGAGGAGATTTTTTTAAATATTCAGAAGATTTGTATGAAAAAAAACAAATATCAATTAGTAACCTAACTAATAAAGAAAATCAAATTTATAATACTTTAAAAGCGTCTTTAGATACAATTCCAAATTTACCAAAGTATAATCATAATAATTGGATAGAAAAGGGTCTAGAAGTTAAACAAAGTGGAAAGTTCACGAAAACATGGGAATCAAACAAAAAATAGCAACCTGTCTTTTTCTAATTGGAACAATATGTTTTGTTTCATTTGAATATATAGGTATTGAAGTTGATGAAAACGGATATTTATTAGAACCTTTTGCATTAATTCCATTAGGGTACTTGATTATGGTATTGTCTGTATTATTTTTATTTATAGGATTGAAGGAAAAAAATAAGCCTCAATTTAGAGACTTATTAAGAAATTATTTTGAAGAACAATTAACCTTTTTTATCGTCTCCGCTTTCTTTATCACCTTTACTGCTTCTACAGTAATCCATAGCTTCTTTTAAAAGTTTATGCGATTCAATTTCCTTACTAAATACATTTTTATCATCGTCTAACATTAAAATAGTCACAGGAAAATTTAATTTAGGTTTAATTTCTTTGGTTTTTCCGTTCTTTTCAAAATATACTTTCATTTGAGTGTGGATATCCTTTCTATCATCTCCTGTAATTACAGAACCATCTCCCATTGTATAAGAAAGTGGGTATTGAAACTTAAAACACGGTCCTCTTTTTTTCTTTTCATCCTTACCATCTTTATCCCTTTTATCACCCCAGCCATCTTTGTTGTCTTTTGATGATTCTAGTGGTCTTCCACTTGTAGAAAAATATTTATTGTCGTTTCTTTCATAATCAAGTTCAAAATCAAAAAAGTCCCAGCTCTTCATTTCAACCTCATAACCTAGTTCTGGAGCTAACTCAGCTTGACGTATAATATCATCAGGCATATTAAAATCTAGACTACTTATTGCAGACTTTGGAAGATCATTTTTTGAAACTGAGATTCTGTTATCAGCTTCAATAATCGCTTCAATTAGTTCATCATCTGACAGTACATCAGAATTTTCACAAGACAAAAATATCAGAGAAAATACAAACGTATAAAGAAATATTTTTTTCATAATATATAATTTAAAAGTTTAACAATCAGATTATTCCAAAAAGTATGCCAATCTAATTCAAATATAATTTTTTTATTCAAAATTTAAAAATAATTTATAATAAAGTTAATTTATTATCTTGCATTTCATGTTTAGATCAACTCTTTCACTATTAATCTCGTTATTTTTTTTATCCCCTGTTTTATCTCAAGAAAACATTAATTTAAAAGAGGATTTTCCTGTTTTCCCTGTTTGTAAATTAATACCTTCTAGTTTACAAAAAAATTGTTTTGATGAATCTATGCAAGACCATATTGATGAATTTTTCTCTTACCCTAAAACTGCTGTAGATTTAGGGCTTCAGGCTGTTGTTAATGTCTATTTTGAAATTAATAAAAATGGAATGGTTGGTGATATTAACGCAAATTGTAATCTTGTAGGTGTTAAATTTGATAATAAAGAAGCTCTATTAGCTGCAAATCAATTATTTGAAAAAGCAGCTAAAGATATTTTTGCAAAACTTCCTAAAATGATTCCTGGTAAGATTAATGATTCTATAAGTTCTTTTCCTTTTCAAATTCCAATTACTTATAGAATTCCTGTCAAAGAAAATAACTCAAACCTTGTTTTTGCTTTAGATAGCGTTGAGTGGGCTCCTTTATTTCCTGGATGTGAGAAAATGAATTCTGACGGGTCAAAAACATGTTTTAAGGAAAAAGTACAGAATCATATTAATAAACACTTAAGGTATCCTAAAAAAGCGAATACAACAGAAAAGGATGTAGTGGTATTTATAGAAATATTAATCGAAAATGACGGTGTTATTTATGACTTAACTTCTTTAGGTCCTAATCTTTTTAGACAGGAGGCGGAAAGGGTCATTAAAAAACTACCTTATTTTGAACCAGCACTAAATAATGATATTCCTGTCGCCGTTTCATATACCATCCCAATATTATTTAATTCAAAAATAAATAAATAATGAAAAATGTAACAAATCATAATGGTTGGATTAAATCTCTTTTGTCTTTTTTCTTGCTTTTTGTTCCTCAACTATTAGCAGGTTTATTGTTGTTGTTGGCAGGATATGATCTTAATAAAATGTCAAGCGGAACAGTTGATTTAAATACTATGATTATTTTAGAATATTCCATGATATTTTTTATGATTATCATGTTATATCTTTTTATGAAATTCATTGATAAGCAGCCAATTATTGAATTAGGTTTTAAAATAAATGGAAGATTAAAGGAATTTAATTTTGGATTAATTCTAGGTTTTTTAATTATGGCTTTTGCTTTTTTATTTCTATTATCTATTAATGAAATAGTATTTGTTAATTATTCATTTAATTTAAATAAGATTTTATTATCAATTGTGTTATTTGCAGGAGTCTCTATTTTTGAAGAAGTCATTTTTAGGGGATATTTATTAAAAAATTTACTAGAATCCTTTAACCCCTATGTTGCATTATTCCTTTCTTCGATTTTTTTCTCATTAATTCATGGATCTAATCCAAATGTGACTTCACTTGGATTATGTAATATATTTTTAGCAGGATTCTTTTTAGGAGCATCTTATGTTTTTACGAAAAACTTATGGTTCCCAATAGCTCTCCATTTTAGTTGGAATTTTTTTCAATCTATGTTTGGATTTAAAGTTAGTGGACTAGATTCTTATTCAATAATTGATTTTACAATTCCTAAAAATAATATGTTAAATGGAGGTGAATTTGGCTTTGAAAGTTCTTATTTATCTATAATTGTATTGATTTTTGGTACTTTTATTATATGGAATTATTTTAAAAATAAAAATATTGAAAAAAATTAAATTTACTGTTTTTAAATAGGGTCATTAACTCAGTTGGTTTAGAGTGTTACCTTGACAGGGTAGAAGTCACTGGTTCGAATCCAGTATGACCCACTAAATTTTACACTATGTATAAAAATTTATATTTATTTTTTCTGATTCTATCTTTAACAAGTTATTCTCAGGATTTTGACAAAAAAATTAATGAATTGTCTTCAAATTATGAATCTGATATAATTGAACTGAGGCATTGGTTTCATGAAAATGCAGAATTAAGTAATAGAGAATTTAAAACTGCCGAAAGAATAGCTGCAGAATTAAAGAAAATTGGTTTAAATCCTCAAATTGGCGTAGCAAAAACTGGAGTTGTTGCTGTTCTTAGAGGAGGGAAGCCTGGTCCTGTTGTAGCTTTAAGAGCGGATATTGATGGTTTGCCTGTAAAGGAAAGAGCAGATTTGCCTTGGAAGTCTAATATGGTCGGAGAATATAACGGAGAAACTGTTCCTGTTATGCATGCGTGTGGTCACGACACACATACAGCTATTTTGTTAGGAACTGCCAAAATACTTTATGAATTAAAAGATCAGATTCCTGGCACTATTAAGTTTATTTTTCAACCAGCAGAGGAAGGTGCTCCATCTGGAGAGGAGGGTGGTGCTGAACTTATGATTAAAGAAGGAGTTTTAAAAAATCCAGATGTAGATGCCATTTTTGGACTTCATATTTGGTCTCAAATTGGAGCTGGACAAGTTTATGTGAGGCCCAAAGGAATAATGGCAGCAGTGAACGAATTTAGAATTGATATTGAAGGAGTTCAAACTCATGGGTCAACACCATGGACTGGAATTGATCCAATAGTTACTGCTTCTCAAATGATAAATTCAATACAAACTATAGTTAGTAGAAATATGCCTCTTACAGAAGCAGCAGCAGTTGTAACAATCGGAAGTATTCACGGTGGAGTAAGAAGTAATATTATTCCTGAAAGTTTATATATGTTGGGAACTATTAGAACTTTAGATGAGGGAATGAAAAAAATAGTTTTGAAGAGATTAGAAGAGATTGTTTTAAATATTGCAGAAGCCAATAATGCTAAAGCAAAAATCACATATCAAGTTAGTTATCCTATTACATATAATGATCCTGATTTATATGAGTTAATGCTACCTTCACTGAAAAGAATTAATGGTTCGAATAATGTAAATTCAATGAATGCAATTACAGGTGCTGAAGATTTCTCTTTCTTTCAAGAAAAAGTACCAGGGATGTATTTCTTCATAGGAGGCGCTAAAAAAGGTTCAGATCCATTAATTGCTGCCCCACATCATACACCCGATTTCTATGTTGATGATTCAGCTATGTTAACTGGTTTAAAATCCATGACAACATTAGCCTTAGATTATTTGATTAAAAACAAATAATTTTTCATTATTCTATTGGCGGAATTCTGTTTTTAGTTTCTTTTTCATAAGCGAACCCTAACTGGTATAACTTATTTTCACTAAAAGAAGGACCTATAAAAGTCAAATTGGTAGGAATACCAGATTCTCTGTAACCCATAGGAACAGTTAAACACGGATAATGTGCAGCTGCAGCATAGGCTGCATGATAGTTATTTATAGATAAAATTACATCTAAATTGTATTTCAATAAAGGAACAACAAAATATCTTTGTCCCTCTTTTTTTAGTCTAACTTTTAATCTTTTAAAATCTTCCTTGGAGGTATTGTCAGAGACTATTCCTTCAAATATACCCTGTCCATACGGAGCTCTTTTTATACTGTCTTTTAAATTAAAATTTATTATGTCTGAAATATTTTTTACTTCTATATTATTTTTGGCGTATCTAGATAAATATTCAGGCAACTCTTTCTTCATGTCAACGTCTAGAATTTTTCTAAAACCTGAAAAATCAATTTTTGGGGGATCAAATTCGATTATTATTCCACCAGCTTCTTTGATGTCTTTAATTGCTTTTTTATAAATTGGCTCTCTTAATAAACTTTTAAATACTCCAAATCTTTTACCAGTTAGAGAAGCATTTTTTATTTTTTCGAACTCAATATTTATCTTTTTTCTTGAATAGTTGTCATTTTCATCGTATCCCATAATACTATTGAAAACAATCATATTATCTATAACGTTTTTAGTCATAGGTCCTGAAGTATCTAAAGTACTTGAAATAGGAACAATTCCAGTTCTACTTACAAGTCCTATAGTAGGCTTAAGCCCAACAATCGAATTTAAAGAGGAGGGGGAAAGAATTGATCCAGATGTTTCAGATCCTAGTGCTACAGATGATAAATTAGCAGAAATTGCTACACCACTCCCTGAGCTAGAACCACCTGATTCAAATTCTTTTCTTCCGTAAGGGTTTAATGTTTGCCCTCCTATTGCACTGTAACCAAGTGGACATCCTATACAAAAATAATATGCCCATTCACTTAGATTAGTTTTTCCTAAAATTAAACCTCCACTCTCTTTTAATTTTTTTACTACATAAGAATCTTCAGCTATATTATCTTTTAATAAAGCAGCCCCTGCAGTTGTGGGTAATCCATTAAAGTTGATGTTGTCTTTTAAAAAAATTGGTATTCCGTGAAGAGAATAAATAGAATTTGGTTTTTTTTTGTCTTTTTCTCGTGCTTCTAAAATAACATTTTGATTTAGTGAAATAATAGAATTTAAATAGGTGTTTTTATTGAATTCAATTTTTTTTATTCTGTACAGATAAAATAGAGTGAGCTTCTCATATGTTAGGTCTCCAGAAATTATTAGTTTTTGAATTGATGGGATATCTTTTTCAAAAATTAATGGTTTTAAAATTTGGTATTCATTTTCAGAAAAATCTTCTAAATAATTATTCAGTTTACCAAACCAATTATTTTTATCATTATACTTGGATTGAATTAATTTAAACTGCATTCTATCTATATCATGATTTTGATTTGATTTAATTTCTGAAGATTCGTCATAGGAAATCCATTGTTTATTATTAGGGTTATTGCAGCCTACAAATAGTAAAAAAATAACAAAATTTAAAATATAATTTTTCATAAAATTTTTCGTTTTTATTTTTTAACTAAGTTATTTAAAAAGTATATAAGATATTTAATTACTATAAAAAACTTACTTTTAACAATATAATATTTAAAACTTGTGATGATCCAAAACAAAATAGAAAATGTTTTTTCAATAGTTTTTTCTGAAAAAATCATAAAGATTGTTGAAAAATATATTTTATATCTGGCTTCGATTGGCTTTGTAGTTCACTTATCTCTAATTTTTTTAAATAATTATAATTTAATTGATTTAGTAATTATACAATCTAACTTACTTTCTAACCCAATATCAGCTTTATACACCCCTTTTTCATTTATTTTAGTATACGAAGCTTTTTTGTTAATTTATTATATACCAAGATCTTTTACCACAGCAGTTGGTAAACAATATGAAATAATATCATTAATTGTAATTCGAAAAATCTTTGGAGATATTCCGTTAATAGACTTGAACGCTAATTGGATTGAAAACCCTAATAACCTTCAACTGATATATGATTTGGTAGGTATACTTGTAATATTTTTTCTAATTTACCTGTTTCGAAGAACTAAAGAAGATTTACCCCTTAAGTCTGTTTCGGAAAAGTTAGATCGATTTATTGCATCAAAAAAACTAGTTAGTATTGTTCTCTTGCCAATTCTACTAGGGATTATTTTTATTAGTTTTTTTAGTTGGTATAACGGCGTTTTTATTAATGAGTCATTTGATGTAAATATTAACTATTTATTTTTTAATGAATTTTTTACTCTTTTAATTTTAGTTGATGTTTTTATTTTATTACTTTCCTTTCAATATACAGAAAGATATAGTCAGTTAATTAGAAATACAGGATTTATAATTTCTACAATATTACTAAGACTATCTTTTTTAGCAACTGGGCTAGCTAATATTACTTTAATAATTTCAGGAATAGTTTTTGGGCTTTTGATATTAATGATATATAATCAAATTGAAAAAGAATAATTTTAAATATGATCTACTATCTCCTCCATTTTCATTCCTCTTGACCCTTTGATTAGAATATTTTTTTCTATTATTTTTTGATTAAATATTTTTTTTATCAAATCTTTTTTGTCTTTAAAAAATAAAACTTTATTACTTTTTTTTTTAAGTTTATAAAATTCATTTCCAACAAAAAAAGTTTTGTTATTTTCTTTTTCTAAACGATTAATTATTTTTTGATGTTCCTTATTGGAGTACTCCCCAAGTTCAAACATATCTCCTAAAATTAAAGCTTTTGACCCTTCTATTTTTAAAAATGAATCAATAGCTAAGCTCATGCTAGTAGGGTTGGCATTATATGCATCTAAAATTATTTTTTTTTCATTATTAAATAAAATTTCAGATCTGTTATTTTTTGGAATATAATTTTCTATTGCATTTTTTATTGAGTTGATATTAATATCAAAATACAAGCCTAAAGAAATTGCCGAAGTTATATTATCAAAGTTGTAGTCGCCAATTAAATTACTATTGATTTCAACTTTTTTATATAAAACAGAAATGAAATCTCCAAAATTATTTTTTTTAAATATATAGTTAGCGTCATTTTTTATTCCAAATGTTATCGATTTGGAATTAATAAAATTGATTTGTTTTTTATCGCTTGTGTTTATTAGAACTGGTTTATCATTTTTGATTAACCAATTATACAATTCAGATTTCCCTTTTATTACACCATTTAAACCGCCAAAGCCCTCTAAATGTGCTTTTCCAAAATTAGTTATATAGCCTAAGTCTGGTTTAATTAAGTTTGTTAAAAATGCTATTTCACCTATATGATTAGCTCCCATTTCTATTATCGCAAATTCAGAATCTTTTTTGATTTTCAGTAAAGTAAGAGGAACTCCAATGTGATTATTTAAATTACCTATTGTCGAGCTTGTTTTAAATTCTTTTCTTAATACATTAGTAATAAGCTCTTTAGTTGTTGTTTTTCCATTACTTCCAGTAAGAGCTATAAAGGTTGTGTTTTTTAATTTAGATCTATGATAAGATGAAAGTAATTGTAGGGAATTTAAAACATTATCAACTTTTATAAAGTTTGAATTATCTAAATTATGATTATCTATAATTACATTTTTAGCTCCTTTTAATAGAGCTTCGGAAGCATAATCATTTCCATCAAAATTATCACCCTTTAAACAAAAAAAAAGGTTCCCCTCATCAATTGATCTTGTATCAGTTGAAATCCCATTACAATTTAGAAATAATTCATATAATTGATCGGTTGTCATTTCTTAAAAATAATGAATTAAGAGAACAATAAATTTATTTCTGAAAAATTATGTTAAAAAGAAAACTATCTTTTTCTTGGCTTTGTTGAATTTCTAGTGTCACCCAGATAAGACATTGCACATCTAAACCCAATAAAGTTTGTGGTCATATTGCCTGGCAAGTATCTTCTTTGGGCTGGATCGAGATAATAAGCTCTATCCAACCAAGAACCACCTTTAAAAACTCTAGCTTCATCATTTATTAGAGTAGTTCTTTCTTCACCTCCATCTTCCTCTGATGGAGCGTTATACATTCGGGAATAATCACCTTCAATTTGAAAATCTCTAACAGATCCTCTATCTCCATCATTAAAATCTCTATTATCTCCGGTTGAGTAATTGACTCTTTGTTGTTTAGTAACATCTTCGGTACTAAGAACTTCCTCTAAAAGAGATCCTGGTAAAGCGTTATAACTAGCATTTTCCTCATCAATAGTAACCGTTTTTCCATTTTCATCAATTACAGCTTGTTTGTACTGATTTCCTCTGTAGTAGTTAAAGTCATTTGCATCCTCATCAATAATAGGTCTGTAAACATCTGCAACCCATTCTGCAATATTTCCTGCCATTCCATATAATCCGAAATCATTAGGAGGGTATGCTCTGACATTAGTTGTTATACCTGATCCTGTTTCTGACCAGCCAGCAATACCACCATAATCACCGTCGGATAATTTAAAATTAGCCAACTGATCCCCAACATTTTTTTTCTTTCCTGATCTAGTGTAATCCCCATCCCATGGAAATTTTTTCTTTCCACGGTAAACATTATCCTTAGAAATCTCACTTAATGCTAGCGCAGCATATTCCCACTCTGTCTCTGTTGGTAATCGGTATTCAGGCAATAAATCCCCATCTGCTCTAGTAGAATATTTGACCTTTTCTTCACCTTCTTCATTTGTTTCTTTTGCCTTGTCACCCGCAAGTGAATTCATTTTTCCACCATATGCATTTTCAGGATCTTTCAAATATTGCTCTGTATTGAATGTATAGCCGTCAGTTATACTATCAGGCATTTTAGCGCCTGGTCTAATATATCCTTTAGATTCTAAAATTATCTCATTTACCCTATCTGTTCGCCATTTGGCAAAATTAACCGCCTGTTGCCATTTTACTCCAACTACAGGATGATTTTGAAAAGCAGGATGTCTTAAATAATTATTTACCATATCTTCATTAAAACCTAAAGGGTTTCTCCAAACTAGTGTATCGGGCAGAGCAGCTTTGTATATTTCTGGAAAATTTTCTGAAAAAATTTCTTCCATCCAATATAGATACTCTCCGTACATTTCATTAGTAACTTCAGTTTCATCAATAAAAAAAGACCTAACATATTGTTGTGTAGGAGTATTATTCCAGTCATGCATTACATTATCTTTAACATTCCCCTTTGTAAAAGTTCCACCTTCAACAAAAACCAAGCCAGGACCAGCAGGTTGCCCTTTGAATGCTTTTTTGCTCTGAAAACCACCGTCTTTTGATTTCATACTCCATCCAGTAGCTTGTGAACTATCCTTTCCGCTTTTCATTGAATTTCTGTTACAACCTGTAATAATTAATATAGTTAACAAGAATAACGGAAATCTAAATAAATTGTATTTTTTCATATTATAAATATGTTTTCTCATCTTTTTCAAGTTGCAAGATAGCAAATAGTTTAAAAAAAATAATTATTTTAATTAAAACAACTAAAAATAATATTTATATATATTTAACGTTTAATAATTATGAACAAAAATACACTACTTTTATTTTTTACAATTTTAGTATTTAATTACAATTTTTCTCAAGACAGAAGAGTAATAACCACAGCTGTTCCATTTTTAATGATTTCTGCTGATGCCAGAGCATCAGGATTAGGTGAACAAGGCGTAGCAACTTCACCAGATGCGTTTTCTCAACACTGGAACCCTTCTAAATATGTTTTTTCAGAAAATCTTTCAGGAGTTGGAGTTAGTTATACACCTTATTTAAGTAAATTAGTGAGTGATGTTTTTCTCGCAAATATTAATTATTTTAATATTATAGACGAGAGAAGTTCTTGGTCAGCAAGTTTTAAATATTTCAGTTTAGGAGATATTGATATTATTCAAAATCCTCAAGACATTCCGCTTTTAGAAAATCCAAACGAATTTACTTTAGATGCGTCATATTCTTTAAAATTAAGCGATTACTTTGCTTTGGCAGTTACAGGAAGGTTTCTTATGTCTGATGTTAAATTGCAATCAGTTGATTCCAATTCTGATTCTGCAAGCTCTTTTGCAGTAGATATTTCAGGTTTTTATCAATCTGATGAAAAGTCTTATAATAATTTTAATGGAATTTTAAGAGCTGGCTTTAACATATCAAATATTGGACCTAGAATGAAATATGAGGAGTTAGGTAAAAATAATTATATACCTACAAACCTTAAGCTAGGAACTGCATTTGATTTTATTTTTGATTCATCTAATAAAGTTTCAGTTAATTTAGAATTAAATAAATTACTTGTTCCCTCCCCAAGTGTACCTATTTATAATTCTAACGAAGAAATCATTGGCTACAATCAAGTTGATGTAAACTTTTTAAGTGGAATTTTTAAATCTTTTGGTGATGCGCCTGGAGGTTTTAGTGAAGAGCTTAAGGAGCTCACAGTTGCCTTAGGTTTAGAATATTTATATAATGATTCGTTTGCTATTAGAGCAGGTTATTTTAATGAAAACGAAAATAAAGGTGCTAGAAAATATATAACTTTTGGTACTGGTTTTAAAATTGATGAAATTAATTTAGATTTATCTTACCTATTATCAACCTCAAGTGTGATTAGTCCGTTAGAAAACACTCTAAGGTTTTCATTTACCTACAATTTTTATTAATAATATAATTTGTTTTTAATTTTAAACAATTGTTTAGTTATATTAACTTTGCATTATAATTTCATTAAACTTTGAATGAAATAAATTTTAATTATTTAAAATGAAGGAGATTAATAAAGGGACGTATTTGAAATGGTATGAAGACATGCTTTTTTGGAGAAAATTTGAGGACAAACTAGCTGCAGTTTATATTCAGCAGAAGGTAAGAGGTTTTTTACACCTTTATAACGGTCAAGAGGCAGTCTTAGCAGGAGCTCTTCATGTTATGGATTTGACAAAAGATAGAATGATTACAGCATACAGAAATCACGTTATGCCAATTGGAATGGGTGTTGATCCTAAAAGAATTATGGCTGAATTATACGGAAAATCTACTGGAACGTCGATGGGTCTTGGGGGTTCTATGCATATTTTTTCCAAAGAGCATAGATTTCACGGAGGACATGGAATAGTAGGTGGACAAATTCCTTTGGGTGCAGGGATGGCTTTTGGAGATAAATATTTCAATAGAGAAGCAGTAACATTATGTTTTATGGGAGATGGTGCAGTAAGACAAGGATCTCTTCATGAAACATTAAATTTAGCTATGCTTTGGAAATTACCAGTAGTTTTTATTGTAGAGAATAACGGATACGCAATGGGAACTTCTGTAGAAAGAACAGCAAATCACACTGATATATGGAAATTAGGTTTAGGTTATGAAATGCCTTGTGGTCCTGTGGATGGAATGGATCCAATTAAAGCTGCAGAAGCTCTAGATGAGGCAATTTTAAGAGCAAGAAATGGTGAAGGTCCTACCTTTTTAGAAATGAAAACATACAGATACAGAGGACATTCGATGTCAGATGCACAGCAGTACAGAACTAAGGATGAGGTTAATGAATACCGTAAAATAGATCCAATATCTCAGGTAAAAAAAGTGATTTTAGATAATGATTTTGCCACGGAACAAGAAATTTCTAATATTGATAGAATGATAAAGGCTAAAGTTTTAGAATGCGAAAAATTTGCAGAAGATTCTCCTTATCCTGAGAAGAGTGTAATGTATGACGCAGTATACGAAGAAGATAATTATAATTTCATTTCTCATAAATTAAAATAATGGCCCAGATAATTAATATGCCGAGATTAAGTGATACCATGGAAGAAGGTGTAGTTGCTAAATGGCTTGTAAATATTGGAGATGAAGTTAAAGAGGGGGACATTTTAGCAGAAATAGAAACCGATAAAGCCACAATGGAATTTGAATCATTTCATGAAGGATTTCTTTTGCACATTGGGATAAATGAAGGCGAAACTGCAGCAGTAGATACTTTACTAGCTGTGGTTGGTGAAAAAGACGAAGATATAAGTGCTTTAATAAATAGTGAACTTAAAATGAGTGGTCAATTGGATTTAGTTGATCAAATTAATGAGACAGAAAAATCTGAAGATTTGACAGAACCTGGTTCTAAATCAAATAATTTCCAATTAATTAAAATGCCAAGGTTAAGTGACACCATGGAGGAAGGGACTGTTTCGAGTTGGTTAATGAATATTGGAGATGAAGTTAAGGAAGGTGATATTTTAGCAGAAATAGAGACTGATAAAGCTACAATGGAATTTGAATCTTTTTATGAAGGAACACTTTTGTATATAGGAATTAAAAATGGTGAAACTGCTTTAGTTGATAGTTTATTAGCAGTAATTGGTGATGAAAATGCTGATTTTAAATCTGCAATTGATGATTTTGGAAAAGTAGTAATTGAAGACCCCACCATAACTGAAAATTTAGATTTTCCAGATGAAATTAACCAAATTGTTGAATCCGAAAATGATAACCAGTTGTTATCCTCAAGTGACAGAATATTAGCATCTCCATTGGCAAAGAAAATAGCTAAAGAAAAAAACATAGATTTATCATCTGTAATTGGTTCTGGAGATAATGGAAGAATTACCAAATCAGATATTGAAAATCATATTCCAACAAATGATGAAGCTGGAAAAAGTTCACAAAATGATTCAATAGCTGTTGGTTTACCTTCTCCAAAAGATGAAAAAATTGTAAAAGGAACAGAAAGCTTCGAGGAAATTGAAAACTCTCAAATGAGAAAGGCTATAGCCAGAAGATTGAAGGAATCTAAATTCTCTGCACCTCATTATTATTTGAATGTTGAATTTGATATGGATAATGCAATCGCATTTAGAAAACAATACAATACTTTGCCGAATACTAAAATATCATTTAATGATATAGTCGTTAAAGCTTGTGCAATGGCTTTAAAACTACATCCTAGGGTTAATTCACAGTGGTTTGAAGATAAGATGAGATTAAATCATCATGTTCATGTTGGTGTTGCAGTTGGTGTAACCGATGGATTAGTTGTTCCTGTTATTCGTTTTGCTAATGAGAAGTCTCTAACACAAATAGGATTAGAAGTAAAAGATTTAGCGTCGAAATCAAAAAACAAGAAATTGAGTCCAAATGATATGGAAGGTAGTACTTTTACTGTATCTAATTTGGGAATGTTTGGAATAAAGGAATTTACTTCGATAATAAATCAACCAAATTCAGCTATACTTTCTGTAGGGAGTATTGTTCAAAAACCGGTTGTCAAGGAGGAAAAAATCCAAATTGGAAATACTATAAAATTAACTCTTGCTTGTGACCATAGGACTGTTGATGGGGTTACGGGATCATTATTTTTAGAAACCCTAAAAGGCTTCATTGAAAATCCAGTTACCATGCTAGTTTAAATTTAAATTTTATTTTAATGAAAAATGTTATAATTACTGGCTGTAGTAGAGGAATAGGTTTTGAGTTAATTAAGATTTTCAATACTAATAATTTTAATGTAATTGCATTGTCTAGAAACAATAAATCAATATCCGATTTAAATCTAAAAAATGTTAAGTCATATTATGTTGATATCTCATCCCAAAAATCTATTACCGAAACTTTAAGTGCCCTTTCCAAGAATATCAAAAAGGTGGATATATTGATAAATAATGCAGGAGCTTTAATTAATAAACCATTTAGTCAAACATCTTTTAAAGATTTTCAATCAGTTTATAATGTAAATGTTTTTGGATTGGCTGAACTTATCAGACAATTACTTCCATACTTTATTAAAAAAAGTCATATAATTAATATAAGTAGTATTGGAGGTATTGGAGGTTCAAGTAAATTTCCTGGTTTGTCCGCATATTCAAGCAGTAAAGGAGCTTTAAATATATTAACTGAAATGTTGGCCGAGGAGTTTAAAGAATCAGAAATTTGTTTTAATACTTTAGCTTTGGGTGCAGTCCAAACAGAAATGTTAGAAGAAGCATTTCCGGGATATAAAGCAAATACTAGTGCCTTTGAAATGGCAAATTTTATTTATAAATTTTCATTAGAAGGAAATACATTTTTTAATGGAAAAACTATTCCTGTTTCCACTACAAATCCATGAAAAAAAATGAAGTATTAGATTATATTCCAAAAACATCTATTAATCTTGTGGGAAATTTAATTAATGAGGATAATTTAATTATTAAAGTTGTTAATGTAAGAAAAACCAAACACGGAGATTTTAGAAGACTTAAAGATGGGTCCAATCAAATCACTATAAATCATATAAGTAATCCCTATAGATTTTTAATTACGTTAATTCATGAATTAGCTCATTTCAAAGTGAGTCAAAATTCAAAAATAATGATTCGTCCTCATGGAAATGAATGGAAACATACATTTAAATTGATGATGTTGCCATTTTTAAATAATTTAATTTTCCCAGACAATATTCTTTCAAAATTAGCTAAATATTTAAAGAATCCCTCTGCGACTACAGATTCAAATGTTGATTTAGTTATTTCATTAAGTAGATATGATGTTATAAAGGACAGTAATATTTTTTTATTTGACATTTTAAATGATGAATTATTCCAACATAACGAAAATAGAATTTTCAAGAAAATAGGTAAATTAAGAAAAAGATATATTTGTGAAGAAATAGAAACAAGAAAAAAGTATTTATTTTCACCAGTTTCTAGAGTAAAAAAAATAAATTATGAAAAGAGTTGCAGTTAGTGGTTATTTTGATCCGATTCATATAGGCCACTTAGAATATTTAAAATTAGCTAAAAAACTTGGTGATAAACTTGTAGTTATTGTTAATAATAACCACCAATGCATATTGAAAAAAGGAAAACCATTCATGGACGAGTCAGATAGAGTAGAAATAGTGAAATGCTTAAAAATGGTAGATGAAGTTTTTTTATCTGTAGATATGGATAAAACAGTTTGTGCTTCTCTTGAATCTGTAAAACCTGATATTTTCGCAAATGGAGGAGATAGATCTACTTCAGAAGTTCCAGAATCTTCTATTTGTAAGAAATATAATATTGAGATGATAGATGGACTTGGTGCTAAAATTAGAAGTTCCTCAGACCTTACTGGATTAAAACAAAAATAATAATGGAATCTAAATTTAATTTTTCAGATGAAAATATAATTAATAAAAACCCTGTTTCTAAAAATGAAAAAGGCTTATTAAGATTTGTTTTTTCATTTTTAAAAGATATATTAGATTTCAGACAAAATACAGACAAAGAGTCAACTTTAAACTCTATAAAAGAGGATATTTCAATTAAAGGGGCAACAGCCTGGATTTTAATTTGCTCTATTTTTGTTGCATCTATTGGCCTTAATGCTAATTCTATCCCTGTCGTTATTGGAGCAATGCTAATTTCTCCACTTATGGGACCTATTTTAGGTTTTGGCTTATCTATTGCAATAAATGACCTAGAAACATTAAAAAAATCCATTATAAATTTTATTGTAATGGTAGTTTTAAGTGTTGTTACCGCTTATTTGTTTTTTACTTTTTTCCCACTTAGAGAAGAATCATCTGAGCTATTATCGAGAACAAAGCCAGATATAAGAGATGTCCTAATTGCTTTTTTTGGAGGGTTAGCTTTAATAATAGCTAGAACCAAAAAAGGAACAATTTCTTCAGTTATTTATGGGGTAGCAATAGCAACAGCTTTAATGCCGCCTTTATGTACCGTTGGATTTGGTTTAGCAACTGGTAATATTGCATTTTCTGTTGGGGCTATGTATTTATTTATGATAAATACTCTTTTCATCGTCTTAGCAACTTATTTAGTCATTAAACTCCTTGGATTTCCAATGATAAATTATGCTAATTCTAAAAGAAGAAAAGCTACTTCAAGATTAATTACATTATTTGCAATTTTAATGATTATTCCTGCTTCTTACACTTTTTTTGGAGTATTAAATGAAAGTAATTTCAACACATCTGCAAAGGAATTTTTAAAATATGAACTAGAAGGGTTAAAAAATAAAGATTTTCTTCAAAGAACTGCTGTTATTACTTATAACTCCAATGAAAATAAAGAAAAATATTCTTGGCCGTGGGAGGATAAAGAATCTCAAATCGTTTTAAATAACTTTGGCTTTGAATCAGTCTCAAATGAAGTAATAGATATTCTTAATGCTAAAATAAAGAAATACTCTTCATTATCATTGACAAGTATTTTTATCAATCAACAGAGCTTAGAAAATGATTTTAAAGAACAAAAACGTTTTTTATCAGAACTCCGATTTAGAGATTCTTTAGATTTAGTTGATAAAAATCGTCAAATCAAAATTTTAGAACAAAGACTTAAAAAGTTAGAAAAACAAGATGAAATAGAAATCTTTTATAACTCTATCATCAAAGAAATTAAAATTAGTTTTGATAGTATTATTGATTTTTATAAAACTGTTAAGCACGTAGATTCTGATAAAGATACAATTTCAGTTTTTACAGCAAAATGGTCAAAAAATGTTTCTACAGATTATATCGAAATTCAAGAAGAAAAAATTAGAAATTTGCTAAAATTTAAACTAACTGATAGTACTTTTGTTTTAATTCGTAAAATAGAATTATAAATATTTTTTTACCTTTTTTAAAAGCTCTGAAGAATAAACAAAATCTGTAATAGATTTATTTTTAGTAGAAAATATTTCTTTATTTGTACCCTCCCATTTTTTCATCCCATTTTCAAGAAATATTATTTTTTCACCAATTTCTAAAACGGAGTTCATATCATGTGAGTTGATTATAGTAGTTATGTCATATTCTTTGGTAATTTCTTGGATTAAATTATCAATCACAATAGCAGTTCTTGGGTCAAGACCTGAATTTGGTTCATCACAAAATAAATATTTAGGATTCATAACAATAGCCCTAGCTATGGCTACTCTTTTCTGCATGCCTCCTGAGAGTTCAGATGGAAGTTTTTGTTTCGCTTCTTTCAATTCAACTCTATATATTGCATTTTCAGCTCTTTGAATAATCTCATCATTTTTCTTTTGGGTTAGCATTTGTAATGGAAACATCACATTTTCTAAAACAGTCATGGAGTCAAATAGAGCACTTCCCTGGAAAACCATACCCATTTCTCTTCTAAGTAATGTTTTATTGGATTCTGACATGTTTTTGTTAGAAACTCCATCATAAAGGATTTCACCATTGTCCGAAGAATGGAGACCTAGTAAACATTTCAATAATACAGTTTTACCAGATCCGCTTTGCCCAATAATTAAATTTGTTTTTCCTTTAACAAAACTGGTAGAAATATTATTTAAAATTTTATTTCCATCAAACGATTTACTAATTTCTTTTATCTCTATCATTAGCTTAATAATAATTGAGTTATAATAAAATTGACTACTATAATTATAATTGAAGTCCAAACAAAAGAGGAAGTACTAGCTTTACCTACTTCAAGTGCTCCACCTTTCATATAGAACCCATGATATGCTGGTACCGTAGCTAAAATTAAAGCAAACAAAATTGTTTTTACGTATGAGTAAAAAATATGAAATGGTTCAAATTCCGTTTGAATTCCTGTGATAAATTCTTCACTTGGGACTCCAGCAAATGTCATTGCTAAAAAACCGCCAAAGATTGCGACAAACATTGCTATTGTAATTACAAAAGGGTAAAATAATAGCGCTATTATTTTAGGGAAAACTAAATAATTAAGTGGATTTATTCCCATAACTTCTAGAGCATCTATTTGTTCAGTAACTCTCATTGTTCCTATGCTTGAAGTTATATAAGAACCAACTTTTCCTGCCATTATTATTGACATAAATGTAGGAGCAAATTCAAGTATTACTGATTGTCTAGTTGCGAAACCAATTAATGATTTTGAAAGAAAAGGACTACTTAGGTTTAAAGCTGTTTGAATTGATACAACTGCCCCAATAAAAAAAGAAAGAATTACAACAATTGGGATAGACTCAATTATTAAGTCATTAATTTCTTTAAAAATTAATTTTTTTAAAACCCTCCATTTACAGGGTTTAAAAAATGACATTCTTATCATTATAAAGTATCGTCCAATGTCATTGAGGTAAAACATAGTAATATTAATTATCCAAAGTTATGAATATTGATTTAAAGTATTGAAGAAGTAAATTTATTTTAAGCAATACTAAACTTGATAAGTAATTGCATTGACATTCATTCCAGCACCAACACTTCCAAAAAGAATTATATCTCCCTTTTTTAAAGAATGATTTTCTAGTTTATTTTTTTTAACTAAATCTAATAAAGTGGGAATAGTAGCTACAGAACTATTACCTAGTTTGCCAATTGACATTGGCATAATATTGTCTGGTCTAGGTAAATCGTATAGTTTATAAAATCTATTGACCATAGCATCATCCATTTTCTCATTAGCTTGGTGTAAAAATATTTTTTTTACATCACTTACTGATTTTCCGCTATTTTCTAAACAATCTTTCAAAGCTTGTGGAACCTTGGTGATAGCAAATTCATAAATTTTATGACCATACATTTTTATGTATTTATCTTTAGATTTATTTTTGTTGTCAAATGACTCTCCTAAAAATAAATCAAAAGTATTTTCAGATGAAAAGGTACATGTCTTATGAGAAAGAATTCCTTGATTATGAACTTCATCTTTTTTCTCAATAATTGAGGCACCTGCGCCATCGGAAAATATCATTGAATCTCTGTCGCTTGTATCATAAGTTCTTGACAAAGTTTCTGCACCAATTACTAAACACTTTTTAGCCATACCAGCTTTAATAAATGCTTGTGCATGGATTACACCTTCAATCCATCCTGGACATCCAAAAATTAAATCATAACACACACAACTAGGGTTATTTATGCCTAATTTATATTTTACTCTTGAGGCTAAGCTTGGAAGTTGATCAAACTGTTTGGTTCCGGATTTTATATCACCAAAATTATGAGCGACAATTATATAATCTAGATTTTCCTGATCAATTTTTGAATCATTTATTGCATTTTTTGCTGCAAAAAAAGCTAGATCAGAGGAATTATGATTACTTTTTGCATATCTACGCTCTTCAATTCCAGTTATAGCTTGAAATTTTTTTATTATTACTTCGTTTGAAACTTTAAAATTACTTCCATCCGAGTTTAAAAATGTATTCTCTAAAAAGTCTTTATTTTTTTTAATAATCTCTGGAATATATGATCCAGTTCCAGTAATACATATTGACATAAATACTTTAATTTATTAACACAAAATAGAAAACTTAATCAAAAAAACCTAGTTTTCTATATACGATTCAATTGGTTCACATGTGCAGATTAGATTTCTATCTCCATACGCATCATCAACTCTTCTTACTGAGGGCCAAAATTTATTTTCTAAACAAAAGGTAAAGGAAAAACAGCTTCATTTCTAGTGTATGGGTAATTCCATTTTTCTGAACTTATCATTTCAATAGTGTGGGGAGCATTACAAAGCAAATTATTTTTATTTTCTTTTGTGCAATGTTCGACTTCTAATCTTATGGCTATCATAGCATCACAAAAACGATCTATTTCATCTAAATTTTCGCTTTCTGTCGGTTCTATCATCATAGTTCCTGGAACAGGAAAAGAAACTGTAGGTGCATGAAAACCGTAATCAATTAATCGTTTGGCTATATCCATTACTTCAATTCCGTTTTCCTTGAAAGGACGACAATCTATTATTAATTCATGTGCTGCTCTTCCGTTTTCTCCTTGGTATAAAATACCATAATGTTTTTCAATTCTATATTTTATATAGTTTGCATTTAAAATAGCATATTCAGTTGAAGATTTTAGTCCTTTTGATCCTAGCATACAAATGTATCCATAAGAAATAACACAAGCCAAGGCTGATCCCCAAGGAGCAGCAGAAATTGATTTAACACTTTCTTTGGAACTAACATTAATTATTGGATTATTTGGCAAGAATGGAACCAAGTGTTTGGCAACGCATATTGGACCAACTCCAGGCCCGCCTCCACCATGAGGAATTGCAAAGGTTTTGTGTAGGTTTAAGTGACAAACATCTGCCCCTATTATATGAGGATTAGTTAAACCTACTTGGGCGTTCATATTGGCACCATCCATATATACTTGCCCTCCATTATCATGAACTACTTTAGTTATTTCTTGAATTGATGATTCAAATACACCATGAGTTGAGGGGTAAGTAACCATCAGTGCAGCTAAGTTTTCTTGATGAAGTTCAGCTTTTTCTTTTAATTCTTGTTCATTAATATTTCCATACTTATCGGTTCCAATAACTACTACCTTCATTCCTGCCATTACTGCAGACGCAGGATTCGTTCCATGAGCAGAAGATGGAATTAAACAAATATTTCTATGTCCTTGTGAGATACTTTTTAAATATGCCCTAATTACCATTAGTCCAGCATACTCTCCTTGAGCTCCAGAGTTAGGTTGTAAAGATGTTCCTGAAAATCCTGTTACTTCGTTTAATTGTTTTTCTAACTTATCAATTAACATTTGATAACCTTTAGCTTGATTCAATGGAACAAAAGGATGAATATTATTCCATTTAGACCAACTTATAGGAATCATTTCTGAAGCAGCATTTAATTTCATAGTACATGATCCCAGGGAAATCATCGAATGGGTTAGTGATAAATCTTTCCTTTCTAGATTTTTAATATATCTCATTAAACTCGTCTCAGAATGATGAATATTAAAAATTTTTGTTTGTAAAAATTTAGATTCTCTTACGTAATCCTTAGGAATTTTACTTTCACTAGTAGTCTGACTTACAATAACAGAATCTTTTTCAACCCCTTTTGCAATCACATCAACAATCAATTGAATATCATTAAGTGAAGTTGCCTCATTAATTGAGATGGAAAAATGTTTGTCATCAATATAATTGAAATTGATTTTATTTTTTTCGGCAATAATTTTAATTTTTTCTGTTGGGCCTTTCAAAAGTAAAGTGTCAAAATAGTTTTTGTTAAATTGTTTTATTCCAATTTTATTTAGTGCATTATCAAGTAATACAGTCAATTCGTGAATTTTCAAGGCAATGCTTTTAAGACCATCAGGGCCGTGAAAAACTCCATACATGCTGGCCATAACTGCTAATAGTACTTGAGAGGTACAAATATTTGATGTAGCCCTGTCTCTTTTAATATGTTGCTCCCTAGTTTGTAAAGCCATTCTCAAAGCAGGGTTATCGTCAACATCCTTAGATAATCCTATTATTCTACCAGGGATAGATCTTTTATATTCTTCTTTAGTAGCAAAAAAAGCAGCATGTGGACCTCCATATCCTAAGGGAATTCCAAACCTTTGTGATGTGCCAACTACAACATCTGCCCCAAAATTAGAAGGCTCTTTTAAAAGACATAGTGCAAAAATATCCGCTGCAACTACAATTTTCATACCATTAGACTTAGCTTTTTTACCATATTTATTTAAATCGTTAATACTTCCGTGTATTCCAGGATATTGCATAAAACAACCATAAAAATCATTTGAAAAGTTAAATTCATCAAGCTTTCCAATGACAACTTCAATTCCAAGAGGTTCAGCTCTTGTTTCAATAAGCGAGATTGTTTGTGCAAGTGCATCATTTGAAACAAAGAACTTTTTTACATTCTCTTTTTTTTGTTCTCTAGACCTGGAACTATATAGCATTGTCATAGCTTCTGCAGCTGAAGTACTTTCGTCTAATAATGAAGCATTGGATAGTTCCATCCCTGTCAAGTCACATATAATAGTTTGGTAATTAAGTAAAGCCTCCATTCTACCTTGCGCAATCTCAGCTTGATAAGGTGTGTATGCTGTATACCAACTAGGGTTTTCTAGAACATTTCTTTTTATAACTGAAGGAGTAATAGACTGATTGTATCCAAGACCTATAAAAGATTTATAATTTTTATTTTTTTTAGATAGTTTTTCTATATGAGTTAAAAATTCGTTTTCACTTAAAGCCTCCTCTAAATCTAAATCTTTTTTTAATCTTATATTTTTTGGAATTGTTTCAGATATCAACTGCTCTATAGAATCAATACCAAGTGAGTCAAGCATGTAATTTTTTTGTTCTTTATTTATTCCGATATGTCTAGATGAAAACCCTTTCATTTTTTTCTATAAAATTTTAAAACAAAAATAGTTAAATAGTATATAATTAAATCATTTAATTATATATAAAACGTAAAGTTTTTAACTTAAAAAGCATTAATTATTAACACTTTTATAATTTTGGGTGAGTGAAAAAAATATCTTCAATTTTTGAATTTTATATTAAATCAAGTTTACATTTATCTCTGAGTGTTTTAGCATTAATACTAATAACTTCTTTAAGACTAAGCATAGAGTTTGATAGTATTATTTTATTTATTGTTTTCAATGCTACAATAATTGTATATAATTTTATTAAGTATGCATCTACCTTGCCCTATTATTTTTTGGTAAATAATATTTCTATTAAAAAGATTCAATATTTAAGTTTTTTCTGTGGATTATGTTTGTTTTGTTCTCTTTTTTACATAAAAATTCAAACAATTTTATTTGGGATTTTCATGTCTATTTTTTGCATTATTTATGTTATTCCATTTAATAGATCTAAAAGAAATATCAGGAATTATAGTCGAATAAAAATATTTATTGTTGCATTTTGTTGGGCAGCGGTTACAGTTCTTTTTCCTCTTACAGTAGAACTTGAAGTAGACTATTTAAACGCTATTATTCTATTTTTCCAAAGATTTATTTTTGTAGTAGTATATACCCTTCCTTTTGAAATAAGGGATTTAAAATTTGATTCTATTGAATTAAAAACAATCCCTCAATTATATGGACTAAAAAAAACGAAACAGTTAGCTTATTTACTTCTAATCCTTTTCTTATTAATAAACCTTGTAATTCAACCATTATCTATAATATATTTAATTTCTGATTTCACAATTGCTTTAATCACAGCCCGTATGATATATATTACAAAGGAGAATCAAGCAAAACATTTCGCAAGCTTTTGGGTTGAATCTATTCCGATATTATGGTTGTTAATAATATTTTTACTTGAAAAATCTATTGGATAGAATCCTGGATCACTTTCTTTTTAAGTTCAGACTTATATTCTATTATTTTATTTTGAATATCCACTTGGCTTGTTCCTATTATCTTGGCAGCTAAAATCCCTGCATTTTTTGAGCCGTTTAATGCTACTGTAGCTACAGGAACACCACTAGGCATTTGAAGAATTGATAATACAGAATCCCAACCATCAATTGAGTTTCGAGATTTAATTGGAACACCTATGACAGGTAATGGAGTTAGAGATGCAATCATGCCTGGAAGATGTGCTGCTCCTCCGGCACCAGCTATAATAACAGAAATTCCTCTTTGATGGGCATTTTTACCGTATTCCATCATTTTATCAGGTGTTCTGTGTGCA
Organism: Cryomorphaceae bacterium BACL29 MAG-121220-bin8; assembly: GCA_905181705.1. Classification (GTDB taxonomy): domain Bacteria; phylum Bacteroidota; class Bacteroidia; order Flavobacteriales; family Flavobacteriaceae; genus MAG-121220-bin8. The sequence goes on along the minus strand of CAJIYP010000003.1, from coordinate 307,918 downwards.
GAAACAATATCAACTTCGTTAGAAATTCCAAAATCATTTAATATATCAACTGCTTCTTGCATTATAGGCAGATCTGATTTGCTTCCCATTATAATTCCAACTTTTGCCATAATCACTTTGTTTTAATTTTTATTAAATCTTTTACGGATTTAGCTTTATTTAAACCGACTTTTAAATCTTTATCAATTATTGTTACATGCCCCATTTTTCTATTGGGTTTGGTTTCAGACTTTCCATAAATATGAACTGAAACATTTCCATATTTAAATGCACTATCAATTCCTTCATAATGAACAGGTCCTGAATAACCCTTTTCACCTACTAAATTAACCATTATTGCATTAATATTAGTTTTTGAGCTTCCTAAACTTAAATTTAATATAGAATTTATATGCTGTTGAAATTGTGAATTTTCACAGGCTTCAATAGAATAATGAGCACTGTTGTGTGGTCTTGGAGCAACTTCATTAACTATTATTTTATTGTCTTTTGTTAAAAACATTTCAATAGCTAGAAGGCCAACGTGTTTAAAGGATTCAGATACTTTTAAAGCAATATTAGTTCCAAGAGTATTTAATTCATTGCTTACTTGAGCAGGACATATTACGTATTCAACTTGATTTGATTCTTTATTAAAATCCATTTCAACAAGTGGAAAAACTTCAATTTCTCCTGATTTATTTCTCACTATTGTAGTGGCTAATTCTTTTTCAAAAGGGATTAATTCTTCAATAATAAATTCATTATCTGGAAGTTTTAGAAGTTCATCAATTGATTTAATAATCTCCACTCCGTAACCATCATATCCAAATTTTGTTTTTTTCCAAACACAGGGGAATTTAATTTCTTTACTATTAGGAGATTTTTTGAAATCATGAAATGATTTAAAATACCAAAAATTTGCAGTTGGAATATTATTATCAATAAAAAATTGTTTTTGAAGACTTTTATCTTGAATAACTTTTAAAGTTCTTGGACTTGGGTACACTGGAACACCTTCAGACTCTAATTTTTCTAAAGCCTCGATATTTATGTGTTCAATTTCAAATGTTATCAAATCACATTTTTTCCCAAATTTATATACAGAGTCAAAATCCATTAAATTACCAATGGTAAATTCATTACATAGATTTTTACAAGGTGAATCTTTACTGGAATCTAATATATTTGTTTTGATGCTTAATTTTGATGTTACTTGCAATAACATTTTTCCAAGTTGACCACCACCAAGTATACCAAGGGTAAAATTTGAAGAAAAATAATTCATAAAAATTATTTATACAAAAATACATTAAAAATGTAATGATGTATAAAATAATTTAACTATTGATTTTGGGTATATTTGTAATATATATTTTTATTAAGATGATTAATTTGATTTTATTTGGAAAGCCTGGCTCAGGCAAAGGAACACAAGCTGAATTTGTAAAAAATAAATATGATTTAATACATATTTCAACCGGAGATGTCTTTAGATATAATATTTCTAAGAAAACAGATCTCGGTTTATTAGCCAAATCTTATATGGAAAAGGGTGATTTAGTTCCTGATAACGTAACAATTAAAATGCTGGAAGCTGAAGTTAATAAGTCGCCAAATGCCAATGGTTTTATTTTTGATGGATTTCCAAGAACTACTTTACAAGCTGAAATATTGGACGAGTTTCTACTTTCTAATGAGTTGAGTATAACTATGACAATAGCTCTAGAAGTAGATGAAAACATATTGATTGAAAGACTAATAAAAAGAGGAAAAGATAGTGGTAGAGTTGATGATCAAGACAGGTCTAAGATTGAAAATAGGTTTGACGAATACAATAAAAAAACTTCTATATTAATTAATTATTATAAATCTCAAAATAAATTTTTTCAAATCGACGGTACAGGTGGAATAAGCGAAATTAGTGAGAGAATATATAACGTTATTGATTCAAATATATAATGACTGAGGGAAATTTTGTAGACTATGTCAAAGTAGATGTGTTTTCTGGAAATGGAGGTAAGGGTTCCGCTCATTTTCACAGGGAAAAGTATATTACCAAAGGGGGTCCTGATGGGGGAGATGGTGGAAGAGGAGGCCATATTATTTTTATAGCTGATAAATCACTTTGGACTCTTCATCATTTCAAATATAAAAGACACTTTAAAGCTGGACATGGTGGTGATGGAAGCGGTAGTAGAAGTTCTGGTGCAGATGGCAAAGATATTTATATAAAAGTTCCTTTAGGGACAGTTATTAAAGATTCTTTAAATAATAAAGTTATTTACGAAACAATCGAAGATGGGGAAGAAAAAATAATTCTTGAAGGCGGAATGGGGGGTTTAGGTAATTGGAATTTCAGATCTTCTACCAATCAGGCTCCTCGGTATTTTCAGCCTGGAATTAAAGGAAAAGAAACACAGATAACCCTAGAGCTTAAAGTATTAGCAGATGTGGGTTTAGTAGGCTTTCCTAACGCTGGAAAATCCACTCTATTAAAAACTATTACTTCTGCAAAGCCCAAAATAGGTAATTATGAATTCACCACACTTAAGCCAAATCTAGGTATTGTTGAGTATAGAGATTATAGATCTTTTATAGTTGCAGATATTCCAGGAATTATTGAGGGTGCTTCAGAAGGAAAAGGTTTGGGACATCATTTTTTAAGGCATATAGAAAGAAATTCCGTTCTTCTTTTTTTAATTTCTTGTGAATCAGAGAAAATAGTCGATCAGTATAATATTTTATTAAATGAGCTTGGAAAATATAATCCTGAATTATTGGATAAGGACAGAATTATAGTTGTTTCAAAATCTGATTTAATTGATCAAAAAAGAAAAGATAAAATTGCCTTAGAGATATCAAAAAAAATTAAAAATATTTCTTTTGATTTTATATCCTCTGTTTCTAATCAGGGTCTGATTGAATTAAAAGATGATTTATGGAAACTTTTAAATCCATAATTTCACTAATATTTTTATTTATAGAGGATCTATTTTATAAATTAGTTATTGATTTTAGAGATATAAAACCATGAGAATTCATTTTATAGCAGTTGGAGGAAGTGCGATGCATAACTTAGCAATAGCTCTTCATCTAAAAGGCTACTTAGTAACTGGAAGTGATGATAATATATTTGAACCATCAAAATCAAGATTGGATAAATATGGATTGCTTCCTGAAAAATTCGGATGGTTTCCATCTAAAATTTCTTCTGACTTAGATTTTGTGATTCTTGGAATGCATGCGAAAGCTGATAATCCGGAGTTATTGGAGTCTAAAATTAAAAACATTAAAATTCTTTCATACCCAGAGTTTATTTATGAAATGTCTAAGGATAAAACTAGAGTTGTTATAGGGGGGAGTCATGGAAAGACCTCCATTACCGCAATGATTTTACATGTTTTGAACAGCAATAATAAAGATGTTGATTATATGGTAGGAGCTCAATTGGAAGGTTTTGAAACGATGGTTCATCTTACTGATCAGAATGATTTTATTCTTTTAGAAGGAGACGAATATTTATCCTCTCCCATAGATAGAAGACCCAAATTTCATTTGTACCAACCTAATATTGCTTTGTTAAGTGGCATATCTTGGGACCATATAAATGTTTTTCCAACAAACGAAAACTATATAAATCAATTTGAGATGTTCCTTGATACAATTGTTCAAGGGGGGGTATTGGTGTATAATAAATTAGATAAAGAAGTTGAGAAAATTACTTTGAGATGTGAGAAGTCCATTAGAAAGTTAGAATATTCTATACCAGAACATTTTATTAAAGATGGAAAGACATTTCTAATTACTGATGAAGGAGATATTCCATTAAATATTTTTGGCGATCATAATTTAAGCAATTTAGCTGGAGCTAAATTAATTTGTCAACTAATGGGAGTTCACGATGAAGAGTTTTATAGTTCTATCATTTCATTTAAAGGTGCAGATAAAAGATTAGAGACTATATTAGAGATGAAGGATAGATTAATTTTTAAAGATTTTGCTCACTCTCCAAGTAAAGTAGAGGCTACTACAAAAGCACTTAAAAAACAATTCCAAGAAAGAAAACTTATTGCTCTATTAGAGCTTCATACTTTTAGTAGTCTAAATGAAAACTTTATAAATCAGTACAGAGACACTTTAAATAGCGCTGATCTCGCTATTTTATATTATGATCCAAATGCAGTTTTAAAGAAGGGACTAAGTGAAATTAATCATCAAGAAATTATAAATGCCTTTAACGATAAAAACCTAAAAGTATTTTCTGATAACATCAAATTAGAAGAATTTTTATTGAATCAGTCTTTTGCAAACTCTAATTTACTGTTCATGAGTTCAGGTAACTATGCATCGATTGATTTAGCCTTTTTAATTAACCAAATAAGAATAAGTGAATGATTCTTATTTACACTCATAAAATCACCCCAAGAATTAAATATATTTTCAAACATATATTTACTTTAAGACTTGGAGTTGAGATAGAGTTTAGTTCTGATATTATTTATTTTAAAGAATATAATTCTTATAAAATGAGTTATGGTACTAGTCAAATACAGGATGAATTTTATATAAACTCTTCTGATATTTTATTGTCTCATAAAATTGAAGATTTAGACATAGATGTAGATAACTGGGATGGCCTTCCTATTTTCTTTTCTAATAAAGAAAACCCTTTTTTTAATTTTGATTTGTTTGGAGCTAGTTTTTATTTGATTAGTCGATATGAAGAGTACCTCCTTCACTTAAAAGACGATTTTGGTCGTTTTGATCCTTCTTCTAGTCTTGCTTATAAAAATAGATTCTTAAATAAACCTATTATTGATTTTTGGATTAAAAGATTTAAAGAAAAACTATTAGATTTTTATCCTGATTTAAAATTTAGAAAAGATACTTTTAAACTAAGCACCTGTCTAGAAGTTCCTTGTGCTTTTGATTTTAAAGGGAAAGGATTGATTAGAACATTAGGAGGACTTCTAAGAGATATTTTAAGATTAGATATATATAGAATTTACAGAAGAATACCAGTTCTTTTAAATTTAAAAAAAGATCCTTTGGATGATTATTTAAATTGGATTAAGTTAAACAAGAACAATGGGATCGAAACTACTGTATTTTTTTTGTTTGCTAATTTTTCAAGATACGATAGGAATTTAAGTGTCTATTCAAAAGTTTTCATTGAAAAAATTAAAGATATTTCAGACTTTTGTGAAGTTTCCTTGTTATCCTCATTTTCTTCTCTTGAAAGCGAACCATTATTAAAGCAAGAAATAAACATGTTACAATCTGTCATCCATAGATCTGTTAGAAAAACTAGACAACATTTACTGAAGATTGATTTCCCTGTTACTTATAGAAACTATGCCAGATCAGGTTTTACTAAGGACTATAGTCTTCAATATTATGATTTACCAGGATTTAGAGCTAGCACCTCAAATCCTTTCTATTTTTTTGACCTAGAAAATGAAATTGAAACTAAGCTTTTACTTTGTCCGGTATGTGCTACTGATAGAGTTTTAAAAATATACAAAAAACCTGTAGTGGCTAGACAGGTTTTAGAAGAAATAACTAGATATGTAAAAGAAGTAGACGGGAACATGACTTTAGTATTAAATAATTCTATTAATAGTGATTATTCTTCTAATTTTAAATGGAAAAATATGTTTAAAAAATATTTCAATTCTCATGGAAAAAATTAAAGGAATCACAGATGTATTTTTTGATTTAGATCATACTTTATGGGATTTTAAAAAAAATTCTTCAATTACTTTTGATATTCTATTAAAAAAATATAAAATAGGCGTTGGTTTAAATGAGTTCTTAAAGATATACATGCCTATCAATTTCTCTTATTGGAAACTTTATAGAGATGAAAAAATTACAAAAGAATTCTTGAGACACAACAGGTTGAAATCTGCATTTCAGAAACTCAATTTACATGTTGAGGATAAAATTATAGATCAAATTTCTGACGATTATGTATTAGCTCTTCCAGATAATAACTTCCTTATAAAAGACACCTTTTTAATTTTAGATCTTTTGAAGAAGAAGTATAAATTACACATTATAACAAATGGATTTACAGAAGTACAAAATAAAAAAATGATCAACTCTAACATGAAGAAGTATTTTACTTGTATAATTGATTCTGAAACTGTTGGAGTTAAAAAACCTAACATTAAAATTTTTAATTATGCCTTAAATGTTTCTCAGGCAAAAGCTGCTAATAGTTTGATGATTGGAGATAATTTAGAGGCTGATATTTTAGGTGCTTTAAATGCGGGATTTCATGCCATTCATTTTAATAACAATAGTGAGCCTATCCACAAACACTGTTTGATTATAAATGAATTGAAAACTTTGATTAAAGTTTTATAATTAATATCCTTTTTGACGTACTATTTCATATAAAATAGTTCCACAAGCAACTGAAACGTTTAATGATTCTATTTTCCCTAAAAGCGGAATCTTAATTAGCTCATCACACAGGTTGATTACGGAACTAGACAAGCCCTTTGTCTTCGGAACCCATAATTATCCCCTGAGCACCCTTAAATTTAACCTGGTAGATGTTTTTATCGGCTTTTTCAGAAGCTCCAAATATTTTTATGTCAAATTGTTTTAAAAGAAAGATAGCATCTTTAATGTGACTTACCTTACAAATAGGCACATTGAATACTGCACCTGAAGATGTTTTAATGGTGTCACCATTTACAGGAGCACTTCCACTAGATTGAATTACAATACAATCTACAGCTGAGCACTCTGCTGTTCTAACAATTGCCCCAAAATTTCTAACATCGGAGAGTTGGTCCAAAATTAATATTACTGCAGATTCTTTCTTTTTTTCTACAATTTCACTTAGGTCATCTATATTTAAAAATTTTATTGGAGATATAGTAGCTACTACTCCTTGATGATTTTTTAGAGTAAATCTATTTAGCTTCTCAATTGGGACATAGGATATTTCAATGTCTTTTCGATTTAAAGTTTTTATTAAATCAAAAGCAGAAGCACCTTTTAAGCCTCTTTGTATGTAAACCCTATTTAAAGATTTTTCAGATTCTATTGCTTCTTTTACGGATCTTATTCCATAAATTAAAGTTTGTTCTTTTTCCATTATTAAATTTATAATGAGTTAAAGTATGAGACCAATTTCTTCAAGCTTTCTTCTTTCTTTAGATTTAATTTATTTGCTTTTCTATACTTTTTATATAATTTTTCATCAAAAATACTTAGTTCCATCATTTTTTTATGTGAATTAGGCAGCCTGTAAGTTTTACCATTATAAAAAATTAAGTAAGAACTGGTATCTTTCCACTTAGGCTGTGGAGTTTTAGTATAGCCAGTTGGTGGTGCGCTAATACCATCGTTATTAGGCATTTCAATAACCTTTTGCGGATAGTAGTATAATTTATAGTTTTCTGTTATTAAACACTCTTTTAATATTCCTATGGTATTTGTATTATTTATATTAAATGAATGATTTTTAAAGTTTTCATTATTAATTGTTACAGTTACGCTGTTATCGATTTCAATTGAACTTATTTTTGCATTCAAATCCTTTTTTATTTCAAACTTCTGATTTGCAATATCTAATCTTATAAGAGCATCGTATTTTTTATCATTAGAAAATAAAATACTTCCTCTTTGAAATTTTTCCTCTAGAAAACGATTTCCTTTTACCTCTGTATTAGTTGTATTGAATTTTTTTAAAAAGACATTACCAGATCTTAATAATTGATCTTCAGAAAGATCAATTATTTGAGAGTGACCAACAAGAGCAAGTAAAAGGGTAATAACAGAAATATATAATTTCATCTTAAGTTTTAATTAAATATATAAAAAAAGCACCCTAATGGATGCTTTTTTTATAAGTTATATAAATGTGGTTTTATTTAGTATCCCACCATAATTTTGTGTCTTGTGTATCTGGACCTTGCAGTGAAACAGCAGCATCATAATTTGCTTCGTTGTTAGAAATAGTTTGAGCACTATATCCATGTCTCACAGGAATTCCTGTTCCAGAAAGTGCAGCTGCTGGAGCTGACAAGTCATTAGGAAAGTCTAATCTTCTCCATTCAGCCCAAGATTCGTAACCTTGTAACCATAAAGCAACCCATTTTTCCATTGCCATATTTTTTTTACTTACTGCAGGAGCAGAAGCAATATAAGTAGTAGCATCAGCTGCACTTACACCCCATTGATCCATAGAAGCTTTGATTCCAAGTTCGTACCACGTTTGAGCATCTCCAGAAACTCCCCATCCTTTAAGGGCAGCCTCAGACATTGCTAAGCATACTTGTGCATAGGTGTATAAAAACCCACCATGTTGTGTGCCATCTGTTATAATCGCCGATGTAATAGAAGCAACATCTGCACCACTTATAGCAGGGTCTTCTAATCCATAAGGCATTCCTACATAGGTTACACCACCTGAATTTTTAGAACCATCTGCCATTTTAGTTAGTCTTGGATCTGAATTTGCAGTTAAATAATCTACAAATCTTTTACTTGGTGCAAAATCATTTCTAGTTCTAAATGCACCTTTCCACGGATTTTCATGTGCTACAGCATCTAAGTATGGATAATGAACATTTTGAGAAGTAGAGGATAAAACACCACCTGCAACAGCTTCTAAAAATTTAGATTGAGCAGTTGATGAATCAACATCCGATATTCTTAATGCCATTGTCATTTTTAATGTATTTGCAAATCTTTTCCAAGCTGTCATGTCACCATTAAACATGATATCTCCTTGAACTGCAATCGCAGAATTATTAATTAATCCAATTGCTGTATCCAATTGAGTAAATAAAGAAGAGTACACATCTTTTTGCTGATCAAAAGCAGGAGAAATATTCTCCGCTCCTTTTAAAGCTTCAGAATATGGTATTGCTCCCCACCTGTCAGTCATGTGATGAAACATGTAAACTTGAAGAATGTGTGCTATAGCCATTTGATTATTGTTATCTCCAAATGCGATAACATCAGATGCGTTATTAGTATTTAGATCTAGAATTTCCTTTAAATCTGTCAAAGGACCTGTATAGAAGCAATCATAACTCCACTGGTATGTATCATACCTAGAATATGTTGTATAGGTAATATCAGACATTCCTTGGGTATAATAGTTAGAACTTGGAGAACTAACAATACCAGTAATTCCAGTGATTGCATGGGTTAAAAGCGCATCCGTTTTCATATTCGTAGGAGAATTTGGGTTTATATTTTCATCTCCAAAATCTACTGTTGAACAACTAAAAATAAACGAAGTTGCTAGTGTTAGTAAACCAAACTTTTTGATTATATTTTTCATATTTAATTAATTTAAAATTTTAAACTTAGGTTAAGTCCTACCGTTCTAGATGGAGGCAATTGTCCACCTTCTTGACTTCTATAACTAGAAGCTAATGATCCAGAACCTTCAATTTCACTAGGATCAAGTCCACCTTCAGGAATGTTAGAATATAACAGTAGTAAATTATTTCCAATCAGGGAGATATTTATTTCACTGAATTTTGTGTTATCTAGTGCAGATTGTGGAAAGTCATAACCTATTCTGACAGTCCTTAACTTAACATAAGAAGCGTCGTATAGCCAATTCGGGTGATTTCCAAAATAATTTGTGTAAAAGTGAGAGCTTGCAGACGTATAAATATCAACAGGATTTCCTGCTTCAGTTACACCAACGACATGAACCCCACCTCCATCAGATACAGCATCTCTCTTTGGATTTCCTTTGTCATTATTACCAACTGTGTCTTCATGCTGTCCAGAGTAGTATGCAAACATGTTAGATACTGAATAAAACATTCCACCTGCTTGAAAATCTATTCCAGCATCTAAACTCCAATTCTTGTATCCAAATGAAGTTGAAAAACCACCAGTGTAGTCTGGAAGTATATTTCCAAGTACTTGGTTTCCTTCGTATGCTGTTCTACCATTTGCGGTGTATATCGGTGTCCCATCAGCAGTCATCTTTGGTTTTCTTCCAACAAAAGTTCCCCATTCTTCTCCAACTTTTTCTTGAAGTTGTAGTGAATACCATGACATGTTATCTAAAATTCTAGTGTTGATTCCTTCATAAAGCTTGTCAGTTGTTTTCTTTAAAGTAGCAAGATTTAGTGATACATCCCATCTAAAGTCTGCATTTCGAACTGGACTAGCATTTAAAGTAAATTCTAGACCTGCAGTAGACGATTCACCTGAATTTATTGATAATCCGCTGTAACCAGTCGAACCAGGAACAGGAATAGCTATAGGAAGGTCTTTGTCAACTCTATCAAAGTATGTCAATTCGAAACCAATTCTGTTACTTAAAAAATTGAAATCTGTACCGATTTCAAATTCTGATCTAGTTCCTCCAGTTAATAATGGATTTGCAAGAGTGTTAGGAACAGTAAATCTAGGTTTTGAACCATGAGCAGTTGCTGTACCGTATACCTTAGATGTTTGATAAACACCAGGAAATACAGGAGCTTCGGAATAACCAGCTCTTAGTTTGGCAAAACTTAACCAATCTACATTAATTAATTTATCGAAAAGGAAACTTCCTGAAAGCCCATAAGTTTCGATTCTATTAGCATCAGGATTTGCAGTTGATCCCCAGTCAAATCTATAAGATGCATCTAAATACAACATACTTTTATAACCTACTGAAACCGTAGAATATGTTGAAATTTGTTTGCTATTAGCTTGAGTAGAAGAATAATTTGGTCTGTCCTTTGAGGACGCAACACTATAAAATCCAGGAATAGTCAACCCTCCAACGGATGAACTGCTTAAGCTGGTTGAACTAGTTTGCGTTACTTGGTATCCAACGAGTGCATTTACATCAAAGTCACCATAATTCTTGTCGTAGTTTAAATTTGCAACGAATTCGTTTTCATTATAATTATTTCTAGACTCACCGAAAGATTCAGTATTTATACCACCCCATCCTGTTCTACTGTCGGAACGGTAAGTGTTAGACCTTCTTCTTACTTCAACATTTGCAGAAATATCATCAGTAATTTCATAGTTAATTCCTAAGTTACCAAAAAAGACTTCTTTATTTTGAGTGTTTAGATTATCATTTACAGAAAAATATGGTGCGTCCCAATATTGTGGATTAGCATTTCTCGCACTAACTCTGTTCCATGAATAAATACCACCGTTGTAATTGTAATTATCTCTCATACGGTTCATGTCCAGTTGTCTTTGAAACCATTGGTTGAAGTTTGCACCTAAACCACTGTATCCTTGTTCAGGAAAATTTATTGTTTTTCTTATTTGAACATTTAAAGAACTGTAGGCACTTAATTTATCAGAAACTTTTAAAGTCTGGTTAATACCAGCATCTAATTGATTTCTTTCAGTACCAGGGTAAGGAAGGTTTTGATCTACAAATCTTACAGAAGTTCTCATTCCGTATTTTTCTCCTCCAGCATTAAATGATAAGGAAGTACTGTTTTCAATACCCGTATCATAAAAGTCTTTCACGTTGTTTGGATTTGCTTTCCATGCTCTTGTTGTTCCAAATTCTGGGTGTCCTGGTATCCATGAATCCCAATGTCTAGCTAGAGTTCCATCTAATTTTGGCCCCCATGATTCATCAGCTGCGTAGTAAGGAATATTTTGTCCTTCAAATGCCGCCCAAGAAGCAGGGTCAATAGCAGGGTTGAATGAAAATGTATCCCAATCTTGGTAATACCCGCCACCATATTCATTTTGGTAATTTGGAAGTATTGATACATTAGTCATAGTAGTTGAATGATCTATTGTAAAAAATGATTCTCCAGCTTTAGCTTTTTTAGATGTAATTACAATTACACCACTTTGAGCATCTGCTCCATACAATGCAGTTGCAGCAGCACCTTTTAATACAGAAATAGATTCAACATTATCTGTGTTGATGTCTGTCATACTGTAAACTTTGATTCCATCAACTACATAGAGTACATTGTCTTCTCCTCTTAATCTTAAGTAACCATTATCAAATGTTGAACTAGATCCACCAATCATTTGAACACCAGCAACTTTTCCAGTCAGTGCAATGTTTAAATCAGTTTCTTTAGCAGTAGCTAATACTTCACCACTTACAGTTTGTTGTGAATATCCAATAGACTTTTTGTCTCTTGAAATACCTAACGCAGTAACAACTACTTCTTCTAATTCATTGTCTAGAGAAAGAGTTACATTGATAGTTAAAGATGCACCAACATTAACTGTTTGAACAGCGTAACCTACATAGCTAACAGAAAGAACATCTGCTTCCGAAGCCATTATAGTATACATCCCGTCAAAATCTGTGGTTACACCATTGTTTGTACCAACTACTAATATAGTGGCACCAGGAATCGGCACACCAGCGCTATCAGAAACTGTTCCCGAAATACTTTGTTGTGCGAAATTCCATTGAAAAATCATCATAAAAACCATTATGATGACATTAGAAAATTTTGTTTTCATATAATTATTTTACTATTTGGAAGTGCAAATATCTTAACTATATCTTAAACAAACAACAAAATTCTTGTTTAATCAACCTATTTTGACTAATTCTCATCAGAAGCCTCCTTTATTTATTTATTTAATAATTTTAGAATATTTTATTTAGTGTTTTCTTAAATTCACATCCTATTTTGTATACTTTTTTTTGATATTTATAATTTTAAAATTTTTTTGCAATCTGTTGAATGTATCTTCAAGTCTTAATTAAAGTATGTTAATTTTTATTGAACATTTTATTTTTTTTAATATTTTTAGTTGGAAAGTAAAATTTTAAAAACCAACTAGTTAACTGTCCTATATATATATACTATTAACTTCATAATAGAATTATCTTCACTTTTTACATTAATTTTTCACTATTCCATTTGATTAATTATAAAAATAAATTACATTTGCACGCCCAAATAGGGGAAAAAGATAAACAATAAAGAATATGCCTACAATATCACAGTTGGTTAGAAAAGGAAGAAAAAAGATTACTAAAAAAAGTAAATCTGCTGCTTTGGTTTCCTGTCCTCAAAAAAGAGGTGTATGTACAAGAGTATATACTACCACTCCTAAAAAACCTAATTCTGCAATGAGAAAAGTTGCAAGGGTTAGATTAACAAATGGAACGGAAATTAACGCATACATTCCTGGTGAGGGTCACAACCTTCAAGAGCACTCAATTGTACTTGTAAGAGGAGGAAGAGTAAAGATCTTCCAGGAGTTAGATATCATATTGTTCGTGGTGCTTTAGATACAGCTGGTGTTGAGGGAAGATCACAAAGAAGATCAAAGTATGGCGCCAAGCGTCCGAAAAAATAAATGAAATTAATGGATGTTCAAATTAATTTGAACCTCTCTAAAACTAATATAAATGAGAAAAAGTAAGGCAAAGAAAAGACCATTACTTCCTGATTCCAGGTTTAATGATCAATTAGTAACTAGATTTGTCAATAACCTCATGTGGAGTGGAAAAAAATCCACAGCTTTTAAACTTTTTTATGATGCAATTGATATCATTGAAGAAAAAAAGCAAAACGACGACAAAACAGCCCTTCAAGTATGGAAAGATGGTTTATCAAATGTGATGCCTCACGTTGAAGTAAGAAGTAGAAGAGTAGGAGGTGCAACTTTCCAAATTCCAATGCCAATCAGATCAGATAGAAAAATTTCTATGGCCATTAAATGGTTAATTACTACGCTAGAAAACGTAATGAAAAATCTATGGCATTAAAATTAGCATCTGAAGTATTAGCTGCTGAAAAAGAAGAAGGAGCTGCTGTAAAGAAAAAAACAGATGTTCACAAGATGGCAGAAGCAAACAAAGCGTTTTCACACTTTAGATTTTAATTTAAGATGGCTAGAGATTTAAATTATACTAGAAATATTGGTATTGCTGCCCACATTGACGCAGGAAAAACCACCACTACCGAACGTATTTTGTTTTATACAGGAGTTAGTCATAAGATTGGTGAGGTGCATGATGGTGCTGCTACTATGGATTGGATGGAGCAAGAACAAGAAAGAGGTATAACCATAACATCTGCTGCAACAACTTGTACATGGAATTTTCCAACCAATCAAGGAGAAGAAAAAGACGATACTAAGCCATATCATTTTAATATTATTGACACACCTGGACACGTTGATTTCACTGTGGAAGTAAATAGATCTCTAAGAGTTTTGGATGGTCTAGTATTTTTATTTAGTGCTGTTGATGGTGTTGAACCTCAATCAGAAACTAATTGGAGACTTGCAGATAACTACAAAGTTCCAAGAATGGGATTTGTAAATAAAATGGACAGACAAGGATCTGACTTTTTAAATGTTTGTAAGCAGATTAAAAGTATGTTAAAGTCCAATGCAGTTCCTGTTGTTCTTCCTATTGGTGAGGAAGATAATTTTAAGGGAATTGTCGATTTAGTAAAAAATCAAGCCATTGTATGGCATGAAGATAAAATGGGAGCTACTTATGATGTAGTGGACATCCCTGAAGAAATGAAAGAGGAAGTGAAAGAATACAGAGCTAATTTAATTGAAGCTGTTGCAGAGTATGACGACGCTTTATTAGAAAAGTTTTTTGAAGATCCTGATTCTATTTCGGAAGATGAAGTACATGAAGCATTAAGAAAAGCTACTCAAGACATGAGTATCATTCCTATGATTTGTGGTTCAGCTTTTAAAAATAAAGGAGTTCAGTTTCTTTTAGATGCTGTTTGTAGGTATTTACCCTCTCCCTTAGACAAAGAGGCAATTGTTGGTATGGATCCCAAAACAGATTTAGAAATTTCTAGAAAACCCTCTGTTTCTGAACCTTTTTCAGCTTTAGCCTTTAAAATTGCTACTGATCCTTATGTGGGAAGGCTTGCTTTTTTCAGAGTTTATTCTGGAAGATTAGATGCAGGTTCTTACATATTAAATAACAGATCTGGAAACAAAGAGAGAATTTCTAGAATATTTCAAATGCACGCTGATAAACAAAACTCTATTCCTTTTATTGAGGCTGGAGATATTGGAGCTGCTGTTGGATTTAAAGATATTAAAACTGGAGATACACTTACATCAGAAAAACACCCTATTGTTTTAGAGAGTATGAATTTTCCTGATCCTGTAATTGGTATTGCAGTTGAGCCAAAAACAAAAGCAGATGTTGATAAGTTAGGAATGGCTTTAGGAAAACTAGCTGAAGAAGACCCTACGTTCCAAGTGAAAACGGATGAAGCCTCTGGTCAAACTATTATATCTGGAATGGGTGAACTTCACTTAGATATTCTTGTTGATAGATTAAGAAGAGAGTTTAAGGTAGAGGTAAACCAAGGCCAACCTCAAGTTGAATATAAAGAAGCTATTACAGCAATTGCAGATCACCGTGAGGTCTATAAAAAACAATCAGGTGGTAGAGGTAAATTTGCTGATATTTCCTTTATTATGGAACCTGCAGAGGAAGGAAAACCTGGATTAGAATTTATAAATAAAATTAAAGGTGGTAATATTCCTAGAGAATTTATTCCATCTGTTGAAAAAGGATTTAAAGAGGCAATGAAAAATGGTCCTTTAGCTGGTTTTGAGATGGATGCGATGAAAGTAACATTAAAAGATGGTTCTTTTCACGCCGTTGATTCCGATTCTCTTTCCTTTGAACTTGCTGCCAAGATAGGATATAAAAATGCTGCGAAACTAGCTAAGTCTGTAATAATGGAACCTATAATGAAATTAGAAGTTTTAACTCCCGAAGCAAATATGGGTGATGTTGTAGGAGATTTAAATAGAAGACGTGGTCAAGTGAATAATATGGACGATAGAGCAGGTGCTAAAGTTGTTAAAGCTCAAGTTCCATTATCCGAAATGTTTGGATATGTTACTGCTTTAAGAACTTTAAGTTCTGGTAGAGCTACTTCAACCATGGAATTTGATCATTATGCTGCTACTCCTCAGAATGTTTCTGCTGAAGTAATTGCATCAATAAACGGAGCAAAAGTATAAAACCAATAATATGAGTCAGAAAATTAGAATAAAATTAAAATCATACGACTTCAATTTGGTTGATAAGTCTGCAGAAAAAATTGTAAAGACTGTCAAAACAACTGGGGCGATTGTAACAGGACCGATTCCTTTACCTACACACAAGAAGATATTTACTGTGTTGAGGTCTCCTCATGTTAACAAAAAATCAAGAGAACAATTTCAATTATCATCATATAAGAGGTTATTGGATATTTATAGTTCTTCATCTAAAACAATTGACGCTTTAATGAAATTGGAACTTCCTAGTGGAGTTGAAGTTGAAATTAAAGTATAATTAATATTTAAAAATAGAAGCAATGTCTGGGTTGATCGGAAAAAAAATAGGAATGACAAGCATTTATGATGAAAATGGTAAGAATTTACCTTGTACTGTCATAGAAGCTGGTCCTTGTGTTGTTACTCAGTTAAAAACCAATGAAGTGGATGGTTATTCTGCTGTTCAATTAGGTTTTACTGATAAGAATGAGAAACACACCACTAAAGCTGAAGCAGGACATTTTAAAAAATCTAAGTCTTCTGCTAAACAAAAATTGATTGAATTTCAAGATTTTGATCAAGACTTAAATCTTGGAGACAACATAACTGTCGAGCATTTTGCTGAGGGTGAATTTGTTGATGTTTCGGGAACTTCTAAAGGAAAAGGTTTTCAAGGTGTTGTAAAAAGACATGGTTTTGCTGGAGTTGGACAAGCAACACATGGTCAGCATAACAGACTAAGAGCTCCGGGTTCTATTGGAGCAGCATCTTACCCAGCTAGAGTTTTTAAGGGTATGAAAATGGCAGGTAGAATGGGTAATGAAAAGATAACTATTCAAAATCTTAAAGTATTAAAGGTTGTTGCTGAAAAGAATTTACTTGTTTTAAAAGGATGTGTCCCAGGGCACAAGAACTCATTTGTAATAATTAGGAAATAATGAAAGTATCTGTTTTAAATATAAAAGGTAAAGATACAGGGAGATCAGTTGAGCTTTCTAAGTCTATTTTTGAAATTAAACCTAATGATCATGCTGTTTATTTAGATGTAAAAAGATATTTAGCTAATCAACGTCAGGGAACAAATAAAACAAAAGAACGTGCTGAAATCACTGGTAGTACGAGAAAAATAAAAAAACAAAAGGGAACTGGTACTGCAAGAGCTGGTAGTATTAAGAATCCATTGTTTAGAGGTGGTGGTACTATTTTTGGTCCAAGAGTTAGATCTTATTCTCAAAAACTTAATAAAAATGTTAAGAAATTAGCGAGAAGATCTGCACTTACTTTAAAATTAAAATCTAAAGCAATCTCAGTTGTTGAAGATTTTGAATTTGAATCTCCAAAAACAAAATCATTTTCGGATGTTATTAATGCTTTAGGGATTCAAGGGAAAAAGTCCTTGTTTATCTTGGGTGGGATTAATAAAAATGTATATTTGTCGGCTCGTAATTTAGAGAGAACGAATGTCGTAACTAACTCAGAAATAAGTACTTACGGAATAATGAATGCGCAACACATAGTTTTTTTAGAAAGCTCGTTAGAACAAATTGAATCAAATTTAAGTTAATATGAACATTTTACTTAAACCAGTTATTACTGAAAAAGCTACTGCTGATAGCGAACTTAAAAATAGATTTACTTTTTTAGTAGATACTAATGCTAATAAAGTTCAAATTAAAAAAGCTGTAGAAAAAGCTTATGGAGTTTCTGTAGACAAGGTTAGAACTATGAGGTATGGTGCTGAAAGAAAAACAAGATTTACTAAAACTGGTATTCAACGTGGTAAATCTGCAACTACTAAAAAAGCAATAGTTCAAGTAGCTGAGGGAGATACAATTGATTTTTATAATAAACTTTAAAATATATTAGAATGGCAGTAAAAGTATTAAAACCTATCACACCTGGACAACGCGGAAGAGTTGTAAATGGTTTTGATGCCATTACAACTAATAA
The DNA here is from genome assembly GCA_905181705.1 of Cryomorphaceae bacterium BACL29 MAG-121220-bin8. GTDB lineage: Bacteria > Bacteroidota > Bacteroidia > Flavobacteriales > Flavobacteriaceae > MAG-121220-bin8. Next base: position 290,011 of record CAJIYP010000003.1, on the reverse strand, counting down.
GCCTGAAAAAACTTTACTTTCTGGCAAGAAAAGAACCGGTGGTAGAAATAGTCAAGGTAAAATGACTATGAAATTTATTGGTGGAGGTCATAAGAAAAGATACAGAACTATTGATTTTAAGAGAAATAGACATGATGATGTTTCTGAAGTTATGTCTATTGAGTACGATCCTAATAGAACTGCTTTTATTGCTTTAATAAAATTTGATGACGATGAAAAAAAATATATCATTGCCTTAAAAGGACTTAAAGTTGGTACTAAGATTGTTTCAGGATTAAAAAAATCTCCAGATATCGGTAATTGTATGCCACTTTCAGATATTCCTTTAGGGACTATTATTTCCTGTATAGAAATGAGCCCTGGAAAAGGAGCAGCTATAGCAAGAAGCGCTGGATCATTTGCTCAACTTATGGCTAGAGACGGTAAGTTTGTTACTGTTAAAATGCCATCTGGTGAAACTAGAATGATTTTATCTGTATGCTACGCTACAATTGGATCAGTTTCAAATTCTGATCACCAATTAACAGTTCATGGTAAAGCTGGTTCAAAAAGATGGCTAGGTAGAAGACCAAGAACACGTCCAGTTGCAATGAATCCTGTTGATCATCCAATGGGTGGTGGAGAAGGTAGAGCATCTGGTGGACACCCTAGATCAAAAAATGGTATTCCTGCAAAAGGGTTTAGAACAAGAGATAAGAAAAAAGCGAGTAATAAATATATAATCGAAAGAAAAAAGAAGTAAATAAATGGCACGTTCACTAAAAAAAGGACCTTACGTTCATTACAGTTTAATCAATAAAGTTCAAAAGAATTTGGACTCTAAGAAAAAAGCTGTGATTAAAACCTGGTCAAGAGCATCAATGATTATTCCTGATTTTGTTGGGCAAACTATAGCTGTACACAATGGTCGTCAGTTTGTACCCGTATATGTCACAGAAAATATGGTGGGTCATAAATTGGGAGAGTTTTCTCCAACGCGTTCATTTCGTGGTCATGCTGGTGCTAAAAATAAAGGCAGAAAATAATATAATTTGCTATGGGATTAAGAAAAAGACAAACTGCTGATAAAATTAAAGAAGCGAAAAAAGAAATTGCTTTTGCTAAACTTAATAATTGCCCTACTTCACCTAGAAAGATGAGAATCGTTGCTGATTCAGTCAGAGGAAAAAAAGTAGATATGGCATTGACTATGTTAAAATTTAGTCAAAAAGAAGCTTCTAATAAGTTGGAAAAACTTCTTTTGTCAGCAATTGCTAATTGGCAAGCTAAAAATGAAGATGGTGATGTTGAACAAGCAAACTTGTTTATAAAAGAAATAAGAGTAGATAGTGCTGGAATGTTAAAAAGGTTGAGACCTGCTCCCCAGGGAAGAGCTCATCGAATTAGAAAACGCTCTAACCATGTTACTCTAATATTGGAATCACAAAATTTAATTGATAGTTAATATGGGACAAAAAACAAATCCAATAGGAATAAGATTAGGTATCATTAGAGGATGGGAATCTAATTGGTATGGAGGAAGAGATTATGGAGATAAATTGGCTGAGGATCACAAACTAAGAAAATATATTTTTGCTCGTTTAGCAAAAGCAAGTGTTTCAAGAGTAATCATTGAAAGAACTCTCAAATTGGTAACTCTTACTATTACTACAGCTAGACCAGGTATTATTATTGGTAAAGCTGGTCAAGAGGTTGATAAATTAAAAGAGGAATTAAAGAAACTATCAGGTAAAGAAGTTCAATTAAACATAATCGAAATAAAAAGACCTGAATTAGAAGCTCAATTAGTCGGAGCAAGTATTGCGAGACAGATTGAAAATAGAATCTCTTACAGAAGAGCTATTAAAATGGCAATTGCAGCATCAATTCGTATGAACGCAGAAGGTATTAAAGTTCAAATTTCTGGAAGATTAAACGGAGCTGAAATGGCAAGGTCTGAATCTTACAAAGAAGGAAGGATTCCTTTATCAACTTTTCGAGCTGATATTGACTATGCACTTGTAGAGGCTCAAACTACCTATGGTAAATTAGGAATTAAAGTATGGATTATGAAGGGTGAAGTTTATGGTAAAAGAGAATTATCTCCGTTAGTTGGACTTAGTCTAAGTGCTGCTAAATCCAAAGGAGGTCCTTCAAAAGGAAGAAAACAAAGAAGAAGATAATTAAAATATAGTATAATAATGTTATCACCAAAAAGAACAAAGTTTAGAAAAATGCAAAAAGGCCGAATGAAAGGTCTTTCACAAAGAGGGCATATACTTTCTAATGGGATGTTTGGAATTAAGTCCACTGATTCTAGTTTTTTAACATCAAGACAAATTGAAGCTGCACGTGTTGCTGCTACTAGATACATGAAGAGAGAGGGACAATTATGGATTAAAATCTTTCCAGATAAACCTATTACAAAAAAACCTCTAGAGGTGAGAATGGGTAAGGGAAAGGGTGCACCAGAATATTTTGTTGCAGTTGTTAAACCTGGAAGAATTATGTTTGAGGTTGCCGGAGTTCCTATTGAAGTGGCTAAAGAAGCTTTGAGACTTGCAGCTCAAAAACTTCCTGTAAAAACCAAGTTTATCATTGCAAGAGATTTTGAAGCTTAATTTTAGAAAATGAAACAAACAGAAGTAAAAGGATTATCGATAGAGGAATTAAATGAAAAATTAACTTCATTTAAAAAAGAACTTTCAGAGATGAAAATGACTCATGCTATTTCTCCTATTGAAAATCCAATGCAAATTAAAAATTTAAGAAAAACTATTGCGAGGATTAATACAGAATTAACCGTAAGATCTATCCAACAATAACATAATGGAAACACGAAATTTAAGAAAAGAGAGAATAGGCATAGTAACTAGTAATAAAATGGAGAAATCCATTGTAGTTGCTGAAGTTAATAAAGTCAAACACCCGATGTATGGAAAGTTCGTTTTAAAAACAAAGAGTTATGTTGCTCATGATCAAGAAAACGAATGTAATATTGGAGATACAGTAAAAATAATGGAAACAAGACCTTTAAGTAAATCAAAATGCTGGAGACTTGTTCAAATTTTAGAAAGAGCTAAATAATGGTACAACAAGAATCAAGATTATCGGTTGCTGATAACACTGGAGCAAAGGAAGTTTTAACAATCCGAGTTTTAGGTGGAACAAAAAGAAGATATGCGTCTGTTGGTGACAAAATTGTTATAACAGTAAAACATTCAACTCCTAACGGTACTGTGAAAAAAGGACAGGTTTCAACTGCAGTAGTTGTTAGAACTAAAAAAGAAGTTAGAAGAAAAGATGGTTCTTATATCAGATTTGATGATAATGCCTGTGTTTTGTTAGATACTGCAGGTGAAATGAGGGGGACTAGGGTTTTTGGTCCTGTTGCAAGAGAACTTAGAGATAAAAAATTTATGAAGATAGTTTCATTAGCACCTGAAGTTTTATAATTTATTATTATGATTAAAATTAAAATTAAAACTGGAGATCAAGTAAAAGTTTTGTCTGGCGACCATAAAGGTTCAGAAGGTAAGGTTTTGAAAATATTTAGAATTAAAAATTTAGCTATTGTTGAGGGTGTTAATATGGTTAAAAAACATAACAAACCTAGTTCGCAAAATCCTAAAGGAGGAATAACTGAAAAGGAAGCTGCTATGCATATATCCAACCTTTCTTTATTGACTTCAAAAGGAGAAACAACAAGGATAGGGTATAAGACTGTTGAAGGTAAAAAGAGTAGAGTTGCATTAAAATCTGATGAAATAATTTAGTTATGAGTTACCAACCAAGATTAAAAAAAGAATTTAATGAAAGAATAGTTTCTTCTCTAAAAGAAGAGTATTCTTATAAGAACGTAATGATGGTGCCAAAACTTAAAAAAATTGTTTTAAGTAAAGGAGTTGGAGGAGCTGTTGCAGATAAGAAATTAATCGATCACGCAGTTGATGAGCTAACTATGATCACAGGCCAAAAAGCTATCCAAACTATTTCTAAAAAAGATGTCGCTACATTCAAATTAAGAAAAGGAGTGCCAATAGGAGCTAAAGTTACATTAAGAGCTGAAAGAATGTATGAGTTTTTAGATAGATTAATTACTTCTGCACTTCCAAGAGTTCGTGATTTTCAAGGAATTAAATCTTCTGGTTTTGATGGAAGAGGTAATTATAATTTAGGAGTTACTGAACAAATTATATTCCCTGAAATAGATATAGATAAAGTAAATAAAATTTCTGGTATGGATATTACTTTTGTTACAAGTGCAGATACTGATAAAGAAGCTAAATCCTTATTAACTGAATTAGGTTTACCCTTTAAAAAGAATTAATTATGGCTAAAGAATCAATGAAGGCCCGTGAGGTCAAAAGAGCAAAATTATGTGCTAAGTATGCTGATAAGAGAAAGGCTTTAAAAAAAGCTGGAGATTATGAAGCATTACAAAAGTTACCTAAAAACTCTTCCCCTGTTAGGGCTCATAACAGGTGTAAATTAACAGGAAGACCAAAAGGTTATATTAGACAGTTTGGTATTTCTAGAGTTATGTTTAGAGAAATGGCTAATCAAGGTTTAATCCCAGGAGTAAGAAAAGCTAGCTGGTAATTTAAAAATATTTTTATAAAATGAATACAGATCCAATTGCAGATTATTTAACAAGAATTAGAAATGCTAATAGTGCAGGCCACAAAGTAGTATCTATTCCTTCTTCTAATTTGAAAAAGGAAATGACCAAAATACTTTTTGATCAAGGATATATACTAAGTTATAAGTTCGATGATAGTTCTGTTCAAGGTTCAATTAAAATTGCCCTTAAATATGACTCTTTCTCAAAAGACCCTGTTATAAAAAAACTTGAAAGAATAAGTACTCCAGGATTAAGAAAATACTCTGATTCAGAAGGCTTGCCTAGAGTTTTAAATGGTTTAGGAATTGCTATAGTTTCTACTTCTAAGGGTTTAATGACTGGTAAAAAAGCAAAACAATCTAATGTAGGAGGGGAAGTTCTCTGCTACGTATATTAAAAGAATTTAAAATGTCTAGAATAGGAAATAATCCAATATCGATTCCAGAAGGTGTTTCAGTTGAAATTAAGCCAACACTTTTCAGTGTTAAAGGAAAATTAGGAGACTTATCTCAATCTTACGATACTGTTTCAGTTGAACAAGTTGAAAACACACTCATTGTTAAGAGATCTTCTGATGCAAAGCCAGCAAAAGCAAAACATGGTTTGTATCGTTCACTTTTTTCTAATATGGTTATCGGTGTAAGTGCAGGATGGAGTAAAGAATTAGAATTGGTTGGTGTAGGATATCGAGCTTCTACTCAAGGACAAAAACTTGAATTAGCTTTAGGTTTTTCTCATAACATAGTCTTTATGATTCCAAATGAAGTTAAAATTGAGGCTATTTCTGAAAAAGGAAAGAATCCCATAATCAAGCTTAATTCTTTAGATAAGCAACTAGTTGGTTCAATTGCTGCAAAAATTAGAGGTTTTAGAAAACCTGAACCATACAAAGGAAAAGGAGTTAAGTACGTTGGAGAACAAATTCGTAGAAAAGCAGGTAAGTCTGCATAAATTAGTTTAAAATGAGTCTATCAAAGGTTAATAAAAGAAATCGAATTAAAAAAAGAATTAGACAGCATGTTCTAGGTAGTATAAGCAGACCTAGGTTGTCAGTTTTTAGAAGTAATAAAGAGATTTATGCTCAGTTAGTGGATGATGTTACAGGAAATACTTTAGCATCTGCTTCATCTAGAGATAATGATTTGAAAACAGATTCTATTACTAGGATTGAAGCTTCAAAACTAGTTGGAATATCAATAGGTAAAAAAGCTCTAAAAGCAGGTATTGAAAAAATCGGTTTTGACAGAGGGGGGTATTTATATCATGGAAGAGTAAAATCATTAGCTGAAGGTGCTAGAGAAGCTGGATTAAAATTTTAATTTATGAAGAATAATAGAAACGAATTTGTCAAACCTGGAGGCTTAGACTTAAAAGATAAGTTAGTAAGTATTCAAAGGGTAACTAAAGTAACAAAAGGAGGTAGAGCTTTTGGTTTTTCTGCTATTGTTGTAGTTGGTGATGAAAATGGTGTTGTAGGTCATGGTTTAGGTAAATCTAAAGACGTTGCTACTGCAATTGCTAAAGCAGTAGAGGATGCAAAAAAGAATTTAGTTAGAATCCCTCTTCATAACGCTACACTTCCCCATGAACAAAAAGGAAAACACAGTGGAGCTAAAGTTTTTTTAAAACCTGCATCTGAGGGTACTGGTGTTATAGCCGGAGGAGCAGTAAGGTCTGTACTGGAATCACTTGGTGTTCAAGATGTACTTTCTAAATCACAAGGATCTTCTAACCCTCACAACGTTGTTAAAGCTACTTTTGATGCTCTATTAAGATTAAGAAACGCTAATACTGTTGCAAGTCAACGAGGAATTTCATTAAATAAAGTTTTTAACGGATAAAAAATGGCAGTAATTAAAATAAAAAAAGTAAAAAGTGCAATTAAAAGACCTGGAGATCAAAAGAAAACTCTTTTGGCATTGGGTCTTAAAAAAATTGGCCAGGTTGTAGAACATCAAGACAGCCCTAGTATTTTAGGAATGATTAATAAAGTAAAACATTTGGTTACTGTTACTAAATAAATTATAAATATGAACTTAAGTAATTTAAAACCCGAAGATGGTTCAATACATAATCCTAAAAAAAGATTAGGAAGAGGACAAGGATCTGGTAAAGGCGGAACTGCTGCAAGAGGACATAAAGGTGCTAAATCAAGATCTGGTTATTCTAAAAAACTTGGATTTGAAGGTGGCCAAATGCCTCTACAAAGAAGAGTGCCTAAGTTTGGTTTTAATAATATCAACAGAGTAGAATATCAAGGTGTCAATTTAGATAAAATTCAATCTTTAGTTGATAATAAAAAAGTAAAAGGTTCTATGGATATTCAATCTTTTATTGATAATGGCTTGTCTAAAAAGAATGATTTAGTAAAAATATTAGCAAATGGAACAATTTCAGTCCCATTAAAAATTTCTGCTCACAAATTTTCATCTGCTGCAAAATTAGCTATTGAAAAATGTGGAGGAGAAGCAATTATATTATAGAGTATGTATAAGTTTATTGAAACATTACGGAATATCTGGAATATTGAAGAGCTTAGAAATAGAATTTTCATAACTCTTTTCTTTATTGCTATTTATAGACTCGGAGCTCAAGTAGTTCTTCCCGGTATTGATTCTGTTCAATTAGGAGAATTATCTAGTAGAACTCAAGGTGGTGGACTTTTAGGGATTTTAAATGCATTTACAGGAGGAGCTTTTGCTAATGCCTCTGTTTTTGCTTTAGGTATTATGCCTTATATTTCAGCATCTATTGTGGTTCAGTTAATGGGAATCGCAATTCCTTATCTACAAAAATTACAGAAAGAAGGAGAGAGTGGCAGAAAAACTATTAATCAAATTACAAGATGGCTTACCATTTTAATTTGTGTTGTTCAAGCTCCTGCTTATCTTTTTAGTTTAGGAGCTCTCGGTGTTCCTGATAGTGCGTTTATGATGGGTAAAGGTGTAGGTTTTATAGTTCCTGCTGTAATAATCCTAGTTACTGGTTGTGTTTTTGCTATGTGGCTCGGAGAAAAAATAACTGACAGAGGAATTGGAAATGGTATTTCCTTATTAATTACTGTTGGAATAATAGCATCTCTTCCAATGTCTTTTGCACAAGAATTTGCATCTAGAGTATATGAAAGTAATGGAGGATTAATTTTAATTTTAATTGAACTATTAGTCTGGGTAGTTGTAATTGGTTTGTGTGTTTTATTGGTTAAAGCTGTAAGACAAATCCCTGTACAATACGCAAGAAGAACAGCATCAGGTAATTTAGATAGAAATCAGAGTGGAACTAGACAATATATTCCTTTGAGACTAAATGCTTCAGGAGTTATGCCAATAATATTTGCTCAGGCAATTATGTTTGCTCCTGCTTATATGGGACAGCTTTTAGGTGACTCAAATGTTGGTCAGTGGATGCAAACTTCCTTTTCAGATATGTTTGGTTTGTGGTACAATATTTTATTTGGATTATTAATAGTTGCTTTTACATTTTTCTATACAGCTATTACTGTTCCTACTAATAAAATGTCTGATGATTTGAAAAGAAGTGGAGGTTTTGTTCCTGGAATTAGACCTGGAGGTGAAACCTCTGAGTTTTTAGATAAAATTATGTCATTAATAACCTTTCCGGGTTCATTGTTTTTAGCTGCACTTTCAGTTTTGCCTGCAATTGTAGTTCAAATTATGGGTATGCAGCAAGGTTGGGCATTGTTTTATGGAGGAACTTCACTATTAATAATGGTAGGAGTAGCAATTGATACTATTCAACAAATCAATGCATATTTATTGAATAGACATTATGATGGATTAATGAAATCTGGAAAAAACAGGAAATTAGCATAATATGGCAAAACAAGCGGCTATAGAACAGGATGGTACTATCATTGAAGCTCTCTCTAATGCAATGTTTAGAGTAGAACTTCAAAATGGCCATGTTGTAACTGCACATATCTCCGGTAAAATGAGAATGCATTATATTAAATTATTACCTGGCGATAAGGTGAAATTAGAAATGAGTCCCTATGATTTAACTAAAGCTAGAATAACGTATAGACATTAAAATTATGAAAGTTAGAGCATCAGTAAAAAAAAGAAGCCCCGAATGTAAAATAGTTAGAAGAAAGGGAAGGCTTTATGTAATTAACAAAAAGAATCCTAGATTCAAACAAAGACAAGGATAAATTATGGCAAGAATTTCAGGGGTTGATATCCCAAAACAAAAAAGAGGAGTAATATCTTTAACCTACATATTTGGAATAGGAAGAAGTCGTGCTCAAAAAATTTTAGAAATGGCTAAAGTCAGCGTTGATAAGAAAGTTTCTGATTGGAACGATGACGACACTGCTAAAATTAGAGAAGCTGTTGGATCCTTTAAAATTGAAGGAGAACTTAGATCTGAAAATCAAATAAACATTAAAAGATTAATGGATATTGGATGTTACAGAGGAATAAGACATAGATCTGGTCTTCCTTTAAGAGGTCAAAGAACTAAAAATAATTCTAGAACTAGAAAAGGTAAAAGAAAAACAGTTGCTAACAAGAAAAAGGTAACTAAATAATATATTATGGCTAAAGTAGTATCTAAAAAAAGAAAAGTTATTGTTGAATCATATGGGGAAGTCCATATTAACGCTTCATTTAATAACATAATTATATCCTTCACTAACAAAAAAGGTGAAGTTATTTCATGGTCTTCAGCTGGAAAAATGGGATTTAGAGGGTCAAAGAAAAACACGCCTTATGCTGCTCAGTTAGCTGCTGAAGAGGCAGTTAAAGTCGCTCATGAAGCTGGAATGAGAAAAGCTAAGGTTTATGTTAAAGGTCCTGGTAATGGAAGAGAATCGGCTATCAGAACAGTTCATAATAACGGAGTTGAGGTTACTGAAATTTTTGATGTAACTCCTCAGCCACATAACGGTTGTAGACCACCAAAAAGAAGAAGAGTATAATATAATTTTTGTCGAAGGACAGACCTTAATTCACAAAAATTTAAAATTTAAATAATATGGCAAGATATACCGGTCCCAAAACGAAAATCGCTAGAAAATTTGGCGAAGCAATATTTGGAGAAGACAAATCATTTGAAAAAAAGAATTATCCCCCAGGACAACATGGAAATAATAGAAGAAGGGGTAAGAAATCTGAGTACGCTATTCAGTTAATGGAAAAACAAAAAGCTAAATATACTTATGGTATTTTGGAGCGTCAGTTTAGAAACCTTTTCAAAAAAGCAAATGGAAGTAAAGGAGTAACTGGAGAAGTTTTACTTCAACTATGTGAGTCTAGATTAGATAATATAGTATATAGGTTAGGTATTGCACCTACAAGAAGTGGCGCTAGACAATTAGTAAGCCACAGACATATTACAGTAAATGGTGAGATTTGTAATATTCCATCAAGGATTATAAAGGCTGGTGAAACAATAGGAGTTAGAGAAAAATCTAAATCCGTTGCAGCAATAGAAAGTTCTTTATCTAATAATTCATCTGTATATGAATGGGTGTCTTGGAATAGTGACAGAATGCAAGGAACTTTTGTATCACTTCCTGAAAGAAATCAAATACCTGAAAATATAAAAGAACAATTAATCGTCGAATTATATTCGAAATAAATAACAATAGTAATTATGGCAGTATTCAATTTTCAAAAACCAGATAAAGTAATAATGATAGATTCATCCGAATTTGAAGGAAAATTCGAGTTTCGACCTTTAGAACCTGGCTATGGTTTAACCATAGGGAATGCCCTTAGAAGAGTTTTATTATCTTCTTTAGAGGGTTTTGCGTTTACATCTGTAAGGTTAGACAATATAGATCATGAGTTCTCTTCATTGCCTGGAATAGTTGAAGATGTGACTGAAATTGTATTAAACTTAAAACAAGTATGTCTTAAAAGACAAATTGATTCTGTTGAAAATGAAACCGTTAGTGTTTCTATTTTAGGTCAAGAACAAATACTTGCAGGTGATTTACAGAAATTTATTTCTGGATTTCAAGTTTTAAACCCTGATTTGGTTATTTGCAATTTAGAAAAAAATATAAGTTTTAATATTGAATTAAATATTGAAAAAGGAAGAGGTTATGTTCCTGCTGAGGAAAATAAAAAATCCTCTGCGCCAATTGGAACTATCTTTATGGATTCAATTTTCACTCCAATTAAAAATGTTAAATATTCAATTGAAAACTTTAGAGTTGAACAAAAAACAGATTATGAAAAGTTGATTTTTGAAATTGTATCTGATGGTTCAATTCACCCAAAAGATGCTTTGACAGAAGGTGCAAAGACATTAATACATCATTTCATGCTTTTCTCTGACGAAAGAATTACATTGGAAGCTGATGAGATTGCTCAAACTGAAACTTACGATGAAGAGTCTTTACATATGAGACAATTACTTAAGACTCGATTAATTGATATGGATTTATCTGTAAGAGCACTTAATTGTTTGAAAGCTGCTGAAGTTGATACCTTGGGAGATTTGGTCTCATTTAATAAAAGTGATTTAATGAAATTTAGAAATTTCGGAAAAAAATCCTTGACAGAGCTAGAGGAGTTAGTGATTTTTAAAGGATTAAATTTTGGAATGGATCTATCTAAATATAAGTTAGATAAAGATTAATAATTAACTATGAGACACGGTAAAAAAATAGCGCATTTAGGTCGCAAAACAGGACATAGAAAATATATGCTAGCCAATATGGCTTGTTCATTGATTGAGCACAAGTCTATAAATACAACTGTTGCAAAAGCGAAAGCTTTAAAACGATATGTAGAACCACTTATTACTAAATCTAAAAACGATTCTACTCATAATAGAAGAATAGTTTTTAGTTATTTAAAAAATAAATATGCAGTCACTGAATTGTTTAGAAACATTTCTGATAAAATTGGTGATAGACCAGGTGGTTATACTCGAATCATAAAGCTTGGAAATAGGTTGGGTGATAATGCTAGTATGGCTTTGATTGAATTAGTTGATTTCAATTCTGTCTATAATATAAATACAGATTCTAATAAGAAAACTAGAAGAAGAAAGAAAGCTAAAACCACATCAATTCAAGAAGCTGTGGTTGAGGATGCTGTAGTTGAGGATGCTGTAGTTGAAGAAGCTGTGGTTAAGGATGCTGTAGTTGAAGAAGCTGCGGTTGAGGATGCTGTAGTTGAAGAAGCTGCGGTTGAGGATGCTGTAATTGAGGAAGAAAATAACGATGATAAATCGTCAGATTCTAAAAATAGTGATCCCAAATAAGAGAAATAATTAATTTTTAATAAAATTGACTAAATCCAGGGATATTCTTAATGTTTATCCCTTTTTTTATATTAATTTTGAATGAAAATGAACGAATATACTACCCGAAATAAAGCTTTGGTTCTACTACAAGACGGTACTATTTTTTTTGGTAAAGCCTTAGGAGTTGAAGGTTCTGCCTACGGAGAATTATGTTTTAATACCGGAATGACTGGTTATCAAGAAATTTTCACTGATCCATCTTATTACGGCCAACTAATGGTAACCACCAATTCTCACATTGGTAATTATGGAGTTAACAAAAATGAAGTAGAATCTGAAAGTCCAAAGATAGCTGGTTTGATATGTAAAAAATTTAATTCTAATTTTTCTAGACCTGCTGCTACTGATTCATTACAAAATTTTTTTATTAATCATAAAATTGTTGCAATTTCTGATGTAGACACTAGAGCTCTTGTCTCATATATTAGAGATAATGGTGCTATGAATGCTGTTATATCAACCGATTTAGGTTCTATTGACGAGTTAAAAATTAAATTAAATAATTTACCATCTATGAAAGGTTTAGAGTTAGCCTCTAAAGTATCTACTAGTAAACCTTATTTTTATGGAGACTCAAACTCTAAATTAAAAGTTGCTGTTTTAGACTTGGGTATAAAAAAGAATATATTAAGGAATTTATCAAAAAGAGATGTTTATATCAAAGTTTTTCCATTTAATACATCATTTAATGAAATGTCAGAATGGAATTCCGATGGATATTTTATTTCAAACGGACCTGGAGATCCAGAACCACTTAAGGTAGCGATCCAAACAGCTAAGGAGATTTTAAAAACTAAAAAACCTCTTTTTGGTATTTGTTTAGGTCATCAAATAATTGCTTTAGCAAATGGAATTTCTACTTATAAAATGCATAATGGACACAGAGGGATAAATCACCCAGTAATAAATTTAAAGACAGGTAAAGGCGAAATCTCATCTCAAAATCATGGATTTGCAATTTCAAGAGAAGAAACTGAATCTAATAATAATATAGAAATAACTCATGTTCATTTAAACGATGACACCATTGCTGGAATTAAAATAAAAAACAACAATTGTTTCTCAGTTCAATATCACCCTGAGGCCAGTCCTGGCCCTCATGATTCTAATTATCTTTTCGATCAATTTATTGAAATGATTAAATCTAAAAAATAAATATGAGTAAAATATCTAAAATATTTGCTAGACAAATTTTTGATTCTAGAGGAAACCCAACTGTTGAAGTTGATGTTTTAACTGAAAATGGCTTTTTAGGCAGAGCTGCAGTACCTTCGGGAGCATCAACTGGTGAACATGAAGCAGTAGAATTAAGAGATGGAGGAGATAAATACATGGGAAAAGGAGTTGCTAAAGCAGTAGAGAATGTAAATATTATAATATCAAAAGAAATTATTGGTAAATCTGTTTTTGATCAAAAAAAAATTGATCAATTAATGATTGACCTTGATGGAACTCCAAATAAAGCTAAATTAGGAGCTAATGCTATTTTAGGAGTTTCGTTAGCAATTGCTAAAGCTGCTAGTAATGAAAAAAAGATTCCACTTTATTCTTATATTTCTGATGGTAAAGCTAAAATTCTTCCAGTTCCAATGATGAATATTATTAATGGTGGTTCTCATTCAGATGCTCCAATTGCTTTTCAAGAATTTATGATTATGCCAGTTAAAGCAAATTCATTTACCCATGCGATGCAAATTGGCACTGAAATTTTTCATAATTTAAAAAAAATTCTGTCTGAAAGAGGATTAACTACGTCTGTAGGTGATGAAGGAGGTTTTGCACCAAAATTAGATGGTACAGAAGATGCATTAAATACTATTATTTTAGCAATTGAAAAATCCGGATATTCACCTGGTAATCAAGTAATGATTGCTTTAGATTGTGCAGCTTCAGAATTTTATGTAAATGGAATGTATGACTACTCGAAATTTGAAGGAAATGATGGTAAAATTTTAAATTCAAAACAGCAAGCAGAGTATTTATCTGCTTTAGCAAAAAAGTTTCCTATTATATCGATTGAAGACGGTATGGATGAAAATGATTGGGATGGATGGGAATATTTAACAGAAATTTGTGGTGAAAAAGTACAACTTGTTGGAGACGATTTATTTGTTACTAATGTTGAAAGGCTTTCAAAAGGAATTGAAAATAAAATAGGAAACTCTATTTTAATCAAAGTAAATCAAATTGGAACCCTAACAGAAACTATTGACGCTGTCAACATGGCCCACAAATCTGGTTTTACCTGCGTTATGTCTCACAGATCAGGTGAAACAGAAGATTATACCATAGCTGATTTAGCAGTTGGTTTGTCCACTGGTCAAATTAAGACTGGATCAGCTTCCAGAAGTGATAGAATTGCTAAGTACAATCAATTATTGAGAATAGAAGAACAATTAGGCATAAATGCTTATTTTCCAAAAGAGAAAGCTTTTAACATTGCATTTTAAACTAAGTTTTTTTCGTTAATTTTACAATAACATTTATATATGAGTGATAAGGCAAAATTAAAAATTGGTGGAAGGGAAATAGAATTAGATTTAATTACTGGTTCAGAAAAAGAACTTGGAATAGATGTTAGTAATCTTCGAGTTAGTTCAAACATAATAACACTAGATCCTGGCTATAAAAATACCGGTTCATGTAAAAGTGCAATTACATTTTTAAATGGAGAAAAAGGTATTTTAAGATATCGAGGGTATTCTATTGAAGAATTAGCAGAAAAAGCAGATTTTTTAGAGGTTGCTTTTTTATTAATTTATGGAGAACTACCAAACAAAGAAGAATTAGAAAAGCTGTTGAATGATATTAAAGAAAATTCAATTATTGATGAGGATATTAAAAAAATTCTAGAAAGTTTCCCTAAATCTGCCCATCCAATGGGTATACTTTCATCACTAACCAGTGCATTGATTGCATTTAATCCTGAAAAAAAATTAAGTCTTAGCGGAAATGAAGATCAAGATTATATGTACAACTCTATTGTTAAACTTCTTGCAAAAATTCCAATTTTAGTTGCTTGGGTTCATCGTAGAAGAAAAGGTTTGCCTTTAGATTATGGAGATTATTCTCTAGGATATGTAGAGAATATAACAAAAATGATGTTTCAAATGCCTAATCTAGAATATGTTCAGAATGATACTTTGGTTAATGCTATGAATAAGCTTTTGATTTTACATGCTGATCATGAACAAAATTGTTCAACTTCTACTGTTAGAATTGTTGGTTCTTCCGAAGCAAGTTTATTTGCTTCAATTTCAGCTGGAATATCAGCATTATGGGGGAGATTACATGGAGGAGCAAATCAAGCGGTTTTAGAAATGTTAGAAGCAATTAAAAAAGATGGAGGTGATACAAAAAAGTTTATGTCAAAAGCAAAAGATAAGTCAGACCCATTTAGACTTATGGGATTTGGACATAGAGTTTATAAGAATTTTGATCCAAGAGCAAAAATTATAAAGGTTACTGCTGATCAAATTTTAAATGAGCTTGGTATTGATGATCCAATTTTAGATATTGCAAAAGGTTTAGAAAAAGAAGCTTTGGAGGATGATTATTTTGTGGATAGAAAACTTTATCCTAATGTTGATTTTTATTCAGGAATCATATACAAAGCATTAAATATTCCTAATGAAATGTTCACTGTTATGTTTGCATTGGGTAGAATTCCTGGTTGGATTGCTCATTGGCGCGAAATGAGAAAAAACAATGAACCAATTGGAAGACCTAGACAAATATATATAGGAGAAACCCTAAGAAACTTTTCCGATATAGAATCACGTTAATTTTATTTCTAATAAGTATGATGAATTTCTCTGTTAATGATGAAACTTCAAAACTTATTTCTGTAATCATTGGTATAGCTAATAATTCTGGTGGTATTCCCAAACTTAAGGATTTGTATGATCCTAAGTCAATCGAAAATTTAAAATCTGGAAAATATCCATTAGAATCTAACATGGTCAATCAACTAGAAAACTTTTCTAATATTTTGATTAAATATGGAGTAGATGTTTTTAGACCAAAGAACGTTGACAATTGTAATCAAATTTTTGTGAGAGATGTAGGTTTTGTGATTGAAAATTATTTTTTTAAATCTAATATACTTCCAAAAAGAGATAAAGAGTTTGATGGTATTAAGTCGATTTTAAATAATTTTAAACGAGATTTTTTAATTAATATTCCTAGTGAAATTCATATTGAAGGCGGAGATGTCTTAACTATAGATGATAATATTTTTATTGGATACTATAATAAAGAAGATTATTCCAATTTATTTACTGCCAGAACAAATAAAGAAGCAGTAACATATTTTGAAAATTTTTTCCCTCTCAAAAATATTAAAGCTTTTCATTTAAAAAAATCTAATAATGATCCATTAAATAATGTTCTACATTTAGATTGTTGTATTCAATTAGTTGGATTTGATAAAGCAATTATTTATCCAGATGCATTCACTAATAGAGATGACTATGAATGGCTAAAATCATTTTTTGGATTAGAAAATATTTACGAGATTAATAATATAGAAATGTATGAAATGAACAGTAATGTTCTATCGATAAATAAGAAAGTAGTTGTTTCAGACCCCTCATTTTATCGACTAAATAATTGGTTAGAGTCACAAGGTTTTGTAGTTGAAAAAGTAGACTTTAGCGAAGTTTCTAAACAAGAAGGTTTGTTTAGGTGTTCATCTTTACCTTTAATTAGAAATTAAATTATGTCTACAAATCTACATTCAGTATTGATGATTAGACCCTCTTCTTTTAGAAGAAATGCTCAAACTGCCATAAATAATTATTTTCAAAATCACGAACTGAATTTGAAAAATGATTTGATTTTAAAAAATGCTATTTTAGAGTTTGATACTTTAGTTTTTAAAATCAAGGAATGTGGAATTAATGTATTGGTTTTTCAAGATGATTTAAAACTAGACACCCCAGATTCTATCTATCCAAACAATTGGATTACTTTTCATTCTGATAAAAGAATTGTCACTTATCCAATGTATGCTAAAAATAGAAGATTGGAAAGGAATGAGGAAGTGCTTGATTTTTTAGAAAAAAATAATATTCAAATTAATGAATTAATAGATTACAGTAGTGCTGAAGAAAATGAAATTTTTTTAGAAGGAACAGGAAGTATGGTGCTTGACAGATTAAATAAAAAAGCTTACTGCTCTATTTCAGATAGAACAAATGAAAATTTAGTATATGAATTTTGTAATGATTTTGAATATATGCCCATTATTTTTAATTCCTTTCATGATCACAAAGAGAAAAGAAAATTAATTTATCACACTAATGTAATGATGTGTATTGCTAATGATTATTGTGTTATTTGTTTAGATGCTATTGATAACAAGGAAGAAATGAAAAAAGTTATAGAAAGTTTAAAAGATGATCATAAAGAAATAATAACTATTTCAGAATATCAACTTGAACAATTTGCTGGTAACATGATTGAGTTAAGAAAAGACAAAAATAGCTTTCTTTTTATGAGTAAAACAGCTTATAACTCATTAGACAATTCTCAATTGAAAAAACTAAATACTTATTCTGAATTAGTACATAGTTCTGTAAATACTATAGAAAAGTGTGGGGGAGGAAGTGTTAGGTGCATGATAGCAGAAATTTTTAACTAAGATTTTTAAACTTAGAGATTTTTTTAATAAAATCATGATCATTTTTTTTATCGACAAGAACCTTTATAAAATATTTGTCCATGTATAAAGAATAGACGCTAGACTGACCTTTAAATAATTTGAGCTTATAAAAAGGGATAATTAAGCCATAGGTTTCTAATATTGAACGAAAACGAATAATTATTCCTTTTTTTCTAATCTCTATGTTACAACGGTTATTGTTATTATCTAGGTTCAGTAAGTTTTCAATTTCTTTATTACTACTTTGGATTTTTAAATTTGAAGACCCTATTCCATTCATTTTAATTCTTTCAATTAATGAGAATGGTTCACCAACCATTTTTTTTATTTCTTCTTTAATCTTTGAATCTTTATATGAAATATTTCTTAACATTTTATTTGTGTTTTAATTTTTACAAAGATATTTATTAAAACATATTTATTCTTTTTATAAGTATATTTAACCCTAAATTATTTAAATGAATCTTCATATTTTATTAAAAGAAAGAGTATCTGAATTTATTTTAAATAAATATGATTTAGATTTTAATGACTTAGAAATTCAAACAACTAAAAAAGATTTTATTGGAGACATCACAATTGTAATTTTTCCTTTGGTTAAAATCCTTAGAAGATCACCTGTTGATATTGGAAATGAAATCGGATTATTTCTTGTAAATAATTCAAAATATGTAGAAAGTTATAATTTAATACAAGGATTTATGAATTTAGTAATTCATAGTAAATTTTACCTTGAATTTTTAAATCAGATTTCAGATGATGATAATTTTGGAATTAATAAACCTGATATAGATGCCCCTCTTTTTTTAGTTGAATTTGCCTCACCAAACACAAATAAACCTCTTCACCTAGGTCATATTAGAAATATTCTTTTAGGCTATTCAATTTCAAATATTTTATATGCAAGTGGAAAGAATGTACATAAAACACAAATTATTAATGATAGAGGAATTCATATTTGTAAATCTATAATAGCGTGGTTAAAATATGGTAAAGATAGTTCCCCATTACAAACAGGTGAAAAGGGAGATTTTTTTGTTGGAAGATATTATGTTTTGTTTGATAAAATTTATAAAGAACAAATTTCAGAATTAATAAAAAGTGGAAAGAATAAAGTTTTTGCGGAGAAAAATGCTTCAATTTTTTTAGATGCTCAAGATTTACTTATTAAGTGGGAATCAGGTGATAAAAAAGTCATTGATCTATGGAAAAAAATGAATTCGTGGGTGTATGAAGGCTTTGAAAAAACATATAAAGATTTGGGAGTTAATTTTGACTCCTATTACTATGAAAGTAACACATATTTACTTGGAAAGGATATTATAAAGGAGGGTCTTAAAAAAAATATATTTTTCAAAAAAGATGACGGTTCTGTTTGGATTGATTTAACAGATGATGGATTAGATGAAAAAATATTATTAAGATCAGACGGGACCTCAGTATATATGACACAGGATCTAGGAACTGCTTTATTAAGATATAAAAATCATCCAAAAATGAATGGAATGATTTATACTGTTGGTAATGAACAAGATTATCATTTCAAAGTTTTGTTTAAAATATTAAATAAACTTGGTTATAATTGGTCAGAACAATTACACCATTTAAGTTATGGGATGGTAGACCTTCCAACAGGTAAAATGAAAAGTAGAGAAGGTACGGTAGTAGATGGAGATGAACTAATTACTGAAATGAAACTAAACGCTAGTAATTTATCAAAAGAGCTAGGAAAAATTGATGATTTTTCAAATAAAGAAAAAGAATTACTAGATGATACAATTGGTTTAGGAGCACTAAAATATTTTATTTTAAAAGTAGACCCTAAAAAACGTATTTTATTTGACCCTAATGAATCAATTGATTTCAACGGAAATACAGGTCCTTTTATTCAATATACCTACGCAAGAATACAATCACTCACAAAAGAAGTGAAAGTTTTAAATAATAAAATCAATATAGATTTTGAAATAATTCAAAAAGAAAAAGATATTTTAAAACAATTGATACAATTTCCAAATGCAATCAATAGTGCAGCAGATAATTATAGCCCAGCTTTAATTGCAAACTATGTTTATGAGTTAGTAAAGATGTTTAACTCATATTATCAATCCACTACGATTTTGAAGATACATGATTTAGAGCTAAAAAACTTTAGATTAATTCTTTCCTATAAAGTAGGACAGGTTATTAAAAGCTCTATGGGTTTATTAGGAGTTGAAGTTCCAAATAAAATGTAAAAAAAAAACCGCTCATTGAGCGGTTTTTTTTAAAAAATATTGTTTTCTTATTTAGAAACAGCAAGATTGTATACTACAAGACCGAATCCAATTTTGTTAATTGAATCACCAATATTATAGATTAAATCCATGTTTTCAGCTGCAACAAGACCAGTCATGAATTCATACCACATTCCATCTCCAGTTCCAATCATATAACCTATTGGATAAATAGCCCATCCAATTATAACGAATAAGCATAGAGTGTTGTGAGCAGACTCAACTGCACCTCCTGCAGAAGCAGCAAGTTTAGCTAGTTCTCCAAATTTTATCAAGTAAACAATGTAAAAGTATGCTAAACCAGAAAGTAATCCCCAAAAAGATGCATCTCCTAATCCAGCTTCGCCGACAAATCCTGTAACAAGCATTACTGTAGAAGCAAATACTAAAACTTTAAGATGCTTAGTTGTCGCACCAGCTGCTTTAAGAATTAAATAAAATTCAACACACATTAGTGGAACAGTAAGAATCCAGTCAACATATCTGAAACACTGTAGTACTATCACCAGCAGCGTGAGCGTCTCTCATGTACATGTAGTGAACTGCAGCAATAAAAGTAATTAATCCAGAAACTAAAATAGAAGTTCTCCATTTAGCATCAACTGAATTCATAGAGAAGGAAGAAAAAAGCTGATGCTGCCATCATAGCCATTGTACCTATCCAAAAGGTAATACCTACTAAATCGTCACCAGCAGGAGTATCACCAAAAAAATACATTAAGTTTAAAAAATTTTCCATAATTATTATAATTAATTGTTTTGTTAATCCTCAAATATATAAAAACAATTCTTAATGGCTACATTTGTATATAAATTTATTCACATTATGCTGTTGAAATCTCACATTTTTAACAATTTTTCCTTTAAATTAATACTTATTTCTTCTGTTTTTTGTCTAATTCTCAGTTTTTTTTTAAGTGAATTAGTTCAGAACCTGTTGATTTTCAGTGGAATTTTATCATTTGGAGTGATTCACGGAGCTAATGATTTGTTATTATTAAAAAAAAATCTTAATAGAAAAGAGGTCTCTTATTTATCTTTAATTATACCCTATTTATTAATGGTCATTTTATTTGGAATTTTTTTTTACTTAATACCCTCTTTTGCATTAATATTTTTTGTTCTATTCAGTTCTTACCATTTTGGTGAGCAACAGTGGACAATGTTTAATAATTATAAAGAAAAAAAACTTACTTTTTTTTATTTCAGTTATGGACTTTTTTTATTTTCATTTCTTTTTTGGTCAAATGATCTCATTGTAGGAAATATAATCTTTGATATTACTGATTACAGGCTTGATTTAATAATATTCAATTATTTATTTTATTTTTCAACTACTTTAACTACAATATTAGCTTTATTAAATTTTAATTTATTAAAAGATCAACTTCTTATTCAATTAATACTATTATTAATTCTTTCTGTAATATTCTATTATTCTGGATTAATATTGGCTTTTGGAATATATTTTGTTTTTTGGCATAGTATTCCCTCAATTTTGGAACAATCTCAATATATTTTTGGATCATCAGACTCAAAATCATTTATAAGGTATTTGCGAAATGCCTTAATTTATTGGTTGTTTTCCTTGTTAGGATTATTTTTATGCTATTATTTTTTAAAAGATTTTCAAAATTTACTTATTAGTGTATTTTTCTCCTTTTTAGCAGCTATTACATTTCCACATACACTAGTTATTTTTAAAATTAAGAGAAATTAATATCTTTAAAATCTATTACTAATATTTACAAATCACTAGATTTGTCTTAAACTCGTTATTAATGTTTAATAATCTTACAGAAAAACTTAATTCTGCTTTTAAAGTTCTCAAAGGTCAAGGTAAAATTACAGAAATAAATGTTGCTGAAACCTTAAAAGAAGTGAGAAGAGCATTGCTAGAAGCAGATGTTAATTTTAAAACCGCTAAGGAATTTACTTCAAATGTAAAAAACAAAGCCATAGGTCAGAATGTTTTAACAACTCTTAATCCTGGTCAATTGATGGTTAAGATTGTCAAGGATGAATTAACCACTCTTATGGGTGGAAAGTTCCGAAGGAATTAATTTATCAGATTCATTTTCAATTGTTTTAATGTCTGGTTTACAGGGTTCTGGTAAAACTACTTTTAGTGGAAAACTAGCAAGTTTTTTAATTAAAAAGAAATCTAAAAATCCACTTTTAGTAGCATGTGATGTGTATAGGCCTGCTGCGATAGAACAATTAAAAGTAATTGGCGACCAAATTGGAGTAGAAGTATATTTTGATGATAAAGAAAAAAATCCAGTAAAAATTGCTCAGGATGCGGTCCGTTATGCAAAGGAAAAAGGAAATAATCTCGTGATTGTTGATACTGCAGGTAGGTTAGCTATTGACGAAAAAATGATGAATGAAATTAAAGATATTCATCAAGCTATTAATCCTCAAGAAACATTATTTGTTGTAGATTCTATGACTGGTCAAGATGCAGTTAATACTGCCAAAGCCTTTAATGAAATTTTGAATTTTGATGGAGTTATATTAACAAAATTAGATGGAGATACTAGGGGAGGTGCTGCCCTTTCGATAAAATCTGTTGTAAATAAACCTATTAAGTTTATTGGAACCGGTGAAAAGATGGATGCTATAGATGTCTTTCATCCTGAAAGAATGGCTGATAGAATTTTAGGAATGGGCGATATAGTCTCTCTAGTTGAAAAAGCACAAGATTTATACGATGA
This sequence comes from Cryomorphaceae bacterium BACL29 MAG-121220-bin8, assembly GCA_905181705.1. Taxonomy (GTDB): domain Bacteria; phylum Bacteroidota; class Bacteroidia; order Flavobacteriales; family Flavobacteriaceae; genus MAG-121220-bin8. Next base: position 267,469 of record CAJIYP010000003.1, on the reverse strand, counting down.
AAAGCAGGCACGAATTTTAAATAAGAAAATAGCAAAAAGTCAATTTGGTTTGGATGATTTCTTGGACCAAATAAAAAAAATAAAACAAATGGGTAACTTGAAGGATATGGTCAATATGATCCCTGGGGCAAGTAAGGCAATGGGTGATAATGAGATTGAGGAAGATTCTTTTAAACATATAGAAGCATTGATATATTCAATGACACCAAAAGAAAGATCAAATCCTAAAATTATTGATGTTAGTAGAAAAAAAAGAATTTCAAAAGGTAGTGGATTAGAGATTCAAGAATTAAATAAATTATTAAAGCAATTTGAACAAATGTCTAAAATGATGAAAATGATGCAAGGAGGAGGTTCTGGGAAACTAATGCAAATGATGCAGGGAATGAAACAATAATTAATTATGGAAATAATAGATGGTAAAAAGATTTCTAATATAATCAAGGAAGAGATTAAAATAGAGGTTGATCAAATTGTTAAAAATGGTGAACGTGCTCCTCATTTAGCTGCAGTGCTTGTCGGAAATGATGGTGCTAGTTTAACCTATGTTGGGAGTAAAGTTAGATCTTGTGAACAAGTTGGTTTTCAATCAACACTTGTTAAACTTCCTTATGATACATCTGAAAATAATTTATTAAAAAAGATTGATGAATTAAATAACGATAAAGAAATTGATGGTTTTATAGTTCAATTACCTTTACCAAAACATATTAATGAAGAAAAAGTTTTATTGGCTGTAAATCCAAATAAAGATGTTGATGGTTTTCATCCAACTAATTTTGGGAAAATGGCATTAAATATGGAAACTTTTTTACCAGCTACACCATATGGTATCATTGAACTTTTAAAAAGATATAAAATCAATACATCTGGAAAAAATACGGTAGTAATTGGGAGAAGTAATATTGTAGGAAGACCCATTAGTATTTTAATGAGTAGAAAAGGAAATCCTGGAGATTCTACGGTAACCTTAGTTCACAGTAGAACAATTAACTTAGAAAGCTTTACTAAAAATGCAGACATAATCATTTCTGCTTTAGGAGTTCCTGATTTTATAAACTCATCTATGGTTAAAAAAGATGTTATAATTATTGATGTTGGAATAACTAGAGTTAAAGATGATTCTCACCCTAAAGGTTATATTATTAAGGGAGATGTTGATTTTAATTCGGTAAAAGAAAAGGCAAGTTATATAACCCCCGTTCCTGGCGGAGTTGGACCTATGACAATTGCTATGTTATTAAAGAATACACTTTTGTCAAAAAGTTTAAAAAAATAGATTTATTTCTTAAAAATCTGTTCGGGATCTTTGAATGATTTAAATTCTAAAGCATTTCCTGATGGATCCATAAAAAACATAGTTGCTTGTTCTCCAATTAATCCTTTAAATCTGATATAAGGTTCGATAATGAAATCCACATTTTTCTTCATTAGTTTTTGTGAAAAGCTATTGAATTCATTCCATTTTAATAATAATCCATAATGTGGAATTGGCACATTTTTTCCATCTACAAGATTACTTTTTTTTGATATAATTTTATTTTTATCAAAATGAATAACTAATTGATGTCCAAAAAAATTAAAATCTATCCAATCATCACTGCTTCTTCCTTCCTCTAGACCTAAAACGTCTCGATAAAAAGTTCTACACTTTTTTAAATTATTAACTGGAATAGCTAAATGAAAGGGGGCTATATTGTTCATAAATTATTTAATTCCATCCAATCATAAATCTTTTAATTTTAGAATTTGCAGGAATATTAATAGACTCAATTATTTTCTCTGTACCAACTCTTAAATCTAAAGGAAGATTTTTTTTATCAATAATAAAGTAAGCGTCTAATTCATTTACAAAAACAACAATATTATTAATTGTATTTTGAATACTAGATATCTTATGATTTTTATTTATATCTCCAAAATTACTATTTACATTTAATCCTTTAATTGTTCTAAATTCATCACTTATAACTTGAATAGTTTCGATTTTCTCATTTGAGTCGTGTTGTTGTTTTGGAATTAAAGTGAGAAGATGGTTTTTGTCACTATCAAATATCAAATATTTGTCTTCGCCTGAAAACATATAATCTCCTTCGCCTATTCTTTTTACAATAGAATCATTTAAAAATAAAGAATCAAGCTCTTTAATAATTGTTTCTGAATTAACTTTACCCACTCTGCCTTTTTTTATTGAAAAGTCAGAGTTATTTGAACATCCAAAACAAATCAAAATAAATAATAATAATGTAGGTTTCATAGTGGTTTTAAAACTTTATTAAAAGTACTAATTCCTTTTAAATCATAATTAATTAATAGGTATATATTTGCCTTATGAGTCAAGACGAAAATAATTTAAATTTAATTCAAGGTTTGAGATTACCTGTGATGGAATCTTTTTATACAATTCAAGGTGAAGGATTTTATAAAGGCTCAGCTGCTTATTTTGTAAGAATAGCTGGATGTGATGTTGGTTGTCATTGGTGTGATGTCAAAGAAAGCTGGGATTCAAACCTTCATCCTATTTATTCTATTGAAAAAATAGCTGAAACTGCTAAAAATAAATCTAAAATGGTTGTTATAACAGGTGGGGAGCCCTTAATGTGGGATATGAACCCATTAACTATATTATTAAAAAAAAACAATCTTAAAACTCATATTGAAACTTCTGGATCAAGCAAGTTAACAGGATTATGGGACTGGATTTGCTTGTCCCCAAAAAGAAGAAAAGCTCCTTTAAATGAAGTTTACCAAAAAGCTAATGAATTAAAAATAATAGTATTTAACATACATGATTTAAAATATGCAGAGGAACAAGCAAAAAAAGTTTCTAATGATTGTATACTATATTTACAGCCAGAGTGGGATAAAAGAGATGAAATGATCCCTGTAATTGTTGATTATGTTATGGAAAATACAAAATGGAAAATTTCATTACAAACACATAAATACTTAAACATCCCCTAACTTTAATTATACAATAGATATTTTGATCTGATAACTTTAAATTCCTCAATATTATTTTTCCAGCTTTCTTTTATTTCTTTTTCTGAAATTCCATTTATAATTTGTTTTTGGAGTTTGCTATTTCCTGCTAGCTTATTAAATCCATTTCTAAAAAAAGAGGATTTGTTCTTAGACTTATTATATGCCTCAATTATCCATTGTAAATTTATATTATTTAAATAAGGAGATTTACTTAAATCAACTCCATTACATATTTCATCTAAATGCTTTGGATATTTTGCACCAGACATTGATTTAGGTTTAAAATTAAAATCTGTTTTTTCCCAATCTGGACTCCCGATTATTTGAAATTGCATATTAGTACCTCGACCAATACTTAATGGAGTTTGTTCAAATAAACATAAACTAGGGTAAAGATTAATTGATTTTTTATTGGGTAAATTTGGTGAGGGTTTAACAGGTAAATCATAAATCATATTTCTATTGTAGTTTTTTAATGGTATAACTTTTAAATTACATTTAATTTTGTTTTTTAACCAACCTTCCTTATTTATCATTATTCCAAATTCACCTATGGTCATACCATGAACAATTGGTACAGGATGCATGCCTACAAAACTTTTAAATTTATCTTCTAAAACAGGTCCATCTATATAATGTCCATTTGGGTTAGGTCTGTCTAAAATTATTAATTTTTTATTGTTTTCGGCAATAGCTTCCATTACATAATGAAGAGTTGAAATATATGTATAGAATCTAGCTCCAACATCTTGAATATCAAAAATAATAATATCAATATCTTGCATTTGATTATTTGTTGGTTTTTTATTTGAACCATGTAATGATATGATGGGAAGTCCTGTTTTTAAATCTAAACCATTTTCAACTTTCTCACCAGCATCTGCTAGTCCTCTAAAGCCATGTTCCGGAGAAAAAACTTTTTTAATTTTAATATTTAATTTTAATAAAGAGTCTATGATATGAATAGATTTTTTATTGGAGCCAATTCTTGATGTTAGGTTGGCTACTACGGCTACATTTAATCCTTTTAGATCATTTAAAAACAAATCTGTTCTTTCGGCACCAACAACAAGTTTATCATTGTTTTGTGAAAAAGATAAATAGCTAAAGGTCATTAAAATCAAAAAAAAGGTACTTTTGAGTTTAATTATATTAAATTTCATTTTTTATGAGATTTGAATCATTTATTGCATCTCGAATTATAAGGTCAAAGCCTTATAAAAATACTATATCCTCTCCAATAATAAAAATATCCATATTATCCATAACAATGGGTTTGGTTATGATGATAATATCAATATCATCAGGAATTGGTCTTCAAAAAACAATTCAAAATAAGATATCTTCATTTTTTGGTCATATTTCTATTTCAAATTTTCAAAATAACTCTTCACAATCTTCTTTAAAACCTATTTTAATTAATCAAGATTTTTATAATAATATTGAAAATGATGAAATTTTACATATTCAAACTGTTGCATATAAATCAGCAGTTATAATTACGAATTCAACTTTTGAGGGAGTTGTTTTCAAGGGAATTAACACAGATTTTAATTCAAATGTATTTTCAAAGTATTTGATTGAAGGTGAATTCCCTAATTTTGATAATGAAATTAGTAATGAAGTAATTATTTCAGATTATTTATCAAAAAGACTTTCAATTAAATTAAACGATAAATTTAGCACAACATTTTTTAAAATAGGTTCTTCAGTTCCTAATGAAAGAAATTTTAAGGTTGTAGGAATATTTAATTCTGGATTAATTGAATTTGACCAAATTTACTTTTTAGGTGATATTAGACATATTCAAAAGATGAATAATTGGACTTCAAATCAAATTGGAAGTTTTGAGCTTTTTATAGAAAATTTTAAGAATATTTCTGATGTTTCTGATAAATTATATGAAAATACTCCCCCTGAACTAGATGTTATAAGCGTTTCAGACAAATTTTCTGATATTTTTAATTGGATAGCACTATTTGATATGAATATTTTACTAATAATCGTTATTATGATATTAGTTGGAGGGATAAATATGATTACTGCATTATTAGTGACTATTATGGAGAGGACTCAGCTAATTGGTGTTTTAAGAGTTTTAGGTTCAAGCCAAAGTAGTTTAAGATATATTTTTCTTTCTAATGGTATTTATTTAATTTCTGTTGGACTATTTTTTGGGAATATAATTGGTTTAGGCCTTATATTTTTTCAAAAATTAACTGGTTTTATAAAATTAAATCCAGAAACTTATTATGTTTCTGAAGTTCCTCTGGATTTAAATTTTATTAATATTCTTTTTTTAAATTTCGGTATTTTATTTTTTTGCTTAATAATGCTAATATTACCGTCATATATAATTGGGCGAATATCACCGACTCAGTCATTAAAAATTAATTAATAAATATTAAAGGAAATTTCTGTTTAAGTACTTTAAAATTTAAATTTGCATATATAAAATGAAATATTCAAAAAATATATTAGACACTATTGGAAATACTCCTCTTATTAAATTAAATAGAATAACAAGTGAAGTGGACGCATTAGTGCTTGCTAAGGTGGAGTATTTTAATCCTGGAAACTCAGTTAAAGATAGAATGGCATTAAAAATGGTAGAAGATGCTGAAAAGGATGGTAGGTTAAAACCCGGTGGAACAATAGTTGAAGGAACTTCTGGCAATACTGGAATGGGTTTAGCATTAGCAGCTATTGTTAAGGGCTATAAACTTATTTGTGTTTCCACAGATAAACAGTCTAAAGAAAAATTTGATGTTTTAAGAGCGGTGGGTGCTAAAGTAGTAGTTTGTCCAACTGATGTTAAACCCGAAGACCCTCTTTCTTATTACTCAACCTCTAAAAGAATTGGTGAACAAACACCAAATGCTTGGTATGTAAATCAATACGACAATCCATCTAATACTACCGCTCATTATGAATCCACAGGCCCTGAAATATGGAGTCAAACTGATGGAAAAATAACTCATTTTGTAGTTGGAGTTGGCACTGGAGGTACTATTTCTGGAGTTGGAAAATTTTTGAAAGAAAAAAACTCAAATATAAAAATTTGGGGAATAGACACTTACGGTTCTGTTTTTAAAAAATATCATGAAACAGGGATTTTTGACGAAAAAGAAATTTACCCATATATTACTGAGGGAATTGGTGAAGATATTTTACCTAAAAATGTAGATTTTAATATAATTGATGGATTTGAAAAGGTTACAGATGAAAATGCAGCTATTTATACTAGAAAACTAGCTAGAGAAGAGGGGATTTTTGCTGGAAATTCATGTGGAGCTGCAGTAAAAGGACTTCTTCAATTAAAAAAACATTTTAAAAAAGAGGATGTAGTAGTGGTATTATTACATGATTCAGGTAGCCGATATATTGGTAAGATATATAATGATGAATGGATGAAAAAGCAAGGTTTTAGCACAGATTAATTTAAATGAATGATTTTTTCATCAATTATCCGCTTAATAGTTTAGGTGATAATTTAACCAATCAAACTTTAAAAAATAGCGATCCATTTTATTTTCATAAATCTTTGGATGAATATAATGAGTCTCCGTTGAACGAATTACCAGGTCTCTCGAATTTTTTCAATATCTCTAATTTATATGTTAAAGATGAGTCTACTAGATTTGGATTAAATGCATTCAAAGTATTAGGCGCGTCTTACGCCGTCAATCAAATTTTATTAAACAAACCTAATGTCTCTGTTTTTTGCACAGCAACAGACGGAAATCATGGGAGAGCTTTGGCCTGGTCAGCAGAAAAGTATAAAAAAAAATGTGTAGTATTTGTTCCAAAAGACACTTCAGATTTGCGAATAAATACTATATCAAATCATGGAGCGAAAGTTGAGAAGTTAGATTTGAATTATGAAGATACATGTAAATATGCCAGTGAAATTTCTACTAAAATGAATTGGGAGCTAATTCAGGATACTTCATGGGATGATTATGAACTTGTCCCTTCATATATAATGTCAGGCTATTTAACTCATTTTATCGAGATGGAAGATAAAATTAATTTACTAAAAAAGCCAGATATTGATATTATTTTCTTACAATGTGGAGTAGGATCTTGGGCAGCTTCTTGTATATGGTATTACTTAGAGCGTTATGGAAAAAATAAACCTAAAATAATTTTAGTTGAGCCGGCTCAATCTAGTGGAGTGTTTGACTCTTTTATAAAAGGTGAAAGAGTTTCCCCAGATGGAAATTTAAATACTATTATGGCAGGCCTAAATTGTGGAATTCCCTCAAAAATAGCATGGCAAATTATTAAAAGGGGCTGTGATGGGGTCGTGAAAATTACAGATAATGAAGTGAAATATGCAATGAATGTATTTTATAAACCTTTATTAAATGATTCAAGAATTATATCAGGCGAATCTGGAGCTGCTGGCTTAGCTGGGTTAATAAAATGTTTAAACAATATGAAAGCAGAAGATTTAAATAAGCATGTAGGATTAAATAAAAATTCCCGTATTTTACTTTTTAATACAGAAGGAGATACGGATAAGGATAGTTTTTTAAATATTATTAAAAAACATCATTAGGAAAAACCACTACACTCTCATATCCTTTTTTACTTATACTAGAAACTCCAAATAAGTAATTGTCAATTACAACTCCCTCTAATGTGTAATTATTGACTTTTCCTATTAATCTACTATTTTCCCAATATGGAGAAGTTGTTTTTCTCCAGTAGATTTTATATCCAATAACATTCTTATCGCTAGATTTATCCCATTTTAGTCTTGTGATGGTTCAACTATTCCACCTATTTTAACATTTTTAGGTTTCGATGAACTCCAGCCTAATGAGGCTAAATTAATTGCATTCACTGCGGTTAGATTTTTAGCGTAATTAAAATTTACTCCATCAATTATGTCACCATATTGTATGTCGTTTTCTATCCTAATGTCTTGATGTTGCCGATTATAGTTTTCGTGAGCTTCCATTATTCTTACACCTGCATAACCTAAGTCATTAAAGGGTCTGTGATGACCTCCTCTTCCAAATCTATCCAGTCTATATATCATCATTGGATTTAAATTTGGCATAAATTGTTTGACTTGAGTGTGTATATACCTTGCTAATTGCCTAGAATTTCCATCAACTTCTCCACCATAAAATCTTCTTTTTTTTATTGATTTTTCAGTTTCATTTGCTGGAGTTGGTTCTGAAAATATTCTAAAACTATAATTATCTATAATACCATCTACGCCTTCAATATTTCCAATCATATCATTGTTCAAAACTCCAATAATATCCCATTTGTTTTTTTTTGCATGTTCTGCTAATCCAATTCCACCATATAAACCTTGTTCTTCACCTGATAATCCAACATAAATAATACTATTTTCAAATTTATATTTACTAAGGACTCTAGACACTTCAATAACTCCTGCCATTCCAGACGCATTATCATTTGCACCGGGTGAATCAGAACTAAAGTCATTTGGGTCGGTCACCCTGCTATCTATATCACCACTCATGATTATATATTTGTTAGGATATTTAGATCCTCTTTGAATTGCTAAAACATTATTTATCCAAACATTTTTTACTATTCTTCTCTTATTTTTTGGAAAATAATTTTTTTGATAAATAACTTCTAAACAATTATTACATTCTAATGATATTTTTTCAAAAGTTGACTTTATCCATCTTCTGGCTGCTCCAATTCCTCTTGTTTTTGAAATTGTATCACTTAATGTATGTCTAGTTCCAAATGAAACCAGCTTATTTACATCTTTTTCTATTCTCTCAGATGAGATTTCATTAATGATATCGTATATTACTTTTTTTTCTTGTGTGAATGCAAGATTTACTAAAAGAAAAAAAGGTATGAATTTTAATATTTTCATACCTAAATTTATAAAATAAATTATTTAATTAATAATTTAAAAACAATATTGATTTTCTTCCTTAAGCTTTTCAGCAATTTTATTTTTTAATTCAATGACATTAGGATATTCAAAATATTTAGTAAATCTTTTAAGACCCATTAGAAGTCCTTTTTGTTCATCTCCTTTAGAAAAAGAGATTATGACTTCTTTTCCTCTAGATTGAACAATATCTACAGCCTTGTAAAGATACAATTGCGACATTGCGATTTGTTCACTTTGTGTTTCTTTACCAAACCTATTACAATTTTTTTCAGTTCTTAAAACTGCAGATTCTGCCATATAAATTTCAATTAATATATCTGAAACAGCTAAGAGCATTTGTTGATGTTCCTCTAATTTATCACCAAACTTTTTTATCCCTGCACCAGCTAACATTAAAAATACCTTCTTAAGGTTTATTAAAATCAATTTTTCCTGTGCAAATAGCTCCGTTAAATCAGGTAAGTCAAAAGATGGAATCCCCATTAACTCATCAGCTACAGCTGTAGCTGGATTGATAAAATCAATATGTCCTTTCATTGCTTTTTTGATTAGCATTCCAACACTTAACATTCTGTTTATTTCATTAGTACCCTCATATATTCTTCCAATTCTACAATCTCTCCATGCACCTTCCATCGGAGTTTCTGCAGAAAAGCCCATTCCACCAAATACTTGAATACCTTCATCTGCTATGTTCTGCATGTCTTCACTTACAGCTACTTTTAATAAGGAACATTCTATTGCGTATTCTTCTACTCCCTTTAGCTCTGATTCTTGAAAACTATTTCCACTCTCGTGTCTTATTTTAATTCTATCTTCAATATCTTTTGCAGCTCTGTAGGTTGCAGATTCACCTACGTAAGTATCAGTAGTCATATTAGCAATTTTTTCTTTGATAGCCTCAAAATCGATAATTTTGGTATTAAATTGGGTTCTTTCGCTTGCATATTGTATTGCATGTGTTGTAACTCTTTTTTGAGCATCTAAGCATCCTGCTGCTAATTTGATTCTTCCAACATTTAAAGAGTTCACAGCTATTTTAAACCCACTGCCTCTTTTAGATAACATATTTTCGACAGGAACTTTTGTTTCGTTAAAAAAGACTTGTCTGGTTGAGGATGAATGTATACCTAATTTTTTTTCTTCTTCACCCAATGTAATTCCATTGTTAGATTCATTTGGCACTATAAAACCTGTTATGTTTTTGTCTTCTTCGATTCTTGCAAAAACAATAAATAATTTTGCAAATCCAGCGTTTGATATCCACATTTTTTGGCCTGTAATTTCATAGTGGGATCCATCTTTTGAAAGAACAGCTTTTGTTTTTCCACTATTTGCATCTGATCCTGCTGTAGGTTCGGTTAAACAATAAGATCCAAATACTTCTCCACTAGCTAGTTTAGGAACAAATTTTTTGTTCTGTTCTTCATTTCCATAAAGAACTATTGGCATGGTTCCGATTCCTGTATGTGCTCCAAATGCAGTTGATAAAGACCCACATGCTCCTGAAATGGCTTCACATACTAGCATTGTAGAAACAAAACCCATTCCCATTCCGCCATACTCTAGGGGAACAGCCACTCCTAAAAAACCTAGTTCACCAGCTTTTCTCATAATATCCTCAGTCAATTGGTAATCTTTATTTTCAAATCTTGCGCGGTGAGGCAGAACCTCTTTTTCAATAAAGTCTTCAACAGCTTGTTTCATCATTAGCTGTTCTTCGTTAAAATCCTCTGGAGTAAATACATCTTTAGAACTAGTTTCTTTGATTATAAATTCCCCTCCTCTTGTAATATTTTTTTCTTTGATCTCCATTTTATATATTTTATTTTAAAAATTCAAATATTCCAGCAGCCCCTTGTCCTGCACCAACACACATAGTAACCATTCCGTATTTAGATTTTCTCTCTCTCATTTCACTAAATAATTGAACAGATAATTTTGCTCCAGAACAACCTAGTGGGTGTCCAAGTGCTATTGCTCCACCATTTACATTTATTATTTCTTGATTTAAATCAAGTTCTCTAATTACCGCTAAAGATTGTGAAGAGAAAGCTTCATTTAATTCAATTAAATCAATATCATCTATTTTCATTTCAGCTTGTTTCAAAACCTTTGGAATAGCTTTTATTGGTCCAATCCCCATTATTTTTGGAGGAACACCTGCTACCGCGTAGTTTACAAGTTTGGCAATGGGTTCAATATTTAATTCTTTAACCATTTTCTCACTCATAATTAGTACAAATGCAGCACCATCGCTCATTTGTGATGAGTTACCTGCTGTAACACTCCCATTCATTGAAAATACTGGCCTTAATTTATTTAAAACCTTGAGGTTAGTATCTTTTCTTGGGCCTTCATCGGTATCAACAATGTATTCTCTTAATTTTTTCTTTCCATTTTCGTCAAGATAAGTTTCTTTAACCTTGATAGGCACTATTTGAGATTTAAATTTTCCATTTGAAATTGCATCAACTGCTTTTAAATGTGAGTTCAAAGCAAATTCATCTTGATCTTCTCTGTTAACCTTAAATTGTTGAGCAACTTGTTCTGCAGTTAACCCCATTCCCCAGTAATAATCTTCTTTTCCTTCTTTTGCTACAGCATAATCAGGAACTGGCTTGTAACCTCCCATAGGAATGAAGCTCATACTTTCTACACCACCTGCAATAATACATTCTGCCATTCCAGATTTGATTTTAGCAGATGCCATTGCTATGGTTTCAAGTCCTGATGCACAATATCTGTTGACGGTAACTCCTGGAACATCCTCAACATTCAAGCCCATTAGAGAAATAACTCTACCAATATTTAGCCCTTGCTCTGCTTCTGGTGTAGCATTACCAACAATTACATCATCTATTCTTGTTTTATCGAGTTCAGGAACTTCACTAACCATGTGATTTATAGTTTCTGATGCAAGCTCATCAGGTCTTTTGAACCTAAACAACCCTTTTGGCGCTTTTCCAACAGCTGTTCTGTAAGCTTTTACTATATATGCTTCTTTCATAATTTAATTTCTTAAAGGTTTTCCTGTTTTTAATATATGTTGTATTCTTTCTAGTGTTTTTCTTTCTGAACAAAGTGAAAGAAAAGCCTCTCTTTCTAAATCCAAAAGATATTGTTCATCAACAAATGTTGCTTGTGATAAATCACCTCCACTGATCACATAAGCTATTTTATTGGCTATTTTTTGATCGTGGTCTGAAATATATCTTCCGGCTTTCATTGTGTTAGTTCCAACCATGAACATTCCAAGAGCTTGTTTACCTAAAACTTTTATATTTTTTTCTTTACAGGGAGATAAATACCCGTAATCAGCCATTAAAATCGCATGTTTTTTTGCAATTGAAATTTGGTGGTTTTTGTTCATAATAATTGTATCGTTATTAGGTTCTAAATACCCTAAGTCAATGGCTTCATACGCAGAAGTGGAAGTTTTTGCCATTCCAATATTTAAAAAATATTCTTGTAAAACATTTAATTCCACATCATTTTTTCTGAACTTTTTAGAAGCTCTTAAAGCCATTTCTTTACAACCTCCTCCACCTGGAATTAGACCAGCACCAACCTCAACAAGTCCCATGTAAGTTTCTGCATAAACAACAGCTTTATCACAATGCATAGTAACTTCACAACCGCCACCTAATGTTAGTCCGTGAGGCGCTGCTATTACAGGAACATTAGAATATCTTAATTTCATCATACTGTCCTGAAAAAACTTGATAGCAAGGTTAATTTCATCGTATTCTTGTTCTGCAGAAGCCATAAAAATAGCACCTAAATTTGCTCCAGCTGAGAAATGTGAACCTTCATTACCAATTACAATTCCTCTGTGGTTCTTTTCCGCTAAATCCACTGCTTTATTTATACCCATTAAAACTCCTTGCCCAAGAGTGTTCATTTTAGTTCTAAATTCTAAGTTTATTATTCCATCTCCTAAATCTTTAATTACAGAATCAGAATTTTCCCAAACAATTGAGCTTTTTTCTAAATTATTAAGAATAATTAAAGAATCTTGACCAGGTTTGGTGATAAAGGTTTTGGAGTTTAAGTCGTAATAATTGATTTTACCATTTTCAATATTATAGAAGTTATTTATATTATTCTTTATCATTTCAGAAATCCATGGAGCAGGTTCATAACCTAAAGATTTCATTATATCAACTCCTTTTTTGATTCCTATTGAATTCCAAATTTGAAAAGGTCCATTTTCCCATCCAAAACCTGCTCTAAGAGCATCATCTATTCTGTAAAGTTCGTCTGAAATTTCTGGAATTCTATTTTGAATATATGAAAACATGGTTCCAAAATTGAATCTGTAAAATTCGCCAGCTTTATCTTTTCCTTCAATTAGAATTGGAAATCTATCTAGAACATTAGTAACTTTCCTTGCTTCACTTACAGTTTCAAAAGAAACTTTTTTTACAGGTGAATACTCAAGAGTTTTTAAATCCAATGATAATATTGTAGATTTTCCTTTTTCATCCTTGATTCTTTTGTAAAATCCACCATCGGTTTTTGACCCTAACCAATTGTTTTCTAACATTTTATAAATATATTGAGGCAATTTAAATGTTTCCCTAAATTCATCATTAGGGCAATTATCATAAATACCTGTAGCTACACTTACAGTCGTGTCTAAACCAACAACATCACTAGTTCTGAATGTTGCTGATTTTGGGCTTCCAATTATGGGTCCAGTTAATTTGTCTATTTCCTCTATACTTAAATTTAACTTTTCAATATTGTTTAAAATATTTACCATTCCAAACGTACCAATTCTGTTTCCTATAAAACCAGGTGTATCTTTAGCTAAAACAGAAACTTTACCTAAAAATCTTTCACCAAAATCATTTAAAAAATCAATTATTTCTGGTTTACAATCAGGACCTGGAATTATTTCAAATAATTTCAAGTAACGTGGAGGGTTAAAGAAATGAGTAACTGCAAAATGATTTCTGAAATCAACCGATCTTCCCTGGTTCATTTGCTGAATTGGAATTCCGGATGTATTAGAAGTAACAAGTGTTCCTTGTTTTCTAAACTTTTCAATTTGTTCAAATACAATCTGTTTTATATTTAATTTTTCTGTAACCACTTCAATAATCCAGTCAACTTCACTTATGTTATTGATGTCATCACTTAAGTTTCCTAGAGTTACTCTACTCGCAAAATCTTTATGATAAAGTGGAGCAGGTTTTGATTTAATGCATCTTTGAAACATTTCAGTTACAATTCTGTTTTTAACTTTTTTATTTTCTAATGATAATCCAAGTTTTTCTTCATTTTCATTTAGTTTGTTTGGTGCTATATCTAGAAGAAGAACTTCAATACCTATGTTTGCAAAATGACAAGCTATTCCAGATCCCATTACACCAGAACCTATAACTGCAATTTTATTTATTTTTCTGTTCATTTTTTTATTTTAAAATATTTCTTGAAATAATTATTTTTTGAATTTCCGACGTACCCTCATAAATCTGAGTAATTTTAGCGTCCCTCATTAATCTTTCTACGTGGTATTCTTTTACAAAGCCATATCCTCCATGAATTTGTACAGCTTCTACTGTATGTTTCATTGCAATTTCTGAAGCAAATAATTTTGCCATTGAGCTCGAAAGCCCATATGGTTTTTGATTATCTTTCTCAAAAGCACTCTTTCTAATTAATAATTTTGCAGCTTCAATATCAGTAGCCATATCTGCTAATTTAAATGCGATTGCTTGATGCTGACTAATGGGTTTACCAAAAGTTTGCCTTTGTTTTGAATAATTTAATGAAAGTTCGTATGCTCCCTCTGTTATTCCTAAGGCTTGAGATGCTATTCCAATTCTACCTCCTTCAAGCGTTTTCATTGCATACTTAAATCCAAAGCCGTCTGGCCCTAAGCGATTTTTTTTAGGTACTATAACATCCTGAAACATTACTGAAGAAGTATCCGAAGATCTAATCCCTAACTTATCTTCTTTGATTCCGCTACTAAGCCCTTCTGAATTAGCATCTACTATAAACGCATTAATACCTTTGTGACCTTTTTCAGAATTAGTTTGAGCTATTACAACATAAATACCAGCTTTTTTTCCATTAGTAATCCAGTTTTTAGTTCCATTTAAAATATAGTAATCACCTTTGTCTTCTGCGCTGGTTTTTTGTTGGGTAGCATCAGAACCTGATTCAGGTTCTGAAAGACAAAAAGCTCCTATAGTTTGCCCATTAGCTAATTTTTTTAAGTATTTCTCTTTTTGATAATCATCTCCATATTTTTCTATTCCCCAACAGGCCAATGAGTTGTGAGCAGAAAGTATTACTGAACATGAATTATCTACTTTTGAAATTTCCTCAACAGCTATTGAATAAGATAGGGTATCCATACCACCACCACCATACTTTTGTGATACAGTCATTCCTAAGAAACCTAATTCTGCCATTCTTTTAACGCCTTTTTCGGGATATAAAGAATTAGAATCTCTATCAATAACACCAGGTTTTAGTTCATTTTGAGCAAAATCTCTTGCAGCTTTTTGAATCAATAAGTGTTCTTCTGATAACGCTAAATTCATTTTAAAATTTAAAAATATTTTTTTTTCCAATTAATTCATTAATCTTTTCAATTACAAAATGAAAATTTTCTAAAGACTCTGTCCCTATTTCACTATGAATCTTTTCGTTAAATTTCATTACTGCTACTTTTGATGCTGCTCTGTGTGTTTTTCCTAAATGTGTTAAATGAATAAGGACACTTCTTCCATCAATTGGATGAGGTTTCCTTGTAATTAAATTTTTTTCTTCCATGGACTTAAGGGTTCTAGAAAGGCTTGTAGCCTCCATCCCCATTTTGGGTCCAAGAGAAGTTGATGGGGTTCCTTTTTTTGGGTCAATACTTAATAATGCAAAGCCTACAGCCATAGTGGAATTATATTTACCAGCTTCTTCATTATACATTTTAGCTACACTTTGCCATGTAGATCTTAAAACGTGATCAATAGTTTTTTTTTGCATGAAAAAAATAATATTCAAATCTAAAAAAAATTTACTATGCGCGCATAGTAAACGTGCAATTTTTTTTTAACTATTTTTTTCTAACCAATTTTTTGCATTTTCAAAGGCAATAATCCAGGGTGATACTTGGTCTTTTCTGTTTTTTGGATAAAAAGGCCAGTTCCATTGAAATGTAGACCTTTCTAAATGCGGCATCATCGCTATATGCCTTCCATCTTCATTACTTATTATAGCTGTATTGAAGTTGGAACCATTAGGATTCGCAGGATAACCCTCATATCCATATTTGCCGATAATTTTATATTTATTTTCTTGATAAGGTAAAACAAATTTACCTTCTCCATGAGCAGACCAAATCCCCAACTTAGATCCTGAAAGGCTTTTGAACATAACCGAATTATTTCTTTGAATTTCTACAGATGTGAAGCTGCATTCAAATTTTTTAGAATCGTTATGAACCATTTTTGGTTTTTCCTTATGTTCAGTATGCAAAAGACCCAATTCTATAAATAGTTGACAACCATTACAAACCCCAAGAGAAAGTGTATTTTTTCTGGAATAGAAGTTCATTAAACTTTTCTTAGCTTTTTCATTGTAAAGAAATGATCCTGCCCAACCTTTAGCTGAACCTAAAACATCAGAATTAGAAAACCCACCAACAGCAACAATAAAATTAAGACCTTCTAGATTCTCTCTTCCAGATATTAAATCAGTCATGTGAATGTCTTTTACATCAAAGCCAACTAAACTCATTGCATAAGCCATTTCTCTTTCTGAATTACTTCCCTTTTCTCTAATAACAGCAGCTTTTATTTTGTTGTTATTTACGTGACTAAGTAATCCATTAAATTTTTTTGGGAATTTGAAATTCAATGGTTGGTTTTTATAATTTTCAAACCTTTCTTTTGCTTTAATTTTTCCACTTTGATTTGTATCTAATAAGTAAGAAGTTCTATACCAAATATCTCTGTATTTATTGATTTCAAATTCATATGACTGATTTTTTGTAAGAATATTTAGCCTCCCGCTGTTGTTTACTTTTCCAATTTTTTGATATGAAATTTTTGCTAGGTCTAGATTTTTTTCTATTATGGTTTTTGCCTGAAAAATAATCCCTAAATTTTCACTAAAAAATATTTTTACATCATCTTCACTTGAAAAAGACAAATCTATTTCAGCTCCAATATTATTTTCGGGAAAACACATTTCAAGTAAGCTTGTTATCAGTCCTCCCGAACTTATGTCATGACCAGATGTAATTAGCTGGTCTTTTAATAGATTTTGAAAAATATTAAATACTTTCTTGAAATATTTTGTATCGCACACATCAGATACTTTAGTGCCAACCTTTCCTAACGTTTGAGCTAAGGCAGAACCACCAAGTTCTAAGCTTGTTTTTGAAAGATCAATATAATAAACAGAATCTTCATTATTGATAAAAACTGGTTCTACTATATTGTTGATGTTATTGCAATTTGCTGCTGCTGAAATAATAACAGTTCCCGGTGAGATTACTTCTTTATCTTTATATTTCTGCTTCATTGAAAGAGAATCTTTTCCTGTTGGAATATTTATTCCTAATTCTATCGCGAACGTTGAACACGCTTCAACAGCATTGTATAGCCTAGCATCTTCTCCAGGATTATTACATGGCCACATCCAGTTTGCAGAAAGAGTAACCGATTTCAAACCTTTTTCTAATGGAGCCCATATAATATTTGTTAATGCTTTACCAATAGCATTTCTAGATCCCGCTCTAGGATCGATTAGAGCTACTAGTGGAGAGTGCCCTATAGATGTAGCTACACCATTAACTCCATTGTAATCCAAAGCCATAACTCCACAATTGTTCAGAGGAAGTTGTAAAGACCCAGCACATTGTTGTTTTGCTACTTTCCCTGTAACACATCTATCTACTTTATTGGTTAACCAGTCTTTACATGAAACAGATTCTAAACTTAAAACATTAGATAAATATTTAATGATATTTGAAGAATAGTAATTAAGTTCAGAAAAATTAGTTTTTACTGAATAATCTTTCATTATGGTTTGTGGAGAACTACCAAAAAAATCAGACAATGAAAGATTTATTGGGGATTTATCTGATGAGCTGGAATGAACAACAAATTTTTTATCATTTTTCACTTTTCCAACCTTATAACAGGGTGCCTTTTCTCTATCTGCAATTTTTTTTAAACCTACATAATCTTTTTCTGAAATAATAAGCCCCATTCTTTCTTGTGATTCATTTCCTATTATTTCTTTAAATGAGAGTGTTTTATCTCCAAGAGGAAGGTTGTCTAAATCAATGATTCCACCTGTTTCTTCTACTAATTCTGAAAGACAATTTAAATGACCCCCAGCTCCATGGTCATGAATTGAAATAATTGGATTAGTTTGGGATTCAATATATCCCCGAATTGCATTAGCTACTCTTTTTTGCATTTCAGGGTTAGATCTTTGAACTGCATTAAGCTCAATACCAGAATTATATTTACCAGTTTCAGTTGATGAAACTGCAGCTCCACCCATTCCAATTCGATAATTATCTCCACCCAATACCACAATAGTATCGTTTTCTGATGGAATATCTTTTAAGCTTTGATCTTTTTTTCCAAATCCTATCCCACCTGCCAACATTATTACTTTATCAAAACCTAGTGATAAATCATCATTGTTGTGTTCAAAAGTAAATACCGAGCCAGAAATTAATGGCTGCCCAAATTTATTTCCAAAATCAGATGCTCCATTTGATGCTTTAATTAAAATATCAAGAGGGGTTTGGTAAAGCCATTCTCTTTCTTGCTTAACCCAAGTCCTTTTTGAATCGATTCTAGGATAGGAAGTCATATAAACTGCAGTACCTGCCAAAGGAAGTGACCCTTTACCTCCAGCTAACCTATCTCTAATTTCTCCTCCAGATCCAGTAGCAGCTCCATTAAATGGCTCTACAGTAGTAGGGAAGTTGTGTGTTTCAGCTTTTAATGAAATAACTGATTTGAAAGATGTTTTTTCATAGTAGGAGGGTTCATCTGCTTTTTTAGGAGCAAATTGCTCAACAAGTGGGCCTTCAACAAATGCCACATTATCTTTGTAAGCCGAAACAATTTCGTTTGGATTTAATTTAGAAGTTTTCTTAATTAATTTAAACAAAGATTCCTCCTTCACTTTATCATCAATAATAAATTTACCATTGAATATTTTATGTCTACAATGTTCAGAATTCACTTGAGAAAACCCAAAAACTTCTGAGTCAGTTAATTTTCTCTTAATTTTATCCGATAGGTTTTCTAAGTAAACAATTTCTTCATTACTCAATGCTAATCCCTCTATCTCATTAAAAATCTTAATATTATCAATTTCAATTAAAGGTTCTGGAATTATTGAATTTTTAAAAATATCTTGATTTAACTCCTCATAAATTTCAAAAAGCATTGGATCAAAATTCTTAGAATAGTGTTTTACAGGTTTATAGACTTCAATTCTTAAAAGCCCTTCGATAGCCATATTTTGAGAAATTTCAACAGCGTTAGTGCTCCACGGTGTTATCATTGATTTTTTTGGTCCTATAAATTTTTCCGAAATGACTTTTGTATTATTTAGATAGTTACCAACAAATAACCACTCTAATTTGGAAATATTCGTTGAATTTAAAACATCAGTCGAATTTACTGAGTAAATTAATTCATTTTTATCTTTAAAGAAAAGAACCATTAAATACTATGAAATTTTTAAAATTTAATCAAATTTATAAGAAAAAAACCAAATAGATCTTTTAAAATTTAAATTTAAATAACGATTTTATAATACTTATTAACATCTTTATTTCAAACTTAATCTAGCCATATAAAATCCGTCAAAGCCAGAAATGAATGGACTGATTTTTTTCTCTTCCTCGAGTTTAAATTTTTCACCTTCTTTTGAATCTAAAAAGTTTTTTATTTGATACTCATTTTCAGAGGGAAGAATAGAGCAAGTAGCATAAACCATTTTTCCATTAGGCTTAATTAATGTAGAATATTGTTTTAGAATTTCTAATTGTGTTTTTTTAATATTATTTAAAAAATCAGGTTGAAGTTTCCATTTAGAATCCGGGTTTCTTCTTAAAACTCCCAAACCTGAACAAGGAGCATCTATTAGTAGTCTGTCTATTTTACCTTTTAACCTTTTAATAGATTTATTGTTTTCAATTAATTTAGTTTCAATGTTAAAAGCACCATTTCTTTTAGCTCTTTTTTTTAATTGCGCAAGTTTATGTTTGTATATATCCATGGCAATTATTTGACCTTTATTTTTAGATAATGCAGAAAGATGAAGTGATTTTCCACCAGCACCAGCGCAAATATCACAAATTTTCATCCCAGGCTCAATATTTAAAAAAGGAGCAACAAGTTGGGAAGATGCATCTTGTATTTCATAAAGACCTTTTTGAAAAGAATCTTTTTTGAACAAATTAGATCTTTCTCTTAAACGAAGAGCATCAGGATGCCCCTTCACTTGATCAGTTAGCACATCCTCATTATGTAATATTTTTTGCAATTCCGAAGGGATAACTTTTAAAGTATTGGTCCTTAAAATCACTGGGGCCATTTTATTTAGTTCAGCAATTTCTTTCTCCCACTTTTTCTCACCCATTTCTTTTGAAGCCAAATCGTCTATCCAATCTGGAATAGATTCTCTGAATTTTCGAATTTTAGAAAGTTTGTCAAATTTTCCTTTAATTCTTCTTCTAGGAGTTTCTTCAAATTCTTTCCAATTAGGAAGAATTATTCCTTTTAAAATTGCCCAGACTGAAAAAATCCTCCATAAATTTTGGTAATTAAATGGTTTTTTTACTTCAGCAATTTCTAAATAAAGTCTTTTCCATCTTACAATTTCATAACTTGTTTCAGCTATAAACCCCCTGTCACGACTTCCCCATCTCTTATCTTGTTTTAAAATCTTTTCTATAGTTTTATCAGCATATAGATCTTGATTAAAAACACCATCAAGTACTTTAATAATTGCTAAAACTAAGTTCCTGTGAAGACGCATTTTTAAAATTTGCGTAAATATAATGTAATAGTGTAGTCTTTGAATAAATAAAGCTGCCTAACCTTATTAATTTTTGTTTTTTGTTCTAGCTCTTCTAAGCTTCTCCATCATTTCTTTCCTAAAATCCTCTTCATATTGAAACAACATATAAGTTTTTCTAAATGACATTACTTCTTTTAATTCTGAAATTAATTTACCTTTTAATTCTACTCTTTTCTTTTCGTAAGTCATGTAATTATTAATCTGCTCATCATATTCTTGAACAGTGTAAGATTCATTATTTGATCTTAATTTTCTGAAATTAAGTCTATGGTTTTTTCTAAGGGTATTTAAGCTATCTTCATAAGATTTGTAGGCTCCCCAAAATGCTGTCTCCGCATTTATATCTAATTCAAGTTTATCAGTTAAATACAGTTTTTTGTAAGCTTCCATCTTTTCTCTACTAAATGTTTCAGATTGAGCATTAACTGTAAATATCATTAAAAGTGAAGAAATTAAAAGTATTGATTTTTTCATATTATTCAAATATTAAATATTCTATGTTAAAAGAAGATTCTATAAAATAGTTTTCGATATCAGCCTCAGAAATCAGATTATAATAATCAAATTCATTAAAATCTAACATTTCCAAGTATTCAGAATCATCGATGACCATATAATCTTCATTAACATAGTTAATTACATCGAAAGAGTTAATACTAAATTCTTTATTATTGTAATAGTTAGAGAAATAAACTAGGCCACCAAACATTGCAGCCATAGAAACGATTCTCAAGACATTTTTTTTGATAAACTTCAATTTATTGATATATATTAAATTGAATATTTGTTGCTTATCTATTGATTCAAAATAGTTATCAGGGGTCTTAAATCTTTTAGTTCTTAACTCCTTGTAATCAATTTTTTTCAAAATAATATTATCGAAATAGTTCTTGGGAGTCAAGAATCTTTTTTTATTAATTAATATTTTGTTATTAAATTTCATTTTTAATATAGACAATAGTTTTATTAAAAGGTTTGAATTTTACCTATTTCAATTTTTATTTTTTTTACTGCTAAATGATAGGAAGCCTTCAGGGCGCCAACTGAAGTTCCTAATACTTCAGAGATATCTTTGAACTTCATGTTCTGTTCATATTTCATTTGAAAGACAAGCTTTTGTTTATTTGGAAGGTTTGAAATAAAGATTTGTAATTTTAATTGAAGCTCGTCCCCATCAAAATATGGATCTTCTTTTAAATTATTAGCTAATGTTTTCATCATCTCTTCCGAGCTATAAAAATATTTTTTTGCTTTAAGTTTTAAGAAATTTAAGGATTCATTTGTAGCTATTCTATACATCCAAGTATATAGTTTACTGTCTCCTTTAAATTTATTTATTCCTTTAAATATTTTAACAAAAGTATTTTGCAATATATCATCAGCATCATCGTGGTTTAAAACTATTTTTCTAATGTGCCAGTATAAAGGTTCTTTGTATTTAAATAGTAAGTATTCAAAGGCTTGATTCTGAGTAATCTTATTCTTTAAACGATCGATAAGTTCAGATTCATCTTTCAATTTATATTATTTATTAATAGGACAAAAAACAGATAAAGAGGTTTAATTAAATGATTGAAGGTTTATTAGTTTGAAATAAATCCCTTTGTTTTTAATTAATTCTTCGTGATTTCCTTTTTCAGCAATTTGCCCATTATTTATAACAAGAATTAAGTCCGCATTTTGAATAGTTGATAGTCTGTGTGCTATAATAATAGAGGTCCTGTTTTTCATTAATTTCTCTAAAGCATCTTGAACTAATTTTTCAGATTCAGAATCAAGAGAGGATGTAGCCTCATCTAATATCATAATAGGTGGGTTGTTTAAAACCGCTCTTGCAATAGAAATACGTTGTTTTTGACCTCCAGATAATTTACCTCCACCGTCTCCAACATTTGATTCAAATTTATTTTCTATTTTTTCTATAAACTCATTTGCATTAGCGATTTTAGCTGCTTCCAATATCTCATTTGAATTTACTTTTGAATTAGATAATTTAATATTGTTTGAAATAGAATCATTGAACAAAATAGAATCTTGAGTGACTAGACCAATTAAGTTTCTAAGATCGCTTTTTAATAAATCTTTAATGTTGACACCATCAATCGATATATCTCCTTCAGAAACGTCATAGAATCTAGGAATTAAATTAGCAATTGTAGACTTTCCACTTCCAGATTGTCCAACAATAGCAACAGTTTGACCTTTTTGAATTTTAAAAGACATTTGTTTTAGAATATTTTCTTTTTCATATTTAAAAGAAACGTTTTTAAAACTTATTTCATTTTCAAAATTACTTTTCTTTATAGGATTTTTTGCGTCTTTAATAGATGATTCAGATTCTAAAATTTCAATGACTCTGTGTGCAGCTGCATTTCCTTTTTTAATAGAATAAGATGCTTTACTTATTGCTTTAGCAGGCGTTAAAACACCATATGCAAGTCCCATATATGTTAAAAAAGCGGCAGGATTTAACTGTAAGTCTATTAACACCAATTGCCCTCCGTACCAAAGAAGAACACCTATAACTGAAATACCCAAAAACTCACTGATAGGACTTGCTAAATTCTGACGATTAATTAATTTATTTGAATAGTTATAAAATTTATTGTTTGTTTTTTGAAATCTATCTATGAAAAATAATTCAGCTACAAATCCTTTTATGATTTTAAGACCTTGCAAGGTCTCTTCTGTTATAGAAAGTATTTCGGATTGTTCTTCTTGAACCAAATTGGAGGTGTTTTTAAGAGATTTACCAATTAGTGAGATTATAAAACCTGATATTGGTATAAAAAAAAGTACAAAAGCAGTTAACTTGAAGCTAATTAAAAACATTGCCAAAATTGTAAAGAAAATAGTCAAAGGTTCTCTGACTATTAGTTCCAAAACAGATAAAAATGAATGTTGAATTTCTAATACATCAGCTGTAATTCTGGATATCACATCTCCTTTTTTCTTTTCTGAGAAAAAAGGAAGGGGTAGAGTTATGATTTTTTTATAAACACTTTCCCTCAAATCTTTTAATACTCCATTTCTTAAAAATGTGATGAAAAACATTGCTATGTAGTTGAAAAAAGTTCTTGAAAAAGAAAAGAATTATTACGGTTAAAATAACAAAAATCAATGCTTTTTTTGGGTCATCTCCTGCATAACTGCTAACTTGGAAATTAAGCCATTCTTCCAGGTTATTTCCAAAATTAGATAAATTATCAAATTCTGGCTTAATGTATGTCCTTTTGTTATCTCCAAACAGGACTTCTAACATTGGCATTAATGAAAGGAAAGATAAAGCACTAAAAAGAGCATAAAGAATATTAAAAAAAATATTTAAAAAGATATATTTTTTATATGGAATGGCAAACTTGAAAATTTTTTTAAAGTAAGTCATTTTTAAAATTTAAACTCAGAGATAAGATTATCAATTTTTCTCTCTAAAATTTGATTTGAATTTTCAAACTTTTCTTTAGATTCTAATTTCATATTTACACTAAAGTAAAACTTTATTTTTGGTTCTGTTCCACTTGGTCTAGCTGCAACTCTTGTACCATCTTTAGATTCAAAAATTAAAACATTTGATTTAGGAAAATTTAAAAAAGATTTTTTTCCAGATTTAAAATTTATTTCTTCTGATTTCTCAAAATCTTGAATAACTATCATTTCACTACCAACTAATTTGTCAATTGGTTTATCTCTCAATTTCTTCATAATGGATTTAATTTCTTTTACTCCTTCAATTCCCTTTTTTTCAATTGAAATTAATCTTTCTTTAAAAAAACCATATTTGATATAGCAACTAATTAAATAGTCATATAAATTTCCTCCTTTACTTTTACATTCTGATCCAAGTTCACAAGCCAATAGTGAACTGGTAATTGCATCTTTATCCCTTACAAAATCTCCTACTAGGTATCCGTAACTTTCTTCACCTCCGCCAATAAATTTTTGATTTGGATAATCGTGAATCATTTTAGCAATCCATTTGAATCCAGTCAATCCAATTTTAATATCTACGTTATACGCTTTTGCTATATTTTTAATCATTGGGGTAGAAACTACCGTTGATCCAATAAAAAAAGAGTTATCTAAATTATTTTTTTTACTCAATAAATATTCTGTTAGTACAATCATTATTTGATTACCATTTAATGTAATGTAGTTTCCAGAATTGTCTTTAATTCCAATACCCAGTCTATCTGCATCCGGATCAGTACCAATAAAAATATCTGAGTCATTGATCTTAGCTAGATTTAATGCCATTTCAAGTGCTTCAACATCCTCCGGGTTTGGAGATTTTACAGTTGGAAAATTTCCATTTGGTTCCGCTTGTTCCTCTACAATTTGTAATTGGCTATACCCAGCTTCTTTTAAGACCCTCGGACCAATTAAGTGAGAAGTCCCGTGTAAAGGAGTAAAAACTATTTTATAATTTTCTCTTTTAGAATTACCTATCTTTCCATTGATAATAGAATCTTTTACAAAACTGTCATCTATATCTTTGTCAATTATTTCTATTAAATTTTTATTTTTTTCAAATTTTATTTCTGAATAATTAGTGTTATTTATTTCTGTAATTAATTTCTTATCAATTGGTGGTACAATTTGACCCCCATCCTCCCAGTAAACTTTGTATCCGTTGTATTCTGGAGGGTTATGAGAAGCAGTTAAAACTATTCCACAAATACATTTAAGTTTTACCAACGCATAGGACAGTTCTGGGGTTGGTCTAATTGAACTGAATAAAAAAACTTTAATATTATTTGCGCTAAATATTTCTGCAACTTGATTAGCTAAAAATTCACTTTGATTTCTACAATCGTAAGCAATTACCACAGATTGAATTTTATCTTGCTTATTGTTATTAATATAATTTGAAATACCCTGAGTATTTCTTCCAAAGGTATATTTGTTAACTCTATTTGGCCCAAGACCAACGATTCCTCTCATTCCACCTGTTCCAAAACTTAAATCTGTATAAAAAGAATCATTAAAGTCTTTAATATTTTTTTTTTTTAGGTCTTTTACATTTGAAATAGTTTCTTTATCAAATGGGGATTTGGTCCAAATTTTATAATTCTCTTCAATTAAGTTTATTTTATTCATTCATTAACTTTTTCAGAAATTATATACTGATTTTTTATTTTTTTATTTTTTAAAATTATTTCCCCTAAAAATCCTGCAAGAAAAAATTGAGATCCCATAATCATAGTTGCTAATGCAATATAAAACTCAGGTCTTTCAGTAATTAACCTTCCAGATGTTTCAATTAAAAGCTTATCTATACCAAGAAATAATGAAAAAAAGAAACCAATTAATAACATTACAGTTCCTATAAGTCCAAAAAAATGCATTGGACGTTTACCAAATTTATGAATGAACCAAAGGGTGATTAAATCTAAAAAACCTTTAATAAATCTATCTGCTCCGTATTTTGTAGTTCCGTGTTTTCTAGGATGATGTATTACAATTTTTTCTGAAATATTTTTAAATCCAGCATTTTTAGCAAGAACTGGAATATATCTGTGCATTCCACCTGTTAATTTAACTCCTTTGATAACTTCTTTTTTATATGCTTTAATTCCACAATTAAAATCATTTAATTTAATGCCAGATGTTCTTCGTGCTGCCCAATTAAATATTTTTGAGGGAAAGTTTTTAAAAATAAGAGAATCATATCTTTTTTTCTTCCAACCTGATACTAGATCAAAATTATCATTGTAAATTTTATTATATAATGAAGGGATTTCATTAGGGTCGTCCTGAAGATCTGCATCCATCGTAACTACTACCTCTCCTTTTGCAATATTAAATCCTGCAGAGAGAGCTTGTGATTTTCCAAAATTCTTTAAAAACCTTATTCCTTTTAAATTCGAAGCTTTTTTCACCAAGATCTTTAATGATGTTCCATGATCTATCAGTGCTTCCATCATCAACATAAATTACTTCATAATCAATATCCATAGATGAAACTACTTTTACAATAATTTTGTTTAATTCAACTATAGAATTTTCTTCATTGAAAAGAGGGATTACAACAGATAATTTCATTTGTATTAAATTATTTTTTTTGAATAATTAACCCTACTATTAAGCTTTCTACTAAACCGAAAAACAAACTAAACATTAAAATAGCTGGGTATGTAAACCAAGTGAATTGTTTAGCATTTTCTACATATTGATTTAAATCCATACTGGCTAGGGCCTCTGGGTATTTTTCGAGGGTATCGTAATAAGAAAGCTCGAGAACTTTATTCATGAAATCAGGTTCAATAAAATTAATTAGTAAATAAGTGTAAATCAAACTCATTATTGCGACAATTAATGAAACTCCAACTCCTGTTTTAAGAGCCTGATTTATAGAAATAAATCCTGAATTAGCTTTTTTAAAAGCTAAACATGCGATAATAATACCAACTAATTGAATTGTACCATTAATAATTTGGGTTGAGGTAGAATTATCATAATGAGCATCTAAAAAGTATAACATGATAGCAAAAGCTAGTCCTGTTCCTCCTGTGAAGATACCATATTCAATTGCAAATTTATTTGTTTTTAATTCTTCTGTGTCTTGCATATTTAAAGGTTATAAATTAAAAATGTTTATTGGTAAAAGTAATTAGAATTTATTAATATATATTTCAATATTTACCTGCTTTATTTAAATAAGTTAACTTTAGTTGCAAGTTTGTAAAAAAGAATTAAATTTGCATCCAATTATTATTGTAATGAAAGAAGGTATACACCCAGAAAATTATAGAATTGTTGCTTTTAAAGATATGTCAAATGATGATGTTTTTTTAACTAAGTCAACTGTTGATGCTAAAGAAACTATCGAACACGAGGGTGCAACTTATCCTTTAGTTAAACTTGAAATTTCAAGAACATCTCATCCATTTTATACTGGTAAAACTAAGCTTATTGATACCGCTGGTAGAATTGACAAGTTCAAAAATAGATATGCCAAACTAAAAAAGTAATTTACTTTTTATAAACTCTTTTTAAATTTAATTGGTTAATCGGGTTGGTTTCTAAACCATGTATATTTTTTTTAGAAAATCTCATTATTTTATCATAATATAAAGGAACCACAAGCGCTTCCTTTATTATAAGCTTGTCAAGTTCTGAGTAAGCTATATTTCTTTTAATTTTGGATTGTTCTAAATACGTATTAATATATTTTTGTCATAGATAGAATTTTCAAAATGTGTATAGTTAGGCCCATTTGGAGCTTTATTTTTTGAATAGAAAAGAGATAAGTAATTTTCAGCATCTGGGTAATCAGCTATCCAACTTGCTCTAAACATTTCTAACTTTCCATTTGATTTTGCTTGTCTTAAACTAGAGGGAGGCATGATGTTTATTTTAATATTTATTCCAATTTCAAGAAGCTCTCTTTGAATATATTCAACAATATCTATATAGTTAGCATCCGTTGAGAGCTCTATTTCAATTGATTTTTTACCCATTTCTTTTTTATAATCTTCTACAAGTTTCTTTGCTTTTTTTGGTTGATAATTAAAACCTTTAGTGTTAATATTTTTATTTAGTCCAAAGGGTATGAAACCATTATTAGCAGGGTAACCAATGTTGTTTCTTAAATATTTCATCATTTTAACTCTATCAAAACCATAATTAATTGCTAGTCTTAATTTCTTAGAATTTACTGGTGAATTATTATTTCCAAGAAAAAAGCCAATATATTCTGTATTAAGGTAAGGTCCTGTTAATAAGTTAATAGATTTAGAATATTGGTTTTTTAGATTTCCGTTATTTTCTAAAAGTTGATCTTTAAATGAAGAATCGATTGAGTTTATAAAGTCAATTTTACCTTGCATGAATTCCATAAACTCACTTTTTTTATCAGCCAGTAACGTTATAGATATAGCCTCTAGGTAAGGTAATTGTATTCCCTTTTCATCCTTTTCAAAATATTGGTTATTTTTCCTAAGTACTAACTTAATGTTTTCTTCCCATCTTTTAAATTTAAATGGACC
Source organism: Cryomorphaceae bacterium BACL29 MAG-121220-bin8 (assembly GCA_905181705.1). GTDB lineage: Bacteria > Bacteroidota > Bacteroidia > Flavobacteriales > Flavobacteriaceae > MAG-121220-bin8. Next base: position 238,516 of record CAJIYP010000003.1, on the reverse strand, counting down.
AGTCCCCAAGGGATTTTTCCCAAACTTATCTCCATAATAATCTATTGCCTCTTTTGGAACTACTGAGCAATATTTCATAGATAAAATCCCTAAAAAAGCTGCAAACGGTTTTTTTAACCTAATAGAAAATATGCTGTCATTTGGGGAACTAAAACTTTCAACATTATTTAAAACCCACGATCCAGGTGAACCAAGTTCAGGATTTCTCAATCTATTAAAACTATATTTAAAGTCATGGGCATTAACATATCTAGTCGAGTCTATTCCAAAAATATTTGACTTATGAAAAAAAATATTTTTTTTAATAATAAAATCATATTTTTTTCCATCTTTTGAAATTATCCAACTACTAGCTATGTCTGGTTTAATGTTTAGAGAATCATCTAATTGGACTAATCCGTTAAATAGTTGATTTACCGGCCAAATATTACGTAATGCACTAGAAAATGCTGGGTCTAATGAGCTTATGTTAGAATGTTCATTATATCTAAAAATATTATTTTCATCATATATAGATTCCTTTGAACAAGCCAAAATCAACATCAAAACAATTGATGTAATAAACTTATATTTTTTGATCATAAGATTTCAGCTTATATTTGTTTGCTAATTTAAGTTTTTCAATATAAATGAATAAAGGTTTAAAAGTAGCACTTACTACATTAGGCTGTAAATTAAATTTTTCAGAAACTTCCACAATTTCAAGACAGTTTTTAGATCAAGGATATGATGTCGTGAAATTTGATGAAATTTCAGATATATATATTATAAACACTTGTTCTGTAACTGAGAATGCAGATAAACAATTTAAAAAATTAGTTTCCAGAGTTTTAAAACTAAATTCAGAGGCATTTATTATAGCAATAGGTTGTTATGCACAACTAAAACCAGAAGAATTAGCTCAAGTCAATGGAGTAGATTTGGTACTTGGAAGTAAAGAAAAATTTAAAATATTAGATTATTTAAATGATTTAAATAAAAATAATTTAGCTGAAGTTCATTCATGTGAAATAAGTGAAACAGATTTTTATAAATCTAGCTATTCAATTGGAGATAGAACAAGGTCTTTTTTAAAAGTTCAAGATGGTTGCGATTATAAATGTACCTATTGTACAATTCCTTTAGCAAGAGGTGTTTCGAGAAGTGATAAATTATCTAATGTTATCTTGGCTGCTGAATCTATATCAAATTCTGGAATAAAAGAAATTGTATTAACTGGAGTAAATATTGGTGATTATGGAAAGGGAGAATTTGGTCAAAAGAAGCATGACAATACATTTTTAGAATTGATTTCTGAATTAGAAAAAGTGAAAGGAATATCGAGAATTAGAATTTCATCTATTGAACCTAATTTGCTTTCAAATGAAATAATTCATTTCGTAGCAAATAGCAAAATATTTGTTCCTCATTTTCACATTCCACTTCAAAGTGGAAGTGATGATATACTTAGACTAATGAGAAGAAGATATAAAAGAGATTTATATAGAGAAAGAATAAATTATATTAAAACTCTGATTCCCAATGCTTGTATAGGTGCTGATGTAATTGTTGGTTTTCCAGGCGAAACAGACGAATTATTTATGGAAACCTACAGGTTTATTCAAAGTTTAGATATTTCTTATTTACATGTTTTTTCTTATTCAGAAAGAGACAATACGAAGGCTATTGATTTTTCTAATATAATTCCAAAACAAGTTAGATTTAAAAGAAGTAAAATGTTAAGATCATTGTCAGTTAAAATGAGAAGAAACTTTTATTCAAATCAAATCGGGACTAAGAAAAGTATATTATTTGAGTCAGAAAATAAAAAAGGATTTATTCATGGGTTTTCTGAAAACTATGTAAGGGTTAAAGCTCATTGGAGAAAAAATTTAGTAGATAAAATTGTAAAATATGATTTAAAGGAAATATCAGAAGATGGATATGTACTTGTAGAAAGTTCTAATAAACTAATTAAAGTCTAACTCCAATAGGTAGAAGGTCTTTAAATTCTTTATGTTTTTTAATAAACTTTCTGATTTCAGGAGATGTAGGCATTATCCTTATGTTTTTCTCTCTAATTAATTCAAAAACTTCTTTTATAAAAGTCTCTTCAAAATTTTGATCAGTATTAGAAATGGGAATAATTAATTTAGTAAGAAATATTTTTCTGTCTTGTAAGGCATATTCAATTTTAGCTAAATCTTCCCCAACTTCAACTTCAAATTGGCGCAAAAAAACATTGTCATTTATAGTTAGATTTCCCATTTAATATTTATAGCTAATTTTGTAAGAATTACAAATATACTTAAAATAAAGCTTAAAGAATATAAATTAGAAATATTGCTGAAAATGATACATGTTTACTTAATGCCTGGAATGTCAGCAAATTCATTAATTTTTGAAAAGATTAAATTTCCACAGAACTTTAGCTTACACTACTTAGAATGGATTGACCCATATATATATGAATCATTAGAAGATTATGCTAAAAGATTTTCAAAGCTAATTATACATAAAAATCCTGTCCTAATTGGAGTTTCTTTTGGTGGGATATTAGTTCAAGAAGTTTCTAAAATTATCAAAGTCAGTAAACTTGTCATTATATCTAGTGTAAAAAGTAATTCTGAGCTTCCAACTCACATGAAATTTGGAAAGGCAACTAAAAGTTACAAACTCCTCCCTGTTAAATGGTTAAATGATTTTGAATCTTTAATTTCATTCGTTTTAGGTCCTAAAGTAAAAAGGAGGGTTGAACTTTACAGAAAATATCTATCAGTCAGAGATGAAAATTATTTAAACTGGTCAATAAGAGAAATGATTGAATGGAAACAAAGTGTACCCATAAAAAATATAATTCATATTCATGGATCTAAGGACTTGATTTTACCTCCAATTTTTTTAAAGGATTATATAGAATTACCTCTTGGAGATCACGCTATGATATTAAAAAGAGCTGATTGGATAAATAATAAAGTGCCAGAAATTATTATGGAAGATTAGATTTTTTTCATCTGTTGTTGCATCATTTTAATTTGATCAGACAACATTTTTTGTGTATCAATTTTTTTGGCTTCATTTAAAAGTGTTGTAGCTTCTCTTTTTCTTCTTTTTTGGATTAATATTCCTGCCAAGCTTAATTTTGCCATGGCTAAATCGTGATTCATTGATAATCCAATAGAAATTGCTTTTTTAAAATATTTTTCTGCTAAAGTTAAATTCGTTTGTGAGGATATTATTCCTTTTAAATAATTATAATATCCTACTTGTTTTTTTGTTAAAGCACTTTGTGGATTTTTAATTTTATTAAGCCACTTTTCAGTTCCAGTAAAATCTTGCTTGCGAAGTCTTAAAAATGCAAGTAAAATAATTTCATTTTTAAAATATAAAAATATAAATATTGCTAACAAAAAAATTAATGCTATTCCATTTCCAATATTATTTTCATAAAACTGAAATATTGAATAAGCTAATGTTAAAAGTGCAAGAATTAATTTTATATATTTTGGATACATAATATTGTTTTTTTAATTAATTGTTAAACTCAAAAGATTTTTAAAATTACACTTGAGTTAGTTAAAAGATATTGTATATTTGGGCGCAAATTTGAGTAAAAATAGTTAATTAATTGTAATGAAAAGAACTTTTCAACCATCAAAAAGAAAAAGACGTAATAAACACGGTTTTAGAGAAAGAATGTCCACACCAAGTGGAAGAAATGTTCTATCTAATAGAAGATCTAAAGGAAGAAATAAAATTTCTGTTTCCTGCGAACCAAGACATAAAAAATAAGTGTATAAAAATTTTAAAAATTTAAGGTGTTACTTTTTAAGTAACACCTTTTTTTATATATATTCATTAACCAAATTCTAATAATAAATGCCATTAAGAAAAGATTTAAAAAGTATATTAATCATAGGGTCGGGTCCAATTATTATTGGTCAGGCTTGTGAGTTTGATTACTCTGGTTCTCAAGCACTAAGATCACTTAGAGAAGATGGGATTAAAACAATTTTAATAAATTCCAATCCAGCTACTATAATGACAGATCCGGTAATGGCCGATCATGTTTATCTAAAACCACTTACCACAAAATCAATTAAAGAAATTTTATCAAATCATAAAATAGATGCTGTATTACCCACAATGGGAGGTCAAAGTGCTTTAAATCTATGTATAGAAGCTGATGAAAAAGGAATTTGGAAGGATTTTAATGTCGAAATTATTGGGGTAGATATTGATGCTATTAACATTTGTGAGGATAGAGAACAATTTAAGCAGCTTTTAAAAAAGATAGATATTCCTGTTGCACCAGCAAAGACTGCAACATCATTTTTAAAAGGAAAAGAAATTGCTCAAGAATTTGGGTTTCCTCTAGTAATACGACCTTCTTTTACTTTAGGAGGAAGTGGAGCTTCTTTAGTTTATAAGGCAGAAGATTTTGATGAATTATTAACTAGAGGATTAGAAGCTTCACCTATACATGAAGTTTTAATTGACAAAGCATTAATGGGTTGGAAAGAATATGAATTGGAGCTTTTAAGAGATAAAAATGATAATGTTGTAATTATTTGTACAATTGAAAATATGGATCCTATGGGAATACATACTGGGGATTCAATAACCGTTGCACCTGCAATGACTCTATCTGATACTGCTTATCAAAGAATGAGAGATATGGCAATTAAAATGATGAGAAGTATTGGAGATTTTGCTGGAGGATGTAATGTTCAATTTGCTGTTAGTCCTGATGAAAAAGAGGATATAATTGCCATAGAAATTAATCCAAGAGTATCAAGGTCTTCAGCTCTTGCGTCTAAAGCTTCTGGTTATCCTATTGCAAAAATCGCAAGTAAACTTGCAATAGGCTACAATTTGGATGAATTAGATAACCAAATAACAAAATCTACATCTGCATTATTTGAACCTACTTTAGATTATGTAATCGTTAAAATTCCTAGATGGAATTTTGACAAGTTTGAGGGTTCCGATAGGACGTTAGGACTTCAAATGAAATCTGTTGGAGAAGTAATGGGTATTGGAAGATCATTTATTGAAGCATTACACAAAGCTACCCAGTCCTTAGAAATAAAGAGAAATGGCATAGGAGCAGATGGAAAGGGTTACACAGACTATGAAACAGTTATTAGTAAATTAACAAATGCATCTTGGGATAGGGTTTTTGTTATTTATGATGCAATTAAAATGGGTATTTCTCTTGACAGAATTCATGAGATAACTAAAATTGACATATGGTACTTGAGACAATACGAGTCACTAATTGCTTTAGAAAAAGAAATTTCAAAATTTAAAATAGATAATGTATCAAAAGAATTATTATTGGAGGCTAAACAAATGGGATTTGCAGATCGTCAAATAGCACATATGTTGGGTTGTTTAGAAAGCATTGTACATAAGAAAAGAAAGAGCTTAAATATTAACAGAGTATATAAGTTAGTAGATACTTGTGCTGCAGAGTTTAAAGCTAAAACACCTTATTATTACTCTACTTTTGAAGAATCTTTTCAGTTATCTGATGGTACTATAACAACTCAAAATGAAAGTGAGGTTTCTAAAAGAAAAAAGATAGTTGTATTAGGTTCTGGTCCAAACAGAATAGGGCAGGGAATAGAATTTGATTACTGTTGTGTTCATGGAGTTCTTGCATCTGCTGAGTGTGATTATGAAACCATAATGATAAATTGTAATCCTGAAACTGTTTCAACTGATTTTGATATCGCAGATAAGTTATATTTTGAGCCTGTATTTTGGGAACATATTTATGACATAATCCAACATGAGAATCCAGAGGGAGTAATTGTTCAATTAGGTGGTCAAACTGCTCTTAAATTAGCAGAAAAGCTAGATAGGTATGGTATTAAGATTATGGGAACAACATATAAAGCTTTAGATTTAGCAGAAGATAGAGGGAGTTTTTCAACATTACTTAAAGAAAATAACATACCGTATCCCGAATTTGGTGTAGCCGAAACCGCTGACCAAGCATTAGTTCTTGCTGACAAACTTGATTTTCCAATCCTTATTAGACCCTCATATGTCCTAGGGGGACAAGGAATGAAAATTGTTATAAATAAGAAGGATTTAGAAGCACATGTTGTTGATCTTCTCCAAAAAATACCCAATAATAAGCTTTTATTAGATCATTATCTTGATGGAGCTATTGAGGCAGAAGCTGATGCTATCTGTGACGGTGAAAATGTTTTGATTATTGGAATAATGGAGCATATAGAGCCTTGTGGGGTACATTCCGGAGACTCTAATGCAACACTTCCTCCATTTAACCTTGGTAAGTTAGTTATGCAACAAATAATTGATCATACAAATAAAATTGCATTATCATTAAACACGGTAGGACTAATTAATATTCAATTCGCTATTAAAGATGAAGTTGTTTATATAATTGAAGCAAATCCTAGAGCTTCTAGGACAGTTCCTTTCATAGCAAAAGCTTATAAACAACCTTATGTTAACTATGCTACAAAAGTTATGTTAGGTGAGCTTAAGGTGTCCGACATTGATTATAAGCCTAACTTAAAAGGCTTCGCTATTAAACAACCTGTTTTTTCGTTTAATAAATTTCCAAACGTAAATAAAAGTTTAGGTCCTGAAATGAAAAGTACTGGTGAAAGTATTTTATTTATTGATGATTTAAAAGATGATCAATTCTACGAATTATACTCTAGAAGAAAAATGTACCTAACTAAATAATTTTCCTTAATTTTAAGTATCCTCTTTTTTTTAAATGATATAATTATTATGGAATATATAATCTTAGCGGTTATTTTGTTTGGGTTTGTTTTATTATACTTAAAAAAACCGAATTTAAATATTGACCAAAATAATTTAAGAATAATTGAATTAGAAAAAAACCTTAGTTTTAAAGAATCTTCTATTAAAGAATTGGAGAGGAAAAGAGATCTTTTAAATGTTCAACTCAAATCTTTTGATGAACTAAAAACAAAAAACACTGAACTTGAAACTTCACTAAGATCTATTTCTGAAGAAAGAAATGATTTAAAAAACATAAACACTAAACTTAGTAACGAGGAAGAAAAAAGAGTTTTAGATTCAAAAAAAGAAATTGAAGCACTCATCACTCTAAAGCAATCAGCTGAGGATGAAAAACAGGCCAATAATAATTTAAGAGTTCGTGAAAAAGAAGAAGAGTTTGATAAAATGAAGAGTCAGTGGGTAAAACACGAAAAGGATGTAGAAAATTACCTTAAAGAAATATGTAGAAATTATATAATAAAATATGTTGGACAGGAAGAGTTTCCACACCCTAGAAATAAACCCGATAATTCAATTGAAATAATGGATCAACTTATTGTTTTTGATGCCAAAAGTCCATCAAATAATAATTTAGATAACTTTCCTAAATACATTAAAGATCAAACTGAAAATTTAAAAAAATATGCTAAACATGATGATGTTAAAAATGATTTATTTTTAGTGATACCATCTAATACTTTGAACGTAATTGATCAGTTTAGTTATAAAATTGGAGAATACAACGTATTTATAGTTACTAAGGATGCACTAGAACCAATTATTTTAAGTTTAAAGAAAATTGAAGAATACGAGTTTGTTGATAAATTAAGTCCAGAGGAAAGAGATAATGTATGTAGTGTGATTGGAAAATTTGCTCATACCACTAAAAGAAGAATCCAAATTGACAATTTTTTTCAGCGAGAATTTTTAAGCACATTAGATAAAGCAAAGAAGTTGCCTAGAGAAATATTAGAAAGTGTAATTGAATTTGAAAATGCTGAAAAATTAAATCCCCCAATTGAAAAAAGAAAGAAAACTATCTTTACAAAGGATTTAAAAGATCAAGTGGATGATATAGAAAAAGATATGGAGATTAGGAATATTCCTAAGATTCAATCTGGCATCACATTTAATAATAATGATGATAAGAATCAGTTAGTGAATTAAATTCCTGTATAATTTGAAGGATTTATTCCTTTTAATTCGTTTTTAATTTTATCATCAATTTTAAGTGAGTCAATAAAATTATGAATTGTTTTCTTATTTATTTCTGAATTTATTCTTGTTAGTTGTTTAAGAGCTTCGTAAGGATTAGGATATCCTTCTCTTCTTAAGATTGTTTGAATAGCTTCTGCAATAACAGCCCAATTTTCATTTAAATCACTATCAATTTTAACTTTATTAACAATTAATTTATTAATTCCTTTTATAGTTGAACTTATAGCTATTATAGTGTGACTAAAGGGTACGCCTATATTTCTTAAAACCGTACTATCTGTAAGGTCTCTTTGAAGTCTAGAAATAGGTAATTTTGAAGATAAATGTTCAAAAAAAGCATTTGCAATCCCTAGGTTTCCCTCTGAATTTTCAAAATCTATTGGATTTACTTTGTGAGGCATAGCAGACGAGCCCACTTCATTTTTATTTATTTTTTGTTTAAAATAGTCCATGGAAATATAGGTCCATATGTCTCTATTAAAATCAATTATAATTGTATTAATTCTTTTTAAACAATCAAATAATGAGGCTAGATGATCATAATGTTCAATCTGAGTGGTTGGATAAGAATGATGAAGACCCAATTCATTAATTAGAGAAGTGCCAAACTCTTTCCAATCAATTTTTGGAAAGGCGACATGATGAGCATTGAAATTTCCAGTTGCTCCTCCAAATTTAGCAGCAATTGGAATTGTATCTAAAAACTTTAATTGTTCATTTATTCTAACTTGGAATACCTTTATTTCTTTACCTAATCTTGTTGGAGAGGCAGCTTGTCCATGAGTTCTTGCGAGCATTGCAATTTCAGAGTACTCATTACTTTTTGCTTCTAGTAAATCGACTAAGAGCCACAAGGTTTGGTTTATAGACCTTTTTTAAAGCATCTTTAATTGAAAGTGGAACGGCAGTATTATTAATGTCTTGAGAAGTCAATCCAAAATGTATGTACTCTAAATACTTATCTAATTTTATTTCTTTGAATTTATTTTTTATAAAATATTCAACAGCTTTAACATCATGATTGGTTTCTTTTTCAATTTCTTTTATTATTTCTGCATCCTTAAAAGAAAAATTTAAATAAATATTTCTTATTTTACTAATTGCTTCTTTTGGAAAATCTTCAAGTAATGGTATTTCTAAATTGGTTAAAGAAATGAAATACTCAATTTCAACTAAAACTCTATAATTTATTAAAGCTTGTTCTGAAAAAAAATCTCCAAATGCTTTTGTTTTTTCGTTATACCTACCGTCAATTGGACTGATAGCGTTTAAGGAATTGAGGCGCATATGACTTTCTTTTAAAAGTTTATAAAGTTAATCTTTTAAAATTTATTAAAGACTTACTTTCTGTTAAGTACTTTAAATTCTTCATAGCAACCGCTTATTGCATCTAAAATTTGAAGATCGTTGGCTGAAAGTATAAAGTTATCTGAGTAGTTGCAATTTCTTAATATTTCATCAATATCTATTTTATCAACCTGTAATAATTCTTGTAATGTCTCTCTATCAAATTTTGATGCAAGAAGCTCTCTAATTCTGTAATCATCCTTCATTTTTTTTAATTTCTTTAACTGTCTTGGATTTTTTCCAAATAAGTTATATAAAAAGTCAGCTGGGTTAAAAATTGAATTAACTATTCTGGAAAAAGCGCCGACATTCCTTGACCCTCCTTCATAACCCTTTGAGGGTAGACCTGGAATACTATATCTAAACGATCTGCTAATAGGAATATTTTTAGCATCAATCTCTAAATATCCCGTTAATTTATATGGACTAACAATAACCTCTTCAAGCGCATAGGCTAGTTCAGTTAATTGAATTTTGGAATTTTCAAATTTCAATAAATCATTAGTTACTCTTACTTTAATAGATTTAAATCCAAGGTAAGAAAGATATAGAGTGTCATTTAATTTAGCAGAAATTTCAAACTTTCCTTTTTTATCAGAAATCACACCAATAACTTGTGAAAGATTTATAACATGAACACTTGGAATAGGAGTATTATCCTCTGCATTTTCTACAAATCCAGTTAAAGTCTGATTTTGAGCTAAGCCTAAATTAGTTATAAAACTAAAAATTAATATAAAAAAAAGTTGCCTATTCATTAACATCCAAAAATACAAACTAAAAATATCTTTATTGGAATTAAAATTAACTTTTAACTTTTCTTATGAATTCAATTAGCTTGTTCACAGCTAATGCTCTGTGGCTAATTTTATTTTTAATATCAATTGATAATTCTGCAAAGCTTTTTTTATAACCATCCGGCTTAAAAACTGAATCATATCCAAAACCATTATTTCCTTTTTTACACAAAAGTATTTCTCCATTTATTATTCCTTCAAATTGATAAAATTTTTCGTTTAACACTAGTGCAATAATTGTTTTAAACCTTGCTTTTCTGTTTTTTATGTTTTTTAATTCTTTGAGAAGTTTAGTAATATTTTTTTCTGAATCACATTCCCGTCCAGCAAATCTAGCAGAGTGAACTCCCGGTTTTCCCTTAAGAGCTTGTACCTCAAGGCCAGTATCGTCTGCAAATACATTAATATTAAACTTAGAATGTATAAACTTTGCTTTAAAACTTGCATTTCCTTCAATAGTATCTTGATCTTCAGGAATTTCATCAAAGAAATTAAGTTCTATTAAATTTCCAAGTTTAATATTTTTTGGAATTATTTTCTCTACTTCAATAAATTTATTTTTATTACTTGATGCAAAAATTAATTTCATTATTTATTCATTATGATAGGGGTGGTTATTAATTATAGTCAAAGCTCTGTAAAGTTGTTCTACCATGAATAATCTAATTATTTGGTGTGAAAAGGTCATTTTGGACAATGATATTATTGAATTGGATCTTGAATAAATTTTTTCAGAGAATCCGTATGCTCCACCAATAATAAAAATTATATTTTTAGAGGAATTAACTATTTTATTTTCAATAAATTTTGAAAAATCAATCGAATTATAACTTTTTCCTTTTTCGTCTAAAATAAATACTTGATCTATTTTATCTATTTTATCTAGAATTTTAACTCCTTCTTTTTTTTGAATCTCTAAAGAGTTTACTTTTTTTAATTTTATGTTGTTTATTTCAATTATTTCAAAATTTATAAAACGATTTATTCTTTTAACATAATCTGAAATTAAGGGAACTAAAAAACTCCCAGATGTTTTTCCAACGACTAATAACTTAATTTTCATTAAACAAACAATTGGATAAATTTTAATTTATATTTAATATAAATATATGAGTTTGCTTAAAACTAATTTTATTATTTCCACTATAAATTATACTACGAATTTCTTAAAAACAATTAAATGGGAAATTTTATATGGTTTTTCTTTACATGAACTGCTTAGTCTTTATTTTACAGGAATTTCAAAAGGCTCAATAACAACTAGAGCTGGAAGTATTTCTTTTAGTTTTTTTATGGCATTCTTTCCTTTTTTACTCTTTATATTGAATTTAATCCCCTTTATTCCAATAGAAAATTTTGACCAGATATTTTTAGATTTATTAGAGTCCTTAATTCCTAAAGAATCTTCTGTTTTTTTTCATGATATTTTCGTAGATATTAATAGTAATAAAAGAAGCGGATTGTTATCTTCAACTCTTTTATTTTCTGTAATTCTGATTGGAAATGGTGTGAATTCAGTTTTCGAAGGTTTTTCAGATTCTTATCATATTGAATACTCGAGAAATTTTATAAAACAATACTTACATGCAATAATGGTGGGATTTATTTTAGTTATTATTGTATTATTTGCAGCTATTTTTTCAATTGTTTTTGATTTTTTAATTACAAGAGATATTAGTGTAATTTCTTATTTATTCTTGTTTTTAAAATATGTCTTTTTAATTTTAGTTGCACTTATAGTATTCTCTTCTCTTTATTTCTTCGGGACTGTTCAGGGTAGAAATTTGAGGTTTATTTCACCTGGCTCATTTATGACCACTTTTTTATTGGTAATTTCTACTTATTTCTTTGGAATATATATTGATAATTTTGCAAATTACAACGAGTTATATGGATCCATTGGTGCTTTAATTATTATGATGTTGTACATATGGATTAATTCTATATCTCTTTTGCTTGGATTTGAATTAAATATTGTCATTTATAAATTGAAGAATAATTAAAGATGAACTACTACATTGACGTAATAGTACCACTTCCTTTAGACAATATTTTCACTTATAAAGTGAATTTGAAAGAATTCGAATTTATAAAAATTGGATTCAGAGTAATTGTTCCTTTTGGAAAATCTAAATTTATTACTGCGCTTGTTGCCAATAAACACAACAAAAACCCTGAATTTTATATTCCCAAAGAAATTGAATTTATTATTGATGAAGAACCATCTATGAATAAAAATCAATTAATTTTTTTTAAATGGATATCTAAATATTATATGTGTCCTTTAGGACAAGTTCTCAAAGTAGGTTTGCCAAAATTATTGTTGTTAAAAAGTGAAAGTGAAATAGTTTTGATTGATGAAAATATAGAGAATCTTAAATTAACACAAAGTGCTGATTTTGTTTTTAAAAATTTACTATTAAATAAGAAGATTACTTATAGGGAAATAATATCAATTCTCAATAAAAAGAATATTAGTAAGACTATAAATGAACTTTCGGATTATGGCTTAATAAAATTAAAAGAGGAGATTTATGATTACTTTAAACCTAAAAGTATTGTAAGGATTCTTTTTAATGAGTACCCTAATGATAGTTTAAAAAAATTAAAATTATTAAAGTCTTTAGAAGGAAAGAAGTCACAACAAAAAGTTGTCAAATCACTTTTCTCTTTTTCAAAAACTAATTACCCATCAATCAAAGAATTGATTAAAAAAACTGGTGTTTCAAGAGGCACAATTAATAGTTTAATTGAATCAAATGTTTTAGCAAAAAAAGTAGAGCTGGTTAGTAGAGTTCAATTTGATTTTAGTGAAAAAGATAAAATAAAGGAATTAAGCGAGGATCAAAATCGAGCATTTAAAGAAATAGTTTCAAGTTTTAATATTAAAAATGTTACTTTATTACACGGAGTAACATCTTCAGGAAAAACAGAAATATATGTTAAATTAATTTATGATTTTTTAAAACAAAATAAGCAAATATTATATTTAGTTCCCGAGATAGCCTTAACAACTCAGTTAATTTCCAGGTTAAAAAAATATTTCGGTGATAGTTTAGCTGTTTATCATTCTAAATACTCTCAAGAACAAAGAACGGAGGTTTGGAAAAAAGTAATTAAAAATAATAAAAAAGCAAGAGTAGTAATTGGCGCTAGATCCTCAATTTTTTTACCTTTCAATAACTTGGGTTTAATTATTGTAGATGAAGAACATGAAAATGCTTATAAACAATTCAATCCTTCACCAAGATATCATGCGCGTGATTCAGCTATTTACTTGGCAAGTGTTCATAATGCAAAAATCTTGTTAGGTTCAGCTACACCTAGTTTAGAGTCTTATTTTAATGCCATAACCAAAAAGTATAGTTTGGTTAAGCTAGAAAAAAGATATGGCAATGTTAGTCTTCCTAAAATAATAATTAATGATCTTAAAGAATCAATTGTTAAAAAATCGATTAATGGAAACTTTTCTTTTGAGCTGCTAAATAATATTAAAAATTCTTTTGAGAATAATGAACAAGTCATTTTATTTCAAAATAGAAGAGGACATTCTCCATATTTAGAATGTAATTCATGTGGATTTGTTTACCAATGTATTAATTGTGATGTTAGTCTGACTTATCACCAGACTACAAATAAATTAAAATGTCATCATTGTGGTTTCAGTGAAGAAAATGACACAAAATGTAAAAAATGTTTTAAGTCTACAATTTTAAAAAGAGGGCTAGGTACTCAACAGGTTGAAGAAGAAGTTAAAAATATTTTCCCCGAAATAACAGTTAAAAGAATGGATCATGATTCTACAAGGAAAAAAAATTCATTTCAAGAGATTATAAGTGGCTTTGAAAATAATGATTTCGAACTTTTAGTTGGAACTCAAATGCTAACTAAAGGTCTAGATTTTAAAAATGTAGCATTGGTAGGAGTTTTAAACGCAGACAGCTTGATATATTTTCCAGATTTTAGATCTCAGGAAAAATGCTTTCAACTTCTTCAACAAGTCGCAGGAAGAGCTGGAAGAGTTAAGAAACAAGGGAAAGTAGTTATTCAGACCTATAATCCTAAACATGATTTGATGAATAAAATTGTTAAAAATGATTACGTAGGAATGTTTAATGAACAGCTAAATCAAAGATTTACTTTTGAATATCCGCCTTATTCAAGATTAATAAAAATTATTTTAAAAAATAAAGATTTAAACAAGCTTATAAAAGCCTCTGATTGGTTATCACAAGCTTTAAGAAACGAATTCAAAAAAGAATTGCTTGGCCCCGAATCCCCTCTAATAGCAAGAATTAATAACAAGCATATAAAAAATATTCTTATTAAAATCCCAGTAAATAAAAGCTTAATAAAATCTAAAGATTTTATTAATAAAATAATAAATAGCTTTAGGAGTATTTCTTTTTTTAAAAGTGTAGATATTATAATTGATGTAGATCCTTATAATTAAATTCTATCACAAATTTTGCAAGTCAATTTTAATAATGTATTTTTGCGACCAATTTTTAATAAAATATATGAACCATTACGAAGCTGTTTTCATTTTAAATCCCGTTTTATCTGACGACCAGGTAAAGGAGACAGTAAAAAAATTTGAAGACTATTTATCTAAAAAAGGAGCAGAAATTATTTCAGTTGAACACTGGGGTTTAAAAAAATTAGCTTACCCAATTCAAAATAAAAAAAGTGGGTTCTATAATCTTATTGATTTTAAAGCACCACCGACTGTAATAGACTCTTTTGAAATTGAATTGAGAAGAGATGAAAGAATTATGCGTTACTTAAATGTTAAACTTGATAAGTTTGCAGATGCATGGTCAGTTAAAAGAAGAGAACGTAATACTAAAAAAGCATAGATATGTCATCAATAGATCAAGCAGGAAAAGGAAATCAGGGAGAAATTCGATATTTGACTCCCCTAGATATTGCCACTAAAGACAAGAAAAAATATTGCATGTTTAAAAGATCTGGTATTAAATATCTAGATTATAAAGATCCAGATTTTCTTTTAAGATTTATTAACGAACAAGGTAAGCTTTTGCCTAGGCGTTTAACTGGAACATCTTTAAAATTTCAAAGAAAAGTTTCCGTAGCTGTTAAACGTGCAAGACATTTAGCGCTATTACCTTATCAAGCTGACATGTTAAAATAATTATTATGGAATTAATTTTAAAAAATGATGTACCTAATTTAGGTTTTAAAGATGATATAGTATTAGTCAAAAATGGTTTCGGAAGAAATTTTTTAATCCCTCAAGGTTTAGCCATTTTAGCTACTTCATCTTCAAAAAAAGTTTTAGCTGAAAACATAAAACAAAGAGAATTTAAAGAAAAGAACGTTATTGATGAAGCTAAAAAAATATCTACAAAATTAGATAAATTAGAAATTAAAATTTCTGCAAAATCTGGTGCTGGAGGTAAATTATTTGGATCAATATCAAATACTGATCTGAATACTGAATTAACTAGTTCTGGTTTTGAATTTGACAAAAAAATAATTAAAATTCAAGGTGGGACAATCAAAAGACTAGGTACATATTTAGCCTCAGTAAGACTTCATCGTGATGTTGTAAATGAAATTTCTTTTGAAGTAGTTAAATCTCAAGATTAGATTAAGTATTAAAGAATTTTTATACATATTTCCTGATTGTTTTAAAAAAATTGGATATTTGTTTATACTTTCATAATATCAAATGTCAAAATCACCATCAAATCCTAAAGGTACTAGAGATTTTTTACCCTCAACTTTATCTAAGCGTAATTACATTTTAGATATTATTAAGAATAATTTCAAGTTATTTGGTTTTCTTCAGATTGAAACACCTGCTCTAGAAAGAAACACTACGCTTCTTGGTAAATATGGAAATGAAGGGGATAGATTGATTTTTAAAATACTTAATTCTGGAGATAAAATAAAAAAGGCAGATATAACGGCTTATAAAGAAAATAAATTATCAGTTTTTATTGATTCAATTAGTGAAAAAGGTTTAAGATATGACCTGACCGTCCCCCTAGCTAGGTTCGTGTCACAGCATCAGAACGAATTAGTTTTTCCATTTAAGCGTTTTCAAATCCAAAACGTATGGAGAGCTGATAGACCTCAACACGGAAGATTCCAAGAGTTTACTCAATGTGATGCTGATATAATAGGCTCTAACTCAATAATTCAAGAAATTGAATTATTAAAATTATATGATTGTGTTTTTTCTGAACTAGGATTTGATGATATAGTTTTTAAAATCAATCATCGTTCTTTATTATCAGCATTAGCAAATTATATAGGCGTTGAAAATAAATTAAACGACTTTATATCAATTATTGATAAAATTGATAAAATTGGAGTTGATAATGCCGTTAGAGAAATAAAAGATTCAATACATAATATTTCTACTTCTAAATTATCAGGCTTATTAAGTGAAAAAAAGATTAGTATTCAAAAATTGGATGATTTATTTGATGATTCTCCCAAAACTAAAAAAGGAATTGATGATTTGAAGACTATAATAGAATTTTTTTCTAAAAATAATTCTCTTAAAAATGAAATTATTTTCGATTTAACTTTAGCTAGAGGATTAAATTATTATACTGGAACAATTATTGAAGTCATTTCTAAATCTAACAAGAAATTAGGTTCATTAGGTGGAGGGGGTAGGTATGATGATTTAACTTCTCTTTTTAATATGAAAATGACTAGTGGAGTTGGGATTTCTTTTGGCCTAGATAGAATCTATCTTCAAATGGAAGAAGAAAACATGTTTCCTCAACATTTAGATATTAGTTATGATATTATAGTTATAAATTTTGGTATTAATTATATTGAAAAATTATATCCTTTGATTAATTCGTTAAGAAAAAATGGAAAAAAAATAAGCATTTACCCAGAGAATATCAAATTAAATAAACAGTTTTCCTATGCAGATAAACATAAGGTGAAATATGCGATATTAATGGGTGAAAATGAGAACCTTAATAATGAAATTATTATAAAAGACATGATTAATGGAACACAATCTAGTCATTCAATAATAAAAGTGAATTCAGATTTATTTGAAGATAAATAAAAAAGTAGCGAGGGGGAGACTCGAACTCCCGACCTCCGGGTTATGAATCCGACGCTCTAACCACCTGAGCTACCTCGCCATCATAAATGCGCGTAAATATATAAACAAATTAACTACACTCAAACTTAGAATAAAAATTATTTTTTTTTTTTTTTTACATCAACTTTAATCTATATATTGCCGCTCTATGGAATTAAAAGTAAAATTTGAGTTAGAGTTTCCTATTCAAGCATCTCCACAGATGCTATATCAATATATTTCTTCTGCATCTGGACTTTCAGAATGGTTTGCTGAGAATGTTAATTCCAGAGGAATTATTTTTTCTTTTTTTTGGGATGGTTCTGAAGAAAAAGCAGAGTTAATTAGTAGTAAATCAAATAATTTTGTGAAATTTAGGTGGTTAGATGATAGTGAAGATCAGGACAAGTGCTTCTTTGAAATCAGGATAGTTGTTGATGAAATAACAAAAGATGTTTCGTTAATGGTTACAGACTTTTCTTATAAAGATGAAATTGAGGAGACTAAAATGTTATGGGATAATCAAATTTCAGATTTAAAACAAGTTTTAGGTTCTTCATAATAGTCAATGATTAATTATAATGGTAATTTTAAAGATCAATCTTCTGATGATTTTAACAATAGAGGTTTTCTGTATGGAGATTCTATTTTTGAAACTATAAAAATTATAGATAATAGAATAATTTTTTGGGAGGAACATTATTTAAGATTAATGTCTTCAATGAGGATCCTTAGAATTGAAATCCCAAATAATTATACTCCAGATTTTTTTGAAAATGAAATTAAAAAAACAAATTCTAAATTAGAGGAGGTTTTTTCAGGAAAAGTCAGATTGACAATTTACAGAGCTGGAGCTGGATTATATTTACCTGAAAAAAACATTCCAGTATTTGTTATTAATTCAAAAAAAACAGATCAGAAATTATTTAAAATTAATACTGAAGAATATAAAGTTGACTTATTTAAAGATTATCAAATTCAGTCTAACTTAATATCTAATATTAAAACTAATAATAGGGTTATTAATGTCATAGGGAGCATCTACGCTAAAGAAAATGATTTACAAAACTGCATATTACTTAATGACAATAAATTGGTCGCAGAGTTTCTAAATGGTAATATTTTTATTGTTAATAAAAATCATATTAAAACACCTACGACCTCAACAGGTTGTCTGGATGGAATTATGCGTAAAATGATTATTGATTTGATAAATAAGGTTCCAAATTATGAAATAGAAGAAAAAGATTTTTCACCTTATGAGTTAATTTCATCCGATGAAATTTGGGTTACAAATTCAATTTCAGGAATTATCCCAGTAACTCAATACAGAAGAAAATCTTTTTCTAATAAAGTTGGAAATATTATGATAAGTTATTTTAATAAAAAAGTTACAGAATTTTAATTGTAGTTAGGGTTTTCAGGCAAGTTTGCCCATATTAAATAGTCACCACCTTGCTTTATTATATTTTCTCTCCAAATATTGTTACAACTATGTAATAACTCATTTGATAATGACTCATTTTTAATAATCCAAGAAGATGAATTCATTTCCTCCTCAATTTGATTTTCTTCCCATCCTGAGTAACCTATAAAAAACTTAATATCATCTATTTTTATTTTATTTTCATTAATTGAATTTTTCAATGTTGTAAAATCTCCTCCCCAATAAATTCCATTTTTAATTTCAAAACTATTTTTAATTAGTTTTGGTTTATTATGAATAAAATACAGATTTTTTTTTTCAACTGGTCCTCCATTATAAATAGGAAATTTATACTTTAAATCAGGTAATAATTCTTTTGTAGAATATTCTAGTTTTTTATTCAAAATAAACCCTACCGAGCCCGATTGATTGTGTTCCACCAATAATATTACTGATCTGCTAAAGTTGTTTTCAGTGAAGATATTTGGTTCTGCTATTAAAAGACTTCCTTTTTTTATCAATTTAAATATTTAATTAAAATAGCTTTGTTGAATTATAGTTTTTATACCCATTTATAAATTCAGTGGATGACATCTTTTTTTTCCCTTCAATTTGCAATTCTAAAACCTCCAAAAATCCATCTTTTACATAAATTTTGATCAAATTTTGATCTATATAAAGCATTCCATTATTTTCAATTGATGTTTGTTCTTTTTTGAAAATCACTTTGAATAACTTAATTATTTTATTATTATTTTCTTCTTTAGTCCAAGCTGTAGGGTAAGGAGACAAACCTCTTATCATATTATAAATTTCTAATCCTGAACTTTCCCAGTTGATTCTAGTGTTTTCTTTATCTAATTTTGGAGCCTTAATTAAAAATTTAAAATCATTTTGTTCAATAGATTGAAAATCTCCTTTTATAATTAATTTTAAAGTGGATATTATTAATAAACTTCCATTTCTTTTTAACTTCTTATACAGACTTCCTGTATTTTCAGAGTCATCAATTTTAATTTTTTTTTGTTCTATAATGTTACCAAAATCAATTTTTTCATTTATAAAAAAAGTAGTTACTCCTGTGTTTTTTAAACCATTTATAATAGCCCAATGAATTGGTGCTGCTCCTCTTAGTTGTGGTAACAATGAGGCGTGTAAGTTAATTGTGCCGTTTTTTGGTATTTCCCAAACAGTTTTGGGAAGCATTCTGAAAGCTACGACTATAAATATATCTGCATTAATTTGTTTTAATTCCTTAACGAAACTTTCTTCTTTTAAGTTTGACGGTTGTAATATTCTTAAATTATTTTTAATACTATATTTTTTTACCTCTGAGAAATTAATTTTATTTCCTCTTCCGGATTTTTTATCTGGTGCAGTCACCACTGCCTTAATTTCATAATTATTTATTAATAGTGTATCTAGACTTTCCACAGCGAAGTCTGGAGTTCCCATAAAGACTATTTTAAAACTGTTCATTTCCAAATCATATTTTAAATTATGTATAACTTAAAATTTTATTTACTCTATTTATTATCGAATCTTTTTCTAAAATTATTGTATCTATTTGAAAAAATTCATAAATTTTAATTATTTCATAGTATATCTTAGTTGATTCTTCAAAATTTTCATACCTACAGTCATCTTTTTGATAAATTTCCTCCCAAGGTGGGAGAATGAAAGCCAAATCGTATTTTATTAACTTACATTTTTCTATTAAATTAAAATCAATTTTAGCTTTTACAAAATTTAAATAAGCGAGGGTATCGTGAACTCCTCTGTCATAAAATGTTATTTGGCTTTTTGGTTTTTTATTGTACTGACTTATTCTTAAATCTAATAATGTTTTAGTGAAGTTTAGTGGGTTTTTAAGAAAAACTTGATCAAACCCTTCTTTTTTCCCTTTAATAGTCAGTAACCTCACTATTTCATGTTCACAATTGAAGTTTCTTTTCTCGAATTCATTTATAAGGCTAGTTTTTCCAGATCCAGGACCCCCCGTGATCACAAATTTTTTTTTAGAATTCATCAATGCTAATTTATTAATTAATAAAACTTTATTTATATATATATTTGAAATAATGTTGAATAAAAATGATGATTTTTATCAAAGATTAGAAAAACAGCTCGCTGACTCATCTGTTTGGCCTTCTATTTACAAGTTTAAATTTATTTTAAAATCTAGTTCATCTGATGTTAATTTTGTAAAGAATCTATTTAAGGATATTAATACTGAAATTTCATCTAATATTTCATCATCTAAAAATTATACTAGCATAACGATAACAGCTACGATGAAATCGCCTAATGAAATCATTCAAAAATATAAATTAGCCTCTCAAATAGATGGAATAATATCATTATGAGTTTTAATTTATTAAATTTGTAAAACTTTTAATATTTAAATCACCCAAATTTTGATAGATAATTTAGAATATAACACAGAAAGAACGAAGTTAATAATTCCAGAATATGGAAGACACCTTCATAAAATGATCGATCAAGCATTGGCGTGTCAAGATAAAAATGAAAGAAATAAAATTGCAAAAGCAATAATTGGAGTAATGGGTAATCTTAACCCTCACTTAAGAGATGTTCCAGATTTTCAACATAAACTTTGGGATCAGCTCTTTATCATGTCTGATTTCAAATTAGATGTAGATTCACCTTATCCAGTACCATCTAAAGAAGTTTTTTCTCAAAGACCCGACAAGTTAAACTACCCTCAGAACTTTCCTAAATATAGATTTTATGGAAATAATATTAAAAAAATGATAGATGTTGCTGTTGGATGGGAGGAAGGTGAAATGAAAAATGAGTTAGTTTATGTTATAGCTAATCATATGAAAAAATGTTTTTTAAATTGGAATAAAGACACTGTTGAAAATGATGTTATTTTTGGTCATTTATTAGAACTTTCAGATGGAAAGCTAGTTTTAGATAGTTCAAGTAAACCATTATCGGAATCACACAATTTAATTAAACTAACAAATAAAAAATTCACTAAACATCCACCTAAGAATAAAAAGCCATATCGTAATTTTAAAAAAAGAAATAATAACTAATATCTATTTAAATGGGTACTTTTTTAATTGAAGGTGGACTTAAGCTAAATGGAGATATTCACCCTCAAGGCGCAAAAAATGAAGCATTGCAAGTCATTTGTGCTACTTTGCTTACAGATAAAGAAGTTGTAATTGATAACATACCTGACATAATTGATGTAATCAAGCTAATAGATCTTTTATCATTTTTAGGTGTTAAGATTAATAAATTATCTAAAAACAAATATTCTTTTAAAGCAAATAATATTAATGTAGATTATTTACAATCTGAAGCTTTTAAGAAAAAAGGAAGTAGTTTAAGAGGCTCAATTATGGTTGTTGGTCCTTTGTTAGCTCGTTTCGGAAAAGGATATATTCCAAAGCCGGGGGGAGATAAAATTGGAAGAAGAAGGTTAGATACTCATTTCTTAGGTTTAATTAAATTAGGAGCTTCATTTAGATACAATAGAGAAGAACATTTTTATGGTGTTGAATCAAAAAAATTAAAAGGTACATACATACTCTTAGATCAAGCTTCTGTTACTGGAACTGCAAACATATTAATGGCAGCATGTTTAGCTGAAGGAAAGACACAAATTTATAATGCAGCTTGTGAGCCATATATTCAGCAGTTATGTAAAATGTTAGTAAATATGGGCGCTAATATTTTCGGAATTGGTTCTAATTTACTAGAGATTCATGGAGTTAATTCACTAGATGGTTGTTCACATAAAGTTCTCCCTGACATGATCGAAATAGGAAGCTGGATTGGAATGGCAGCTATGACTAAAAGTGAAATAACAATTAAAAACGTTAGTTTAGAAAATTTAGGTCAAATTCCGGATATTTTTAGGAAACTAGGAATTACAATTCAAATTAAAGAGGATGATATTTATATTCCAGAGCATAATAACGGTTATGAAATTCAAAATTATATTGATGGCTCAGTACTTACTATTTCGGATGCACCTTGGCCAGGATTTACACCAGATTTATTAAGTATAGTTTTAGTTGTAGCAACTCAAGCAAGAGGAAGCGTACTTATTCACCAGAAAATGTTTGAAAGTAGATTATTTTTTGTCGATAAATTAATTGATATGGGTGCTAAAATTATTCTATGTGATCCTCATAGAGCCAATGTTATAGGTCATGACTTTAAGTCCCAATTGAAAGCTACTACTATGGTATCTCCAGACATTAGAGCTGGAATATCACTATTAATTGCTGCACTTTCTGCAAAAGGAACTAGTACTATACATAATATTGAGCAAATTGATAGAGGTTATGAAAATATTGATGGTAGGCTATTGGCTTTAGGCGCAAATATTAAAAGAATTTAGGCAACTACCTTTTACTTATTTTATTTCCGGATATAGATTTTTGTCGACTACATTTAAATCTATTAATTTCAGGATTCCTTTTTTTTAGATGCTTTTGACTTACTCCACTATTCACTCTTTTTCGCCATCTTTTAAAGCTTGATTGCTTTAAATTAGTTCTCATTAACTTAATAACATCTTTCTCACTTAGATTGAATTGAAATAAAATTGCTTCAAATGGAGTCCTGTCTTCCCAGGCCATTTCTATTACTCTATCAATTTGTATGGAATTAAGTTCTAGCATACTAAAGTTTTGTTATAAAATTATCCGCATCGATTAGTAGTTTCTCTTTTTTAAATGAATCCATTTTATCAAAAGTACTTATTAGCATTCTCATTCTGGGATTTTTACTAAAAAATTCTCTTTGTTTATCCATGAATGACCAAAAAAGTCCATCCCAAACATCACTCCATTCACCTTTTTTATAGTCACTCATTTTTATTATATAATTACTGCTACTTATATAAGGTTTAGTAGACATTAGACCACCATCAGCAAATTGACTCATTCCATATACATTAGGAACCATTACCCAGTCATAAGAATCAATAAATAATTCCATAAACCATTTATAAACCTCATCGGGATCGAACTCACATAAAACCATGAAATTGCCTAAAATCATCAATCTTTCAATATGGTTAGCATACCCTGTTTTATTTACTTTATGTATTGTATCGTCAATGGGATCAATTCCTGTTGATCCATCATAAAAAGATTTAGGAATTTTTCTTTTAAAACCCCAATAATTTTTTAATCTTTCTTCTGTTCCTTTAGAAACATATACACCTCTTATAAATTCTCTCCAACCAATTATTTGTCTAATAAATCCCTCAGATGAATTTAATGGAATATTATTTTTTTTATAAAAATCTAACGAGGTATTTAAAATATATTTTGGATCTAGAAGTCCTGAGTTTATTAGTGGAGATAAAACACTATGGTTTATAATAGATTCTTTAATTAAAACAGCATCTTCGTATATTCCAAATTCATTAAATCTTGAATTTAAAAAATTATTAAACCAAATTTTAGCAGATTTAAAGTCTGTTGGGTATAATTGATTTTCACCCAATTCCCCGTTATTTTTAGGAAAATATTGAGAAATATATTTCCTTGAATCAATATAATTTTTACTTTTAATTTCAGAGTAATCAATTACAGGTGTATTTTTATTTTTAGGAAATTTTTTCCTATTCATATCATCAAACGTCCATTTTCCACCCAGAGGTTTTTTTTCTTTGTCTAAAAGTATGTTTAGTTTGTTTCTTTGATTTTTATAAAAAGGTGTTTGAAAAAATTTTTTTTTTGTAGTGCTAAAAAAAGGTAAAAGTTCATCTTCTTTATTTATGAATAGAGGGTTTTCATAAAAGTTTATAGAGATATCATTTTCTTTGCATGAAGAAGAAATTCTTTTTTCAAGCCAATTATCAATAGGATTATAAATGTTTATTTGTTTTGCTTTTAGATGCTTTAAAAATTCTCTTATATCAGATTGGCTATCAAAAGAATTAATATAAATTACTTCTATTCCTTTTTCAATTAAATAATCATAGTAATTTTTCATTGAATCTCTATGAAAAACTATCTTTTGTTTATGAAAATTATAATGACTAAAAAACAAATATTCCTCAATTAAATATGTTTTATAATTATTTTCAATAAGTACACTTTTTTCAAAAAGTTGATTCGGAAAAACTATATTAATGTTATTCAATTATTTAAAGCTTTTTTATAGGTAATTAAACATCTTTCTCTAGCTTCTCTGTGATCTACGATGGGTTTAATATATTGATCTGTATCAATTTCTGGTACCCATTTTTTTGTATAATTTAATAGTTTATCAAATTTTTTTATTTGTTCATGAGGGTTAAAAATTCTAAAATAAGGGGAAGCGTCTACCCCACAACCTGCAACCCATTGCCAATTACCTACATTGCTAGCCGTTTCATAATCAAATAATTTTTTTGCAAAGTATGCTTCTCCCCATCTCCAATCAATTAATAAATGCTTACATAAAAAACTTCCTACCAACATTCTAACACGGTTGTGCATAAACCCTGTTTGATTCAATTCTCTCATTCCTGCATCAACTAAAGGGAATCCAGTTTGCCCACTACACCATTTTGTGAATTGATCCTCCTTATTAATCCATTCTATTCTATCGTATTTAGGTTTAAAACTTTTATTAACTGTTTGAGGAAAATGAAATAGTATTTGTTGAAAAAACTCTCTCCAAATTAATTCTTTTAAAAAAGTCTTGTTTTTTGATAATTCAGCTTTTTTAACCATTTCTCTGATACTAACTGTACCAAATCTCAAATGCAATCCAATTTTGGATGTACCGTTAATTGATGGAAAGTTTCTGGTTTTTTCATATTCCTCAATTATTTTATCTGACAAATTTAAGTTTAATGGTTTTAAATTATTTTTTTTAAAACCAATTTCTTCTAATGAAATATTGTTTGTTCCATCCTTCCATAAATTATTTAATATTTGTTCAGAATTAAAAAAATCAATATTGATTTCTGACATTTTTAGCATCCATTTTCTCGAATACGGAGTGTAAACCTTATAAGGTGTATTATCATTTTTTACTATTTCAGATTTTTCAAATAAAACATGGTCTTTATAGCTATAAAACTCTATGTTTTTTGAGGTTAGGAGTTCTTTTATTGTATTGTCTCTTTTAACAGAATAAGGAGTGTAATCATTATTTGTATAAACTTTAGAAATATTATATTTTTTTACTAGTTCTAAAAAAATATTTAATGGTTTTCCGTAATATATTGAAACTGATTTATTTTTTTTAATCAATAATGTATTTATTTTTTTTAATGAAAATTCAATAAAATCTAGTCTATGATCTGAACCATTAAGTTTATCTAATGTGTTCTTGTCGTAAATAAAGATTGGTAATACTTTTGAGTTATTTTTCAAAGCATGGTAAAGTCCCGCATTATCATTTAAACGAAGATCTCTTCTAAACCAAAAAATTGCTAATTTCTTGTTCAATTAGATGTGTTTAATGTTGACATTCCCCCATCAACACCCAATATTTGACCTGTTAACCATGAACTCTCATCACTTAATAAAAAAGCAGTTGAATTAGCTATATCAATAGCATTTCCGTGTCTTTTTAAGGGATGCCTATCACCAACTTTTTCTTTTTTAACTTCATTATTTAAGAATCTACTCGCTAAGGGTGTATCAGTTAGTGAAGGTGCAACTACATTAACTCTTATGTTAGGGGCAAATTCTGCTGCTAAAGATTTAGCAAATCCTTCAATTGCTCCTTTTGATGCCGACACACTACTATGAAATGGCATTCCAACTTTTACAGCTACTGTACTGTACAGAACTACACTACAATTTTCTGATTTTTTTAAATTATTTAAAACTTTCTGTAGTGTTTTCACCATTGATATAAAATTAATATTTAAATCCTCTTCAAACGTACTGATTTTCAATCCTCTGAAAGGTCTTAGGTTTATACTTCCTGGAAAGTAAACAAATCCATGTAATGATTCAGGAATTTTTTCTAAATCTAATTCATCATTTAAAACATCAAAACGTATATAAGTTACATTTAGATTAGATAGATTTTCATCACTTCTGCACGCAACAAACAAATTATGTTTTTCATGTAATAATTTAACTGTCTCCAACCCAATTCCAGTTGATCCTCCAATAAATAAAATATTTTTTTTCATAATTAAAATTTTCCGAATAATTTTATGAGTATTTGTTCTCTGTATTTAAAAATTTGATTTAGTTTATTTTTCACAAACAACCAATGTGCAAACTGTCCCAACAAACCGAATGGAATTTTATAATCTACTATATCTTCCATTTCAATACCTCCTTCAATTTCTTTGATGAAATGTTTATGGTGCCATAAAGCGTATGGACCAAATCTTTGTTCATCAACAAAATATTCTTTTTCCTTTACGTGAGTTATTTCAGTAACCCATTTTGTAGAGATGCCTAGCATTGGAGTAACTTTATATTGAATAATTTGTCCAGAATAAATAGATCTGTTAGCGCCACTTATAATTGTAAAGTTCATCTCTTTAGGAGTTATTTCTTTTAAGTTTTCAGGATTACTAAAAAAGCTCCAAGCTTTATCAATCGAAATTGGTATGTTTTGTTTTGTTTTAAGCTGATATAATTTCAAGATTCAATATTTTAATCAAAATTAACTTTTTTAATTATTATTGTAATCTTATTTAAATAGATTTAATAGATTTGAATATCTAAAAAATTTATTATGTACAAATGTTTTGCAAGTTCTGTTGCCTTTTTGTTTTTTTCTTTTGTTTCTTTTTCTCAAATTCAGACTCCTCAACCAAGCCCGCCCTCAACTTTAACACAAAAAGTAGGACTTGTTGATATAAAGATTGATTATTCTAGACCTTCAATGCGTGGAAGAGAAATTTTTGGCGGTTTAATTCCTTTTGATGAGATTTGGAGAACTGGTGCAAATCAAAATTCAAAAATAACTTTTAGTGAGGATGTAGAGATAGAGGATTCAAAAGTTTTAAAAGGTACTTACTCAATATATACTAGACCCTCTGTTGACTCTTGGCAATTAATACTTTATAATAAATCAGATAATTGGGGGTTGCCAAGAAATTGGGATGAAAATTTAATAGTATTAAATGTAAAAGTTGAATCCAACGAACTTCCATTTTCAATAGAAACGTTTACTATTGCTATAAATAATTTAAGTAATAACGGAGCAACTTTGGATTTTTATTGGGAAAACACAATAGTTTCTTACAAACTAAATACGTTGAACAAAGAAAAAGTAATTTCTGATATTAAAAGAACTTTAAATAATAATCCAAAATCTCAAGATTATTATAAAGCGGCTGTTTTTTATTTGGAAGAAAATTTAGACGTTAATCTTGCTAAAAAATGGATTGATAAGTGTTTTGAATTAAGAAATGATACACCGTATTGGATGCTGCAAAAAAAATCTTTAATCTATTTAGCATATGGTGATAAAGATGAAGCTATAAAAATTGCAAATCAAGGACTTGTATTAGCTAAAGAGACTAAAATAAAAGATTCAATTAAAATGTTAAATGATACTCTTACTTATCTAATAAACAATTAGTTTATTTTTTTATAAAAAAATTAATAAATAGGGATAAAATAATTGTTAACATTGCTCCTATAAAATTTAACCACAAATAACCAATTTCTATGAATCCGTAGATCATAAATATTGATATTTGAGATATACATGCAGCATAAAAAACTTGGTTTCCTTTTATATTTTTAAAGAAAAAAGCTACCATAAAAATACCTAATATAGTTCCGTAAAAGATTGATCCAATTAAATTTACTAGTTGAATTAAATTTTCAAATAAGGATCCGAAACTAGCAAAAATTATCGCAATTACTCCCCACATAACTGTAAACCATTTTGAGGCTTTTAAATAATGTTTTTCAGATTTTTTTTCAATATGATTTCTTTTATATATATCAATAACGGTTGTTGTTGATAGTGCATTAAGTTCTGACGCAGTTGATGACATTGCTGCACTTAAAATTACAGCAAGTAATAAGCCAATAATACCTTTTGGCAGATAGTTGAGTATAAAAAAAATAAAAACATAATCTAAATCGTTAGATTCAACAGTTGATGGAGCAATTTTTTTTGTAATTTTTTTTACAGTTTCTCTAATTTTCTTTTCGTTTTTATGCAGTTGTTTGATTTCTTTTTCTAGATTTTTTGTCTCACTATAATCAAAGTTATCAATATATTTTTTTTGTAAATTTCTTTTTTCTTTTCTAAGAGATATGAATTTTTCTTTTTCAATTAAATACTCTGGGTTTTGAGATTGCTCTAAATAATTTTCTACTTGTGGATTGAAGTTTATGGGTGTATTGTTAAACTCAAAGAATACAAATACCATCACTCCAATAAATAATATAAAGAATTGCATAGGGATCTTTAATACTGCATTAAACATTAGACCTAGCTGACTTTCTTTTACAGATTTTCCTGTTAAATATCTTTGAACTTGACTCTGATCCGTTCCAAAGTATGAGAGTGCTAAAAAAAAGCCACCCGTTATACCACTCCAAAAAGTATATCTTTTATCAATATCAAATGAAAAATCTATAATTTCCATTTTTCCTCCAATTCCTGCCATTTTAATAGCTTCTGTAAAATTTAAATTATCTGGAAAAGAATTTAATATAATCGCAAAGGCTATTATCATTCCACTCATTATTACAAACATTTGTTGTTTTTGAGTTATGCTAACTGCTTTTGTGCCACCACTTACAGTGTAAAAAATCACTAATAGACCAATAGTTAAGTTTAGTAATTTTAAATCCCATCCTAAAATTGTTGAAAGAATAATTGCAGGAGCAAAGATTGTTATTCCAGCTGCTAGTCCTCTTTGAACTAAAAACAAAATTGCAGCCAGTGTTCTAGTTTTTCTATCAAATCTTTTTTCTAAATATTCATATGCTGTATATACTTTTAGCTTGTGGTATATTGGAATAAAAACCATGCAAATAACAATTATGGCAAGTGGAAGTCCAAAGTAAAATTGAATAAATCCCATACCGTCATTATAAGCTTGTCCAGGTGTCGATAAAAATGTAATCGCACTAGCTTGAGTAGCCATAACTGACAAACCTATAGTTAACCAATTTGCTGATCCGCCTCCTTTTAAATGATCTTTAATAGTATTGAATTTTCTAGTCTTATAAACACCATATATAACTATGAAAGAAATTGTAGTTAAAAGTATTGACCAATCAATTAAAGACATATTAAAACGAATAAAAATTTGTTAGAATTATAAAACAAATTACATACAAAAAATTTATAATTAAAATTAACGTGTAAGCCTTTAGCCATTTCATAGAATCATAGAATTGATTGTGTTTACAAATAAATTTGTAGGAAAGCCTAATACATTATTGTATGAACCTTCAATTTTTTTTATACCAATATGACCAATATAATCTTGTATTCCATAGCTGCCTGCTCTATCTAATACATCAGATTTTTTGGTATAATATAACAGATCATTTTTATCAATATTATCAAAATAAACAATTGTTTTTTCATTTACAATCACCTGTGATTTTATTGTTGAAATACAAATTGATGTAATTACTTCATGAGATGAGTTTTCAAGTGACTTAATCATATCAAATGCTTCATCTCTGTTTTTTGGTTTACCAAGGGCTGTATTTTTGTGCCAAACTATTGTATCTGAGCTAAGAAGTAAATCATTTTTTTGTAAATTTTTAATAAATGAAGATGATTTTTTTTTAGCTAAATAATCAGTGATCTCACTATTTTTTAGATTTCTAGAAAATGATTCATCAATGTTTTGATTTACTATTTTAAACTCAACTCCAAGTTGATTAAGAAGTTCATGCCTTCTTTTTGAGTTTGATGCTAATAAAACATTGTAGTTTTTTAATTTTTCAAAAAACATCAATTAAATATTTTGATTTTTTTTATTCATACTCCAGTTTCCCTGAACTTTAAGAGTTTGTTCAATAATATCTCTTACACACCCTTCCCCACCATTTTTGTTGGAAATGTAATCACATATTTCTCTTACTTCAGGAGCAGCATCAAAAGGGCATGATTTTAATTCAACCAAATTCATTGGAAAGGTATCGGGAAGATCATCTCCCATGTATACAGTTTTCTCAAGATTAATATTATATTTTTTTGAATAATCTAATAGATCTTTTACTTTGTCAACCGAACTGAGATATACATTTTTTATACCAAGTCTATTTAATCTTGCCCTTATTCCTTCACTATTAGCGCCAGTTATAATAGCTATATTATAACCTAAATCGTTTGCTAATTTCACAGCTATTCCATCTTTAGTGTTAAATGACCTCGATTCGTTTCCTTCGGAGTCCACCATGATTTTTCCATCAGTGAAAACACCATCTACATCAAAAACAAATGTTTTAATTTTATTAAGCTTTTCTTTATAATTCATTTTTTAAATTTATAATTTCTTTTGTAAGAGCATTATAGGTTTCAAAATACTTAGTTTTTTTTAATAAATTTAAGTGTTTTTCAATTGTAATTTTATCATTTCTTGCAGCAGGTCCAGTTTGCGCTTCTTTTGATGTCAAAAAGTTTAATTTGTCTATAGTCTCATTAAGTAATGGTTTCAAAATTTCTGAATCTATGTCTTGAGATTTTAAAATATCTTGTGCAATTACATTCATGAAATTTGAAAAATTATTTGTAAAAATCGCTGAAATATGAATAAATGTTCTTTGATTGCTATTGCATTTTAGAACTTTATTTGATAAAAACGAACTTATTTCTTTTATTCTGCTTAATATTAATTTTGAATTAGCTTCTATAATAATAGGAACATTACTAAATTCAATCTCTTTGTCTTTACTAAAGGTTTGAAGAGGATAAATTACTCCATAATTATTGTGTTTTGACAACACGTTAAGTTCAGTTGACCCAGATGTGTGTACAACAATACTTTCTTTATCAATATTCAACTTTTCACTTATTTTAAAAATATTATCATCATTTATACAGATAATATATAAATCAGCTTTTTTGATTTTTTTAAAATTGTTTGAATAGGCTATGTCTTGGCTAAAGTTAGTTGGAAGCTTTTTTTTTCTTCCACAAATCATGGCTATTTCAAGTTTTTTATTTTTTAAAACTGCTTTAGAAATATGATAAGCAACATTTCCTGTTCCAATAATTACAACCTTAATCATCTCTCAAAAATACAAATAATGTATTATGATGTTAGACTATTTTTTTTTATTAGGTTTGCAAAAAAAAATAATGAAAAATAGAACTTTTACAATGATTAAGCCTGATGCTGTCGAAAATGGTCATATCGGAGCAATTTTAGAAAAAATAAATTCAGCTGGTTTTAAAATAGTTGCAATGAAGTATACTAAGCTTAGTTTAGAAAAAGCAAAATTTTTTTACGAAATTCATAATCAACGTCCTTTCTTTAATGAATTAGTGTCATTTATGAGTAGGGGACCTATTGTTGCTGCTATTTTGGAAAAAGACAATGCTGTCGATGATTTTAGAGAACTTATAGGCTCTACTAATCCATCTGAAGCAAAAAAGGGAACTATTAGGAGTTTGTATGCTTCTTCAATGGGTGAAAATGCTGTGCATGGTTCTGATAGTGACGAAAACGCTGCAATTGAAGGGGCATTTCATTTTAGTTCTTCTGAAATTTTATCTTAAAACTATTTTAGTAATAATTTTTTTTCCAATTTCTTTATTAACTATAGCAATGATTTTTTCCTTACCATAGCTTAATTCTTGTCTTAACACTGAAGATGAAAGGCTCACATATAGAGTTTTGTTTTTTAATTGAATTTCAGTTGTGTAAGAATTAACGTTCACACCCATTGTTTTTTTCCATAAACTTTGGACCTTAATATTATTCAAACCACTATTTAAAGAGCCGTTATCAATTAATTTGTTTAAAACTGATTTTAAACTTTTTACATCAAAGTTTCTTTTCATAATTCAAACATTTTGTATGTGGAATCAATTTTTCTAATAATAGTTTCAGTTCTGTCTAAATCCGTGTCAGAAATAAATAATTGTCCAAATTCATCATTATTAACCAATTGAATCAATTGTTGAACTCGTTTATTGTCTAATTTATCAAATATATCGTCTAATAGTAAAATAGGCGATGAATTAGATTCTGTTTTTAAATAATCAAATTGAGCAAGTTTTAGAGAAATCAAAAAAGACTTTTGTTGCCCTTGACTACCAAGTTTTTTTATTGGATATCCATCAATTTCAAATATTAAATCGTCTTTGTGAACTCCACAACTGGTAAATTGTATTAATCTATCTTTTTCTAAACTATTCTTTAACAACGAATCTAATGATTCATGATTAAGTTGACTGTCATAAGAAATATTAACTTTTTCTTTGTTTTGACTTATTGAGTTATATCTCCTTAGAAAAACTGGAACGAAATTTTTAAAAAAATCTAATCTAGTATTATGTATTGGTAAACTAAGTTCTGATAATTGATCATCGTAAACTTTTAAAATCGTAATATCAAAAGTATTATTTTTTTTAAAATACTTTAAAAGAGCATTTCTCTGAGATAATATTTTTTGGTAATTAATTATCTGATTTAAATATGTTTTATTGTTTTGAGAAATTACGTTATCTATAAATTTCCTTCTGTTTGAGCTGCCATCTTGAATTAAATCTCTATCATAAGGAGATATCATTACTACTGGAATCAAACCTATATGGTCAGAGAATTTTTTATATATTTTTCCATTCCTCTTAATTGTTTTTTTTTTTCCTTTCTTTAAACTACTAATAATGTTTTCTGATTTATCTCCTTTGTTAAAATCTCCTTCAATTACCATAAAATCAGCTTTATGATTAATAGATTGTGAGCTTTGAGAATGAAAATAGCTTTTAGTCGTAGCTAAATGATATATTGAATCTAATACATTAGTTTTTCCAACTCCATTATCTCCAACAAAGCAGTTTATTTTTTTATCTAAATCAAATGATTCAGAATTAAGATTTTTATAGTTGATAAGAGATAATTTTTTCAGGATTAATGTTTCCATTATAATTTTGTGTGAGATATTTTAGAACTCGATTGCAAATTATATAAAAATAATTAGTTTTTTCTCTTAAATCATTGGAATAAAATTTTATTTTTACCAAATTATTAAAATTCATTATGGCAACCTACAAGAAAAAAGCATCAAAATCAAAATCAAAAGGCTTTGATTCATCTAAGAATGATAGTACAACTGCAGAAGTTTTTGAGACCTTAGACGTTAATGCTTCAAAAACTGAGTTAATAGTATCTAAATACCAAAATTATATTATTGGATTTGTAGGATTAACTGTTTTTGCAGTATTAGGATATCTAGGATATGAAAATTTAATTTTTCAACCAAAATCTGATGAAGCTAATAACGAACTTTTTACTGCTCAAAACTATTTTAATAAAGCTTTAAGTGATACTGAGAATAGTGATTCTTTATTTTTATTATCACTAAACGGAGGTGAGGGTAAATATGGATTTTTAGATATTATAAAAAATTATTCTGGAACTGATGCTGCAAATATTTCTGTTTACAGTGCGGGAATGGCGTATTTTAATTTAAATGATTTTCAAAATTCAATTGAATATTTAAAAAACTTTAATAGTGATGATGAGATTTTAAAAGCTTTAGCAGTTGGTGTTATTGGTGATTCATTTGCTGAACTTAATCAACTGGATGATGCCCTAGATGCTTACAGGAGGGCTGCAAATTCAAGCTCCAATAAATTTTCTAGCCCAAAGTTTTTGTTGAAAGCTGGTAATACTGCTACTTTACTTGGTAAAAAATCAGAAGCATTAAAGTATTACAATAGAATCAAAAATGATTACCCAAAATCTTCACAATCTAATTTAATTGATATTCAAATAGGAAAAAACATACTATAATTAATGTCTACAAGATCTTTTAATATTGATTTAAGTCTAATACCTAATGCCACTAATGTTAAATTTGGAATTGTTGTTTCTAATTGGAATGGTGACATTACTAATAACTTATTAAATGGTAGTTTAGAACTTCTAGATTCTGTAAATGTTCCTAAAAAAAACATTCAGGTCATGAATGTTCCAGGCAGTTTTGAACTTATTTATGGTTGTAGAAAAATGCAAAATAATCAGGTTGATGTTGTTATAGCTATTGGAAGTGTTATTAGGGGAGAAACCAAACATTTTGATTTTATTTGTAACGCTACATCCAACGGCATTAAGGATTTAAATGTTATTGGAAATTGTCCTGTTATTTTTTGTGTTCTAACTGATAACTCCAAACAACAATCAATCGACAGAAGCGGTGGAAAGTATGGTAATAAGGGAACTGAAGCTGCAATTGCAGCTATAAAGATGGCACTTATTTAAAATATTTTTTTGGAACTAAAAGCATCCCAAAACACTCTCCATCTTCTTTCCCAATATGCTTATGGTGCATTTTATGCCCTCTTCTAATTCCTCTTGCATATCGGTTATTAATATTTCTAAAAATTTTAAATCTTTGATGAATGAATATGTCGTGAACTATGAAATATGCTAATCCGTAAAGAAATATTCCAATCGCAATGGGAAGACCAAACCAAAAGTCAAATTCGCCCCATAAAATCACAAAAATTGCACTTATTGCTGCAAATTGTAAAAAAAATAGATCATTTCTTTCAAACCAAGACTTATGATCTTTTTTGTGATGGTCTTTATGTAAAAACCAAAGGAAACCATGCATTATGTACTTATGAGAAAACCAAGCAACAAATTCCATTATTAAAAATGTTAGTGATATTGTTACAATCCATATAAAAATAGTCATATCTTAAATTATAATATATTTAATCTGTAACGCACATATGATCTAGCTAAAACATTCATTTTTTGATAATTTGGAACTCTTATTCTAGTTGATTTGATTTTAATTGGAGGAGTTTTTTTAAGCTTTTTTAATAATTTAAGATAATATTTATAAGCCGTATAAACCCCAAACCTTGCTGATTTAGGTAGATTAAATATTCCTTTTAGTGCTTCTGAAAAATCATTTTCAATATCAATTAAAATTTTTTTCTTAGAAATCTCATCAAAATTTTCAATATTTAAGTCAGGAAAATAAGATCTATTTAAACCTTCGTGGTCTGCCTTTAAATCTCTTAAGAAATTTACTTTTTGAAAAGCTGAACCTAAAGCCATGGCTGGAACTTTAAGGTCTTCATACATTTTTTCATTTCCTACGACGAAAACTTTAAGACACATGAGGCCGACTACATCAGCAGAGCCATAAATATATTCATTAAATTCAGATTTATTTAAATATATGTTTTTATCTAAATCCCACCTCATACTTTTTAAAAATGCATTGATTAAACTGGTGTCAATATTATATTTATTAACTGTTTTTTGAAATGAATTTAAAATTGGGTTTAAGCTAATTTTATTTGTTAATGCATAGGTTAATTCTTTTTCGAAATTATTAAGTAGCTCCTCTTTATTATAATCATGAAAGCTATCTACTATTTCATCAGCAAATCTTACAAACCCATAAATATTATAAATATCTTGTCTAATTGAAGGAGATAACATTTTTGTTGCTAAAGAAAATGATGTACTGTAGGACTCAGTTACTACTTTAGAACAAACTTCAGAAACATTATCAAATAGTTTTTTCATCCTTTATTATTAAATCAGAAACAAGTTTACCAGAAACAATTGCGGGTGGAACTCCGGGTCCTGGAACTGTCAGCTGTCCGCTAAAATACAAATTTTTAACTTTATTACTTCTCAAGTTAGGTCTTAAAAAAGCAGTTTGCATAAGAGTGTTGGCAAGACCATATGCATTTCCTCCGTAAGAATTATATTCTTTTTCAAAATCTTTAACACAAAAACTTTCTTTAAAAAGAACATGTTTTTTTAATTCTTCACCTGTAAATTTTTCTAATCTTGTAATTATTATGTCAAAGTATTTCTCTCTTAATTGATCGTTATCACTAATACTAGTTGCAATAGGTATTAAAAAAAAACCATTTTCGTATCCTTTAGGTGCTGTTTTATCATTTGTTTTTGATGTAAAATTTGCATAGAAAAGAGGATTTTCAGGCCATTTTGGTTCGTCATAAATATCAGAGCTGTGTTCGTCAATATCTGTATCAAAAAACAAATTATGGTGAGCAACATCTGATATCTTCTTATCAAATCCAACATAGAACAAAAGCGAAGATGGCGACCATGTTTTTTTAGACCAGTAATCCTTTGAATATTGTCTGAATTTTTTGTCTAGTAAAGATTCTGTGTGAGCATAATCAGCTCCTGAAATTATAATATCACAAAAATGTTGTTCTTTATTTATTATTAATCCTTCTACCTTTTTATTTTCTATTAAAATAGATTCTACATTACATTCTGTCATATATTGAACACCTAAGGATTTGCCCAAATCTACCATAGATTGAACTACATCATAAAACCCGTTTTTTGGCATCCAAGTTCCTAAACCGAAATCAGCATAATTCATGAAACTATAAAAAGCTGGAGTATTGGATGCCTTAGCTCCTAAAAATAATACAGGAAATTCTAGAATTGCTCTTAATCGATGACTTTTAAATCCTTTTCTAACTTCTCTTCTAATATTACTAATAAAGGATTTTACTTTAAAAACGGTTTTTTTTGTAATAAGCTCTAAAGGAGTTATTCCAGGCATTTTATACAACATATCTTTGACAGCTATGTCATAATTATTTTTAGCTTCATTGATGAATTTTTCTAATTCAATGGAACTTCCTTTTTCTTCTTTTTCAAAAACTTTTTTAATTTTCTGTAATGAATCTTCAATTGACATACTATCATTTTTCCCAAAAAAAACTTTATATGCAGGATCTAGTTTTGAAAGATCATAAAAATCAGATCTTTTTTTATCAAAATCATTGAAAAATCTTTCAAATACATCAGGCATCCAATACCAACTTGGTCCCATGTCAAATGTAAAACCATCTTTTTTAAATTGTCTTGCTCTTCCTCCAAGAGTGCTGTTTTTTTCAATTACTGTTACATTGTAACCTTTTTTAGCTAAATAACATGAAGCAGATAGTGAGGAAAAACCAGATCCAATTATGAAAACATTTTTATTCATTATATAAATTTAAAAATATGTTGTGCGCACGAGAGGATTTGAACCTCCACAAGAAACTAATCTAACTAGGCCCTCAACCTAGCGCGTCTACCAATTCCGCCACGCGCGCAAAATTATGAAGTGACCTGGCTGGGGCTCGAACCCAGGACCCTCTCCTTAAAAGGGAGATGCTCTACCAGCTGAGCTACCAGGTCTTAGTGATTTGGCTGGGGTTCGAACCCAGGACCCTCTCCTTAAAAGGGAGATGCTCTACCAGCTGAGCTACCAAATCTTAATTAGATTTTAATGGCTGCAAATATAGGTTCAATAAATTTATTATTCAAAGAGATTTTCTTATAAATTTGTTGAATAATATATCTTTGATTTGAAAACTTTACAAACAGAAAGAAACTATCCCATAATCATTCTTGGTTATATGGGTAGTGGTAAATCTTCAATTGCTAAAAATTTAGCAGAAAAATTAAAATTAAATTGGATTGACCTAGATAAAGAAATCGAAATAAGCGAGAATATGAAAATTTCTAATATTTTCAAATTTAAAGGTGAAATAGAATTTAGAAAAATCGAAAATATAATTTTAATAGATGTTTTAAAATCCTCGAGTAAATCTGTAATTTCTCTAGGAGGCGGAACTCCATGTTATTACAATAACATGGAGCTAATCAACAAAAGTTCTAAAAATAATTTTTATATAAATACATCAAATAAAATTCTATCTCAAAGACTTTATAATGATAGAATGAACAGACCCATTATTTCCCAGATAGATTCATTAAACAGTATGAAAGAATTTGTCTCTAAGCATCTTTTTGAAAGAATCCATTTTTATAATATGGCTAATTATAAAATAAATTCAAACAATAAAAATATAAGCGAAATTTCAAAAAATATTATTGAAATTATCAATCAATAAAAGCATGAGATTTGTTTTTATCAAAAACTACATTTACATTTTCCTCAATGGAAGTTGATAATGATATGCCTTTAAAATCAATTTTGATAGGAAATTTTTTATGATTTCGGTCTACAAGAACAACAGTATTGAAATTTGATAATGGAATATCTAATATAAATTTAACGCTATATAGAAGGGTTCTCCCGGAATTAAGAACATCATCGATTAAAATAATTGATTTATTTTTCATTTTACTTCAAATCAAAATTAAGCTCTGGACTTTTTAGAGGGTTTTTTTTGTTGATTTTCAAACTACACAACTTGATAACAGAATTGGAAATTAATTTAAGTTCTTTATTTATTAATTCAGCCAAAGTATATCCGTTTTTATGAACTCCTATTAAAAAAATATGTGACTCATTATTATTTTTCTCGTGAATTTGAAAGGCTATTCTTTTAACTATTTTATTAATTTGATCTTGATTTAATATTTTATTTTTTTTATTCAATTTTATTTTTAATATATGTTAAATATAGTTATTCATTTAAATATTGATTTAAATCTCTTCTGTCTTTTTTGGTTGGTTTACCATCAAATTTAAAATTATTTTTGTTAGATCTTATTGTTTCTTTTTTTTCTAGTTCAGAAATTGGAGTTACATTTTTTAAATATAAGTCAACTATTTTGGCGCCAACTCTAGATTTTGGTAAATCTTTAATTTCATATTGATTTAAAATTTGATTTTTCCTTACAGAAATGTTCATATTAGGATAAACTTCTGAAGAGGGTTTAAGAGATTTTAAATTCATTTTTACATGGCCTTTTTTACATGCATTACCAGCTATAGTCCTGCTTTTAAAAATTCTAGAATGCCATAAAAACTGATCTATTCTCATTTTGATAATATGTATACATTAATATATCAAAAATATAAGAAAATTGTATCTTGCAACATATTTTTTATTTATGATAAAATTTTTTAGAATTCTTTTTTTTAATTTGTTTTTAATTACTCTTATATATTCATGTTCAAGTAGTTCCACAGACGATGAAGAAATCATTCCTCCAAATCCAGTTTCCTCACAATATATAATAGAAAACGATTCAATTGTAGAGTTTTTACAGACACATTTTTATAATTATGATGCTTTCGAAAATTTAACTTCAAACGAGTCTGTTGAATTGGTAATAGACACTATTTCGGGTGACAATTCTTCTAAAATCGCATTATTTGATCAGGTTTCAACCATGACTGTAGAAATTGCAGACGAAAACGATGAAATTGTAGCTCATAATTTATACTATATAATCAATAGGGAAGGTAAAGGTTCTAATCCAACTGTTGCAGATTCAGTTTTTGTTTCTTACAAAGGATTAACTCTTGGAAATGTAACTTTTGATTCAAGAAAAACTCCTTTGTGGTTAGACCAAACCTCAGTAGTTCGTGGATTTCAAGAGTTTACAGCATTACTTAAAAGAGGAGATATTATTTCAAATAACAATGGAACCTACTCATTTGATAATTTCGGAATAGGTATTGTTTTCATGCCCTCTGGTTTAGGTTATTTTAATAATTCCACTGGTTCAATCCCCTCATATTCTCCTTTAATTTTTCAAATAAATTTAAATACTTTAAGTACTGCCGATCATGATAATGATGGAATTGATTCCATCAATGAAGACTTGAATAACAATCATCTTTTCAATGATGATGATACTGATGAAGATAACACGCCAAACTATTTTGATTATGATGATGATGGTGATGGAGTTTCAACAAGAGATGAATGGAATATATATGGAAATGGCTTGATTAATGATACTGACTCAGATGGTATTCCCGATTATTTGGATTCAGATGATGATGGAGATGGAATATTAACTAAAGACGAATATGATAAAGATGGAGACGGAGTTGCAGACGACACTAATGAAGATGGAACACCAGACTACTTAGATAAAAATAATTAAAGATAAAATGATAAGGATAAAAGGTAAAGTTTCCCAGTTGAAGTAATATATTGGTTTTTTGTTCCAATAGATTCTTTCATGTAGTTTATTTCATTTTTTTCAAAACCTCTTTCAGCTCTAAAATCAATTTCAAATCTTGAAAATTTTAGACCTATTCCAAATTGTAAACCCACTCGATAATCATTTTTTAAATCCTCAATATTAATATCTTTATAATCAACATTTTTAATAAATTCAAATCTAGGTCCAGTAAATATATTTAGATTTTTAAAAATTTTATATCCAAACATTAATGGGATATCCAACTTATTTTGTTTAAAGTCAGTTACAATGTTTTCAGTTCGAACTAAAACATAAGGAATATCGTATCTATTTTTGATTTGCGTATAATTTAATTCAGGTCTTAAAAAAAATTTTTGAACCGAAAGTTTTAAAAACACCCCGATGTGTTGCCCGTTTCTAGATTCAAAAATATTTATTTTGTTGGAAATAGATTCGATATTTGCAGTAATATTTAGTTGACTATTAAAATTAATACCTGCTTTTACGCCATAATCTAGGGATACTAATTGAGCTGAAATATTTAATGGTATAAGTATTATAATTAATAAAAATATATTTTTCAATTATCTTTTTCTTTTGATTACTTTAAGAGCTGAATCTACAATTGTTTCAAAATTTAATCCATATTTTTTCATTAACTGTGTGGGTGTGCCTGATTCTCCAAATGTATCATTAGTTGCTACAAATTCTTGTGGAACAGGATTGTTTTTAACAAGTACTCTTGCTACACTTTCCCCTAACCCTCCTAGAAAATTGTGTTCTTCAGCGGTAACAACACAACCAGTTTTATTTACAGATTCTAATATTGATGATTCATCAAGGGGTTTTATTGTATGAATATTAATTACATCTGTACTAATGCCTTTTTTATTTAATACTTCACTTGCTTCTAAAGCTTCCCATACTAGATGACCTGTAGCTATGATAGTTACATCAGAACCTTTTTGAAGTTGAACAGCTTTACCAATTTCAAATTTTTGATCTGTTGGAGTAAAGACAGGTACTGCTGGTCTTCCAAAACGAAGATACACAGGTCCTTCATATTCTGCTATTGCAATAGTTGCCGCTTTAGTTTGATTATAATCACATGGATTAATAACAACCATCCCAGGAAGCATCTTCATTAGTCCAATATCCTCTAGAATTTGATGAGTAGCACCATCCTCACCCAGAGTGATCCCTGCATGAGAAGCACATATTTTTACATTTTTATTGGAATAAGCGATTGATTGTCGTATTTGATCATAAACTCTACCGGTTGAGAAGTTAGCAAAGGTTCCAGTAAAAGGAATTTTGCCTCCGATAGTTAGGCCAGCTGCAATACCCATCATATTAGCTTCTGCTATTCCGATTTGAAAAAAACGTTCTGGGTTTTCATTAATGAATTCATTCATTTTTAAAGAACCAATAAGATCTGCACATAATGCAACTACATTTGGATTTGTTCTGCCAAGTTCTGCTAATCCAGCTCCAAATCCGCTTCTAGTATCTTTCTTTTCATTATAAGTATATTTTTTCATTTTTTTGAGTTAGATTAATAATCTCCTATAGTCTCTTTATTTTGAGCTAATGCAGATGTCAATTGTTCATCGTTTGGAGCTTTTC
Source organism: Cryomorphaceae bacterium BACL29 MAG-121220-bin8 (assembly GCA_905181705.1). Classification (GTDB taxonomy): domain Bacteria; phylum Bacteroidota; class Bacteroidia; order Flavobacteriales; family Flavobacteriaceae; genus MAG-121220-bin8. The sequence goes on along the minus strand of CAJIYP010000003.1, from coordinate 196,220 downwards.
CGTGCCATGCGTGGGTATGCATCATAAAATCAACACCATTACCCATCATAGTTTTAAGTAAAACGCATACAGGTTTTTTATTTCCTGTCATTGACTTTGCTTTTTTCATTCCCTCTAAAATTTCTTTGATATTATTACCGTTTTCTATTTCTACAACGTTCCAGTCAAATGCTATAAATTTATCTTTAAGACTACCCATTGCCAAAACATCGTTTGTTGCACCGTCAATTTGTTTACCATTTAAATCTACTGTCGCAATTAGATTGTCAATTTTTTTGGCTGAGGCATACATTATTGCTTCCCAGTTCTGTCCTTCTTGAAGCTCTCCGTCACCATGTAGTGTGTATATCAAGTTAGTATCGTTGTTTAATTTTTTAGCTTCAGCTGCTCCAATTGCAACTGAAAGTCCTTGCCCTAGTGAACCAGAAGCTATTCTTACACCAGGTAGACCTTCGTGAGTAGTTGGATGACCTTGAAGCCTTGAATTTAATAATCTAAAAGTATTTAATTCATCTACATCAAAGTATCCAGCTCTAGCTAAAACACTATAAAAAACTGGAGAAATGTGACCGTTTGATAAAAAAAATAAATCTTCACCAATTCCGTTCATTTCAAAACCTTTTTTACGATTCATGATATTAAAATATAAAGAAACTAAAAATTCTGTACATCCTAAAGATCCTCCAGGATGTCCAGAATTAACTTTATGAACCATTCTTAAAATATCTCTTCGAACTTGAATTACTAAATTATTTAGAGTGTCTGTTTGAACCATTTAATTTTAGTTTTTATTGATAAAATCAAAAATAGAATTATTAAACTGCTTTCAAAAATATATTTACCTTAATAAATTTGATACATTATTATTTGTTGATAAGCTATGTTGAATGTTGATAATTAAATTATTTTTAAAACTATCAATTACTGTTTACATATAATTATCTTTATAAATTATGATTATATAATATGAAATTTGAATTAAAAGCTACTGATTTACAATCAAAAGCTAGAGCTGGAATTATTAATACTGATCACGGAATTATAGAAACACCTATTTTTATGCCAGTTGGCACTTCAGCTACTATAAAAGGTGTGCACCAAAGAGATGTTAAAAATGAAATTAACCCCGATGTAATTCTTGCAAATACATATCATTTATATCTACGTCCTGGTGAAAATATAATTGAAAAAGCAGGAGGAATACATAAGTTTATGAATTGGGATAGAAATATTTTAACCGACAGCGGAGGATATCAGGTTTATTCTTTATCAAATAACAGAAAAATTAATGAAGAGGGGGTGGAATTTAAATCACATATTGATGGTTCTTATCATTTTTTCACACCTGAAAGAGCTATAAATATTCAAAAATCAATCGGTGCTGATATAATTATGGCTTTTGATGAATGTACTCCTTATCCCTGTGAATTTAATTATGCTAAAAAATCTATGCACATGACACATAGATGGCTTAAAAGATGCGTAAAAGAATTTAACAAGTCCCCTTCATTATATGAATATACTCAAACTTTATTTCCAATTGTGCAAGGGAGTACATATAAAGATTTGAGAGCAGAATCTGCAGAATTTATATCAAGTATTGGAGCAAAGGGAAATGCAATTGGAGGCCTTTCTGTTGGTGAACCAGCTGAAGAAATGTATGGAATGACAGAAATAGTTTGTAACATACTTCCTGAAGATAAACCTAGGTATTTAATGGGAGTTGGTACACCAATAAATCTACTAGAAAATATAGCATTAGGAGTGGATATGTTTGATTGTGTTATGCCATCTAGAAATGCTAGAAATGGAATGTTGTTTACAGCAGATGGAACTATTAATATTAAAAACAAAAAATGGAAAGAAGATTTTAGTGTTATAGATTCTAATAACTATTCATTTGTTGATTTAAGTTATTCTAAAGCTTATTTAAAACATCTTTTTTCTACAAAAGAGGCTTTAGGCAGGCAAATTGCAACTATTCATAATTTAGCATTTTATTTATGGTTAGTAAAGGAATCTAGAAAACAAATTTTAAAAGGGAAATTTTCAAATTGGAAATCCAAAATGATTAAAAGAATGAATAATAGACTATAACTTGAAAATATTAGATAAATATATTTTTTTTAAATACTTAAGTACATTTGTAGTGATGCTTCTACTTTTCATTCCAATAGGAATATTAGTAGATATTTCTGAAAAGATTGATAAATTCAAAGAGTTTGATGTTCCGCTACAAGAAATAGCAAGTTATTATTTAGATTTTGTGTGGTATTTTGGAAATACACTTTACCCGCTTTTTGTTTTTCTTTCAGTAATATGGTTTACTTCAAAAATTGCCAATAACTCAGAAATTATTGCGATTTTAAGTTCGGGTATTTCATTTAATAGATATTTAAGACCATTTATGATTGCAGCATCTGTAATAGCATTAATGGCTTTCTACTCTGGAATGTTTATTGTTCCTGCAAAAAATAAAAGTTTTAATGAATTTTCTTATAAATATTTAAAAAAAGGAAAAAAATCAAGAGAAACTTCAAAAATATACAAACAAGTTGATGAAAATGATTTTGTATATGTTAGTAGCTATAATCCTACAAGAGAACTTGCTTATGATTTTTCTTATGAGCATTTTAATAAAAACAATTTAGAATTTAAAATAACTGCAAGAAATATAAGATGGATTAAAGAAGATAGTGTGTATAGGTTGACCGATTATTTCAAAAGAACCTTTAAAGGAGATATACAATTTATCGAATCAAAAAAAATTTTAGACACCATTTTTTCTTTTAAAATAAATGAACTTTCCTCTGTAAATTATATGGCAGAAACTCAAAACTTTTTTGAATTAAATGAATTTATAAAACAAGAAGAAGAAAGTGGTTCTCCATTAATAAATAATCATTTATTAGTTAGGCATAAAAGATGGAGCCTTCCTTTATCTACATTTATTCTCACTTTATTAGCAGTTTCAGCTTCTTCATTTAAAAGAAGAGAAGGTATGGGGGTTAATCTTGCTTTTGGAATTATTACTGCTTTTACTTTTGTATTTTTTGATAAATTCTTTTCTGTTATGGTAAGTAAATCTGGACTTTCACCTTTTTTGGGCGCGTGGATTCCAAATATAATTTTTCTTTTATTAGCAATATATTTTTTAAAATATGCAAAAAAATAAACTTAAAAGTTTAATTCATTTTCACTTCATTGTTTTTGTTTTCGGCTTTACCGCTATTTTGGGTTCTTTAATATCAGTAGATTCTCTTAAATTAGTTTGGTATAGAATGTTAATAGCTTCTGTTTTTTTATTATTTCTAGCTCCTTTTTTTAAAAAAAAATTAAAAATTTCAAAAAATATTTTATTTAAATTATTGTTTTGTGGTTTAATAATTTCTTTACATTGGGTTTTTTTCTTTAAAGCTATTAAAGTATCTAATGTATCTATAACATTATCTATTTTATCATTAGGAGCTTTTATTACATCTTTTTTAGAACCTATTTTATATAATAGAAAAATAATTTTATATGAGGTTTTTTTAGGATTTCTAGTTGTTATTGGAACTGCAATTATTTTTAAGACTCAATTTCATTATTTAGAAGGAATTATTTATGCCTTTATTTCAGTAATTTTAAGCGTATTTTTTACATTGTTTAATGGAAAATTAGTTGGAAAAATTTCTTCTTTTACTATCTCTCTTTATGAACTTATAGGCGGTTTTATAACAGTCTCTTTATTGTTAATTATTAGTGATGACTTAAATACTAATTTATTTTATTTAAAAAGTGGTGATGTTTTATGGCTTTTCATATTGGGAACAGTATGTACTGCCTATGCATTTGTTATTTCCGTTGATGTAATGAAGCATTTGTCTCCATTCTCAATAATGCTTTCTATTAATATGGAACCTATTTATGGAATAGTTCTTGCAATTATCTTTTTAAACGAATCAGAGAATATGTCTTATGAATTTTATATCGGATTTTTATTAATATTTTTCTCTGTAATTTTAAATGGAATTTTGAAGCTAAAACAAAAATAGATTTGTGTAAATTATTATTTTATATTTGAATACGAAATTGTACTTTTTATGGAATATTTAGATTTTGAATCTCCTCTTAAAGATCTTGAAGATCAACTTACTGAATGTAAGTTGATTGGAAATAAAAGTGATATCGATGTTTCAGGAACTTGTAAAAAGTTGATTGATAAAATTCAGAAAACTAAACAAGATATATATAAAAATATTTCTCCTTGGCAAAGAGTTCAATTGTCAAGACATCCATCTCGCCCTTATACATTAGATTACATTAAAGCTTTAACAAATGATACTTTTTTAGAACTTCATGGTGATAGAAACGTTAAGGATGACAAAGCAATGATTGGAGGGCTTGGAAAAATTAATGATCAAACTTTTATGTTTATTGGTCAGCAAAAAGGTTTTAATACTAAAACAAGACAGTACAGGAATTTTGGAATGTCTAATCCAGAGGGTTATAGAAAAGCCTTAAGATTAATGAAGTCAGCAGAGAAATTTAATATTCCAGTTTTAACTTTAATTGATACACCTGGAGCATATCCTGGACTAGAAGCTGAAGAAAGAGGGCAAGGAGAAGCAATAGCGAAGAATTTATTTGAAATGTTTCAATTGAAAACACAAATAATTTGTATTGTAATTGGAGAGGGTGCTTCTGGGGGTGCACTTGGTATAGGAATTGGAGATCACGTTATGATGTTGGAGAACACCTGGTACTCTGTAATTTCCCCAGAGTCCTGTTCTTCTATTTTATGGAGAAGTTGGGATTATAAAGAAAAAGCTGCTGAAGCTTTAAAATTAACTCCAAATGACATGAAGAAAAATAATTTGATTGATAAAATTATTGCTGAACCTTTAGGTGGAGCTCACAGAGATAAAGAAAAAACATTTTCTAATGTGAAGAGTGCCATTTTAAATTCTTTTAACTCACTAAAAAATAAGAAAATATCTAATCTTTTAGATGAAAGAATGAATAAATTTATTTCAATGGGAGTTTATAATTCTTAAATCTTTTAGATGTTAACATTTTTTTTTCTTTGTTAACAAATTATTGTTCGTTTTATATAAAATAATTTTATCCAGTAAGCATTATGTTTTCTTAAGTTAGCCACATGGAAAAAGCTAAACCTCTTTTTGAAAGGACTAACAAACAAACTCAAGTAGTTTCTTTTGAAAGAGGCAAAATCCCACCTCAAGCATTAGATTTAGAAGAGGTTGTTTTGGGTGCTATGATGATAGATAAGAAAGGTGTTGACGCAGTTATTGATATATTACATCCTAATGCTTTTTATAAAGAAGCTCATCAATTTATTTTTGAATGCATAGTTAAGTTATTTGAAAACACTGAACCTATTGATTTACTTACTGTTTCGGCTAAACTAAGAAGTGAAGGTAAACTTGATAAAGCAGGTGGTGATTATTATTTAGTACAATTAACTCAAAAAGTTTCCTCATCTGCTCACATAGAATACCATGCAAGAATAATTCTTCAAAAATATATTCAGAGAAGTTTAATTAAAATTTCGACTGAAATAATAGAAGATTCTTACGACGAAACTAAAGATGTTTTTAATCTTTTAGATTCAGCAGAATCTAAGTTATATGATGTTACTCAGGGAAATATTAAAAAATCTACTGAAACAGCTCAGAGTTTAGTTATTCAAGCTAAAAAAAAGATTGAAGAAATTTCAAATAAAGATGGTTTAAGTGGAATTCCCTCTGGTTTTTCTGATGTAGACAAACTCACCTCAGGTTGGCAACCCAGTGACTTAGTTATAATTGCAGCTAGACCAGGTATGGGTAAAACTGCTTTGACTTTATCTATGGCAAGAAACATGGCTGTAGCTCAGAATATTCCAGTAGCTTTTTTTTCATTAGAAATGTCTTCAATTCAACTTATAACCAGATTAATTTCATCTGAAACCGGTTTATCCTCTGAAAAGTTAAGAACTGGTAACTTAGAAAAGTTTGAATGGGAGCAGTTAAATGTAAAAGTTTCTGCGTTAGAAAATGCTCCACTATATATAGATGATACTCCGTCATTATCTATTTTTGATTTAAGAGCTAAAGCAAGAAGATTGTCCTCTCAATACGGCATTAAACTTATAGTAATTGATTATCTACAATTAATGACAGCTGGAGGAAGTAATAAAAATGGAAATAGGGAGCAAGAAATTTCTACAATTTCAAGAAATTTAAAAGCTTTAGCAAAAGAACTAAATGTCCCTGTTATAGCATTATCTCAATTATCAAGAGCTGTTGAAACAAGAGGAGGAAGTAAAAGACCAATTCTTTCTGATTTAAGAGAATCAGGGGCAATTGAACAAGATGCAGATATAGTCTCGTTTATATACAGACCTGAATATTATAAAATAGATGAATGGGATGATGAGGAAAGAACACCATCAAGTGGACAAGCAGAGTTTATTGTAGCCAAACATAGAAATGGTGGTTTAAGTAATATCAGACTTAAATTTGTTTCTAGTTTAGGTAAATTTGAGAACTTAGATAATTTTGATTCTCCTTTTGAATACCAATCAAAGATTAATCAAGATAGTCCAAAGGTTAATCCAGATCAGGCATTTGAAAGTGGTAGTTACAGAGAAGAAGGTGATGACATGCCTTTTTAAGGGTACTTACTTTACCTTATTTATAATTTCAGTAAATGCTTCAGGATTATTCATAGCTAAATCGGCAAGAACTTTTCTATTAACATTAATATTATTCTGCTTTAGTTTACCCATAAGTTCAGAGTAAGATAAACCATGAAGTCTAGCTCCAGCATTTATTCTTGTTATCCATAGAGCTCTGAAAGTTCTTTTTTTATTTTTTCTGTCTCTGTAGGCATAGGTTAAACCTTTTTCAACAGCATTTTTGGCTACGGTCCAAACATTTTTTCTTCTTCCGAAATATCCTTTTGCTTGTTTAAGTATCTTTTTTCTCCTTTGTCTAGAAGCTACTGAATTTACTGATCTTGGCATAATTTAATTTTTAGATTAGGTATCGTTTAAGAATTTTAAGACCTTTTTCTTGGTTAAACTTAATTGTTAAACCGTTATTTTAAACGTAATTGTTTTTTAATATTATCACTATCACTTTCATGAACTAAAGTGGAGTGTGTAAGAGCAAGTTTTCTCTTTTTGGACTTCTTTGTCAAAATGTGACTTTTGAAAGCGTGTTTTCTTTTAATTTTCCCTGTTCCAGTTACTTTAAATCTCTTCTTAGCACTAGATTTTGTTTTCATTTTTGGCATAACTTACTATACTTAATTTATTTCTTTGGGGCCACAAACATAATCATTTTTTTCCCTTCCATAGTAGGTAATGACTCAACTTTTCCATATTCATCTAGTTCCTGAGCTAATTTTAATAATAAAATTTGACCTTTTTCTTTAAAAATTATTGATCTTCCTTTAAAAAAAACAAACGCTTTGAGTTTCGCTCCTTCCTTTAGAAATTTAATTCCATGTTTTTTTTTAAACTCATAATCATGTTCATCTGTATTTGGACCAAATCTTATTTCTTTTACAATTACTTTTGTAGATTTTGATTTAATTATTTTCTCTCTCTTTTTTTGTTCATACAAAAACTTTTTGTATTCCATTATCTTACAAACAGGTGGAGTTGCCTTTGGAGATATTTCAACTAAATCCAACTCAAGTTCTTTTGCAAGTTCTAAAGCTTTGTTTAGGTTATAAATCCCTACTTCAACATTGTCACCAACAAGTCTTAACTCATTAGCTCTAATATCCTCATTAATTTTATGTGGATTTTGTTTTATTATCCTAGCAGGTTGTCTGCTTCTTTTTCTACGAATTGCTATAGCTGTATATTTAAGTTAATTAAAATTCTTTTATTGTTTCAGTTACTTGTTCAGAAATAAACTTTATTATTTCCTTAATATTTTTTGTACCAAAATCCTTTCCACCATGTCCTCTTATTGAAAAGCTATTGTTTTTTTCTTCTTCATCACCAATAATTATCATGAATGGGATTTTTTCTAATTCAGCTTCTCTTATTTTTTTCCCAACAGTTTCATTTCTAGTATCGGCAAGTGCGCGAATTTCGTCATTTTCTAGTAATTTTAAAACTTTTTCAGTGTATTTTTTATGTTTTTCTCCTACAGGAATTAATATTATTTGATTAGAAGTCAACCATAATGGAAAATTACCTCCAGTATGCTCAATTAAAATTGCAATAAATCGCTCCATACTTCCAAATGGAGCTCTATGTATCATTACTGGTCGCTTAATTTTATTTTCATTATCAATGTAGCTAAGCTCAAACCTTTCAGGAAGGTTATAATCTACCTGTATTGTACCTAATTGCCATTCTCTTCCAATTGCATCTTTAACCATAAAATCAAGTTTTGGACCATAAAAAGCTGCTTCTCCATATTCGATTTTATAATTAATATTTTTTTCTTTAGTGGCATTTATGATAGCATTTTCTGCAGTTTCCCAAACATCATCACTTCCAATATATTTTTCTTTATTATTTTTATCTCTTAGAGATACTTGTGCTGTAAAGTTTTCAAAACCAAGAGATTTAAAGACATACAATACAAGGTCAATTACATTTTTAAATTCAGAGTTCAGTTGATCTTCTGTACAAAAAATGTGAGCATCATCTTGCGTAAACCCTCTAACTCTTGTTAGGCCATGAAGTTCACCACTTTGTTCATACCTGTAAACTGTTCCAAATTCTGCATACCTTACAGGAAGTTCTTTATAACTCCACTGTTTTGAATTATACATTTCACAATGGTGGGGGCAATTCATAGGTTTCAATAAAAACTCCTCACCCTCAGCTGGTGTAGAAATAGGTTGAAAACTACTTTCTCCGTATTTTTGATAATGTCCCGATGTTTCGTAAAGTTCTTTGTTTCCAATATGGGGAGAAATTACTTGTTTATAACCTGCTTTTTTTTGAGCTTTTTTTAGAAAGGATTCTAATCTATCTCTTAGTTCAGCTCCTTTAGGAAGCCAAAGTGGCAATCCTTGACCTACTTTACTAGAAAATGTAAATAATTCTAATTGCTTGCCAAGTTTTCTATGATCTCTTTTTTTTGCTTCCTCTAATAAATTTAGATATTCAGTTAGTTCTTTTTGTTTGGGGAAGGAAATTCCATAAACTCTCGTTAATTGTTTTTTACTTTGGTCTGCTCTCCAATAAGCTCCAGCAACACTCAATAATTTAACTGCTTTAATATAACCAGTATTTGGCAAATGTCCTCCTCTGCATAAATCACTAAAATTATCATGTTTACAGAAAGTTATTTTTCCATCATCTAAATTCTGAATCAGCTCTTTTTTATACTCGTTTCCTTGTTTTTTGTAGTAATCTAAAGCGTCTTTTTTTGACTTTGATTCTATCTTAAACAAATGCTTTTCCCTTGATATTTCAATTATTCTTTTTTCAATTTCAGGAAAATCCTTCTCTGACATTGTATGGTTTTCAAAATCAACATCGTAGTAAAATCCATTTGAAATAGCAGGACCAATTGTTAATTTTATACCTGAATAGAATTCTTCTAAAACTTGTGCTAGAACATGAGCCGAAGAATGCCAAAAAGCTTTTTTACCCTCTAAATCACTCCACGTGTAAAAAATAAGTTTTCCGCTTTCTGTAAGTTTAGTAGTTGTTTCAATTGTATTGTTATTGAATTTAGCAGAAATAATATTTCTTGCTAATCCTTCACTTATAGTGCAGGCAATTTCATATGGACTTGAATTTATCTCATATGATTTTGAAGCTCCGTCAGGGAAAGTAATTTCAATCATTTGATTCCGTTAATAATACTAACAAAGATAAGACCATTGGTTTAGTTAACAACATTACTTTCTTTTTTTTTAAAAATAGAGTTCATGATGTTTTTCAATCCTTTTACACCAAAGAAGATAGATAAAACACATATAATGACACTAAAAATCAACACACCTTCAAACCATGGGTGGTCCTCGTTTTTAAATGATTGAAAAAGTAGAGTAGGACCAATAAACATTAAAAAAAGTGATAAAAAAATATTTTTAAATCCCTTTTTGAAAAAGTTATTTTTCATTCTTATACATTTTTATAGATTCTCTAACACTCTTGTATTTTTTTAAAAGTATAGAAGCTTTTAGTTTTGATATATTCAGAGATTCCATGATCATATAAGTTCCTCTTTTAATAAGTTTTTCATTACTAAGCTGCATGTCTATCATTTTATTTCCTTTTATGTGACCCATTTTAATCATAGACGAACTAGAAATCATATTTAAAATTAATTTTTGAGCTGTTCCAGCCTTCATTCTAGAGCTTCCTGTTATCACTTCTGGGCCTACTACTACCTCAATTGGATATTTTGAAAGTGATGATATTGGGCTTCCAGGATTACATGTTATACAACCTGTAGGTATTTTATTTTTATTACAATTTTCTAATGCCCCATTTACGTAAGGAGTAGTTCCTGAAGCAGCAATTCCAATAACAAAATCATTTAAAGAAACATTATAATTTAAAAGATCTTTCCAGCCTTGATTTATATTGTCTTCAGCATTCTCAATACTTTTTCTTATTGCTTTATCTCCACCTGCAATAATTCCGATAACTAAATCTGAACTTACACCAAAGGTAGGTGGACATTCAGAAGCATCCACCACACCTAGTCTTCCGCTGGTTCCTGAACCAATATAAAAAAGTCTTCCTCCATTTTTTAGTTGAATAACAACTTCTTTTATAAGTTTATCTATTTTAGGTATTACTTTTTTAACTGAGTTTGCTATAGTATTATCTTCAAAATTTATAATTTCTAAGATTTGTTTGATAGATTTATCTTCTAATTTATCATAGTTTGAATCTGATTCAGTTATTTTTTCAAAACTCATTATTTATTTTTTAATCAAAAACCCCATCTGGAGCTTCTTTTTTTGATAATCTAAAATAATCAAATTCAGTAACTCTATAAAAACCAAGGGGAAACATTTCTGGATTAGAATTATTTATAATATTTCCTTTTATAATTGAACTAGCGGAGGAGAAGGGTCTTCCGTTTTGTGCTCCAGCTTGAGCTGTTAAAATATTAAGATAATTAAAACCTTCTTCTGTTAGTCCTGTCATTTCTATGTTAACAAACTCATCATTTTTAAAATATTCAGTTTTATCTATAAAAAAAGAAAAAGTGAATTGATTTCCATTAGTATAAAGATCTCTGGATACTAAATAATCGTACGTATTTCCTTTTCCTTTTGGTCCAAATCTCCACAAATTAAAATCCCCAATTTCTTTAGGATCAGTAAATGTTATTAATAATTCTATTTCATCCTTATTGAGTGACTTTCGATCTCCAAAAACGACAGATTCAATTCCTGAAATTTTTATTAGTTTTTCAGATGAATAATAATTTTGTTCTTCATATGTAACAAAGAATTCATAAACTTCTTCATAATTTATATAATCAATTGTATTTGTATAATATTTTTTTTCTGAGTTGTATTTTAAGTTAATATTTCCTTTTTTGGTTTTAATGTAAACCTCAGCTTCTTCAATTTCTGTATTGTTTTCACCAAAATATGGAGCTGTTTTACTCACTATTACTTTAGCAGTAGCAAAATCTTCATTAATATTCTTAAAAATTGAAGCATCCAGAACTACTCTTTCATCAGAATAATTTGTATCAATATTTATAACTTTTTCACAGCTGTAGAAAATTATAATTATTATATAAAAAATATATTTATTCATTTAAAATTTAAAATTATATGAAATACTTGGAACAATTCCAAAAATAGATAATTGAATCGCTTCGTTTTTTAATGTTTTTTGATTCTGTTGAAAAGTTATAGAATTTGCATTGTCTCGATTATAAATATTATAAAATCCAAAAACCCATTCACTTTTATAATCTCTTTTTTTATTTTTATTTGGAACTAGAGTTAAAGACATATCAAGTCTATGGTAGTTGGGAAGTCTATTTGAATTACGCTCCCCATAATTTGGTATAATTAGGTCCATGTAAGTATATTGACCTGTTGGATAATTAATTGGTTGACCTGTTTGAAATATAAAATTTGTATTAAACGTTAGTTTATTATTTAATTTAAAATTTGAAACAAAACTAAAGTCATGAGTTTTATCGTAACCAGTGTTATACCAATTTCCTTTGTTAATACCAGTTTCATTTACATCTCTACCTGATGTCTTTTGTTGAGATTTAGAGATTGTGTATGCAAGCCAGTAATTGTGCCTTCCCTCCTTTTTTTTAAATAAAAACTCTAATCCATAAGCTCTTGCTTTACCTGCTAATAACACCCTTTCTACAGCTGCATTGGCAACTAAATCAGCTCCTGGAATATAATCGAGTCTGTTTTTAATTTTTTTATAAAAAATTTCAGTTTCTAATTTATTACCATTTTTTAAATTCGAGTGATAACCTAAAGCCAATTGATCTAATTGCTGTGGTTTTAAGTAAGGTCCGCTTGGAGCCCAAATATCTAGTGGAGCAGGAGCATTGGTGTTAGATATTAGATGAATGTATTGATTTAATCTGTTGTAGCTCACTTTTAAAGCTTGATTTTTAAAATTATAAGAAAAGTTAAATCGAGGCTCAATATTATAAAATGATTTTATTGTTTTTGAATTATTAGGGTTTTGGTATTTTCCAATTATTTTAGATTCCTTATAAATACCAAGATTTTGGTCAAAAACTACAGGGTTATCGTTTAAATATCTGTTCAGGCCCTCTTGTTTAAATCTTAAAAATTGATTAAATCTAAAACCATACCTAAGAGATATTTTGGGAGAGGCTTTGTGAACTACGTCAAAATAAGTCGCATTCTCTAGAGCAAATTTTCTTTCAAGTTTTGTAAAATTAATACCTGATTGGTTAATTGGACTAATAACACCAGGATTAAACTCGTAGTAAATAGAGTTAAACCCATAGTTGAATTGTATTTTATTCGAATAATAATTTTTTAAATCAAACTTAATGTTCAAATTTTTGATACCTGAATTCCAATCAAACCCAACGAAGTTTAGTGTCAATCCGTAGTAGTAGTCACTAAAAATTAATGAAGTATTAGAAAATGTTTTTTCATTAATTAAGTGATTCCACCTTAGGTTAAATGTAGAATTTCCATAGGTGTTAGAAAATGTGTCGCTAAGTTTAAATTTATCTCTACCAAAATACCCAGAGAAGTACAAGGTGTTGTTTTTATCTATCTTATAGTTTGATTTAGTATTAATATCGTAAAAATAAGCTACGTTTTCAATATCAGTAAATTTCAAGAAAAGGTGAGCATAAGATCCTCTGGTTGCAATTAGGTACGATCCTTTATTCTTTTTTATTGGACCTTCACCCAGTATTCTACTTGATATTATTCCAATTCCTCCACTTAATTTATGTTTTTTACTATTTCCATCTTTTTGATATACATCTAAAACGGAAGAAAGTCTACCACCATATGATGAGGGTATACCACCCTTAAAAAGTTTAACTTCTTTTATTGCATCAGAATTAAAAATAGAAAATAGACCGAACAAGTGAGATGAACTGTATATTATGGCTTCATCAAACAAAATTAAATTTTGATCTGCAGCACCACCTCGAACATTGAACCCACCTGTTCCTTCTCCTGCATTTGATACACCTGGAAGTAATTGAATAGTTTTTAAAACATCAGATTCACCAAATAGAACTGGTGTTTGTTTAATTGTTTGATTTGACAAGATATTTAAACTCATTACTGGTTTTGTAATGTCTATTTCTTCAACATCTTTTATTATAATAACCTCCTCTAAATTTTCAATATTTTCAGATAAGAAAAATGTAGTATTAATATTTTTTATTAAATCTATATTAATTGAGATGTTTTTATATCCAATAGAACTTATTTGAATTTCATAGTTTTTTTCAGGAAGTGTTATAGAAAAAAAACCATAAGTATTTGTAATTGTACCAGAGTTTATGTTTGGAATAATTATGTTAGCGCCAATTATAGATTCATTACTATTTTCATCTAACACATATCCACTTATAGTAAAGTTTTCTTGTGAAAAATTAATAATTGAAAAAAATAAAAATAGAAATTTTAAAAGTGATATTTTAGAGCGATACATTAACAAAATTTATTATGTTGTAATATCTCCAATTATAATGCCATATAATTAGATTGAATTAAAATTATTTAAATTTTAATTCTAAGTTGGACTTAATACTGTCTAAAAATTCTTGAGTATTTAAATAGTGTGATCTGTTCAATTCCTTTCCGTGTATCAAAAGTGCTAGGTCTTTTGTCATTTTTCCACTTTCAACAGTCTCAATACAAACTGATTCGAGAGAATTACAAAAATTAATTAAATCGTTATTTTTATCTAATTTTCCTCTGTGAGCTAAACCTCTAGTCCAAGCGAATATTGATGCTATTGGATTAGTAGAAGTTTCGTTTCCTTTTTTGTGTTCTCTGTAATGTCTTGTTACGGTTCCATGAGCAGCTTCAGCTTCCATTGTTTTACCATCTGGAGTAACCAGTGTAGAGGTCATTAGTCCTAAAGAACCAAACCCTTGTGCAACAGTATCAGATTGAACGTCTCCGTCATAATTTTTACATGCCCAAACGAATCCTCCATTCCATTTCATAGCAGCAGCAACCATATCATCAATCAGCCTATGCTCATAAGTGATACCTGCTTCATTAAATTTGCTTTCAAATTCTGTAGAAAAAACTTCTTGAAAAATGTCTTTAAATCTACCGTCATAAGCTTTTAAAATGGTATTTTTTGTGGACAAGTATAATGGCCATTTCTTCGTTAAAGCTTGATTCATACAAGATCTTGCAAAACCAAAAATTGAAGAATCTATATTATACATACTCATTGCTACGCCATCTTCTTGAAAATCATAAACTTCCCAAGTCTTTATTGGGTCACCATTTTCAGGAGTAAAAGTCATAGTTAATTTTCCTTTTCCATGGGTAACAATGTCTGTAGCCTTATATTGGTCTCCAAAAGCATGTCTTCCTATGCATATTGGCTTAATCCAACCTTGTACATACCTTGGTACATTTCCCATTATAATGGGCTCTCTAAATACGGTTCCTCCTACAATATTCCTTATAGTTCCATTTGGAGATCTCCACATTTTCTTAAGTGTAAATTCTTTTACTCTGTCTTCATCAGGCGTAATTGTAGCACATTTTATACCTACATGGTATTTTTTTATAGCTTCTGCAGAATCAATAGTAACTTGATCATCGGTAAAATCTCTGTTTTTTACTCCTAAGTCATAGTATTTGATATCTAAATCCAAATAAGGAAGAATAAGTTTAGATTTAATGAAATCCCATATTATTCTAGTCATTTCATCTCCGTCTAGTTCAACTATTGGATTTTTAACGATAATTTTTTTCATGAAAAGTTGTGAAATTATATTTTAATTTCTTTTATTCTAGCTTTTTTACCTCTTAATTCTCTAAAATAATAGATTCTAGATCTTCTAACTTTACCTTTTTTATTAATTTCTATTTTTTGAATTGTAGGTAAGTTTATTGGAAAAATTCTTTCTATTCCTATGGTACCAGACATTTTTCTAATAGTAAATGTTTTGCTTAATCCAGTTCCTTTTATTTGAATTACAACTCCCTTAAAAAACTGAGTACGTACTTTTTCTCCCTCTCTAATTTCGTAAAAAACTGTTATTGTATCCCCTGATTTGAAGTTTGGGATTTCTTTTTTCGTAACAAATTCATCTTGTACGAATTTTACTAAAGATTCCATTTTGTAAGTATTTTAATTTAATTGATACAACATACACGATGATCGTTAGCGGTTATATCAAATCGAATGCGAATTTACTATTTTTTTTTCTTTCAAAGAAATTTACTTAATTAAAAAAGTTTGGACGAATTTTTTTTGTTCTTTCAATAGCTTTATCCTCTCTCCATTCCTCAATTTTTTTTTTGTTTCCAGAAAGTAAAATTTTAGGAACATTTGTATTTTCAAACTTTGCAGGCCTAGTGTAAACTGGTGGAGCTAGTATTCCATCCTGAAAAGAATCAGTTAGAGCAGATGTTTCGTCACCTAACACACCAGGTATTAATCTAATTATGGAATCACACAATACTGCTGCAGGAAGCTCTCCACCCGAAAGAACATAATCTCCTATAGAGATCTCCATTGTAATAAGTTTATCCCTAACTCTTTGATCAACTCCCTTGTAATGTCCACAAAGAATTATTAAGTTTCCCTCAATAGATAATTTATTTGCTGTTTTTTGATTTAATATTTCAGCATCTGGTGTCATATAAATAACTTCTTTATAATCCCTTTTCTTTTTTAAAGAATCAATACATTTTTTTATTGGTTCAATCATGATTACCATTCCTGATCCTCCGCCAAATTGATAATCATCAATTTGTTTTCTTTTACTTGTTGAGTAATCTTTTAAATCATGAAAATGAATTTCAACTATTTTTTTTTCAATAGCTCTTTTAATAATAGAAGCATTAAATGGACTCTCTATTAATTGAGGTAAAACACTTATTATATCTATCCTTACCATATTTTATTCAAATATTAACTTTTCCTTTTCTCCATCTGGACTAACAAAAGTTATTTGACTAATTTTCAATTCTTTTTCAAGTCTGGAGATGTCCATAGTATTTTTAATTTCTTCTCCATTGATTTCAGTTAAGACGTATCCTGGTGAAATACCCATTCTGTACAATGTATTATTTCTATGGTTTAAAACTTTAACTCCATTTTCTAAATTTAAAGTTTTTAATTCCTCTTTTGACATATTTTTTAATTGCATTCCATAAAATTCAACATTCTCATTTTTTTCTAAAGTAACTTTTAGTTTTAGCTTTTCATTATTTCTAACTATTCCTACTAATATTACATCTCCAGGTCTTTTAGTGCTTAAATATCCTGAGAGATCTGAAAATTTAGTTATTTCTAATTTATTTAAACTTAAAATAACATCTCCTTTTTTTATTCCAGCAAGAGCGGCACCCATTGATGGTTCAACATCATTCACATAAAAACCCTCAGTTAATGATATATTTAATTCATCAGCATTTCTTGAGTTTAATCCAAATCCAGTAACTCCAAGTAGTCCTTTTTGTACATTACCAAATTCAATTATATCTTCAAATATTTTTCTAGCAACATTGCTAGGGACGGCAAAAGAATAGCCAACAAAACCACCAGTTCCACTAGTAATTGCTGTATTTATTCCAATTAAATCTCCTGTTGTATTAACAAGAGCTCCTCCGCTATTTCCAGAGTTAACAGCTGCATCTGTTTGAATAAATGATTGATTTTTAGAATCATAGTCATTCAAATCTCGAGACTTTGCACTTATAATTCCAGCTGTAACAGTTGAAGTTAAATTATATGGGTTTCCAACTGCTAGAACCCATTCTCCAATTTTAGTTTGATCGGAATCGGCAAATCTTATATATGGAAATGTATCTTCACTATCAATTTTTAATACCGCAATATCTGCGACTTCATCAGTACCTATTAAATCTGCTTTGTAGCTTTTATTATTGTTTGTTGTTACTTCAATTGTAGTTGCGTTTTCAATAACATGATTATTTGTTATTATATAACCATCTTTTGAGATTATCACTCCAGAGCCCATTCCAACTCTTGTCCTATTGCTTGGGTTGTTATTAAAATAATCCCAAACTGAAGAAGACCCCCTGGAATTGCTAGTATTCTTAACATGAACTACTGTATGAATTGTTTTTTCAGCAGCCATTGTAAAATCGATATTAGAATTGGATTTTACAGATGAACTTGAATCATAAGAAATGTTTACCATTTTATTTTCTGGTAATGATTCTTGAATTATTTCATTATGATTAAAATTTAAATTGTGAATAAATAGTGCAATTACTCCACCAATAATAGAAATTGTTAAAGGGAAAATTATTTTTTTCATTTTATTAGAATTTTATTCAAAATTAAATTTTTAAATTATAGAAAAATATATTTTAACTACATTTTAACAACATCTAGTTTTTTTTATCTTCGCAAATAATTACAATGAAAATTAAATTTCAAAAATATCAAGGTACAGGAAATGATTTTATAATTATTGATAACACTGATTTATCTTTTCCGTCCGAAAACATTTCTTTAATTAAACAGCTATGTGATCGTAAATTTGGAATTGGTTGTGATGGTTTGATATTGATTAACCCCTCTGATTCATCAGATTATTTAATGAATTATTATAATTCTGATGGTAATTTGGGTTCTATGTGCGGAAATGGAGCGAGATGCTCTGTTAAATTTGCCCAAAATCTCAATATCATTAATAATAAAACTGTTTTTACTGCATTTGATGGCTTACATCATGCATTGATTTTTGATGATCAAATATCTTTATCAATGAAACCAGTCAATGAAATAAAAAAATATGGAAATGATTTATTTCTTGATACGGGGTCTCCTCATTATGTTCAGTTAGTTAGTGATATTAAAAAAATTGATGTCTTACATTTAGGTAGGTTAATAAGAAATAACTCGATATTTAAAAATATTGGAGTCAATGTAAATTTTGTTCAATTTATTTCTGATTCTGAATTTTCTGTAAGAACTTATGAAAGGGGAGTGGAAAACGAAACACTTTCTTGTGGAACTGGTGTAACAGCTGTTGCTATAGCAATGTTTGAACTAAACAAAACTTCTCTAAATAAACTAAAAATAGTAACAAATGGAGGGGATTTATCAGTAGATTTTAATAAAACCATAAAGGGTTATGATAATATAAAACTTACTGGAAACGTAAAAATGGTTTATAGTGGTGAAATTCAAGTTTAAAAGAATGGAAAATAAGAAATTATATAAATTTATAATTAGTTTAGGTATTGCCTGTTTTTTGTTCATCGCATTAGCAAAAATATATTACCATTACAATACCTATTATTCTGAAAATACAAGTTTTCAAGATGAAAAAATTTATCTAAATATACCTTCAGGATCAGGACTTGATAATTTAAAAAAACAAATCTCTCCTTTTTTAAAGGATTCATCTACTTTTTTTGATGCAGCAATTAAAACTAAGTATGTATTAAATATAAAAGCAGGTAAGTATGAAATTAAGAAAGGTTTTTCAAACAATGAGATTTTAAAGTCTTTGAAATTCAATAATATTCCTGTTAATGTAACTTTTAACAATATTGAAAGGTTAGAGAATTTAGCCTCAAGAGTTTCTAAGTATATTGAGGCTGATAGTACAAGTTTAATGCAATCTTTTTTGGATAAGGATTTCTTAATTCAAAACAATTTAAATAACCATTCTGTTTTTGCAATATTTTTACCAGATACTTACGAATTTTACTGGAATACAAATGGTGATCAATTTAGAGATAAAATGTTTAAGCAATTTAAATTGTTTTGGAACTCAGAAAGGGTTGATAAAGCTAATTCTTACGGACTAAATCCTTTAAAAGTTTCAATTTTAGCATCAATTGTTCAAAGAGAAACCCCAAAAGTGGACGAAAGACCCACTATTTCAGGTGTTTATTACAATAGATTAAAAAAAAGAATGCGATTACAAGCGGATCCAACAGTAATTTATACAATCAAAAAAAAAAATGGTTTCGATACAAAAATAAGGAGAGTATTGTATAAAGATTTAAAAATTAAATCGCCATACAATACATATCAAATTAAAGGATTACCCCCTGGTCCCATATATATGCCAGATTTAAGTTCTATCGAATCAGTTTTAAACCTTCAAGATCATAAGTATTTATTTTTTGTTGCTGATGTAAAAAGACCTGGTTATCATATTTTTGCAAATTCTCTTTCTCAACACAATAAAAATAAAAGACAATATACTTCTTGGCTAAGAAAAAACAAGATTAAGAGATAATAACCTGATTATTAGATAATTAAAATTTTGTGTATGTTTGCGAAAATTTTTTATTAAAATTTAGATTATGTTAATTAGTTTTAGATTTTATATAACACCTTTTTTTATAATTTTATTTTTAAATAGTTCTTTTTTTAAACCAGTTTTTAAAAATCCTATTAAAATTTATTCCTCAGATATAGAACATACTGTTTCGGAAAAAATATTGGAATCTTCATCAAATATTATTTATTTGAAAAATGATTTTAACGGTTTCAAAGAATTATTAGGTTTTAAAGAGTCAGGAGGAAGATACTTTTGTGTTAATAAATTTGGTTACATGGGTAAATACCAGTTTAATTTGAATACTTTGAAAATGTTTAGAATTAATAATGCAAATGACTTTTTAAATAATCCAAAATTACAAGAACAAGTTTTTCTTTTAAATGTTCAAAGAAATAAATGGATACTTCGGAAGGATATTAAATGGTTTGTAGGTTCATTTATTAATGGTTTAGAAATAACAGAATCTGGTATATTAGCTGCTGCTCATTTATCAGGCCCAGGTAATGTGAAGAAGTTTTTAAGAGGAAATGGTAAGGAAGATTTTAAAGATGCTTTGGGTACATCTATTTCTTATTATATGAATTATTTTAAAAACTTCGATATTTCATATGTAAAAGCAGTTAGAAAACCTAGAGTTTAATCAGATTGAATTAAGAAAATAGAAGGTCTTTTTTTATATATTATTTTGTTTTTTTTCCAATCCCTAATTAATTCTGTTTTAATTAGTTCGTTTTCAAGTGTTATATCAGTTGCAATACAAAGTTTGGTTAAGGGTTTTAAATAACTTATTAGGTCAATTATTAAATTATCATTTCTGTAAGGAGTTTCCATAAATATTTGTGTAGTGGAATTTGATTTTTTTTCTAATAATTTTATTTGTTCTTTTCTCTCCTTTTTATCGATTGACAAATATCCGTTGAACATAAAATTTTGACCATTCATTCCAGAAGCCATTAATGCTAAAAATATGGAGGAAGGTCCTACTAAAGGTTTAACTTTGACTTTCATCTCATGTGCAATTGAAATTAAATCAGCTCCTGGATCAGCTATTCCTGGACATCCAGCATCAGAAATTAAACCAATATTATTTCCATTTAGACATGGTTCTAAAAAAGATTTTATCTCTCTTTTTACCGTAAACTTATTTAATGTATTAACGATTAATGTTGACTGATTTTTTGTAGGTGATACAGCTTTAAGAAAGGCTCTTCCAGGTTTTTCATTTTCAAAAACAAAATAGGAGATTTCATTAATAATACTTTTTGTGTTATTATTAAATTCATGTAATGAATCCTTACCCAAATAATTTGGAATTAAGTATAATGACCCGTATTCCATAACTAATAATGATTATCTAAATAGTAAATTTCTTTGAGAGGTCTTCAACGTATTTCCTGAACTGTTTGTCAGTGAAAGAAAGATTATCTACTGTTTTACAGGCATGAAGAACAGTAGCATGATCTCTATGTCCAATTTGAGATCCAATACTAGCTAAAGATGCCTTTGTGAATTTTTTAGCAAAAAACATCGCAAGTTGTCTAGCTTGTACAATATGACGTTTTCTAGTTTTAGATTGTAATGTTGAAACATCCATTTGAAAATATTCAGAAACTATTTTCTGTATATAATCTATTGAGACTTCTCTTTTGGTGTTTTTGACAAATTTATCAACTACATTCTTAGCTAATTCTAATGTTATTTCCTTTCTATTAAAAGAGGATTGAGCAATTAATGAGATTATTGCTCCTTCCAGTTCTCTAACATTAATTTTAATATTCTTTGCAACAAAATCTATAATTTCATCAGATATTTCTACACCATCCCTAAAAAGCTTATTCTTTAATATTGATACTCTTGTTTCGAAATCAGGTCTTTGTAATTCAGCTGATAATCCCCATTTAAACCTAGATAGTAACCTTTGTTCAATATCCTGCATGTCAACAGGTGCTTTATCAGATGTTAAAATAACTTGTTTGCCATTTTGATGTAAATGATTAAAAATATGGAAGAATACATCTTGTGTTCCAGTTTTTCCAGACAAGAACTGTACATCATCTATAATTAAAACATCAATTATTTGATAGAAATGTATAAAATCATTTCTATTATTTTTTTTGACAGAATCTATATACTGCTGAGTAAATTTTTCCGCAGAAATATATAAAACTGTCTTTTCAGGAAATTTTTCTTTAACATTAACTCCAATTGCATGAGCTAAATGAGTTTTTCCCAAACCAACACCTCCAAATATTAATAATGGATTAAAAGATGTTCCTCCTGGTTTATTTGATACAGCCATTCCAGCTGATCTAGCTAGCCTATTTGCGTCACCTTCTAGAAAACTATCAAAATTATAATTAGGATTTAATTGGGATTCAATTTTTAAATTTTTAATTCCAGGAATTATAAATGGATTTCTAAGCTCAGTATTTAAATTACTCAAAGGGATATCTACTTTTTGAGATGGTATATTTGACTTGTATTGACTTGGAATTTTTTCTGTGAAAGGTTTTAAATTTCCAAAAGTATTTTCCATCTTAATTATATAGACCAATCTTGCATTGTTTCCTAGTTCTTTTGTTAATGCTAGTTTGAGCAATTTAACATAGTGCTCTTCTAACCATTCATAGAAAAATTTACTAGGAACTTGAATGTTTAAAATATTATCTTCAAGTTTGATAGGTTTGATTGGTTCAAACCAAGTTTTGTAGGCCTGAATCTGTATATTGTCTTTAACAAATTTGAGACAATTATTCCATACAGATTCTGCAGTTATCATTTATTGAGGTATATTTTGGTTGTTATAAATAACAATATATTTTGACAAAAAATATTGATACGTTAATAGTCACAAATATGTGCAAATTTTTATTAAAAAAAAATCATTTTGCTATTGAATTTTAATTTTTTTTTGTTCATATTATTGGTATTACAAATTAGACTAATTTTTAACTAAATAAAATAATATTTTGGAAGATGAAATAGAATTTTTTGTCAGATATAGTGAAACAGATCAAATGTCATTTGTCTACCATGGTAATTACGTAAAATATTTTGAAATGGGAAGGATAGCTTGGCTAAATAAACTAGGATTTTCTTATAAAAAAATGGAAGAAGATGGGATTTTACTTCCTGTAATTGATATTAAAATAAATTTTAAAAAATCAGCATTATTTGACGATAAATTAATTTTAAAAACAAAATTAGTTAGGGAACCTTCATATATGATTGAGTTTGAATACAAAATTATTAAGAATGATGATTTGATAACATCGGGTTACACTAAATTAATTTTTTTAAATTCAAAAACTAATAGGCCAATGAGATGCCCTAATAGTATAATTGAAGCCATTAAAATGGTTTAAGTATTTTTAGTTCATCATTGTTTATTTTTTCTTCATGTATTTTTCGACCTTTTATTTTAGGTGCACGGACTCCGATGTTTAGATTGTTATTATTTGTAAAAATTCTTGCTTCATCCCACAAATCATTATTTATAAATAAATCCAAAGTTTTTTTCCCACCCTCAACTATTAAAGACTGAATTTTTCTTTCAAATAAAAACTTAGTTAGTTCACTTTTAATTGGTTTTGATATATCTAACTCCTCATTAGTTATTTTGATTGTTTTTGCTTTATCATCAAACACACTGTAGTCATCATTTAATTCATTTTTTAAATCAATGATTATTCTTATGGGATTTACGCCTTTCCAATTTCTGATGTTTAATATTGGGTTATCTTTTATTACAGTACTGAATCCAATTAAAATAGCGTGTTCTTCAGAACGCCATTTATGAACAAGTTGTCTACTTTTTTTTGAAGAAATCCAAAATGGTTTTTTTTTTATTTTTTTTACAGGAGAAATAAAATTGTCCTTTGTTTGGGCCCATTTTAAAATGATATATGGTCTTTTTTTGACGTTAAAGTGAAGAAACCTTTTATGTAGTTCGGTACATTTTTTTTGTAAAATTCCATTAATTACTTTGATGTTATATTTTTTTAAGTATTTAATGCCTTTACCATTTACTTTATTGCTTTTGTCAATAGTACCAATAACTACTTGCGGAATTTTATTATTTACAATACTTTCACAACATGGTGGAGTTTTTCCGAGGTGAGAGCAGGGTTCCAAAGTAACATAAAGAGTAGATGTTAACAACTCCTTTTTATTTCTTATTTTATTTATTGCATTTATTTCCGCATGATTACCTCCATATTCACTTGTGTATGCTTCTGAAATTATAGTACCATTATTCACAATTATACATCCAACACTTGGATTTGGATATGTTTTTCCAATTCCTTTTTTTGCAATTTCAATGCAACGTGACATATAAAAATTATGAGTTGATTTATTGTTCATTATTTAATAATTGAAGTTTTCTCTATTATATATATGACGTATCTTCACAACACAAAAATAATCTAAAAAATGGAAGAAAATTCTAAGTGGATTATAAGAAAAGTCACAAATATTGATAACAAAGAACTTTATGATGTTTTATCATCGGTAATGATTGAATTTGGTGTTCCTAAAAAAGGTACTGCTTTAAGTGATCCTGAATTAAAAAAAATGAGTAATGCATATCAAAATTTAAGGAGTGTTTATTATTTAATTTTAAAAGATAATAAAATTTTTGGTGGAGCAGGAATTTCGAAATTGAAAAATTCTAAAGAAAATATTTGTGAACTACAAAAAATGTATTTTTTAAAACAAGCAAGAGGTATTGGTTTGGGTAAAAAAATGATTAAAATATGTTTGAGTGAGGCAATAAATTTTAGTTATGAAAAGTGTTACATAGAAACAATGAATAATATGAATTCAGCTCAAAACCTGTATTTATCTCAAGGTTTTAAGTATATAAACCAGCCCTTGGGAAATACAGGGCATACATCATGTCCTGTATGGATGTTAAAGGAACTGTAATGACCTTAATTGAATATCATAAGTTATTTTTTAAAACGTTAAGTTTAAAAATAGATCACAACGAATTAGAGGAGTTTTTTTTCTGGATAATTGAGCATTATTGCAAAGTCAATAGAATGAAATACATATTAAACCCCGAATATCAAATTCATCATTCTCATAAATCTTATTTATTCAAAGCAATTCATCTTCTTGAAAAAAATATGCCAATTCAGTATGTTATAGGTGTTGCAGAGTTTATGGGCTTAAATTTTTTTTTGAATCAAAACGTTTTAATCCCTAGACCTGAAACAGAAGAATTAGTTTCTTGGATTTTAAGTGATTTACCCCCAAACAAATCAATACTAGATATAGGTACAGGGAGTGGATGTATAGCTGTTTCTTTAGCTAAATTTTCCAACTCATGTAATGTTACAGCATGGGATATTGATAACAAAATTTTAGATATTGCTAGATCTAATGCATTAAAAAATAAGGTAAAGGCTTTATTCGAAATTCAAGATATAAGTTCAATTAAATCCAATAAGAGTTTTGATGTGATAGTTTCTAATCCCCCTTACATAACATTGGATGAAAAAAAAATAATGAAAAAAAATGTTTTACTTTATGAACCTCATAAAGCATTATTTGTTGAAAATAAAAATCCATTATATTTTTATCAAAAAATAATTGAATTCGCAAAAGGGAATTTAAATAATAATGGAAATATTTTTTTTGAAATTAATGAATTAATGCTGGAAGGTGTTTCAAAACTTTTAAATAAAGAAGGTTTTTACGATATTGAACATAAAAATGATTTTCGATCAAAAAATAGAATGATAAAGGCTCGTATTTAATGAAATCAGTACAGAAAAATATAGAAAAGTTGAGAGACGAGTTACATCTACATAGTTATAATTACTATGTTTTAGATAGCCCTGTAATAAGTGATTATGATTTTGATATAAAACTAAGAGATTTAATAAATCTTGAAAATAAATTCCCAGAATTTTATGATGAAAATTCCCCAACAAACAGAGTAGGTGGAGCAGTAATAAAAAATTTTAATTCCATTAAGCATGATTTTCCCATGTATTCATTAGATAACTCTTATTCAAAAGAAGATCTTGAGATTTGGAATGACAGAATTTTTAAAAATATAGGTGATGGTAATCTTGAGTTTTTATGTGAATTAAAATTTGATGGTGTTTCAATAAATTTAACTTATGAAAATGGAAAACTTATCAAGGCTGTCACAAGAGGGGATGGAGTACAAGGGGATGATGTTACAGAAAATATTAAAACTATAAGAACCATCCCCTTAAAACTGAAGGGTTCATTTCCAAATAAATTTCAAATAAGAGGAGAGATAGTTATAGAAAAAAAAGATTTTCTTGAAATGAATAAAAAAAGGTTAATTGAAGGCTTGGACCCATATATGAATCCCAGAAACACAGCTTCTGGAAGTTTAAAATTACAAGATAGTTCTGAAGTATCAACAAGGCCTCTTAAATGTTTTTTGTATCAAATTGTTACATATGAAGAAAATTGTAAAACTCAAAATGATTATTTAATTAGCGCATTAGATTGGGGCTTTAACATATCTAATACTTATAAACTTTGTAATAATATTGAAGACGTTTATAAATACATCAATTATTGGGAATTAAGAAAGAATGATTTGAACTACGAAATTGATGGTATAGTTATAAAAGTCAATGATATTAATTACCAGAAAGAGTTAGGCTTTACTTCAAAGTATCCAAGATGGTCCATAGCATATAAATATAAAGCAGAACAGATTTCAACAAAATTATTGAGTGTTTCTTATCAAGTTGGAAGAACTGGAGCGATAACCCCAGTTGCCAACCTTGAACCAGTTCTTCTAGGAGGAACATATGTAAAAAGAGCATCTCTGCACAATGAAGATCAAATTAATAAATTTGATTTGCATATCAATGATTTAGTATCTGTTGAAAAAGGAGGTGAGATTATTCCTAAAATTGTAGGAGTTGATTTAAATAAAAGAGATTTAAATTCTAAAAAAATTAAATTTATTGAGAATTGTCCTTCATGTTTTAAAATTTTATCTAGAAACGAATCAGAATCTCATCATTATTGTTTAAACTACTATAATTGTCCACCTCAAATTACTGGAAGAATTCAGCATTTTATATCTAGAAAGGCTTTGGATATAAATGGATTAGGAAAAGAAACCATTGAATTGTTATACAAAGGTGGCTTAATTTCAAATTACTCTGATTTGTATAATTTAAAAAGAGATGACTTAATGACTCTTGAAAGAATGGCTGAAAAATCAATCAATAATATATTTATCGGATTAGAAGAGTCGAAGAAAATTCCTTTTGAAAGAGTCTTATTTGCCTTAGGAATTAGATATGTAGGTCAAACAGTATCAAAAAAATTAGCTAAAGAATTCAAATCTATTGATAATTTAATGACTCAAAAACTAGATGATTTACTGCTGGTTGATGAAATTGGAGATAGAATATCAGAAAGTATAATTGATTTTTTTAAAATTGATCAAAATATATATATAATAAATAAACTAAAAGAACTTGGTCTTCAGTTCGAAATAATGGAAAAAAGCACTCAGAAACATAATATTTTATCTCATAATATTTTCGTTATATCTGGTATATTCAAGAATCACTCTAGAGATGAATTAAAAAATATAATTGAAGACAATGGTGGAAAAGTATCCTCTTCTATTTCATCAAAAACAAATTTTTTGTTGGGGGGAGATAATATTGGACCAAGTAAATTATTAAAAGTTAATAAGTTAGGCATACCAATTATTTCAGAAAATGATTTAATTGGTATGACAAACTCTAAACTTTAATTGAACTACTTTTTTCAACAATTTTTTTTTCGGTTAAATAAAAATCTATTTTACCAATATTAATCCCAAAACATCCAACTTGATTTATAATAACATTTTTTCCACTTAAATTTTTAATCTTCACAGGTTTATTCATAAAAGTATGAGTATGACCACCTATAATTAAATCAATGTTTTTTGTTTTTTTAGCTAATATTAAATCAGAAATTATATCTTTTTTATTATAACTAAACCCTAAGTGTGATAAACAAATTATTAAGTCGCACTTGAACTCGTTTTTAAGTTTATTTGTAATATCATTTGTTATTTCAATTGGATCAAGATACTTTACTCCATCAAATAATTTTTTTTCAACCAATCCTTTTAATTCAATTCCTAATCCGAAAATTCCAATTTTTATTCCATCAATAATATGAATTTCATATTTCTTAATTTTATTTTCTATTGGAGTATTTTTAAAGACATAATTTGAATTTATAAAAGAAAAATTAGCATATTTTAATGATTCTGACAGCTTTTTTAATCCGTTATCAAATTCATGATTTCCAATAGTGCAGGCATTGTAACCCATTTTACTCATTAATTTAAGTTCTATCTCACCTCCAAAGTAATTATAGTATGGAGTGCCTTGAAATATATCACCAGCATCAAGAACAAGAGTATTGGGATTATCTTTTTTAATTTTATTTATAATATTTGCTCTTGCAATTACTCCACCTCCATTTGGATTTAACGGATCATCTGAGGGAAAAGAGTCAATATGACTATGAACATCATTTGTATGTAGAATGGTTATTTTTTTTCTAATAAAACTTTCATCATTAAATCCAAGTATTGGAAAAGATAAACCAATAATTGTAGTCGATTTTATTTTGTCTAAAAAGTATCTTCTGTTCATTTAATTCTTTTAATCCTACCGTCAATATTACTATGAATAACTTTTTTTTTTGAAATATAATTTATTAAAACTTCTCTAATATTTGTGTTTAATGAATATAATTCTAAGGGATTTTTAAAAAAATTCATTCTATCACCCCCCTCTTGACAATAATTTGAGGTTAAAACATAATATGTTTTATTGATATCAAATTTTTTATTTTGGATTGTAACTTTATTCAATTTTTCTTCTTCAAATTCAACTTTTATTCCAGAAACTGGATGAGCTAAATTTTCAATATTAAAATATTGTAATAATTCTAAGACTTTTTTACCACTTAATTTAACAACGGTAGATGTGTTATTAAACGGCATTATAGTGAAAAGATCATGTTGAGTTATGTTTCCTTTATTTAGTGAACCTCTCACCCCCCCAAAGTTCAATAAACAAAAATCAATATTTTTTGAAGTAATATCATAGAAAACTGGATTTGATTCCTCGATTAATATATCTGCTATTAGATTTCCTAAAGTAGACTCTAATTCACCCTCTCTAATACTTAATGATTTTGCCGAGTAACCTAAAACTTTTTCTAATTCTTTTAATTTTTCTCTGTAGGGACTGATTAATTTTTCTAAATCTTTATTTTTTGAGTAAGGTTCATAGATTTTTATGTTTTCATACCTAACATCATTAATTTGATGGTCGACACTATTACATGAAAAAAAAACAGTTGTTATAGATAAAACAATAAGTTTAAATTTTATATTATTTATATATAATCTAGTTTTCAAAGATGAAATATGTAATTTTGCAAAAGTTTTAAAGATATGATTTTTCAATCACTACATAATAAATTATTAAATAAAAAGATTGAAAAATCTTTGAGGAAACTTTCTTCTGAGCAAAGATCTAAGCCCAATCCAATTAGAACGTTAGCTTGCATTATTGATCCTTCTTTTCCAATTTCTGTTGAAAATTTCATTGATTTAGCTAAAGCTTTAGGACTAAAAGAAAAAGATTTGAAGATTATAACATTTCAAGAGAATAAAAATATATTTAATGTTTTTTCATCAATGAATATTACTCCTAAATGTGTGTCGTTTTATGGGAATATTTGTGGTAAGGATTCTTTAGAATTTATTTCCTTTGAATACGATTTATTAATTAATTTTTTTAAATCAAACCGATTTTTAACATTACTCTCATCAAAAACTAATGCAAAATTTAGAGTAGGTTTTGAGTCTGTTGATTCAAAATTAAATGATTTAATTTTTTCTGAAAAAATTAAAAAATATAATAATTTTAAAGCTGAGTTGATTAAATATTTAAATATGATAAAATGATTAATCTGATTGAAAATCTAAAAGGAACAGGTGTAGCAATAATTACACCATTTAAAGTTGATTTTTCCATCGATTTTAATTCGATTATAAAATTGGTTGATTATGTAATAAATGGGGGAGTGAATTATATAGTTGTTCAAGGAACAACAGGGGAGTCTTCAACATTGACAGAAAAAGAAAAAATAGAATGTAGAAAAGCTTTCATTACTGCTAATAGGGGACGAGTTCCTTTAATTATTGGTATTGGTTCTAATGATACTGCATCTTTAGTTGAATATATTATAAATTCTAATCTCGAGGGATTTTCTGCTATTCTTTCAGTAACACCTTATTATAATAAACCTAGTCAAGAAGGTCTTTTTAAGCATTTTTGTTCAGTTGCAAATTCTTCAAAAATTCCAATTATTTTATATAATGTCCCAGGTAGAACTAGCTGTAATTTAGATCCTGAAACTACAATTAGATTGGCAAATAGTAATAAAAATATAATTGGAATAAAAGAAGCTGCAAGAGATATGGTTCAAATGAAAAGATTAATTAAGAACAAACCAGATCATTTTTTAATTATTTCTGGTGATGATGAAACTGCTCCAATTAGTATTTTAAATGGTGCAGACGGCGTAATTTCTGTTGCTGCTGGATGCATTCCTAAGCTGTTTACTAAACTTATTAATTCTGCACTAAAGGGAAAGAGTAATGAGACTTATTATAACCTAGAATCAATAGAACCATTTTTGAAATTACTTTTCGATGAAGGTAATCCAGCTGGTATTAAGGCTGCACTTTCTGTGATTAATCTTAGTGAAAACTACTTGAGATTACCATTAGTTCCAGTTTCAAATCAACTTTTTATTAAAATAGAAAAGTTTATTTCAGAAAATTCATAGTAGTTTTTATATTTACTTTCTTTTTTTAAATTAAATTTGTGTTATGCTAAATAAATTATATACTTTTTTTTTAATACTATTAGTTAGTATCTCCTTTTCATGCAATGATTTTCAAAAAGCGCTTAAAAGTGATGATATTAAAACTAAGTATGACTTAGCTGAAATGTATTATGAAAATCAAGAATTTAGAAGAGCAAGTAGATTGTTTGAACAAATCAAACCCAAGTACAGGGGCAAACCCCAAGGAGAAAGAATCACTTTTTTTTATGCAAATTGTCTTCTAAACACTAAAAATTATCTTACTGCAGCTTTTGAATTTGAAAGTTTTTCTAAGGCTTATCCTTTAAGTGATAAAGTTGAAGATGCAAATTACTTGTCAGCATTCTCCTATTATAAACTTGCACGTGTTCATAGTTTAGATCAAAAAGAGACTAGCGACGCAGTAGATAAACTACAAGAATTTATAAATAGGTACCCAAATTCTGAGAGAATGTCCTCAGCAAATGATTTAGTTCAAGAACTTAGAATAAAGCTAGAATTTAAAGCTTTTGAAATTGCAAAACAATACAATACAATTAGAGATTATAAATCAGCAATAATAGTTTTAGATGATTTTATTTCTGATTATCCTGGGACCCCCTACAGAGAAGATGCTTTGTATTACTTACTAGATTCCTCCTATGAACTAGCAATAAACAGTATTGATTCAAAAAAACTAGAAAGATTGAAAAATGCAAAAAATGTTTATGATGAATTATTAGAAGTTTATCCGGAATCAAAGTATAGTGATAAATCAAGTAAATTGATTGAGTCTATCGACTCAGAAATTACTACATTTGCAAAATAATTAATTTCATCTAATAAAGTTATTATGGATTTTAAAAAAACCGATGCCCCATTAAGTACAATTACTTACGATAGAAATATTGTTGATGCAAAAACTGACAATATATACGAAGCTATTTCTATAATATCCAAAAGAACCATTCAAATTAATGAGGATATTAAAAAAGAATTATTAGATAAACTTGAAGAATTTGCAAGTCCAACAGAGAGTCTAGATGAGATATTTGAAAACAAAGAACAAATAGAAGTTTCTAAATTCTATGAAAAACTACCCAAAGCTCATGCTATGGCAATTGAAAATTGGTTGTTGGAGAAAATATACTACAGAAATACAGAAATCAAAGAATAAAGATGTCCATCCTAAATAGAAAAAATATTCTATTAGGTATTTCAGGAGGAATAGCAGCATACAAATCTGCATTTTTAGTCAGGTTATTGATTAAAAATAAGGCAAATGTTCAAGTCATTATGACTCCTAGTTCCAAAGATTTTGTAACTCCTTTAACACTTTCTACTTTATCTAAAAGACCAGTTCTTTCCGAATTTTTTAATAAGGATAATCAAAATAAACTGTGGAATAATCATGTTGATTTAGCCCTTTGGGCAGATTATATTATTATTGCACCTGCAACTGCTAATACTTTATCTAAAATGGCCTCTGCTAGAGCTGATAACTTATTAATTGCAACATATCTTTCAGCTAAATGCCCAGTTTTTTTTGCTCCAGCTATGGATTTAGATATGCATAAGAATAAGGCAAATAAATTAAATATTAAGAAATTAATTGATTTTGGAAATATTCATATTCCAGTAAATTCAGGATTTTTAGCTAGTGGATTGGAAGGAGAGGGTAGGATGCAGGAACCTAACCAGATAATAGAATTTGTTTCTTCAAATATTTTAAAGGATAAAAAACTTTACGGCAAAAAGATTTTAATAACAGCTGGCCCTACATATGAGAAAATTGATCCGGTAAGATTTATTGGTAATTTTTCAACGGGTAAGATGGGTTTTGCTCTTGCTAATACTGCAGCTAATTTAGGTGCAGAAGTTTTTTTAGTTACTGGTCCCACATCATTAACTATTAATAGTGATAGAATAAAGTCCTTTCATGTAACTAGCGCAGATGAGATGTTTAAAACAACAAAAGAATTGTTTAATGATATAGATATTGCTATTCTATCCGCTGCAGTTTCAGATTATAAACCAAAAAATATTTCTCAACATAAAATAAAAAAGGAAAATAACAATAATTTAAGCATAGATTTAGTTTCAAATATTGATATTTTAAATTATTTAGGTGATATAAAGAAAAAAAATCAATTGTTAGTAGGTTTTGCACTTGAATCTGAAAACGAAGTTGAAAATGCAATTAAAAAAATAAAGAAAAAAAAATTGAATGCAATCGTTCTAAATTCTTTAAATGATAAAGGAGCCGGTTTTAAACATGATACCAATAAAATAACTTTTATTAACAATAAAAGTGAAATAATAAAGTTTAAATTAAAAACTAAAGTTGAGGTTTCGAAAGATATTTTCAAAGAAATTATTAAATTAATCGATGAATAAGATAAATTTTTTTCTTTTTTTCTTTTTAGTCCAGTTTAACTATTCACAAGATATAGATTGTAATGTTATAGTTAACTCAGATCAGATTAATCAAACAAATAAATCTATCTTTTCAAATCTAGAAAAATCTATTACTACTTTCATTAATTCTAATTCATGGTCTGAAAATATTTTTTTAAATCATGAAAAAATTGATTTGAACTTGTTGATCACTGTAACTTCTTATTCAAATAATAAATTTTCTGCTAATTTTGAATTTCAGTCATTAAGACCTGTACTAAATTCTACATATCAAACACCTCTTTTTAATTTTATTGATAAAAATGTTGAATTTAAATATGAGGAATTTGAAACTCTTTTTTTTGTTGAAAATAAATTTCAATCTGATCTTGTCTCAATTTTATCTTATTATATAAATATTATATATGGAATTGATCAAGATAGTTTTGTAAAAAATTCAGGAACTTTTTTTTATATGAATGCCCAAAATATTTTAAATTTAGCCAATCAAAGTGGTATTTCTAATACGTGGCAATCAAGTAATTCCGGAGGAAGAATAAATAAGTTTTGGTTAATTGAAAATTTAAACTCCTCTAACTCAAAAGAGTTTAGAGATGTTATATATTCTTATCACTCCAAGGGTTTGGATTTAATGCATGATGATAAATTACTTTCAAAAAAAAACATAGCTAGTTCAATAGTTTCTTTAGAAAGAATGAATAGAAGAATTCCTAACTCTATGTTAATTAAAATATTTTTTGATACTAAATCTGATGAGATAAGAGATGTTTTTTCAGCTGGCCCAGATATCGATACAGGAAAACTTTTCAATCAGCTCAATAGAATGGCACCCTTCTTTTCTAATAAGTGGACCAATATTAGATAATATCTATTTGGAATCTTATACCAAACTAAGTTATATTTGATTATATAAACATTAAAAGTTGCTTACAAAAGTCTCGATAAAAAATTTTGCATTGATTGATTCATTAGAAATTAATTTTTTAAATGGATTTTCAACAATTACAGGAGATACTGGATCAGGTAAGTCTATTTTATTAAATGCTCTCTCATTAATAATTGGTAAACGTGCAGATCATAGTTTATTGAAGAATGGCAAAATAAAGTGTGTTATTGAAGCAGATTTTAACTTAACTAACTATCAATTAAAAAACATTTTTAAAAAAAATGATTTGGATTATTTTGATCAATCCATTTTAAGAAGAGAAGTTCTTCCTAATGGTAAATCTAGATCATTTGTTAATGATACTCCAGTTAATTTAGATGTAATGAGTTCCATTGGCGAAAAATTAATTGATATTCACACTCAAAATGCGTCATTAATCCTTTCCAATGATGATTTCTTTTTCTCACTTATTGACAACTTATCAGAACAACAAACTATTGTAAATAATTTTTCTCAAAATTTGACTTCATTCAATGATTTAAATCTACAATTAGATAAATTAAATAGGTTAAATATTAGTTTGCAAAATGACTACGATTATAATTTATTTCTTTTAAACGAGTTATTAGATTCAAAACTAATTATTGGTGAACAAATTGATTTAGAAGAAAATATTAAGATTTTGAAAAATTCTGATGAAATAATAAACTCACTAAATCAAATTGATAATTTAATTGCAGGTAATGAAGATAGTATTGAAAATCAAATAAGAAATTTAAATTCTATATTAAATAATATATCAAAATATTCAAATCAATATAATGGAATTAAAAGTAGAATTGAAAGTATTTTAATAGAGTTAGATGATGTTAAGGTTGAATTAAGAGATTCTACTTTAAATTTCAATAATAACCCCGTTGAGTTAGAAGAAATGGAGTCCAGATTGAATTTAATTTATAATCTTCAAACAAAACATTCGGTTAATTCAATTTCTGAATTGTTGGATATAACTAATAGCCTTCAGAAGAAGTTACTTGATAATGATAATATAGGCATTGATATAGAAAACATTAAAAATGACATTTTTTCAAAGCAATCCCTTTTAGAGGAATTGTCTAAGAAGATATCATTTTCAAGAAATAAAGTATTACCAAATTTAAAAATTGAAATGGAATCAATTTTAAGTACTATGGGTATGAAAAATGCTTCTTTTGCTTTTAATTTAAAAGAAACTGAAAAATATAATAAATTTGGGAAAGATTCAATAGAAGTTTTATTTTCTGGAAATAAAGGTATTGACTTTTCTCCAATTTTTAAGGTAGTTTCAGGTGGAGAACTTTCTAGGATTCTTTTAACTATTAAATCTATTTTATCCAAACATTTAAAATTACCCACAATGATATTTGATGAAATAGATACTGGTATTTCTGGTGAAATGTCA
Source organism: Cryomorphaceae bacterium BACL29 MAG-121220-bin8 (assembly GCA_905181705.1). Lineage (GTDB taxonomy): Bacteria > Bacteroidota > Bacteroidia > Flavobacteriales > Flavobacteriaceae > MAG-121220-bin8. The sequence goes on along the minus strand of CAJIYP010000003.1, from coordinate 160,633 downwards.
AATGCTATGGCAAATTTGATGTTAAAAATGAGCAAAAAATTGCAAATTATTTCAATAACTCATCTTCCCCAAATTGCTGCTAAAGGAGATCATCATTTTAATGTTTATAAATATGAAAAATTTGGAACAACTAATACCAAAATAAAAAAATTAAATAATAAAGAAAGAATTGAAGAAATAGCCAAAATGCTGTCAGGAGATGAGATTTCTTCCTCAGCCTTGATGCATGCTAAGGAGTTGTTAAATTAATATTATATTAAAATTATGTCATATAATCTTTTAAAAGGGAAAAAGGGAATTATTTTTGGAGCTTTAGATGAAAATTCTATCGCTTGGAAAACTGCAGAAAGAGTTCATGAAGAAGGAGGAGAATTTGTTCTAACAAATGCACCAATCGCTCTAAGAATGGGCAATGTTGATGCTCTTGCAAAAAAAACTAACTCTAAGCTTATCCCAGCTGATGCTACTAAATTAGAAGATTTAGAAAGCTTGATTAAAGAAACTATGAAATTATTTGATGGTAAAATTGATTTCGTTTTGCATTCAATAGGTATGTCTGTTAATGTTAGAAAAGGAAAACATTATACCGACTTAAATCATGATTGGATGAGTAAAGGTTGGGATGTCTCAGCTGTATCTTTTCATAAATTACTTCAAAGTTTATATAAATTAGATGCAATGAATGAATGGTCAAGTATAGTAGCTTTAACATATATGGCTGCTCAACGAGTTTTTCCTAATTATAATGATATGGCAGATAATAAGGCATATTTAGAATCTATTGCTAGAAGTTTTGGATATTTTTTTGGAAAAGAAAAAAAAGTTAGAGTAAACACTATCTCTCAATCGCCTACACCAACAACAGCTGGTAAAGGGGTAAAGGGATTTGATGGTTTTATAACATATGCTGAAAAAATGTCTCCTTTAGGAAATGCCACTGCTATGGATTGTGCAAATTATACAGTTACTTTATTTTCAGATTTAACAAAAAGAGTTACTCTTCAAAATTTATTTAATGATGGAGGTTTTTCAAATGTAGGTGTTAGTCAAGAAATTATTGACATAATTTCTCCACCTGAAAAACCTTAGTGGTTTCAATTATTTTAAATTGACTTAAGTTATATTTTCTTAAATTGTTGTATTATGAAAAGCATAGGTCTTACCGGGGGGATAGGTTCAGGAAAGTCTACTGTTTCTAAGATACTAATCAATCATAATATTCCTGTGTATGATTCTGATAATAGAGCTAAATTTTTGATGAATTCATCTTTTAAACTAAAAGAGATGATAGTTAAATCTTTTGGAAAAGATTCTTATGTTAAAAATGAACTTAACAAGAGTTATATTTCTAAAATTGTATTTAATAATGAATTAAAATTAAAAAAAATAAATTCATTGGTACATCCATTTGTTTATAAAGATTTTGGAGATTGGAAAAAAAGTATTTTTTCTAAATATGTTATTTTTGAATCAGCTCTTATATTTGAAACAGGTTCTTATAAATTAAATGATTTTAATATTTTAGTTATTTGTGATGTTGAAGAAAGAATTAAAAGAGTTGTTAATAGAGATAATATTAAAAAAGAAGATGTGTTAATTAGAGTTAAAAATCAATGGAACGATAAGAAAAAAATTCCTTTAAGTGATTTTATTATTAATAATATTTCTTTAAAAGAAACTGAGAGAAATGTTATTAAAATAGTTGAATTTTTAAACAAAAAGTACCAATAGTTTTTTTGATTAATAAAATATTATAATGAACAAGAAAATATATTTTACTCTGGTTTTTATAATGAGTGTTGCTCTTGTTGGTATAGTTTTAGTTCAATCTTTTTGGATAAAAACAACATTAGATAATAAAGAAGAACAATTTTCATTAAATATTAATCAAGCATTAAAGTCGGTTTCTGAACAAATTCAAAGTAGAGAACTAAGAGACTATTTAGCAGTATATCAAAAATTAGTGGATAGCATAGGTTCCCCAAAAGAGTCACAATTAACAGCTGTTTTTAAATATGTAGATAGAAATGAAAATACTAATCAAACTTATATATACTCCCACGGAATATTAGAGGAGGATTATAATATTTCGGCTAAATTATTTGAACCAAAATCAAATGATTCTAATTCCATTCTAGAGTACAAAGGAATTAAGACAACAACTATAATTGATGACGCATTTGACAGAGAAATGCAAAATATGAGTAGTATTGAAAGACTTCAAAGAGTTGAAAGATTATCTTTAATGGACAAAGCCAAATACGCTTCTGTTTTTATGGAACTTGCTTCCTTAAAACCAATTCATCGAAGATTAACTAATGTAGAATTAGAGCTTCTTTTACAAAGAGAGTTAATGGATAGAGATATAGTTATTCCTTTTCAATATAGAATTTTTAACGGAGATTTTGCTACCAAAGTAGGTTCAGATAATTACTCAAATCTTGAAGGTTTAAAAAAATATAAATCTCCATTATTTGTAAATGAAAAGGGTGATAGTGATTTTGAATTAGTTATTGCATTTCCCGAAAGAAAACAATATTTAAGATCTTCTCTAACTAATTTAATTCTTTTATCGTTGTTATTTACACTGACTATTATTATTACATTTTCTTCTACTATATATCATTTTTTAAGACAAAAGAAGGTTTCAGAGATAAAATCTGATTTTATTAATAACATGACCCATGAATTTAAAACTCCAATAGCTACAATCAAATTAGCTTTAGATGCTATAAATAATGATAAAATTAAACATGATATAATTAAAAGAAATAAATATTTAAAAATGATTAAAGATGAAAATGAAAGAATGAATTCTCAAGTAGAAAATGTGTTAAGAATTTCTCAATTAGAAAGAAAAGAAAATATCTTAAAAAAATCTATTTGTGATATTCACTTAATTATTGAAAAAGCTATTTCTCATTTAAATTTATTATTGAAAGAAAGAAGTGTTAATGTATCTATGAACTTATTAGCTACTAACTCAAAACTTCAAATTTCAAAAGAAAACTTTTTTAATGTTTTTGTCAATATTTTTGAAAATGCAATAAAATATTCAGATAAAAACTCTCAAATTAATATTGAAACTTCTAATTTAAAAGACGTTTTTATAATTCAAATAAGTGATAATGGTATGGGTATGGATTCGAATGTAAAAGAAAAAATATTTGAAAAATTTTATAGAGAAACTAAAGGGAATGTACATAATGTAAAAGGACATGGTTTAGGGTTATCTTATGTAAGAAAAATATTGGATTTACATAATGGCACAATTTATGTTAAAAGTGAAGTAGGCATAGGAAGCACTTTTAAAATAACCTTACCCTTAAACGGATAAAATAAAAATATGAAAAATAATGATAAGAATATTTTATTAGTTGAAGATGATTTAAATTTTGGAGCAGTTTTAAACGATTTTTTAAATCTACATTCTTATAATGTTGTATTAGCTAAAAATGGAATTGAAGGTTTTGAAAAATTTAAAAAGCATCAATTTGGATTGTGTATTTTGGATGTAATGTTGCCTTTTAAGGATGGTTTTACACTTGCAAAAGAAATTAGAGAAATTGATAAAGATGTCCCTTTGTTTTTTTTAACAGCTAAGACATTGAAGGATGATGTTTTAAGGGGCTATAAAATAGGTGCAGATGATTTTTTAACAAAACCATTTGATTCTGATATCTTATTATTAAAAATTAAATCCATTTTTAAGAGAAAAAAGTTAAACTCTAAGGTGGAAAATTTGAAATTTGAATTTCAATTTGCTGGTTTTAATTTCAATTCTAAATTAAGGACTCTCCAGTTTGAATCTGAAGAACCAATTGTAAAATTATCTCCTAAAGAAAACCAATTATTAAAAATGCTTTTAAATCATTTAAATGATTTAATGCCTAGGGAATTAGCTTTAGTAAAAATATGGAATGATGACAATTATTTTACATCTAGAAGTATGGATGTTTATATTGCTAAAATTAGAAAATATTTAAGCAAAGATCAAAGAGTTGAAATTGAAAATATTCATGGAGAAGGTTTTAGAATGATTGTTAAAAAATAATTTTTATTTTTTAGTTCTAGGGTGGAATTTCATCATTGAATCTATTAAATGTTTTTTATTAACATGTAAATATCTTTCTGTAGTAGTTATGCTTTCATGTCCCATCATCTTTTGAATTGTTATTAAATCTGCCCCATTCTCAATTAAATGAGTTGCAAACGAATGCCTTAAAGTATGAGGACCTATTTTTTTATTAATATTTGATTTTTTTGTTAATTGTTTTAAAATAATATAAATCATTACTCTTGATAATATAGCTCCTCTTTCATTTAAAAAAAGTGTATCCTCATAACCTTTTTTGATTTTATGTGTAGATCTAATTTTCTTTAAATAGTTGTTAATATATATTTGAGATTGATTACTTATTGGGACAAACCTTTCCTTATTTCCTTTTCCAGTAACTTTTATTAAAGATTCTTTAAAAAATAAATCGGAGATTTTAAGATTAATTAGTTCAGAAACTCTTAGTCCGCAACTATATAGAAGCTCAGTTATTGCAATATTTCGTAATCCTGTTTTTGATTCCAAATTAATTTTTGATATTATTAAATCAATTTCTTGAATAGTTAAAGTAGATGGAAGATTTAATCCAATTTTAGGAGTTTCTATATTTTCTATTGGGTTATCAAAAATAATACCCTCTAAAATCAAAAAATCGTAAAACCTTCTTATCCCTGATATAATTCTTGATTGAGTAGGAGGCTTAACCTTTTTAGAGATTTCATATATAAATTCTTTTGCTAAAGTTATAGTAAGTTTCTTAGGGTGGATATTAATTTTATTTTTCTCCAAAAAAGTCATCAATTTTTTTACATCAAATAAATAACTTTCGATTGTATTTATAGATAAATTTCTTTCTATTTTAAGATAGTTTTTAAAACTCTTAAGAGATTCCTCCCATTTCATATTTAACTTTAAATTTTAAAACAGATTAATTAAATATTATATTCATATTTTTAAAAAAAATAATTTAATGAAATTACAAATTATTAATGGTCCAAATTTAAACTTATTAGGAACTAGGGAGAAAAATATTTACGGTGATAAAGATTTTATAGAACATTTTAAGGATTTACAATCAAATTTTAAAAATATAGATTTACATTATTTTCAGTCTAATATTGAAGGTGAATTAATTAATAAAATACAAGAAGTTGGATTTGAATTTGATGGAATTATATTAAATGCTGCCGCTTATACTCATACTTCGGTTGGTATCGGAGATGCTATAAGGTCAATAACGTCTCCAGTGATAGAGGTGCACATCTCTAATACTTATTCAAGAGAAGAATTTAGACATAAATCCTTCTTAAGTGCTCATGTTAAAGGTGTAATTGTGGGGTTTGGATTAAAAAGTTATGATTTAGCAATATCAAGTTTTATAGATTGATTACAAATGAATAACTTCTCCATAAGCTGCAGCAACAGCTTCCATTACTGCTTCACTCATTGTTGGATGTGGGTGAATAGCTTTCAAAACCTCATGTCCTGTTGTTTCTAGCTTTCTTCCCAATACAGCTTCTGCAATCATATCAGTCACACCATCTCCAATCATATGACATCCAAGCCATTCTCCATATTTTGAATCAAATATAACTTTTACAAATCCATCACTTTTACCTGACGCTTGAGCTTTTCCTGATGCACTAAAAGGAAATTTTCCAACTTTAATTTCATAGCCTTTTTCTAAAGCTTTTTCCTCTGTTAGTCCAACTGAAGCAATTTCTGGAGAGCAATAGGTGCACCCTGGAACATTGTCATAATCTAGTGGGGACACTTCTAGCCCCGAAATTTTTTCAACACATAAAATACCTTCGGCTGAAGCAACATGTGCTAATGATTGACCTTTGACTACATCTCCAATTGCATAATAACCTTCAATATTAGTTTTATAAAACTCATCAACCAAAATTTTATCTGCTTCAATTTTAATTCCAATCTCCTCGAGACCTATATTTTCAATATTAGTTTTGATACCAACTGCACTTAAAACAATTTCTGAATTAATATTAGAGATTTCACCACTGGATGATTTAATAATTACCTCAACACCAGATTCATTTATTTTAGCTTCTTTTACTTCTGATGAGGTTATGATATTTATACCTTTCTTTTTAAGTATTTTTTCTAATTCTTTCGATATTTCTTTATCTTCAACAGGAACTATTCTATCTTGATACTCAATTACCGTTACATTTGTTCCCATTGAATTATAAAAAAAAGCAAATTCAATCCCAATAGCTCCTGATCCAACAATAGTAATATCTTTGGGTTGGATTTTTAAGGTCATAGCTTCTCTATAACCAATAATATTTTTTCCATCTTGCTTTAAATTAGGTAACTCTCTTGATCTAGAACCAGTTGAAATTATAATTTTTTTTGAAAACAATATTGTTTCTTCCTTTGATTCATTAGTAACTAATACTGTGTTTTTCTCACCTAGCTTACCAAAACCCTTGAAAACTTGAATTTTATTTTTTTTCATTAAAAAAACGACACCTTTACTCATATTTTCAGCTACTTTTCTGCTTCTATTTACTACAGAATTAAAATCTTTATTTAGATCTTTTACCGTAATTCCATAATCTCTGGCATTCTTTAGATAATCAAAAACCTGAGCGGATTTTAATAATGCTTTTGTGGGAATACAACCCCAATTTAAACAGACTCCTCCTAAACTTTCTTTTTCAATTATAGCAGTTTTTAATCCAAGTTGAGATGCTCTTATAGCAGTTACATAACCTCCTGGTCCACTTCCTAATATTATTAAATCAAATTTTTCCATTTTTTTATTTTTTATTAAATGACAATGCAGCGGAATTAATACAATACCTTTTACCGGTGGTTTCTTTTGGACCGTCATTAAAAACATGACCCAAGTGACCGTTACATTTGGAACATTTAACCTCAATTCTTTTCATACCTACAGAGTTGTCTTCAATGTAAACTATTGAACTTGGGATTGCTTTGTCAAAGCTTGGCCATCCACAATTACTCTCATATTTATTTGTGCTATTAAAAAGTATTTGATTACACCCCTTACATGTATAAGATCCATTTTCGAAATGTAAATTATATTCTCCTGTAAAAGGTCTTTCTGTGTAAGAATTTCTCAATACTTGATAACTTAAATTATCTAAATCATTTTTCCATTCTTTATCACTTTTCTCCATTTGACTATTATTTTGGGCGTAGTTATTATTTATCATTAATATGCTTATTAAGAGTATTATATGTATTTTTTTCATTTTTTAATTTTTTAATTTTTTAAAAATTAATGCATTTCTCGATACACAATGTCTATTTCCAGTTGGTTCAGGTCCATCGTTCCACACGTTTCCTATTTTTGTACCACATTTCATACATTTAAGTTCTGTTTTACTTTCATTATAGTGTTGATTAAATTTTACTTTGTTTTCTATAGAATTATCAAAGCTTTTATCATTAGAATTTGAATCATAATTATTTTTAGATTCATATAATGGTGAATTACATTTTTTACATAAATAGAACCCATTTTCATAATTAATTGTTTTTGATATTTCTTTGTCTTGCGATTTATTTGAAATTAATTCATGAGATTTGGTGGTTTTTGATTTGTTGCAACTTATAATCAAACAACCAATTAAAATAAATAAAACTTTTCTATTCATTCTTTAATTTTAAAAGATTCACAAAATTACTTAATAATTTTAAAAATTATGATAATATGAATTAAGTATATTGCATATATTTAATATAAATCAAAAATACGTTGGGTAAAAGTTTTATTAAAGGTGATAGTAAGGTTTTAAATGCATGGGCGTTTTATGATTGGGCAAATTCGGTTTATCCATTAGTAATATCTTCCTCTGTTTTCCCAATATATTATGGTGCTTTATTTATTGATGATTTATACATTGATGTTTTTGGATTCAATTTTAAAAACACAGCATTAATTAGTTTTTTAACTGCATTTGCTTTTGTTATACTCTCTATCATAACTCCTGTAATATCAGGTATAGCGGATTACATGGGGAATAAAAAAACTTTTCTTAAATTCTTTTGTTATTCTGGATCAATTTCTTGTATGTGTCTTTATTGGTTTGATTTAGAAAATATTTATTTAGGATTATTTTTTTATTTTTTGGCCTTGATTTCCTTTTGGGCAAGTTTAGTTTTTTATAATTCCTATTTACCAGATATTGCCTTAAAAGAACAGCAAGATTATATTAGTGCAAAAGGATATGCTTTAGGTTACGTTGGAAGTGTTATTTTGTTAATTTTTAATCTAGCAATGGTTATGTTTCCTAATGCTTTTGGAATTATGGGTGATAATCCAGAGCTTACTGCCATGAAATATTCTTTTGTATCAGTTGGTCTTTGGTGGATTGTTTTTAGTCAATATACTTTTTATCACTTACCAAATACAAGTGAAAAGAAAAAAATCATAAAAGATGTATTTTTTAATGGTTTTAAAGAAATCCAAGAGGTTTGGAATGAATTAAAAGAAATAATACTGATTAAGAAATTTTTAATTGCATTTTTTATTTATAGTTCAGCTTTACAGACAGTTTTAATAATTGCTACTTATTTTGGTGAACAAGAAATTTCTTGGAAAGAGGGGGAAAAAACTATTGGATTAATTATAAGTATTTTATTAATTCAATTGATAGCTATTTTTGGGGCTATATTGACTGCAAAAATTTCTAATAAGATTGGAAATATTCGAACACTTCTTTTTTTAAATTTAATTTGGGCCTTTTTGTGCATTGGGGCGTATTTTATTTCCAAACCTATTGAGTTCTATATTGCTGCAGGAGCAGTCGGGATGGTTATGGGTGGAATCCAAGCTTTATCAAGGTCTACATTTTCTAAAATGATTCCAGAAACTGATAACACTACCTCTTATTTTAGTTTTTTTGATGTTACTCAAAAAGTTAGTATTGTCTTAGGTATGACTTTGTTTGCATTTTTAGATCAAATTACAGGAAGTATGAGAATTTCTATTTTAGTTTTTGTAATTATTTTTCTTGTGGGTGCCTTTCTGCTAAATAAAATAAAAATTAATAATGTTTAATTTTTATGGCATGAATCTTGAATTATTAATGTTATAAAAAAAAATTAAGAGTTTCATCGAAGTTTTATAATATTACAAATAATATTTTTTCTTTTTCAATGACACTTTGACCTAATAATTTAATATGTCTAAACCAAAATTATTGAATCTTGACATGATGTCACTTCAAAATATTGATGAAGATTCAGATTTAATTCCTTTAATGACATCTGATGATGAGGAAGCCATTTCAAAAGAATCTCTTCCAGAAAGTCTTTCAATTCTTCCATTAAAAAATACTGTTATGTTTCCAGGTGTGGTTATTCCAATAACTGCATCAAGAGACAAATCCATAAAGCTGATTAAAGATTCTAATACTAAATCAAAATTAATTGGAGTTGTTTCTCAAAAAGATCCTGAAATACAAGATCCAGGTATAATAGATATTCAGTCAACAGGAACTGTTGCTAAAATTTTAAGAGTTCTTCAAATGCCAGATGGTAATATAACTGTTATTATACAGGGTAAAAAGCGATTCTCTATTGAAAAAGTATTAACTGAAGATCCTTACATTACTGCTGAAATTAAAGAAATTAAAGAGATAAAGCCAACCAAAGGGAATAAAGAGTTTACTGCTACTATAGAATCTATAAAAGATATTGCTCTACAAATAATTGATGAAAACCCAAATATCCCTAGTGAAGCTTCCTTTGCAATTAATAATATCCAAAGTGATTCATTTCTTGTAAATTTTGTTTGTTCTAACATGAATTTAAGTATTGATGAGAAATATGAAATTTTAAAAACTAATGATCTTCACGAAAGAGCCTTAATGTGTTTAAAGCAAATGAATGTAGAGTTTCAAAGACTTTCATTAAAAAATGACATCCAATCAAAAGTCAGATTTGATTTAGATAAACAACAAAAAGAATATTTTTTAAATCAACAACTAAAAACCATTCAAGAAGAATTAGGAGGAGTTTCATATGATGAGGAAATAAATGAAATGAGAATTAGGTCCAAGAAAAAGAAATGGAATAAAGAAATTAGTGCTCATTTTTTAAAGGAATTATCTAAACTTCAGAGAATGAATCCACAGGTTGCTGAGTATTCTATTCAAAGAAATTATTTAGATCTATATTTAGATCTTCCTTGGAACGAATTTTCAAAAGATAATTTTGATTTACGTAGAGCTCAACGTATTCTTGACAGGGACCACTATGGTTTGAAAGACGTTAAAAAAAGAATTATAGAACATATTGCAGTATTGAAATTAAGAAATGACATGAAATCTCCCATTTTATGTCTTAATGGCCCCCCAGGAGTAGGTAAGACTTCCTTGGGTAAATCTATAGCAGAGGCTTTAGGTAGAGAGTATGTTAGAATTTCATTAGGAGGTCTTAGAGATGAATCAGAAATTAGGGGGCATAGAAAAACTTACATAGGTGCGATGCCTGGAAGAATTATTCAGAGTTTAAAAAAAGCTAAAACTTCTAATCCTGTTTTTGTTTTAGACGAAATTGATAAACTTTCTGTAGGAAATCAGGGAGACCCGTCTTCTGCAATGTTGGAGGTTTTAGACCCCGAGCAAAATACATCATTCTACGATAATTTTGTTGAAACTGGTTTCGATTTATCTAAAGTTATGTTTATCGCGACCTCCAATAATATTTCAAATGTTCAGCCTGCATTAAGAGATAGAATGGAAATAGTTAGTGTTTCGGGTTATACTATTGAAGAAAAAACGAACATAGCAAAAAAACATTTATTACCTAAACAGATTTTAGAACACGGTCTGAAAAAAAATATTATTAAATTAAATAAACTTGCATTAGAAAAAGTTATTGAGGGATATACAAGAGAATCTGGAGTTAGAGGTTTAGAAAAACAAATAGCTAAGATTATTAGGTTTATTGCAAAGTCAATTGCTCTAGATGAAGAATTCCCTAGTAATATTTCCAATGAGGAGTTAAATAAAATCTTGGGAATATCTATTTCTAAAGATAAATATGAAAATAACGATATCGCTGGAGTTGTTACAGGACTTGCATGGACTCAGTTTGGAGGAGATATTTTGTTTATTGAGTCTGCATTATCAAGAGGAAAAGGAAACTTATCTATAACTGGAAATCTTGGAAAAGTAATGAAAGAATCTGCAACTATTGCTTTAGAATATATTAAGTCTAATGCTGATTTGCTTTCAATTGATGTAAAAAAACTTTCCAATTATAACATTCATATTCATGTTCCTGAAGGTGCTACACCTAAAGATGGGCCTAGTGCTGGGATTACAATGCTCACATCAATTGTATCATTGTTAACTCAAAAAAGAGTTAAATCTAAATTAGCAATGACAGGTGAAATAACTTTGAGAGGTAAAGTTTTAGCTGTAGGAGGTATTAAAGAAAAAATATTAGCTGCTAAAAGAGCCAAGATTAAAGAAATTATTCTTTGTGAAGAAAACAAAAAGAATATTGATGAAATTGACAAAAACTATTTAAAAGGATTAACTTTTCATTTCGTTTCTAATATGAAAGAAGTTTTGGATATTGCTATTACAAATCAAAACGTAAAGAATTATAAAAAATTAAATGTCAACTAAAATTATCATAACAATTGATGGGACTTCATCCACAGGAAAGAGTACAATTGCAAAACGTATTGCAAAGAAATTAAAATACATTTATATTGATTCTGGCGCTATGTACAGAGCATTAACTTATTATGCAATTCAAAAAAAGTATATTTCTAAAACTCATTATTTTGAAGATAAATTAATAAATGATCTTGAAAGTATTTCAATAGATTTTAAAAATAATATATTAAATAATAGATTTGAAGTCCATTTAAATGGAATTTCTGTTGAAAATAAAATCAGATCTCTTGAAGTTTCAAATTTGGTTAGTAGATTAGCAACTTTCGCAGAATTAAGAAAACGAATGGTAGCAACTCAGCATGCATTAGGAAATGAAAAGGGTATTATTATGGACGGTCGTGACATAGGAACAGTTGTCTTTCCTAATGCTGAATTAAAATTTTTTTTAGAATCTTCTTTAAAACTAAGAGCCAAAAGAAGATATGATGAATTAACTTTAATTAATGAAAACATTACTTATAATCAAGTTTTAAAAAATATTAATTTAAGAGATAGTCAAGATATTAACAGGTCTAATTCACCCTTAAAAAAAGCTTCTGATGCTATCTTAATTAATACCGATCAATTAACCCTAGATGAATTAGAAATTAAATTACTTTCTTTTATTAATCCTCTAATATCAAAAAATTTATAGATTACTTGTGTAGTATATAAATTGAAGTTATTTTCGCAATCCTTTTGATTGGTTAATATAGATGTTAAAAGGTTTTTAAATTATTAATTCTTCTAGTTTGTTCCATTAATCTATAAATAAATTAGAATACAAATTTATATTATGCCTACACCTAAAAAAGACAGTAAACCAAAGAAAGCTGTTAAAAAAACAATAAAAGCTAAAAAAGAATCTAAACCAAAAGTTTCTAAAGAAACTGTCGACAACGTAGTAATAACTGCTGTTGAAGAAAACACTGTTGAAGAAACCGCTGTTGAAGAAATTACTGTTGAAGAAACTACTGTTGAAGAAACTGCTGTTTCTGCTGAGAAATTTTTAAAAGATTTTGATTGGGAAAATTTTGAAGAAGGAATTGAAACTATTGAAGAAAAGAAATTAGCAGAATTAGAAAAATTAATTCAAGAAAATTTTGTTGATACCTATAATGATAGTGTTATTGAGGGAACAATTATTAATCTTACAGAAAGAGAAGCTATTATAGATATTAACGCTAAATCAGAAGGTGTTATTTCTTTAAATGAGTTTAGATATAATCCTAATTTAAAAGTAGGAGATAAGGTAGAGGTTTTAGTTGATATTCAAGAAGATAAAACAGGACAATTAATATTGTCACATAGAAAAGCAAGAACTATAAAAGCTTGGGATAGAGTTAATGATGCACATGACCAATCTACTGTAGTCACAGGTTTTGTTAAATGTAGAACTAAAGGAGGAATGATTGTCGATGTTTTCGGATTAGAAGCTTTTCTTCCTGGATCACAAATTGATGTTAAGCCAATTAGAGATTATGATCAATATGTAAATAAAAACATGGAATTTAAAGTTGTGAAAATTAATCATGAATTTAAAAATGTTGTAGTTTCTCATAAAGCACTTATTGAAGCTGATATAGAATTACAGAAAAAAGAAATTATTGGACAACTTGAAAAAGGTCAAGTTTTAGAGGGAATAGTTAAAAATATTACAACTTATGGAGTGTTTATTGATCTAGGTGGAGTAGATGGGTTAATTCACATTACTGACCTTTCTTGGAATAGAATAAATCATCCAAGTGAAATTCTAGAATTAGATCAAAAAATAAATGTAGTTATTCTTGACTTTGATGATGACAAATCAAGAATTCAATTAGGAGTTAAACAATTAAGTCCACATCCTTGGGAGGCTTTAAATTCTGAGTTGAAGGAGGGTGACAAGATTAAAGGTAAAGTATCAGTTCTGGCTGATTATGGAGCTTTTGTTGAAGTTGTTAATGGAGTTGAAGGTTTAGTTCATGTTTCTGAGATGTCTTGGTCAACTCACCTTAGATCTGCACAAGACTTTGTAAAAGTAGGAGATGAAGTTGAAGCAGTAGTTTTAACTTTAGACAGACAAGAAAGAAAAATGTCACTTGGTATTAAACAACTATCAACTGATCCCTGGACTGATATAACCGCTAAATATACTATTGGTTCAAAACATACTGGAATTGTAAGGAACTTCACTAATTTTGGGATTTTTGTTGAATTAGAAGAAGGCATTGATGGTTTAGTCTATATATCCGATTTATCTTGGACAGTTAAAGTTAAACATCCTTCTGAGCTTTTTACAGCAGGAGACTCTATAGATGTTTTAGTATTAGAACTTGATTCTGAAGACAGAAAATTAAGCTTAGGCCATAAACAAACCATGGATAATCCTTGGGATGCTTATGACAAGACTTTTGCTGAAGGTACTATTCATAATGGCACTATTTCAGATTCAAATGATAAAGGTTCTACTATTATCTTTAATGATGATGTTACAGGATTTGTTCCTAGTAGACATCTATTAAAAGAAGATGGTAATAAATTAAAAAAAGGAGACACGTCTGACTTTAAAGTTATTGAATATAATAAAGACTTTAAAAGAGTGGTAATGTCTCATACAGTTCTTTTTAAAGAAGATGAGGAAAAGCATGTAAAAGAATCTTTAAAGAAAGTAAATAAAAAAGATTCTGATAAATCTACTTTAGGGGATTTAGATGTTTTAATGAATCTTAAGAAGAAAATGGACAGTAAGAAGTAATTTTACGAAATATTTTAAAAAAAACACGTGTTATTTAATACGTGTTTTTTTTATATTTTACTTACTAGCCAATCTCCAACTTCAGATGTTGAGTAAGATTTATTACCATCCGATAAATCTTCAGTTACAATAGATTGTTCCAATGATTTATTTACAACTTCTCTTATTAAGTTAGCTTCCTTTTTGAGTTGAAAAGCATCCTCGAACATCATTGCAGCTGATAATATGGTAGCTAATGGGTTAGCTATATTTTTTCCAGCTGCTTGTGGATATGAGCCATGAATTGGTTCAAATAATGAAGTTTCGGTTCCTATCGAAGCCGAAGGCATTAATCCCATTGATCCAGAAATAACAGAGGCTTCATCAGTTAAAATATCTCCAAATAAGTTTTCGGTAATTAAAACATCATAAGAATTAGGCCATTGTACCAATCTCATCGCAACGGCATCTACAAACTCATATGATACTTTTACCTCAGGGTAATCTTTTTCCATAGACTGTACAGTTTCTCTCCATAGCCTTGAAGATTCTAAAACATTAGCTTTGTCAACGCAGCATAGTTTTTTTGATCTTTTCATTGCTAATTCAAATCCTTTTTTAGCTAGTCTTACTATTTCATGTCTTGAGTAAGTACATGTGTCAAACGCTGTATTACCATTGTTTCTTCTGCCTCTTTCACCAAAGTAAATTCCGCCAGTTAATTCTCTTAAGAAAACTAAATCTGTCCCTAAAATTCTTTCTTTTTTTAAGGGAGATTTGTCAATTAAAGATGGAAAAGTAAAAGTTGGTCTAACATTTGCAAAAAGTCCTAATTTTTTCCTCATCTTTAAAAGCCCTTGCTCTGGTCTTACTTTAGCTGATGGATTATTGTCAAATTTCGGATGTCCAATTGCTCCAAACAATATTGCATCTGAATTCATACATACTTCATGAGTTTCATCTGGATAAGGATCTCCAACTTTATCTATAGCATCTGCTCCAGTTATTGCATGATTCCAATTTATAGAATGATTAAATTTCTTAGCAATAGCGTTAGAAACTTTGACTGCTTGCTCAATTACTTCTGGTCCAATACCGTCCCCTGCAAGTAAAGCTATGTTTAATTCCATATTATATAATGTTTAGCATTTTTTCGGTTGCTTTTATTGCTGAAACTGTTTGATCAGAATCTAATCCTCTTGTTATAAATTCTTTATTAGAATTTTTCCAGGTTATTAGAGTTTCACAAAAAGCATCAGAATTACTTTCAGGTGGAATGGTTACATTATAATCAATTAATATTGGTATAATTAATTTATTGTTCTTGAACATTTTTTTAACTGCGTTCATAAAAGCATTAAACTGACCATCACCTATTGCTTTTTCCTTAAATAATTTTCCTTCTATCTCTATTTCTATTTCAGCCCATGGGTTTGATCCTTTTGAATTATTTAAAATATAGGATTTTATAATTATTTTTTTCTTATTATCTGCACTGTTTAGTACATCTGAAATGATATAAGGAAGATCTTCCGCTGTAACTCTTTCTTTTTTATCACCTAATTCAATTATTCTTTTAGTAACTTTTTTTAAATCATCATTATTTAAAGTTAACCCTAATTCTACTAAATTTTTTTTGATATTAGATTTACCTGATGTTTTTCCAAGCGCATATTTTCTTTTTCTTCCGAATCTTTCTGGAAGCAAATCATTAAAATATAAATTTTTTTTATTATCTCCATCTGCATGAATACCTGCAGTTTGAGTAAAAACATTTTCACCTACAATTGGTTTGTTTACTGGTATTCTAAATCCAGTAAATGTTGAAACCAATTTACTCACTTTATATAAGGATTCTTCATTTATATTAATTTCAATATCAGGGAGAAAGTCTTCTATGACAGCACTTACACTAGCCATTGGAGCATTCCCAGCTCTTTCACCCATTCCATTTACAGTAAGGTGTAAACCATGACATCCTGCTTTTAAAGCTTCAATTACATTAGAAACACTTAAATCGTAATCGTTGTGAGCATGAAAGTCAAAATGTGTTTTTGGATATCTGTTCGTTATTTCAGAAATAAAATAAAATGTTTCAGATGGACTTAAAATACCCAAAGTATCAGGTAATAAAACTCTTTCAATAGGTTGTTGGGTTAAAAAATCAAGATACTCAAATACATAATCCTTAGAATTTTTCATTCCATTACTCCAATCTTCTAAGTAAACGTTAGTGCTTATTCCTTCTCTTTTAGCAGAATTAACTGAATTTGAAATTTCTATAAAATGTTGTTTTGGAGTTTTTTGTATTTGGTGCGTTAAATGATTTAGAGATCCTTTAGTTAGTAAATTTTGAACTTTAGCCCCAGTTTTCAACATCCATTCAAGAGAAATACCATTATCTAAGAATGTTAATATTTCAATTTTATTTAAAAATTTTTTTTCTTTAGCCCAATTTGTTATTCTGTTAACTGCATCAAACTCTCCTTTGGAAACTCTTGCAGATGCAACTTCAATTCTGTCAACTTTTAACTCCTCGATTAATAGTTTAGTGATAGTTAACTTTTCAGATGCTGAATATGACATTCCTGAAGTTTGTTCTCCATCACGAAGAGTTGTATCCATTATTTCAACTGATCTTTTTTTCATTTTTATCAAAAAATAATTTATTAAAGTGGAGTATTTTTAGCAAAAATTTCAATTGAATCTTTTATATTCATTAAGTAATCAATGTCGTCATAACCATGTAGCATATTTTCTTTCTTATACTCATTTATATCAAAACTCTCTGAAAGATTAGTTCCTATTATTTTTATTTTTTGTTTATTTAAATCTATATTCAATTTTGTTTTGGGGTTTTCGTAAATTTTATTAAATATTTCTTCAAGAAATTTTGATGTTACTTGCACTGGAAGTACTCCAATGTTTAAACAATTATTTCTAAAAATATCAGCAAAAAAACTTGATACAACACACCTAAAACCATAATCATAAACAGACCACGCTGCGTGTTCTCTTGAAGATCCAGAACCAAAATTTTTTCCTCCAACTAAAATTTCACCTTTAAACTTGGGATTATTTAGTACAAAATCTTTTTTGGGATTATTATTTGAATCATAACGCCAATCTCTAAATAAATTATCACCAAAATCTTTTCTTTCAGTTGCTTTTAAAAATCTAGCAGGAATAATTTGATCAGTATCAATATTTTCTATTGGAAGCGGAACAGCAGAGCTTTCAAGTATTGTAAATTTATCGTATGCCATTTCTATTAAATTAAAATAATGTTCTAGGGTCAGTAACAATTCCAGTAATAGCTGCTGCTGCTGCCACTAACGGACTTGCCAATAAAGTCCTTGAACCAGGACCTTGTCTACCTTCAAAATTTCTATTGGATGTGCTTACAGCGTATTTACCTGGTGGTATTTTATCATCATTCATCGCCAAACATGCTGAACAACCAGGTTCTCTTAATTCAAATCCAGCTTCATTTAAAATTGTTAACAATCCTTCTTTCTTTATAGCTTTTTCAACTTTATGTGAGCCAGGAACTAGCCATGCTGTCACATTTGGGGCTTTCTTTTTACCTTTTATGATTTCCGTAAATGCTCTAAAGTCTTCAATTCTTCCATTTGTACAACTTCCTAAAAAAACAAAGTCAATTTTTTTACCTAACATACTTTCTCCCTCGTTGTAGTTCATATACTCTAAAGATTTGAGGTATGTTTTTACTCCTCCCTTTTGGCTTTTAGCATTGGGAATTCCATTTGAAATACTCATACCCATCCCTGGGTTAGTACCATATGTAATCATTGGTTGAATAGTTTCACCATCAAAACATAATTCTTTGTCAAAAATAGCATCTGCATCACTTTTTAAAGTAGACCAATATTTCATTGCCTTGTCCCAATCTTTCCCCCTTGGAGTAAACTCCCTGTCTTTTATATATTCAAATGTTTTTTCATCAGGTGCAATCATTCCTCCTCTTGCACCCATTTCTATACTTAAATTGCAAACAGTCATTCTTCCTTCCATACTCATTTCAGAAAATACACTTCCATAATATTCTACAAAATATCCTGTAGCACCTGAAGTACTCAATTCAGAAATTATAAATAAAGCAACATCTTTAGGGGTTACTGCTTTAGACAGTTTACCGTCAATGGATATTCTCATTTTTTTCGCCTTTGGCTGCATTATACATTGAGTAGATAATACCATCTCGACCTCAGAAGTTCCTATGCCAAATGCTATTGCTCCAAATGCTCCGTGGGTAGACGTGTGAGAATCTCCACAAACAATTGTGGCGCCTGGTTGAGTAATTCCATATTCGGGACCTACAACATGAACAATTCCATTCTTTTCATGTCCTAATCCCCAATAGGATATTCCATGTAATTTTGAATTATCTTCTAATGCTTTTAACTGGTTAGCGGATAAAGGATCTTTGACAGGCAGGTGTTGGTTTTTTGTGGGTGTGTTGTGGTCAGCAGTTGCAAAAGTTTTCTCAGGAAATAAAACATTTACATTTCTGTTTTTTAAACCTAAAAAAGCTACTGGACTAGTAACTTCATGAACCATGTGTCTATCAATGAATAGAACATCAGGTCCATTTTTAATTCTGTGAACAACATGAGAATCCCATACTTTATCAAATAATGTTTTGTTCATATTTTATGAAGAAATAACAGATTTTAAATTAGAATTTTTAATAATTATTGGAATGTCTTCATCATGTACTTCTTTTCTAATATCAGCATATTTTAAAAATTCAGAATACACAATATCTAATTGATTTTTTGTCAATTCAAATCCTATATTTTTTGCCCTGTATGCTAGAGCTGCTCTTCCGCTTCTTGCAGTAAGAACAATCGCAGATTCGTTTACACCAACATCATAAGGGTTTATAATTTCGTAAGTTTCTCTATTTTTAATAACTCCATCTTGATGAATTCCAGAACTGTGCGCAAATGCATTTGCACCTACAATTGCTTTGTTAGGTTGCACAGGCATAGCCATACTCTCTGAAACTAATTTGCTAGTATCGTAGAGAAGCTTTGAATTTATATTAGTATCGATATTTAATTTAGGGTGTTGCCTCATTATCATAACTACCTCTTCTAGTGAAGTGTTTCCAGCTCTTTCTCCTATTCCATTTATAGTACATTCAATTTGTCTTGCACCGTTTAATGCTCCAGAAATTGAATTAGCAGTAGCTAAGCCTAAATCGTTGTGACAATGACAGGAAAGAATAGCCTTATCAATATTTTTAACATTTTCTTTTAAATATTTAATTTTTTCACCATATTCTGAAGGAAGACAATAGCCTGTTGTGTCAGGAATATTAAGTACGGTGGCTCCAGCTTCAATCATTTTTTCACAAACTCTAGCTAGAAATTCATTATCAGTTCTACCAGCATCTTCTGCATAAAATTCTACATCATTAACAAATTTTTTAGCATATTTTACTGCCTCATACCCTTTTTCTAATATTTTTTCTCTTGTTGAATTAAACTTGTACTTAATATGTGAATCAGAAGTTCCTATACCTGTGTGAATTCTTGGTGAAACAGCTTTTTTAAGAGATTCAGCCGCAACTTCAATATCTTTTCTAACAGCTCTTGTCAAACCACAAACTGTAGCATTCTTAACTATTTTAGAAATTTCTACAACTGAATTAAAATCTCCAGGACTTGAAACAGGAAAACCTGCTTCAATTACATCTACTCCAAGCTCATCAAGTCTTTTTGCAATTATAAGTTTTTGATCTGTATTTAGTTTACATCCTGGCACTTGTTCTCCATCTCTTAATGTAGTGTCAAATATTTGAACAATTTCTTTACTCATTAGCTATCAATATTTTTATAAAAATATAATAATAGTAAAAGTAGTAAAATAGAAGAAATAAATCTATTATTCTTCGCAGTTAAGACACAAATCCCAAATATTATTTTTAGGGGGAATTGCTGTTATCTCGATATTTTTTTTAGTTACTGGATGTATGAAGCTAACTTTTCTTGAATGTAAGTGTATACTTCCATCATTGTTTGATCTTGGATAACCATATTTTAAATCTCCTTTAATTGGAAAACCAACATGAGATAATTGCGTTCTTATTTGGTGGTGTCTTCCTGTTTCTAATTTAATACTTAATAGACTAAATTTTTGAAGTTCAAAAATAACTTTGTAAAATAAAATTGCTTTTTTACTTTTTGTATTTGAAACCTTAGCAACATATGATTTGTTTTGTTTTTGATTTTTAATTAGATAGTTTTCTAGTTTGTCAGATTTTTTTTTAGTTATTGATTTTACAACAGCCCAATATGTTTTTTTTATTTCATTGTCTTTGAACATTTCATTTAATCTTTTCAGTGATTTTGAAGTTTTTGTAAAAATGATAACTCCGCTAGTTGGTCTATCTAACCTGTGAGTTATTCCTAAAAATACATTTCCTGGTTTATTGTATTTTTTTTTTAAATATGATTTAATTTTATCACCTAAGGTAATATCACCCGTTATATCTCCTTGGGTTAAGTCACCAGGATTTTTATTAACTATTATAAGGTGGTTGTCTTCAAATAATATTTTTAACACAACTAATTAATATTGTTCGTCTTTACTTGGAAAATCTAAACTTTTTACATCTTTAATATAGTTTTTAATAGCATCAGTCATCACTTTATTAAGATCGACATATCGTCTTAAGAACCTAGGGTTAAATTCGGTACTAAGTCCCACTAAATCGTGTGTTACTAATACTTGTCCATCAACACTGCTACCAGCTCCAATCCCAATCACTGGAGTATTGACTGAAATAGTAACTTTTTTTGAAACAGCAGCTGGAATTTTTTCTAAAACTATTCCAAAACAACCTAATTTATCTAAAAGTATAGCATCCTCTATTAAACTTTTAGCTTCCTCTTCTTCTTTTGCTCTTACGGTATAAGTTCCAAATTTATATATAGATTGAGGTGTTAATCCTAAATGACCCATTACTGGAATCCCTGCATTTAGAATTTTAATTATTGACTCTTTAATTTCAGAACCACCTTCCATTTTTATTGCATGAGCTCCTGATTCTTTCATTATTCTTATGGCAGACCTTAGTGCTTCATTAGGATCGGATTGATAACTTCCAAAAGGTAAGTCGACTACAACTAATGCTCTATTGACCCCTCTCACTACAGAAGATGCATGATAAATCATCTGGTCTAATGTAATTGGAAGGGTAGTTTCATGCCCTGCCATTACATTTGATGCAGAATCTCCTACAAGAATAATATCAATACCTGATGAATCAATGATTTTAGCCATTGAAAAATCATATCCAGTTAACATAGATATTTTTTCACCACGATTTTTCATTTCTAATAAGGAATGCGTAGTTACTCTTTTATATTTTTTGTTCGACATAAATTATTTTTTGTAAATGTAATTTAAAATTCAAATAATATATTAATTTTTAAATGGATTAAATACTATTACTGCCAGTATGTCAGTAATTTAATGATGGCATAATCATTGAAATATGTAAAAAAGTTAATGATAAATTTAAAAAAATGAATAAAATAATTGGAATTGATTTAGGAACAACAAATTCATGTGTTTCTGTTATGGAGGGTAATGAACCAGTAGTAATACCTAATGCTGAAGGAAAGAGAACAACTCCCTCAGTCATTGCATTTGTTGAGGGTGGTGAGATTAAAGTTGGCGATCCTGCTAAAAGACAAGCAGTAACTAACCCAACTAAAACAATCGCTTCTATCAAGAGGTTTATGGGCAGTAAGTATAGCGAATCTAAGAAAGACGCTGATAGGTCTGCTTTTAAGGTTGTTAAAGGAGATAATGATACAGCTAGAGTCGATATCGATGGAAGATTGTATACCCCACAAGAATTATCAGCAATGATTCTTCAAAAAATGAAAAAAACTGCAGAAGATTATTTGGGAAATACAATAACAGAAGCTGTAATAACTGTCCCTGCATATTTTAATGATTCTCAGAGACAAGCCACTAAGGAGGCAGGTGAGATAGCTGGACTTAAAGTTCAAAGAATTATCAATGAACCTACCGCAGCAGCATTAGCATATGGATTAGATAAATCAGGAAAAGACCAAAAGATTGCAGTTTATGATTTAGGAGGAGGAACTTTTGATATTTCTATTTTAGAACTTGGTGATGGAGTTTTTGAAGTTCTTTCTACAAATGGTGATACAAGATTAGGTGGAGATGATTTTGATGATGCTATCATTCAGCATTTAGCAGATGAATTTTCAAAACAAGAAGATATAGATTTGAGAAAAGATCCAATGGCATTGCAAAGGTTAAAAGAAGCTGCTGAAAAGGCTAAAATAGAACTTTCTTCTTCTGCTCAAACAGAAATTAATCTTCCTTATATTTCTGCGACTTCTTCTGGTCCAAAACATTTAGTTAAAACTTTAACTAAATCTAAATTTGAACAATTATCAGCTGATTTAGTAAAAAGATCAATGGAACCTGTAAAAAAAGCGTTAAGCGATGCTGGACTGAGTGTTGGTGATATTAATGAAGTTATTCTTGTTGGAGGATCTACAAGAATTCCTATAATTCAAGAAAAAGTAGAAAAGTTTTTTGGTAAAAAACCATCCAAAGGGGTTAATCCTGACGAAGTAGTTGCTATCGGAGCTGCTATTCAAGGTGGAGTTTTGACTGGAGATGTTAAAGATGTGTTATTATTAGATGTAACTCCTTTGTCTCTTGGAATAGAAACTATGGGTAGTGTGATGACTAAATTAATTGATTCAAACACAACAATTCCTACAAAAAAATCTCAAGTTTTTTCTACCGCGGCTGATAACCAGCCCTCAGTTGAAATTCACGTCCTTCAAGGAGAAAGACCAATGGCTAAAGACAACAATACAATTGGAAGATTTCACCTAGATGGAATACCACCATCGCCCAGGGGAGTTCCACAAATTGAAGTAACCTTTGATATTGATGCAAATGGACTAATTCATGTTACAGCTGCAGATAAAGCTACTGGTAAAACCCAGGATATTAGAATTGAAGCTTCTTCTGGTTTAACTGAAGAAGAAATTGAAAAAATGAAAAAGGAAGCTGAAGCAAATGCTGAATCCGATAAAAAAGTCAAGGAAGAGGTAGATACTTTAAATAGTGCTGATGCAATGATATTTCAGACAGAGAGCCAATTAAAAGAATACGGTGAGAAACTTTCTGAGGACAAGAAAAAAGTTATAGAAGATTCTCTGGAAACCTTAAAAAAAGCTCACGAATCAAAAGATTTAGAAAGCATAAAAACTGCGCTTGAAGGTATCAATGAAGCTTGGAAAAACGCATCTGAAGAAATGTATAAAGCCCAAGCTGAATCGGCTGGGGGAGGAGCTGCTGAAGCAGATACTGCAGGCAATCCTGAGCCTAACAAAAGTAAGGACTCTTCTAACGATGATGTTCAGGATGTTGATTTTGAAGAAGTTAAATAAAAGCTTATTTATTTTTAATTATAAAAAACGCATCAAAACTTTTGATGCGTTTTTTTTGTTTTATACATTTAGAAAATGGATAAAGAAAACTTATTAAAAAGGATAAATAATAGTAACAAAAACACTTTGATGGAAACTCTTGAAATGGATTTCATTGATGTTGGAGATGACTTTTTAATCGCAAAAATGCCAGTAAACTCCCGAGTTTACCAACCTGATGGTATTTTACATGGTGGAGCAACTGTAGCGCTTGCTGAATCAGTTGGAAGTGCAGCTTCTTACATGTCTATTGACCATAATACTCAAATGATAAGAGGAATTGTTATTTCTGCTAACCATTTAAAAAGTGTTAGGCAAGGTTTTATCTATGCAAAAGCTACTCCGATTCACAGAGGAAGAACAACTCAGTTGTGGGAAATTAAAGTCACTGATGATCACAGTAATTTAATTTCTCATTGTAAGCTTTCTACTATGATTTTAAAAAGAAAATAATATGTATATAGAAAATGTATTAAAAGTTCAAAATGACTGGTGGAGGTATTTAATTGGAATTTTTGTAATCTTTATTGCTACACAGATAGGATCTATTCCATTTATAATAGCTATTTTTTCAAAATCTGGACTGGATGGTGCTTCAAAAATAGATGAATCAAGTATGATGACCATTTTAGAAAATAGTAATCTTACTTTTTTTTATTTATTGCTTACTTTTGTTTTTGGTTTTTTCGGATTAGTTTTAGTAATAAAGTTTTTACATAATCAAAGTTTACTATTGTTAACTACCACTAGAAAGAAAATTGATTTTAAAAAAATATTAACATCTTTTTTGGTTGCCTGTAGTATTATTATTTTGACAACTTTTGTTAGTTATATAATTGCACCGGACGATTATATATTTAATTTCGAATTAAAACCATTTTTAATTTTATGTTTGGTTTCAATATTACTAATTCCCTTTCAAACAAGTTGGGAAGAATACATTTTTAGAGGATATTTAATGCAGGGAGTTGGAGCAATTTCAAAGAATAAATGGGTGCCATTAATTATAACTTCTGTTTCATTTGGTCTTTTACATTATTGGAATCCTGAAGTAGCGAAGATTGGTCCATTATTATTAATTCATTACATTTCAACAGGACTGTTTTTTGGTATAATAACCCTTATGGACAAAGGCTTAGAATTATCATTAGGATTTCATGCAGGCAATAATATATTGATAGCTCTTTTAGTTACAGCTGATTGGACGGTTTTTCAGACTAACTCAGTTTTGAAAAGTATTGGTGAACCTAAAATTATAAGCATGATAATTCCTTTGTTTATAATTTATCCTCTTGTCTTATTTTACTTTTCTAAAAAATACAATTGGTCTGATTGGAAAGAAAATTTAACTGGAAAATTTAATTAATTTTATATAAAATTTAACATTAATAATGCATAATTATTTCGAAATTGCAATTTAAATAATGAATTAAAAATGTCTTTAAATAAAAACGGAATTTTTGCTTGGGCATCATTTATTCTTACACTACTTGGGATAGCTCTTATTCTGCTTGGTGTAATTAAGTATATTGATTATGCTATTGGATTTTCAGTTGTCGGAGTAGGATTTATTGCCATAGGATGGGCTTTCAACGCTTTAAAAGGAAGAGTTTAATCTTTATTTCCAATC
This sequence comes from Cryomorphaceae bacterium BACL29 MAG-121220-bin8, assembly GCA_905181705.1. Classification (GTDB taxonomy): domain Bacteria; phylum Bacteroidota; class Bacteroidia; order Flavobacteriales; family Flavobacteriaceae; genus MAG-121220-bin8. The sequence goes on along the minus strand of CAJIYP010000003.1, from coordinate 135,042 downwards.
ATTTTCTTTACATCTACCCATTTATCAAACTCATCTGAGCTGGTGTATCCTAAATTTATAGCTTCTTCTTTTAAACTTGTACCATTTTTATGAGCAAGATTAGCAATTTCAGCAGCTTTATAATAACCTATTTTACTGTTTAATGCAGTTACTAACATAAGGGAATTATCAACTAATTCAGCTATTCTTTTTTTATTTGGCTTTATTCCAACAACACATTTTTTGTTAAAACTTTCAACAGCATCAGAAATAAGAGAAGCTGACTCAATTAAACTAGCAGCCATTATTGGTTTGTACACATTTAACTCGTAGTGACCTTGCATCCCTCCAATTGTAACAGTAACATCATTTCCAATCACTTTTGCGCAAACCATAGATATTGCTTCGCATTGAGTTGGGTTAACTTTTCCTGGCATTATTGAACTTCCAGGTTCATTTGCAGGAATTGAAATTTCACCAATTCCAGATCTCGGTCCACTGGCCATCATTCTAATATCATTAGATATTTTATTTAATGAATTTGCTAATAATTTTAATGCTCCGTGTGTTTCTACAATTGCATCATGTGCCGCAATAGATTCAAATTTATTTTCTGCTGTTTTAAACTCTAAGCCGGTGAATTTTGAAATGTATTTTGCCGATATTTCGGAATATCCAGTTGGAGAGTTTATTCCAGTTCCAACTGCTGTTGCTCCTAATGCTATTTCTGATAAATGATCAAATGAGTTTTTTAAAGAATTTAATCCATGTTTTATTTGAGAATTATAACCCGAGAATTCTTGACCTAATGTTATGGGAGTTGCGTCCATTAAATGAGTTCTTCCAATTTTTATAATATCTTTAAACTCTATTGATTTATCTAATAGTGTTTTTTCAAATTTCTCAAGGCTTGGGATGGTATCTTCAATTAACTTTTTGTAACAAGCAATGTGCATTGCTGTTGGAAATGTATCATTAGACGATTGTGACATGTTTACATCGTCATTTGGAGCTAATGTTTTATTAGATTCTCCTAATTTTTTACCCTCAATTAAATGTACTCTATTAGAAATGACCTCATTAATATTCATATTGCTTTGAGTTCCTGATCCAGTTTGCCAAATAACAAGAGGGAATTCTTTATCGTGTTTTCCATCTAAAATTTCATCACAAACAGTTGAAATAAGATCTCTTTTTTTTTCACTTAAAACACCTAATTTATTATTCGTATATGCTGCAGCTTTTTTTAAATAAGCAAAACCATAGATGATTTCAATTGGCATAGATTCAGGTTTGCCAATTTTAAAATTATTAATAGATCTTTGAGTTTGTGCCCCCCACAAACAATTAATAGGGACTTTAACTTCTCCAATAGTATCTTTTTCTATTCTGTATGACATATTAAGTAATTATCTTACAAATTTACTATAAAAGGTTTATATATAGATTTTTTATCAATTATTGAAAAAAATGTTTTAATGATACATTTCTTTAATTATATTTGTAACTCACAATTAAAGCTATGGAATTTGATCAATATTTAGGATTTATTTTGTTCTTAACAGTCTTAACAATGGGTTTTTGGTTAATGATACTGTTATTAACATTTATTATTCCATACTGGGTAAGTGGAGCTTTTATTGAAAGAATGAAAGAATTGTTGGATAAAAGAAAAAAGTAAGTTATCCTTAAAAGCCTTCTCCTCCGTAATCCTCATAACTTGGTCTATTATTTGATTGACTTTTCTTTTGGTTAAATCTATAAATAAGACTTAAATTAAAGTTCCTTCCACCTCTCCAACTTGATTCTGAATAGGTTTTATAAGTTTCAGAAAGCGTTTCTAACCTCCATTTTTGAGTTTCAAAAATGTCATTTATTTTAAACGTTAAAGTCATTTTGTCACCAAAAATATCTTTACTAAAAGCTGTATTTGTGCTTATTGAACCTTTCCTTGTTGAAATAGCAGTTTTTTGTGGTCCTCTATAGCTTATTCTTGTTTGCCAATCAACTGATGAAAAGAGTTTTAAATAATTATTTAATCTACCGGACCATATTAGATTTTTAGAGTCATAAATAATTCCATTATAATTACCAATTATTTCGGATTGATAAAAATTAACATTTCCGCCAATTCTCCAATTTTTAGAATGAGAGTAATTGGTGTTGAATTCAATTCCTATTTCTTCTTGGGATGATAAATTTACAGGAGATCTTTTAATCACTGGAACAAGGATGTCATTAACCATTACCGAACTTCCAGTTGCTTCATTAATAAAAGTAAATATCTCATCTGATTTTTTATAATATATAGAACCGTTTAATGTTGTTTTTTCAAGTCTTTTTAAATACCCTAAATCAATCCCATTTGAATATGTAGGGTTTAAATAAGGATTTCCTTGAAAAAAACTAGTTTCACTTGATCTAGAGGGAAAAGGATTTATAAAATAGGATCTAGGTCTGCTAATTCTTCGGTTATATCCAAGTGTAATGGTTTCATTTTCTTTTAATTCATAGGCTAAATTTATTGTAGGAAAAATATCATTATATTTTTTAACACTATTACTGTTGCTTTCTAACTGTTTAACAATAGTTTGAGACTCCTCGACTCTTATTCCAAAAAGATAAGATATTTTATTTTTTTTATTTCCATATTGAGTATAAAAAGCATTAACCTTTTCATTATAAAAAAGGTTGTTAGTAAGGTCAGTGTTAATTAAATAATTTCCATTTAAAACTTCATCTTGAACCAGGTAATCAGTATTTTGAAATTTATTACTTTTTCTATATCCCAACTCAAACTGTCCATCTTCTCCAATAGGTAAAACATAATCAATTTTGTATAATTCACTGTTTTGATTTTCATCTGTTTTAACTTTTTCACCTAAATATTCAATAAACTTTGGATTAGATTGTGTATTTGAAATAAAACTACTTTCAATTTCATTAGATTTTTCTTTTTGATAATCTATGGTTAAATTACCCTTATTCACGAATTCATGAGTTAAATTCAAAGAAAACTCTTTAGTATCATCTGTTTCATTTTCATTTTCGATTCTCTTTGACGATTTTTTATCACCTTGAAAATTTTGATTGATGTTATTAATTGTTATATCATCACTATCACTTTTTCTTGTTAAATAGGAAGCAACTAAACTTGTTTTATCGTTTAAAAAATATTCAATTCCTGTACTTTGATAATATGAATCTCTTTCAGTATTTCTGCTACCATTTTCATTAAGAAAATTATTAATCGAACTAGAATTGAAATACTCTGTTTCACTTAAAGAAGCGTTTTCATAACTGCTTAAGCTATAACCAGTATTTGTAAAAAGATTTATTTTTTCTGTTCTAAAATTAATATTTCCTGAAACACCAAAAGTTTTTGGGTCTCCACCATTTGTAGAAATTGATCCGTTCAAGCCCGCTAATTTGTTTTTTCTTAAAACGATATTAATAATTCCTGCAGTTCCTTCAGCATTATATCTTGCCGATGGGGAAGTTATTATTTCAACTTTTTCAACACTTTCAGAGGGAAATTGTTTTAATGCATCGTTACTACTAATACCAACTAACCCAGAGGGTTTTCCATTAATTAATATTCTAACGTTTTGATTTCCTCTCAGTGAAACATTACCATCAATATCAACTGCTACTGATGGAAGGTTATCTAGCACATCACTTACACTGCTTCCTCTTAATGTTAGATCTTTTCCAATGTTATAAACTGTTTTGTCTAACTTTATTTCAACTTGAGTTTTTTCACCTATTAATTCTACTTCATCTAAAACATTTTGATCAATAACTAATTCAATAGCTCCTAAATCAATGGATTTAAAAACATTTATATTCTTAATTAATTTTTCTTTAAATGAAATATATTCAATTTTAATATTATATTTTCCTTTGGAAACTTCTAAATTAAATTTACCATTTGCATTACTTATTCCTCCAAACTTTACAATACTATCATTTGGTGAGTAAACAGAAATAGTCGCATACTCCAATGGGGAATTGGATTCTGAATCTAGAATAGTTCCGTATATAGATATACTACTTTGTTGTGCATTTAAATTAATAGAAAGTAAGACAATAATTATATAAAAAGTTTTTCTCATAATGATTTAATACTTGTCTATGACTATGTTATTTGAAATTGGTTTAATTTATAGAATTTTAAAAGCTTTCTCCGTTGAGTTAGCAATAACTGCCCTTGAATTTGACATAAATACAGGTCTTTGCATTAATTTAGGATATTCAAATATAGCTCGTATGATTTGAATTTTACTTAATTTTTTGTTTTTAAATAATTCTTTCCAAATATTTTCTTTTGTTCTAATTAAATCACTTGGATTTAAAGCTGATTTATTTATAATATTTTCTATTTTGTCTAAACTTAGATTGTCATTTAAATACAAAACAGTTTCAAAATCAATGCCTTTAGAATTTAGATAATTTAAAGTTTTTCTAGATTTACTACATCTTGGATTGTGATATAAAGTGTATTTTTTAGATTTCAACTCCTATATTTTTTAGGTTAACAATTAATTTTTCCGGAGATTCAAATTGTATTCCATGAATTCCACATTCAATAGCTCCAACCACATTGGATAAACGATCATCTATAAAAACACATTTATTTGGATTTAATTTATATTTGTTTATTGTGTAATTATAAATTTCTTTGAATGGTTTAAGCATTTTGATTTCTCCTGATACTACTATAGCTTCGAATGATTTTAAAAATTCAAATTTTCTTATTGCTACAGGAAAAGTTTCTGCGCTCCAATTGGTTAGAGCAATAAGTTTGTAATTATTTTTTTTAAGTTTGTTTAAAATTTCAACTGTTCCGGGAATTTCATTTTTTAACATTTCTTCCCATCTTCCGTAAAACATTCTTATTAACTTTTCATGCTTTGGAAAAAGTTTAATTCTTTCTTGAGTAGCAATTCGCATTAATTTACCCCCGTCCTGCTCCTCATTCCAACTTGATGTACATATATTGTCAAAAAACCACTTCATTTTTTTTCTGTCTCCGTCAAATTCTTTCAAGAAAACATATTCGGGACTCCAGTCAACCAAAACACCACCTAAATCAAAAATTATTGTATCTATTTTCATATTAATTTGCCATTAAAAATGCTTTCAAAAAAGGGTTTAAACCTCCGTTTAAAACATCATCAACACTATTTGTTTCGTGAGATGTTCTAACATCTTTTATAAGTTTGTATGGGTGAAGAACATAGTTTCTTATTTGTGAGCCCCATTCAATTTTCATTTTACTTGACTCTATTTTTTCTCTTTCAACCATTTTTTCCTTTAACTCAATTTCATATAATTGAGATTTAAGTAATTTGAGCGCTTTTTCTTTATTTTCAAGCTGGGATCTAGTTTCTGAATTTTCAATAACAATTCCAGTTGGGGCATGTCTTAACCTTACAGCGGTTTCTACTTTATTAACATTTTGACCTCCAGCTCCACTTGAACGCATAGTTTCCCATGAAATTTCAGATGGATTTATGTTTATTTCAATAGTATCGTCAACAAGAGGATAAACATAAACAGAAGCAAATGAAGTGTGTCTTTTTGCATTACTATCAAATGGGGAAATTCTAACTAATCTATGAACTCCATTTTCACCTTTTAGCCATCCAAAACCATACTCCCCTTCAATTTCTATTGTTACAGACTTTAAACCTGCCACATCTCCTTGCTGTATATCTAATTCTTTTACTTTAAACTTATTTTTTTCAGCCCACATAACATACATCCTCATTAGCATATATGCCCAATCACAACTTTCTGTTCCTCCTGCTCCAGCAGTAATTTGAATAACTGCACTCATTTCATCTCCTTCATTAGATAACATGTTTTTAAACTCTACAGATTCAATGTGATTACTACATTTTTTGAAATGAGAACTTAATTCATTTTCTGAAATTTCTTGAGACTTGTAATATTCAAATAAAATCTCTAAGTCCTCAGAAAGTGACTTAGCTTTTTCATAATCTTTAATCCATTGCTTGAGAGATTGAAGTTCTTTCATGACTTTTTGAGCTTTTATTGAGTCATTCCAGAAATTTGGATCAAATGTTATTTCCTCTTTATTAGATATTTCTATGTTTTTTGAGTCTATGTCAAAGATAACTCCTTAGTGCATTAGTACGCTCAAGGAGATTTTTAACCTGGTCTATAGTTATCATGTAATTTTAATAAAAAAACAAAAATACATTTTAAAATGAATCGACATTAACTTAATTAATTTTTATATTTATTTAAATTTCAAAATTATGAGATATAATTTTTTCTTATCATTAATTCTTTCCTTTTGTTTTGTATCTGTTTCAGCTCAAAATAATAATGAAAATAATAAATTTTTTTCTGGTTTTTTTAATTTTAATTATCAATTAAAATTAGATAAGATATTCTTGGAAGTTGATAAAATAAACGAAGATTTTTTATATATAAATTCTTTAACAACGGGATTAGGTTCTAATGATATTGGATTAGATCGCGGCCAGTTAGGTAATGAAAGAATTGTGAAGTTTAGAAAATACGGTAATAAGTTACTGTTAGTTCAACCTAATCAAAACTTTAGGGCTATTTCAAATAATGCTTCTGAAGTTAATAGTGTGGAGCAAGCTTTTGCAAATTCTGTTATTTTTGGATTTGAAATAATTGAAAAAAAAGAGGATGTTTATATTATAGACTTTACTCCTTTTTTGTTACAAGATACTCATGGTGTTATAAAAAGATTAAAATCTCTTAAACAAGGAGCTTATAAACTTGATTTAAGCAAAAGTGCTCTGGAACTCAAGAGAACTAAAGCTTTTCCCAATAATGTAGAATTTGAGGCTTTATTAACTTATGTTGGAAATGCAGAGGGAAGATTAATTTCAAGTATTGCTCCTGACCCTAATAATATCAGTGTAATACAACACCACTCATTTATTAAATTACCAGATAATAACTATAAATCAAGAAATTTTGATCCAAGAAGTGGGGCTATTTTTACATCTTTTATGGATTATGCATCCCCAGTTCAAGATCAAATCAATAAAAAATATATAATACGTCATAGGCTTAAAAAAATAAATTCTGATTTAGATCAAAGCGATGTTGTTGAGCCAATAATATATTATTTAGATCCAGGTGCTCCAGAACCAATTAAATCAGCTCTTATGGATGGTGCTTCTTGGTGGAATGAGGCTTTTGAAGCCATTGGTTTTAAAAATGCTTTTCAGGTAAAAATTTTACCAGATGATGCAGACCCTATGGATTGTCGATATAATGTAATTCAATGGGTACATAGATCAACTAGAGGATGGAGTTACGGAGCAAGTGTTGTTGATCCAAGGACAGGAGAAATTATAAAAGGACATGTTAGTTTAGGAAGCTTAAGAATAAGACAAGATTTTTTGATTGCTCAAGCACTACTTGAAAAACCTTTTGAGAAAGATGATAATTATAAACCAATGTTAGAAATGGCTTTATCCAGAATTAGACAGCTTAGTGCACATGAAGTTGGTCATACTTTAGGTTTTGCTCACAATTTTGCCGCAAGTGTCAACAATAGATCTTCGGTAATGGATTACCCTCATCCATTAATTGGTTTGAAAGACGATGAAGTTGATTTATCAAATGCTTACTCTGAGGGTATTGGAGATTGGGATAAAGTAAGTGTAGCCTATAGTTACTCAGAATTTAATTTGAAAAATGAGAAATTAGCATTGGATAATATATTGAATAATTCTATGAAAAACGGTTTAAGGTTTATTACAGATAGTGATGCGAGGGCAAAAGGAGGAGCTCACGTTTCTGCCCACCTTTGGGACAATGAAAATGACGTTGTAAATGGATTAGATGAAATATTTAAAGTTAGAAAAAAGGCTATTTTAAATTTCTCTGAACTAAACATAAAAAGTGGAGAACCTTTATCCACTTTAGAAGATGTTTTTGTTCCTCTATATTTTATGCATCGATATCAAACAGAAGCTGTTGTCAAACTAATTGGAGGAATGGATTATAATTATGCAACGAGAGGAGATGGTCAAGTTATTGTTAAAGATTTAGAGTTAGATATCCAAAATAGGGCACTAATATCAGTTTTTCAATCATTGGACGCCAAGAATTTAGCAATCCCAAGAGACAAATTAAAATTATTTCCACCAAGAGCATACGGATTTCCAAGAACTAGAGAATCATTTAAAGGGTTGACTGGAGTGTCTTTTGATCCGTTAAGTGCAGCCTCAACAGCAAGTGAAATGACTTTAGAATTACTGTTAAATACTGAAAGGTTAAATAGGTTAATGGTTCAAAATACAGTTGATAATTCTAAAATGAGTTTAAGGTATGTTTTAAACGGACTGATTTCAAATTCTTTTAAGAAAACACATGAAGACACATATTTAACAGAAATTCAACATATAATAAATACAAATATTTTACTTTATTTATTGAATTTAAGTGAAGATAAAAATGTTTTTATGCAAGTAAAATACGAGTCGTTTATGGCAATAAAATATATCAAAAGATTAATCGCCAGATCCAAGAAATTAAACAATTATTATGATCAATATTCTTATATAATTGATGATTTTAAAAAACGACCAGAGCTTTATAAAATTCAAAAAACTTTAACAATTCCAGATGGATCTCCAATTGGAAGTGAATCTTGTTCCCAAAATTAATAGTGTATATGGAAATCAATTTAATTAGTGACACAGTTACCAAACCAAGCAAAGAAATGCTTAATGCCATGTTAGAAGCAAAAGTAGGTGATGATGTTTTTAAAGAAGACCCTACAGTTAATGAACTCGAAGATAAAGTAGCTAAGATTTTCGGTATGGATTCTGCTTTATTTTTTCCCTCTGGCACTATGACGAATCAAACAGCTATAAAATTACATACTAGTCCAGGGGATCAATTAATTTGTGATAAATATGCACATGTTTACAATTATGAAGGTGGAGGTGTTAGTTTTAATAGTGGTGTTTCATGTAAACTGATAAATGGAGAAAGAGGAATGTTTAATAATAATCAATTAATCCAAGCTATTAACCCACCTGATTTTTATCACAGTCCTAAAAGTTCTTTAGTTTGTATAGAAAATACAACTAACAAAGGGGGGGGAGCGTGCTGGGATCTAAAAGATTTAGAATTGATTAGAAAAACATGTTCTGAAAATAATTTAGCTTATCATTTAGATGGTGCAAGAATTTGGAATGCAATGATTAAAAAAAATCAAAGCCCAAAAGATTATGGATTGTTATTTGATTCTATTTCAGTATGTTTAAGTAAAGGTCTGGGCTGCCCCTCTGGATCTGTCTTGGTTGGATCTAAAGATTTAATAAACAGAGCTCTTAGAGTAAGAAAAGTTTTGGGTGGAGGAATGAGACAAGTAGGATATTTAGCAGCATGTGGAATCTACGCATTAGATAATAATTTTTCAAGATTATCTGATGACCATCAACGTGCTCTGGAAATAGAAAAATCACTTAAAAACCTTTCATACATTAAAAAAGTAGAGCCAGTTGAAACTAATATTGTAATTTTTGAAATTGATTCGAACGTTTCTTCTCATTTATTTTTGGAAAAACTTAAAGATAAAGGAGTTAAAATCATTTCAATGGGGGACAATAAGTTAAGAATTGTTACTCATTTAGATTATACTGTTGATATGCATGATAGTTTTTTGAATATTTTAAATAAATTAAGTTTTTAAATTTATTTAGTCTGTTAAATGTACTTGGATTTTGATTCTATGCCTTATTTTTGCAATCCATTGAATTAATTCTATGAAATCCATTGAAAAAAGTAAAACACCACCACCTAAAGCTGAAAAAATACCTACTGAATTTAATAATTTTGATTCAAAAAGAGTAGATAATTACTATTGGTTAAAGGATAGGAGAAAATAAAGCAGTTATAGATTATTTAGAAAATGAAAATAGTTATTATGAAGATATGTCTTCACATACTAAGAGTTTTCAAGAAAAGATATTTAAAGAAATAAAAGGGAAAATAAAAGAAGACGATCAGTCTGTTCCTTATTTTTTAAATGGATATTGGTATTATACGAAATTTGAAAAAGAGAAGGGATATCCAATTCATATTAGAAAAAAAAATTCTTTGATTTCTAAAGAAGAGGTTTTGTTTGATTGTAATGATTTAGCTAAAGATTATGAGTTTTTCAATTTATCTAATATTAAAATAAGTCCAAATAATAAATTAGCAGTATTTAGTGTAGATACAGTCTCAAGAAGACTTTACACAATTAAAATAAAAGATTTAGAATCTGGTGATGTTTTAATTGATTCTATTGAAAATTGCACTGGTAGTTTTGTTTGGGCTAATGATAATCAAACCTTTTTTTATACAAAAAGAAATACCCAAACTTTAAGAAATGATAAAATTTACAAACACACCATTGGTTCAAGTTATAAAGAGGATGTATTAGTTTATCATGAAAGAGATAATACATTTTATACAAATGTATCTAAATCAAAATCTAATAATTATATAATAATTTCTTCATACAGTACCATGACATCTGAATTCCAATTTTTAGATGCTGATCTGCCACATTCTAATTTTAAATTATTTAGTAAAAGAAAAACGGGCTTAGAATATAGTATAAGTCATTTTGAAAACGACTTTTATATAATAACTAACATAGATAATTCTAAGAATTATAAATTGATGAAAACATCAGTTTTGAATACCGAATATAAAAACTGGAAAAATGTAATTAATCACAGAGAGGATGTTTTGCTTGAAGGAATTGATATTTTTAAGGATTATTTGGTTGTTAGTGAAAGATCAAATGGATTAAATAGAATTAATATTAAAAGATGGGATAATTCGGAAAACTATTATTTGGATTTTAAAAGTGAAACCTACTCACTATACACTACTACAAATGTAGATTTTAATACTAATGTTTTGAGATATGGTTTCAACTCACTTTCTGAGCCCCCCTCAGTAATTGATTTTAACATGGAAACTAAAGAAAAAACTATTAGAAAAGAACAAAAAGTTTTGGATCCTAATTTTAAAAAAGAAAATTATATTTCTGAGAGAGTTTGGGCTAAAGGAGAGGATGGTGAGAAAATACCTATTTCGCTAGTTTATAAAAAAGGACTAGAGAAAAACAGTAAAAATCCTTTATTGTTGTATGGATATGGTTCTTATGGAAACACAATAGACCCTTATTTTTCAATCAGTCGATTGTCTTTATTGGATAGAGGATTTATTTTTGCAATTGCACATGTAAGGGGAAGTGAATACATGGGTAGAGATTGGTATGAAAATGGAAAACTTCTTAAAAAGATGAATACTTTTAAAGATTTTGTTTCTTGTACAAAACATTTAATTAATGAGAGATATACCAATAAAAATAAAAGTTACGCATATGGTGGATCTGCTGGAGGATTATTAATGGGAGTTGTTATTAATTTAGCTCCAGAACTATATAATGGAGTTATTTCTGCTGTTCCATTTGTAGATGTAGTAACAACAATGCTTGATGAAACAATTCCACTAACAACAGGGGAATATGATGAATGGGGAAACCCCAATAAAAAACAATATTTTGAATACATGTTATCCTATTCTCCATATGATAACGTTGGTAAATTTAGATATCCTAATTTATTGGTTACTACAGGACTTCATGATTCTCAAGTTCAGTATTGGGAGCCTGCCAAATGGGTGGCAAAATTAAGAGAATTGAAAACTAATAATAATTTATTGTTTTTAAATACAAATATGGATTCAGGTCATGGTGGTGCTTCGGGAAGGTTTGAGGCTTTAAAAGAAGTCGCTAAGGAGTATGCATTTCTATTTGATCTAGAAAATATTCACAAATAGGATTAAAATTTGGTGATAACAGCTTTTTTTAAGTAATTTGCTAACTTCAAAGATTATACTTTAAATGAAAAAAAAAGTAAAAGCTTACAATAACGCTCTTGAGTTAATTGGTAATACTCCGCTAGTAAAACTCAACAATATTGTAAAAGAAATTCCAGGTAATTTTTATGCTAAAGTTGAAGCTTTTAATCCAGGGCATTCAAACAAAGATAGAATTGCTCTTCATATTTTAGAATGTGCAGAAAAAAAAGGTTTAATTAAGCCTGGATGTACAATAATAGAAACAACATCAGGTAATACTGGTTTTAGCCTAGCTATGGTTAGCATAATAAAGGGTTATAATTGTGTTTTAGCAGTGTCTTCTAAATCCTCGCCTGATAAGATAGATATGTTAAAAGCAATGGGAGCTAAAGTGTATGTTTGTCCAGCTCATGTTAGTGCTGATGATGATAGGTCTTATTATCAAGTTGCTAAAAGGTTACACGAAGAAATTAAAGGTTCTTTCTACATAAATCAATATTTTAATAGTCTAAACATAGAAGCTCATTATAATACAACTGGACCTGAAATTTGGGAACAAACAAGCGGAGCTATTACCCATTTAATAGCTAGTAGTGGTACTGGAGGAACAATTTCTGGAATTGGTAGATATTTAAAAGAACAAAATCCAGATATTAAAATTATTGGAGTAGATGCTTATGGATCGGTTTTAAAAAAATATCATGAAACTAAGGAGTTTGATGAAGATGAGATTTATCCATATAGAATTGAAGGTTTAGGAAAAAATTTAATCCCAACAGCTACAGATTTTGATGTTATCGACTTATTTGAAAAGGTTACCGATGAAGAAAGTGCTCACTCTTCTAGAGAAATTGCTTTAAAAGAAGGCCTTTTTGTCGGCTATACATCAGGTGCTGCTATGCAGGCCGTAAAACAATTAACAAAACAAAAATTATTTAATAAGAAAAGTAATGTAGTTATGATTTTTTGTGATCACGGTTCCAGATATATGAGTAAAATCTATAGTGATAAGTGGATGTATGATCAAGGTTTTTTTGATTCTGAAAAAACTGAACTAGAAAAGCCAATAGAATACATTAAATAAGTTATTTTTGCTTATTAATTTATTATTACATTTTTTTAATGAAAGATTTATTTGATAAAATTATAGTCAATAAAGGTCCTTTAGGTAAATATGCTGGGATAGCAGAAGGTTATTTTGCTTTTCCAAAACTAGAAGGCCCCATTGGGAATAGAATGATATTTAATGGCAAGGAAGTTATTACGTGGAGTGTTAATGATTATTTAGGTCTTGCAAATCATCCTGAAATCAGAGAAGTTGATTTAGAAGCTGCTAAAAAATATGGGTCTGCATATCCAATGGGTGCTAGATTAATGTCTGGTCATACTGAATTTCATGAAAAATTAGAGAAAGAACTTGCTGAATTTGTTTCTAAAGAAAAAGCATATGTTCTTAATTTTGGATATCAAGGCATATTATCTACAATTGACTCTTTGGTTTCTAAGAATGATGTTATTGTGTACGATATGGATGCTCATGCATGCATAGTTGATGGGGTTAGATTACATGTGGGTAAAAGGTTTACCTACAAACACAACGACATTGATAGTTTATGTATAAATTTAGAAAGAGCTACAAAAATTGCTGAAAAAACTGGTGGTGGAATTCTTGTGATTTCTGAAGGTGTATTTGGAATGAGAGGAGAACAAGGTAAAATAAAAGAAATTGCCGCACTTAAAAATAAATATAAATTTAGATTCCTTGTCGATGATGCCCATGGTTTTGGTACACTTGGTGAAACTGGAGCTGGAGCTGGAGAGGAGCAAGGTATACAAGATCAAATCGATGTTTATTTTGCAACTTTTGCAAAATCAATGGCAAGTACTGGTGCATTTATAGCAGCAGATACTATGATTATTGATTTTCTAAAGTATAACATGAGATCTCAAGTTTTTGCTAAATCTTTACAAATACAACTTGTTATTGGAGCTTTAAAAAGGCTGGATATGCTTAGAACTAGACCAGAAATCAAAGCAAAATTATGGACTAACGTTAAAGCTCTTCAATCAGGTCTTAGAAATCAAGAATTTGATTTAGGATCAACCCAGAGTTGCGTAACACCTGTTTTTTTAAAGGGGACTATACAAGAAGCAATGGTAATGGTAAAAGAATTAAGAGAGAAATATTTTATTTTTTGTTCAATTGTTGTTTACCCAGTTGTTCCAAAAGGAGTGATCTTGCTTAGACTTATCCCTACTGCTTCTCATAACTTAAACGATATTGAAGAAACTCTTTCAGCTTTTTCTAAAATCAGATCTAAATTATATGATGGAACTTATTTTGAAATTGCAAAAAAAATGAAATCACTTTAGAATATTTCTTTTCATTTTCATTATTAAATAATCAAAATTCTTGTAAAAAGGAAAAAAACACTAATTTTGAAGATAAATCAGCGTGATGAAACCAAAAAAAATACTGAACGCTAATGAAATATCTACAATACTTCATCGACTGTCTTTTCAATTAATTGAGGACCACAATGATTTTTCTAATACTGTAATCATAGCAATTCAACCTAGAGGCGTTCTTCTTGCTAATAGAATTATTAAACTATTAACAAAAGAATTTAATGATATTCAATTTGGTTTATTAGATGTTACTTTTTTTAGAGATGATTTTAGAAGAAGCAAAAAAGTATTGAAAGCAAATAAAACTAAATTAGATTTTTCCATTGAAAATAAAACGGTTGTTTTAATAGATGATGTTCTTTTTACTGGAAGAAGTATAAGAGCTGCTATGGATGCAATACAATCTTATGGCAGACCAAAAGCAGTTCAATTATTAAATTTAATTGACAGAAGGTTTTCTAGAGAATTGCCAATTCAACCAGATTACTGTGGAATTCAAGTTGATTCAAGATTAAATCAGATAGTTAAAGTTTGTTGGGAAGAAAACGATGGTGAAGATTCTGTTTATTTATTTAAAAATAAAGAATGAATAATTTAAGTGTAAATCATTTATTGGGAATTAAATATTTAAATTCTAAGGATTTAAAATTAATTTTTCAAACAACAGATCATTTTAAAGAAGTTATAAATAGAAAAATCAAAAAAGTACCGTCACTAAGAGATGTTACTATTGCAAATCTTTTTTTTGAAAATAGTACAAGAACAAAAATTTCTTTTGAATTAGCTCAAAAAAGATTGTCAGCAGATGTTGTGAATTTTTCTTCATCAGTATCTTCTGTTTCAAAAGGAGAAACATTAATTGATACGGTAAATAATATTATTTCAATGAAGGTTGATATGGTTGTAATTAGACACCCAAGTCCAGGAGCAAGTGTTTTTTTATCAAATAATGTTAAATCCTGTATAATTAATGCTGGTGATGGAACTCATGAACATCCAACACAAGCTTTATTAGATGCTTACTCATTAAAGGAGAAAATAGGAGATTTAAAAAATAAAAAAATATTAATAGTGGGAGATATATTACATTCTAGAGTAGCTCTTTCTAATATTTATGCCTACCAAAAACTAGGAGCTGAAGTTAAAGTATGTGGGCCAAAATCATTAATTCCTAAATATATTGAATCTTTAAATGTAAAGGTAGAAACAGATTTATTAAAAGCTTTAAAATGGTGCGATGCTGTTAATATGCTTCGAATTCAAAATGAAAGAATGTCTGAAAGTTATTTTCCATCTGTTAGAGAATATGTTCAGCAATTTGGACTAAATAAAGAAATTTTAGATTCCTTAAATAAAGAAATTATAATAATGCATCCAGGTCCAATAAATAGAGGGGTTGAGATAACTAGTGAGGTTGCTGATTCAGAACAAGCTATTATTTTGGATCAAGTTGAAAATGGAGTAGCTATTAGAATGGCTGTAATGTATTTATTAGCTTCAAAGTTATATTAATAATGAAAGTAAACAATCTTGAGAATTCTATATTAATCACTTTAGAAAAAAAAGATTCTCCAAATACTCTAAATAATGAAATAAGCAAGAATTCCTACAAGCTTAATAATGTAATAATTGAATTAAATAATATAATTATTCATGATTATTTGAGCTTATTAAAGTCTTTTTGTAAAAGTCATAAGAGTATTAAAAAATCTGTTGTCATTGTTACTGATCATATTGATTATGATAAATTAGATTTAAATTTAGTCCCAACACTTCAAGAAGCATTGGATTACATATCACTAGAGGAAATTGAACGTGATTTAAATTTGTTATGAAACTAACCATATTGGGATGTTTTTCTGCTTCTCCAAGTAAAAATCACTTCCCCTCTGCTCAAATTCTTGAAATAGGGGGAACTAATGTTTTGATTGATTGCGGAGAGGGAACCCAAATTCAACTAAGAAGATGTGGAATAAAATTTAATTCAATAGAACATATATTTATTTCACATTTACATGGTGATCATTTTTTTGGTCTTCCAGGACTAATTTCAACTTTTCGTTTATTGGGAAGAATTAAACCATTAAACATTTATGGTCCGATTGGAATTAAAAAAGCTATTATCTTAATGTTAAAGCTAGGAGATTCTTGGACTAATTATGATTTACGGTTTATTGAATTAGAAAGTTTGGATCCAGTTTTGTTATTAGAAAGTGAAAGATTTTCAGTTAAAACAATTCCTTTAAATCACAGGATTTATACCAATGGTTTTTTATTTAAAGAAATAAAAAATGAAAGAAAATTACTTATTAATAAATTATTAAAATTAGGAATTGATAAAACTCAATTTAGTGGAATTAAGAAGGGAAATGATGGAATTAACGCTGTTGGAGAAATAATTAAAAATATTGAACTAACAGAGTCAAAACCTAAGGACATAAGTTATGCTTATTGTAGTGACACCTGTTTTAATCCTATTATAATTGATTTAATTAAAAAATGTAATGTTTTATACCATGAATCAACCTTTCTTGATTCCCACAAAGATCTTGCAGAAAAAACTAAACATTCTACAGCTAAACAAGCAGCGGAGATTGCAAAATTAGCAAAAGTTGAAAAATTAATTCTTGGACATTTTTCATCTAGATATAAAAATTTAAATAGTTTTCAAAATCAAGCTAAAGAGATCTTTGACAATGTTGAATTAGCTTCAGATGGTAAGGTTTTTAATTTTTAAATTAATTATCTTTAATTAATATTTTTTTAATTTATGGATAAAGATTTAAGTTCTTTTAGAAAATCTTATTTGAAAGGAATTTTAATAGAAAAAGATATCCCAGAAAATCCTATTGAATTGTTTTCTGATTGGTTTGATTTTATTCAATCAAAAAATATTGAATCTGAAACAAATGCAATGTCTTTGTCTACCATTGATATTTCTAATAAGCCTATCACTCGTATAGTTCTTCTTAAGAAATTCTCAAATGATGGCTTTGTTTTTTTTACTAATTATAATAGTAGAAAAGGAAAGGCAATTAATATAAATCCAAATGTTTGTTTGTCATTCTTTTGGGCTAGTACGGAGCAACAAGTAATTATTAATGGAATTGCTTCAAAAGTTGATAAAAAGGATTCAGATATTTACTTCAACAGCAGACCAAAAGGAAGTCAATTGGGTGCAATTGTTTCAAATCAAAGCGAAATTATTAATTCTAGAGATGTTTTAGACAAAAAATTAGAAGAATTATCTAAAATAAAATCTATTTTACAAAGACCAAATAACTGGGGAGGTTATATTGTTGAACCATATTCAATTGAATTTTGGCAAGGAAGAGACAATAGACTTCATGATAGAATATTATATAAAAAAGAAAAAAATATTTGGAATTTTGCTAGACTTTCTCCTTGAAAAAATTAATTTTAATAAGGCACGCTAAATCTTCCTGGGATCATAATGTTTCAGACTTAAACAGACCTTTGTCAAACAGAGGTTTTGATGAT
This sequence comes from Cryomorphaceae bacterium BACL29 MAG-121220-bin8, assembly GCA_905181705.1. Taxonomy (GTDB): domain Bacteria; phylum Bacteroidota; class Bacteroidia; order Flavobacteriales; family Flavobacteriaceae; genus MAG-121220-bin8. The sequence goes on along the minus strand of CAJIYP010000003.1, from coordinate 117,264 downwards.
GCCAACTTAATGTCAGGCATTTTAAATAATTTTTCTATAGATATTGACGCTGTTTTTTCTAGTAATTCCAAAAGAACTTTTGAAACTGCAAAAATTTTTCTAAATAATTTGGTGAATTATAAAAATTTAAAAATTGTTCAATCTTCAAATCTTTATGATTTTTATGGAGATAAATTAGATTTATTTATTAAAAATTTAAATAATGAGTTAAATACTGTCATGATTTTTTCTCATAATAATTCTTGTAATAATTTATTATTTAAATATGGAGGTGTTATTAATAAACATGTTCCTACCTCTGGAATTTTAATTTTTGAATTTGATGTATCTTTGTGGTCCGATGTTATAACTGGTAATTGTAATTATTTTTTCCCAAAGAACTTTAAATGAATACTTTTCAAAATAAATTTAAAAACAGAGAAATTAGTTGGCTTGAATTTAATCAGAGAGTTCTACAAGAAGCTGATGATTCATCTGTACCATTAATTGAAAGAATTAGATTCCTTGGAATTTTTTCAAATAACTTAGATGAATTTTATAAAGTTCGATATGCTACAGTCAAAAGAGTTGCTGTTAGTATTGACTCAGGAAAAAAGATATATAAAGATAGAACTGCTAAAGAATTACTAAATGAAATTTCTAAAAATGCGATTGACCTTCAATATAAAAGTTTTAAGATTTTAGATCAAATTATAAAACTTTTAGAGTCAGAAAATATCCATTTTTTAAATGAAAAAAAACTTAAAAGTTATCAAGTTAAATATGCTACAGAATTTTTTAATGAAAAAATAAGTCCTTCACTTGGAATAATAGTTTTAAATAAATCAAAAAAAATACCAAAATTTAAAGACAATTTATCCTTTTTATTAATCAGAATGGAGTTAGAGGCTAACTTTGTTAAGCATGCAATAATTCATATTCCTAAAGATTTAAAAAGATTTGTTGAATTACCCTCAAATGATTCTAATCGTTATGTAATGATGATAGACGATCTTATAAGGTGTCATTTAAAAGAAATCTTCAAATTATTTAACCCCAATGAAATTCAAGCTAATATGATAAAAATCAGTAGAGATGCTGAATTGGATTTTGATGATGATATTTCAAAAAGTTATTTAGACAAAATCTCAGAAAGTGTTAAAGAAAGATCGTCTGGAGATCCAGTAAGATTTGTATATGACAGTAAAATAACTCTAGATAGTTTGTCTTTTTTGACTAAAAAAATGAAGATAGATGATGATACGGATAGTATGATTCCAGGTGGAAAATACCATAATAGACGGGATTATATGAGTTTTCCAAGTTTGAATAAAAGAAACTTATTATATAAACCTATAAAACCTCTAAATATTAATGGTTTTGATTTGAGAGACAGTATGTTTGAAACAATTTCAAAGAAAGATTTTCTTTTACATGCCCCATTTCATAAATTTTTATACGTTATTAATTTTCTTTTAGAAGCTTCTATTGACCCTAAGGTAAAAAGTATTTATATCACTATTTATAGATTATCTAAATTGTCTAAAGTCGCAAGCGCTTTAATAAATGCAGCTAAAAATGGCAAAAAAGTTATTGTACAAATTGAACTTCAGGCAAGATTTGATGAATCTGCTAATATAAAATATGCAAAGGAAATGCAATCTCAAGGCATTAAATTAATATTTGGTTCACCTCAATTAAAAGTTCATAGTAAGATTTGCTTAATTGAAAGAAAAGAAGATAAAGTTTTAAAGAAATATGGATTTATAAGTACAGGAAACTTCAATGAGTCTACGGCAAAAGTTTATACAGACATGACATTATTTACATCTAATAAAGAAGTTTTAAATGAAGTGAAATTAGTTTTTAATTTTTTTGGAGCTAACTACAAAAAATTCAGCTTTAAAAAACTTATAGTTTCACCTATTAACACTGAAAAAAATATTAAAAAGTTAATTAATAATGAGATTAAAAACGCAAAAATAGGTAAACCAGCTTGGATTAAAATTAAAGTAAATAATATCACTAGTTATAGTATGATAAAATCACTTTATAATGCAAGTAGAGAAGGGGTAAAGATTCAAATGATTATTAGAGGGGTTTGTTGTTTAATTCCTGAGAAATTAAATATGAGTGATAATATTGAGGTTATTAGTATTGTAGATAAATTTTTAGAACATACTAGATTTTTCATTTTTTGTAATGATAAAAGTAATAGTGTTTATATTTCTTCGGCTGATTTAATGACTCGAAACTTAAATAATAGGGTAGAGGTAATTTGTCCGATACTAGATGCTGAAATAAAAGAAGAGATCCTAGATATTTTCAATATATATTGGAAAGACAATGTTAAATCTAGATTTGTAAATCATTCCTCAATGAATAAATACAAAAGAAATAGTAGACCAAACTTTAGATCACAAGACGAAGTATATAATTATTATTTAAAATAGTTTGAAGGGGTTTAAAGAAATTAAAAAGTTTGCTACTATCGATATTGGTTCCAATGCTATTAGATTATTGATATCAAACGTTATTTTTAGGGAAAATTTCAATCCAGAAGCAACTAAAAATGCTTTAGTCAGAGTACCTATAAGATTAGGTCAGGATGCTTTTACATTAGGCCTTATTTCAGATGAAAATATCTCTAGATTAATAGATACGATGTTTTCTTTTAAATTACTTATGAAGGTTCATAAAGTTGAAAAACATCTTGCCTACGCAACTTCTGCATTAAGAAGTTCCTCGAATGGAATAAAAGTAATTAGAGATGTTGAATATAAAACGGGTATTTCAATCAAAATTATTGATGCAAAAAAGGAAGGTGCATTGATAACAAAAGATAAATTATTTAATTATAAAAATAATTTGAATACATACTGTTTTATTGATGTTGGAGGAGGAAGTACTGAGTTAACAATCTTTAAAAATGGAAAAATTTTAAAATCTAATTCATTTAAAATTGGTGGAGTTAGATTGATAAATAATTTGGTAACTAAAAAAACATGGAATTCTTTTGAAGAATGGATAAAAAATAACATTAAAAATTTTAAAAATATAAGAGTAATTGGCTTGGGAGGTAATATCAATAAAATTTTTAAAATTTCAGGATTAAAGCTAGGGACTCCTCTAACATTAAAAAAACTTAATAGTACTATTTCAAAAGTTGATAAAATGTCATACATAGATAAAACTTTGAAATTAAAATTAAATCCTGATAGAGTTGATGTTATAGTGCCAGCTGGAAAAATATATCAATTCTTGTTAAATTGTTCAGAAATAAATCAAATTGAAGTTCCTAAAATTGGCCTAGCTGATGGTATGGTTTCTGAACTTTTAAATAAATTATAATCTTAATTTAAATTCTGAGCGCATTTTTTCTACACTAGGGTTAATTGACTTGAGTTTTTCAAATTTTTCTAAAGAGGAATAAATAAATTTTTTTTCATTTTCTTTATTAACTCCTACAATAAGTTGGATTTCACTATTCTTTAGCTTGTTTCTTAAAAACCTTAAAAGAGGAGGTTTGTTCTTTTCTAGTTCAATTTTATTGGTATTGTTAGATAATGTAAAATGAATTTCATTTCCGTTTTTAATTATTGGATCATCAATTTGTAGAATACTAGCAATATTTTTTCTACCATTATCCAACAAGTTTGTGTAGTAAACTTTCCATTCTTTATTTAAGTCATCTTGATTAAATGACTCATTAAAATTTTCTATATTTTCTTGTTTTTGTTTTTCTTTTAATTCTTTTTCAATATTTTTTTTTATTTTAAGACTAGATATTGATAGTCCAGAAACAACTTTTTCTTTCTTTGTTTCACTTAAATCATTTTCTTTTATAACTGAACTCGTCTTATAATCAGAAAGTAATTCTTTTTTAATAACAATATTAATTTCTTCCTCTAGTTTGTTTGTGGTTTCTTCTATAATTTTTAGTGAATCTCTTTTTTTAATTGATTCAACTGGAAGTATTGCTATTTTTTTTTTTTGTTCAATTTGAGATATTGAACAAAGTTTCATTAAACAAATTTCAACTAATAATCGCTGATTTTTACTTGTTCTATATCGATAACTGCAATCTTCTGTTAATTCAATTGCTGTTAAAATAAAGTTCAAAGATTTTTTATTGGCTTGTTCAATATATCTATTTAATAAAGATTTATTCTGTTCAAGTAAAACTTGTGTTTTATTATCTTTAGAAACCATAAGATCTCTCAAATGAGAAGAAAAACCATCAATAAAATGTTGTCCGTCGAATCCTTTTTCAATTACTTCATTTAATAATAAAATTATATTGGTAATGTCATTTTCAATTAATTGATTAAAAGCTTTGAAATATATGTCATAATCTAATACACTTAAATTCTCATAAGCTAATTCTTTTGTGATGTTTCCCTCAGTGAAATTTACTAACCTATCAAATATTGACAATGCATCTCTTAATGCACCATCACTTTTTTTTGCAATTAAGTAAAGAGCTTCATCATCAAACTTGATTTTTTCAGATTTTGCAATATTTTCAAGATATAATTTAATATTATCCGTACTTATTTTTTTGAAATCGTAAATTTGACATCTTGATAAAATTGTCGGGATAACTTTGTGTTTTTCCGTCGTAGCCAATATAAATATTGCGTAAAACGGGGGTTCTTCCAATGTCTTTAAAAATGCATTAAAAGCTTGTCCTGACAACATGTGAACTTCATCAATTATATAAACTTTATATTTTCCTGTTTGTGGAGGGATTCTGACTTGATCAATTAAATTTCTAATATCATCTACTCCATTATTTGATGCCGCATCTAATTCAAAAATATTAAAAGAGAAATCATCTGAACTTTCCTGATTTTCATTAATTTTTTTTGCTAATATCCTAGCACAGGTAGTTTTACCAACTCCTCTAGGTCCGCAAAACAATAATGCTTGAGGTAATTGATTTTGTTTTATAGCGTTTTCTAAAGTTTTTGTTATTGAGCTTTGACCAATAACCGAATTGAAATTATCAGGTCTGTATTTTAGTGCAGAAACAACAAAATTATCCATAGAACAAATATAAAAATTGACCATATTAATCTATCGATATAATTAATTAAATAAAACTTTTTATCAACAGTTATTTTTAACATACTTTTGCTTACGCAGGCCACCTTATCGCTTTTGTTTTACAAAAGAGGAAAGTCCGGACACCACAGAGCATTATAGCGGGTAACACCCGTCACTATGAAAATAGAGGACCAGTGCAACAGAAAGAATGTACAGTTAGGCTGTAGTGAAATCAGGTAAACTCTATAAGGTGAAACGTCACGTAGACCAACGTTTGAGAACTGCTCGTTCGATGTTGGAGGGTGGGCGGTTTGAACAAAGTAGTAATATTTTGTCTAGATAAATGATAAGGCACGACAGAATCCGGCTTATGGCCTGCTTTTTTTTATTTTAAATAACTCATGCTATTTGGTCCTTGATTAAATATTAAATCTAAAATGCTAATATTATTTTTAAATCCATGTTTTGATGAAAAAACCTGTATATATTCTCTCACTTTAAACTCATCCTTATAATTCTTTTCTGATTTAAATCTTAAATCAATATGCTTTTGGTATTTTTTTTTATAGGAATTAGTGAAGTTAAATTTAAGTTCAATCTCCAACCATTCATTAATAAGCTTTATACAATCTAGGTTAAAATCTAAAAGTTTATTATATTTTTTTTTGTATATATTTTCTAATGAATCTTGGTAGTATTCAAAAAAAGGAGAGGATTTATATGAAGATTCTATTGATTTCCAATGATCTTTTTGCCATTTAAAGTCATTTTGAATTAATGCATTTTTTAATGTAAATATTTCTGTTGAATGTTTTATTGGAATACTAAGTTTCAAAATTTTATTAGGTCCGAATATGTAAGTCCTGTTCTTTAAAGTTTGCTTATTAAAATTTTGATTTATTTCCCAAATAATATTTCCATTTATAATATCTGCCCAATGAGATATAGGCGCAAAATAACAAGGAGTTTTAATTTTAAAAGTATCTTTCAGAATCTATTTAGTTTTAGGTTTTTTTCTTTTATTATATTCGGAAAGTCCTAAAGAAAAAAGTATTCCAAATAGAAAATACCATCTGTAAGATTTGGGTTCTCCATCTAAGTTTATAGTTGTAAACACTCTATCCCATCTAATTCTCCAATTTTTAAAACCATCATTTATTCCTTCAATACTCATCCAAATAAATACAGGTTTTCCTACGATGTGATCTTTGGGAACAAAACCCCAAGATCTACTATCTTCAGATCTATATCTATTATCTCCCATCATCCAATAATAATCTTGGTTAAAAGTGTATTCATCTGTAATAATATTATTAATTATAATTTCCCCATTAACAAGTTTTAAAGTATTTTTTTCATAATCTCTTATAATCTTTTTGTACAAAGGAAGATTAGTTATGTTGAGTTTTATTTTTGTCCCCTTTTTAGGTAAAATGATTGGACCAAAATTATCTTCATTCCAATTATATTTTATATCATTTGGAAAAAAGGAAGTGTTATATGATTTGAAAGTTTTAAACGATCTGTTAAGACTGTCTAATAATTTGCTTTCTTTGATTATTTTAGCTTCTTCTTCCGTTAATAATAATTCTCTTGCATAATCAGTTAACTCTGTTAACTCAATTCTATTTTTTGACCTGATATCGTAGGGAATGCCTTTGGAACCCGTTAAAACTATAAAGTTTTCAGGATTATTATCAACTATCCTTAAAATATAGGGCTGTATTTGAATATATTTATTTTGAGTAATATCAGAGACTTTAAATTTCCTTTGAATATTTATTCCAAGCCTTACAATATTAGAAGTGGATACACCTTTTGAATTATATGCTTTAAAACTATAAACTGGTTTAGCCCTATATGGCATTTTACTTATTTTACCATTGATATGAATTATTCCATTAATAATTTCAAGAGTATCAGAGGGAATGGCAACACATCTTTTAACATAATTTGATTTTTTATCAATTGGTTTCTTTACTCCTTTTTCTTTGACAAAGAATTTTCGTACTGTATCTGCTGGCCAGCTAAATGTGACAATCTCATTTCTTTTTATCTTTTCAAAACCAGGTAATCTTAAATAAGGTATTTGAGGTTTATTGAGATAAGATCTTAGTCCTGTACCTACAATAGTGTCGTGAACCATTGGAAAAGAAATAGCTGTTTGAGGTACTCTTGCTCCATAATGGAATTTACTTACAAATAGAAAATCTCCAACAAGTAGTGTTTTTTCTAAAGAACCTGTTGGGATTATATAGGGTTGAATAAAATAGGTGTGAACTATTGTTGCTAAAATTATCGCAAATATTATTGAACTAATCCATTCACCTAAACCAGTTTTTGGATTTAAATCTCTGTCATTTTTATAGTCAACTTTATTTGAATAATTAATAGTATATATAAATAATCCTAAAGAAATTACAGAAAGCCAAGTATCAATTGACGAATTTTTACCAAAGCTTCTACATGTTTCTACCCAAATTACAGGGAAAATTAAAAGATTTACTATTGGAATAAAAAGTAAAAAAATCCACCACCATGGTCTTTTTATTATTTTCATTAAAACCAAAGCGTTATAAATGGGGATAATTGAATAAAATGATTTGTAGCCAGCAGATTTATATAATTTCCATGTACCTAGACCATGAACTACTTGTATAATTAAGAAAAAAATAAACCATTGAAATATTGTCATTATTAATATTTAAAATTAGGATCATTGATAACATCATTCATTTCAAAAACTCCTTTTTTATTAATTAGCCATTCTGAGGCTAAAATAGCTCCAAAGGCAAAACCTTTTCTGTTATTTGCGGTATGCTTGATTTCTATTGAGTCAACTTCTGAAGAATAATTTATAATATGAGTACCTGGAACTTCATTAATTCTTTTTGAATCTATTCTTATAGATTTTTTTTCTTTATTATTAATTGACCAACTATTGTATTTTCCAGATTCGATAATATCATTAGCCAATGATATTGAAGTCCCACTTGGTTTATCAATTTTTTCAGTATGATGAATCTCTTCAATATTTAAAGAATAATGATGATGTTTATTCATAATTTGAGTAAGCTTCTTGTTTAATTCGAAAAATAAATTTACACCAAGGCTGAAGTTAGATGAATATAGAAAACTAATCTTAGATTTTATAGAAAGCTCTTTTATCATTTTAAAATCAGAAAGCCAGCCAGTTGTTCCACACACCACTGGAACACCACTTTTTAGAGCTAATTTTATGTTTTGAACTGCTGTTTCTGGGGTACTAAAGTTTATTGCTATATCTGCTTCATTGATATTACTATCTACTGAGTTTTTATCAATTTTATAAACTATTTTATGACCTCTTTCAACAGAAATTTTTTCAATTTCTTTACCCATTTTTCCATAACCTAGAAGCGCTATTCTCATTTTTTTAAAAAAACAAATTTAACGATAATCCAACAGATTCTGAATTAATATTAGTTTCTTTATCGTAGTATGGTAATAGAGTAAGATTTTCATCAATATTATACTGCTTTAAGTGTGCATCAATGTTAGCATCTAAAATATTTAAAATATAAAAACTGATAATAAAAACCATTGAAAGATCTCTGTTTTTTTTGTGAAAATCTGCCCCATCTAAAAGTCTATTATCCTCTAAAATTAAATTTTGAAACTCATCATTATTATAACCTGCTTTTCTACTTTTATATGCATTCCTATAATTCCAATATTTCTTTTGATTAAAGTCATAAGAATAGATTGACGTCCCTATAGCCATGTAAACTATGGGTATCTTCCAGTATTTTTTATTAAATGCTTGCCCAGCTCCAGGAAAAACCGCAGAATAAAAAGCTGCTTTAGATGGTTCTAAGGGATCTAATTCGTCAAATGAGCGGTTTGGATTCCTGAGTAAAACTATTAGACGCAAATGATATAAAAATTAAAAATAGAAGTTTACTTACTCTCATTTAACTTTTTATTTAATTTATTGAATTCATCAATATTATTAAATGGAATTATTATTAAACCTTTTTCATTTCCGTTTAACTTAATTTTAACTTCTGAGTTATACCCTTTTTTTAAATTAACAAGACTAGATTCAAAAGGCTCTTTTAACCATTTTTTTTGTGTTTTTGATTTTTCTGTTGGGTTTTTCGTTCTATTTGTTAATTTTTCGGTATCTCTAACAGATAAGGATTTTGTTAAAATTTTTTCATAAATATTTAATTGATCTTCTCTGTTTTCAATGTTGACTAATGTTCTTCCATGTCCCATGGAAATAAAGCCATCTCTAATTCCAGTTTGAATAATTGGATCCAGTCTTAAGAGTCTTAAATAGTTTGATATAGTTGATCTTTTTTTACCAACCCTTGTACTCATTTGTTCTTGAGTTAACATAACTTCATCGATTAAGCGCTTATAACATAGAGCAATTTCAATTGGATCTAAGTTTTCTCTTTGGATATTTTCTACTAGAGCCATTTCTAATGATTGTTGGTCATTAGCTATTCTTATAAAAGATGGGATAGATTTTATTTTTAATGAACTTATTGCTCTAAATCTCCTTTCACCAGAAATGATTTCAAATAATTTAAAACCAATTTTCCTGACTGTTATGGGCTGAATTATGCCTAATTCTTCAATTGATTTAGCTAATTCTAATATTTTTTCGTTTTCAAAATTGGTTCTAGGTTGATATGGATTTACTTTGATTTGATCAATAGGAAGTTCTATTACATTGCCAATAATTTGATCAGCATTTTTATCTTTAGCTGTTTTAATATCATCATTTGAATCATTCAGTAAAGCCGAAAGCCCTCTTCCTAAAGGTTGTTTATTATAAGCTTTTGCCATTTAAAAATTATTATTTATTAATTCTTGTGCTAATTTAATATAGTTTTTTGCTCCTTTACTTGTTGAATCGTAATCTATTATGTTTTTACCATGACTAGGGGCTTCACCTAATTTAACATTTCGTTGAATAATCGTTTTAAAAACCATATTATGAAAGTGTTTTCTAACTTCATCTACAACTTGGTTAGAAAGTCTTAATCTAGTGTCATACATAGTTAAAAGAAGACCTTCTATTTCTAAATCCCTATTATGAATTTTTTGTATGCTTTTTATTGTATTCAATAATTTACCAAGACCTTCAAGGGCAAAATATTCACATTGAATTGGAATTATTACAGAGCTAGAAGCAGTTAAAGCATTTAGGGTAATTAGTCCTAATGAAGGGGCACAATCTATTATAATATAATCGTATTTATCTTTTACTTCTCTCAATGCTTCTTTGAGCATGAATTCTCTATTTGGATGATTTACTAATTCTAATTCAATAGCTACTAAATCAATATCTGAGGGTACTACATCTAAATTGGGGGTACTTGATTTTAATATAATATTACTTATTTTCTCAGAATGTTCTAATAAGTGATAAGATGATTTTTTTATTTTTTTTAAATCTATACCAATTCCGGAGGTTGCATTTGCTTGTGGATCCAGATCAATTAAAAGAACTTTTTTTTCTAAAATTCCAAGGCATGCAGCAAGATTAAGAGAAGTGGTTGTTTTTCCAACACCTCCCTTTTGATTTGAAACAGCAATTATTTTACCCATTTATTATTAATAATTACCTAAAAATACAATATTTTGATGTCCGTGTTTAAGAGTTATAATTCTTTTTGTTAACTAGTTTTTAAGAGTGTCCTGAAATTCTATTATGTAAATTTCCTCATTTTCTCTTTTCATAAAAAATTTTTCTCTTGCAAAAGCTTCATAATTATCAATATTATTAAGATCCTTTATTAATTTTTTATCTATTTCTATTTCTATTTTTAATTTTTCCTTTTGCGACTTCAAATCTTCAATCTCTCTGTTAAGTTCTTTTTGAAATATGTAAGAGTTTGCATCCATAAATAAAATCCAAAACAAAAATAATATGCTAATTAAGACATATAGATTTGTAAAAAACTTAAAATATTTATTTGAAATAAATTTCTTAAAAAATTTTAACATATTATTTTTTTTGAAATTAAACTTAAAACTTTTTGAAATGATATATCTTTTGATTTTAAAACTATATCAGCATATTCCTTTGAAGGTTCAATATATTTTTCATGCATAGGTTTGCACATCATAAAATACCTCTCTTCTACCTCTTTTGTTTTCCTTCCTCTAAAATTTACATCCCTATCTATTCTTCTTTTCAACCTTACTTTATCATTAACATCAAGATAAATACCGTAATCTATTAAATTAATTAATTTTTTATTACAAAAAATATGTAATCCCTCAATAATGATTATTTTTTTTGGGTAAACTACTTTATTTTTTTTTAGTCTTTTGTGGCTTTTATAAGAATATATGGGTTCTTTTATTTTTTTATTATTTTTTAATTCACTTAAGTTTTTTAATAAAAACTTGAAATCGATTGAATCAGGGTGATCAAAATTTATTTTTGAGCGTTTTTTGAAATCAAAATTAGATTCACTTTTGTAGTAGGAATCACTTTGTATTTTGACAATCCCCTTTTTTTTAAAATGTTCTACTATTTTATTAGTAATCGTACTTTTTCCAGATCCAGTTCCTCCGCATATTCCAATTAAAATCATTTTTATTCTTTTAAACTTTTAACATAATTTTCCTTTATCATTTTACCATATTTATTTCCCCAACTATTTAAAGTATAATTCATTATATCTGCTATTTCATCATCATATAATCCCATTTTTTCCATTTTAGAATTATACTTTACCCCGTTTACGATTATTTCACCCTCTATTCCTCCAAATTTTATTGCTTTAATACTTTCTTCCATGTGTTTAAATAGAAAATCAGATTTTGCAAGTGGGGGAATAATTCCTTCTTGACCTTTGCCATTTGGCATGTGACACCTTAAACAAAAATCCTCATAAAGGGATTTACCTTTTTTTATTGAAATATCTAAACTATCGTTTTGAGAATAAATAAATAATGGAAAAACAAATAGAATAAGATTTATATATTTCATTTTTTTGGTAAAATCTTGTAAATCCCTTTTCCTTCAATAGAAACATAAATATACCCATCATTCCCTTGTTTTATATCCCTAGGCCTTCCTAAGTCTTCCGCTATTTTAGATCTAGAGATAACTTTATTGTCTTTTAATCCAATTCTTTCCACATATTTAAATACTAAAGCACCTGCCAACAAGCTTCCGTTCCAGTTTGGGTAAATATCACTAGAAATGTATTCGAAGCAGCTAGGGGCTATAGAGGGTAACCAATAATATAATGGCTGTTCCATATTTGGAAGGCTTTTTTTCTTTGTTATAGTTGTTCCACTATAATTAATTCCATAAGTTATTTTAGGCCAACCATAATTTTTACCTTTTTTAATAATATTAATTTCATCTCCTCCTCTTGGGCCATGTTCATTAGTCCATATTTTTCCAGTTATTGGGTGTTTAAACATCCCCTGTGGGTTTCGATGTCCAAATGAATAAATAGCTTTTTTAGAATTTGGAGTATTATAAAATGGATTATCATCAGGAATAGTTCCGTCATCATTAATCCTATATATTTTACCACCATCTAAAGTTATGTCTTGAGGATAAACATCTCTATTCCCTCTGTCACCAACTGAAAAATACAGATAATTATCGTTATCAAATTCTAATCTACCACCAAAATGTTGTCCTTTTCTGGTGTTTGGTGCTGCTTTATATAAGACTTCTAAATCTAATAAAGAGTTTTCAATTAATTTTGCTCTAGCTATAGTTGTATTACCTCCTTTTTCCCCTGCATCTTCAGAAGCATAGGATAAATACAACCATTTATTTTCTTTAAAGTTTGGGTGAAGTGCTATGTCTAACAAACCTCCTTGTCCTCTTAAATATATTTCAGGAAGCCCCTTTATTTCTGTTTTGTTTCCATTTTTGTAATGAAACAGTGATCCTGATTTTATTGTTGCTAAAATAGAATTATCTTCAAAAAATTCAATAGCCCATATTATATTTTCGTCTTCAAATACTAATTCCATTTCATAATTTATTTCGTCAGTTATTATGGAATTTTCGACTTCATTATCTAAAGGTTTTAGATCTTGAGCACAAGAAAAATTTGAAAGTATTAGTCCTAAAAAAATAGTTATTGAGAAAAATTTGTTCATTATTCATTAAGTTTAAAATTAATTACCGCCCTCAGCCAAAATCATTAATAAATCTAAAAATAAATTGATTATATCCAAATATAAATTTACCGCAATTATAACAGCTGAGGACCAAGAATCATCTCCAAGATTCATTCTTTGCTCTAATAAATTAAAATCATACAACAAATACCCCGTAAAAATCAGAACTCCTACATAAGATTTAGCTAATGAAAATATTCTTGATTTAAAAACCATTGTGTTCAGAAAACTCATAATAATTAAAATTATTAATGCTATAAAGAGATATCCGCCAAGAATACCAAAATTAAATGAAGAGTTAAAAACAAGAAATGATGTCGATAGAACTGCTATGGTAGTTCCAAGCATGGCTTGAAAAACTATATTTTGCCATTCTTGATCATAGGAATCTTTTTTTAATTGATAACTTGATTCAAAATCATTTATAATAGATTTATATTTTTCTGAATCTTTATCAAACATGTCTTTTGGATTCTTTTTGTCATAATACATAGTTTTCTTTTCATCCTTTCCACCCCAAAACTTATCCCATCCAGTGGATTTCTTAGTAATTATGTTTTTTGAAATTACACCTTTTTTTTTGAAATATTGTCTTAGCTTAAAACTACGCCCTAGCTCAGAAATAGTAGGTCCAATACTCCAACCTATAAGCCCAGAAAAAACAGCAAGTAGTATAATGTTGTATGGAAAAAATTCGCTAAAACCAAAAATTAAAAAAAGAACAATAAAACTTCCAGCTAAATTAATTATGGCTTCTTCAGTTGTTTCGTAAGCTTTATTTATTCTTGAAAAAATTGTTGTAATAACAAGCATCCCACCAACTAGAGTAAATGTTTTGGCAAATAGTAAATCAAACATAATTCATAGGAATTCTTAATACTAATATAGATAAAATAAAAAACCTCTCTAAATCAAATATTTAAAGAGGTTTTAGTCGGGGTGGAAGGATTCGAACCTGCAAACAACACGTATGAGATGGTTGAGTTTTTAAAGAAAATAACTAACTGATTTTATATGGGATATTTTTTTTATTTTTAACAACTAACTTAAATTTATATGTGTCTTAACAATCTTATAAAGTTTTTTTTTATAATATGTTTATTTGGATGTAGCAATAAGGACCAGAATAAACCAAATATTTTAATCTTTTTGTCTGATGATCAAGGTTGGGGGGATTTAAGTTTTAACGGAAATAGTAATTTAAACACTCCTAATATTGATGGCATTGCCAACAATGGTGCAGCATTTGACAGGTTTTATGTAAGTCCAGTTTGCTCACCAACAAGAGCCGAGCTATTAACAGGAAAATTCTTTATCAGATCTGGAGTCAATGGAGTCACTAGAGGCTATGAGCGAATGAACTTAGATCATATTTTAATTTCTGATTATTTTAAAGAAAAGGATTACAGAACAGGTGTTTTTGGAAAATGGCATAATGGCTCACAGCCTCCCTATCACCCAAATTCTCGTGGATTTGATGAGTTTTATGGATTTACCTCTGGCCATTGGGGAAATTATTATGATCCTGTTTTAGAAAATAATGGTGAAATAACTAGAGGAAAAGGGTATATTTCAGATGATATTACCAATAAAGCTATATCATTTATTAAAAATTCAGAAAAACCTTTTTTTACATATATATCCTACAACACTCCTCACTCTCCAATGCAGGTTCCGAAGTCTTATTTAAAAGATAAAAACATAGTGTTAAAAGGAAGGTATTCAGACAAAGAAAATATCAAAAAAACACAGGCTGCTCTGGCTATGGTCGAAAACTTAGATTATAACGTAGGTAAGGTAATAGATTCACTAAAAAAATATAAGTTGTATGACAATACTATTATTATATATTTCAGTGATAATGGCCCTAATGGTAACCGTTGGAATAATGATTTAAAAGAAAGAAAAGGCAGTACTAATGAGGGTGGGGTTAGGGTCCCTTTTTTCATTCAGTGGCCTAATAAGATTCCCTCTGGAACTAAAGTAGCTCAGATATCAAGTGTATTAGATATATTCCCCAGCTTAATTGAACTAACCAATAACAGTTCTAAAATAGATTTTGATGGTCTAAGTTTTAATAAATATTTACAGGATCAAAAATTGAAAGACAACAAAAGGAAAATATTTTCATATTGGAACAATAAAATTAGTGTCAGAAACAATAGGTTTATACTAGATAATCAAGATAATTTATTTGACTTAAAATTAGATCACAAACAAGAATTACCAGTAAATAATAAATTTTTAAGCGACTTTAAAAGTTTGAAAGATGCAAAGAGTTTTTGGAAAAAAAATATTGTTGATAAATATAAAGATTCAATTAAAAGAAGACCATTTACTGTTAACGACAATAAATCTATTTACACTCACCTTCCAGCTAGAGATGCAGAAATTACTGGAAAATTAAAACGATCATCAATCCATGCTAATTGTTCGTTTATTGAAAATTGGAAGAATGAAGAAGATTATATTTATTGGGATATTAATGTTCTAGAATCAGGATTAAACAATGTAGAGTTATACTACACTTTACCTAAAAATAGTGTTGGCACTGAAATTTCTGTTGAATATGAAAATCAAATAATTTATAAAGAACTTAAAACTTTTTATGATCCTGAATTAGAAGGTTCAAAAAAAGACGTTATAAAAAGAATAGAATCTTACACTAAAGAATTTGTTAGTGTTAACATTGGTGAAATAAATTTTAAAAAAGGCTTTTCAAGATTGAAAGTTAAAACAATAAAAAAAATTGGTAAAAAATCAATTGATTTTAGATTATTAGTTTTAAAAAAACCTCAACAAATTTAAAAATTTATTGAGGTTTAGTCGGGGTGGCAGGATTCGAACCTGCGACCTCCGCGTCCCAAACGCGGCGCGATAACCGGGCTACGCTACACCCCGAGGTGAGCCGCGCAAATATAGGATTATTTCAAAAATCATCAAACAATAAATGATAATTATATTTTAATAATTTATGATGATAACTTTTTATAGTTTTTTCAAAAGAAAGTGATCAAATATTTTAAATTTATGGTCATTATAAATATATATGTCAATAGAAAGAATTAAAACTTTAATTATTGGTTCAGGACCAGCGGGTTATACAGCAGCAATCTACGCTGCAAGAGCAGATTTAAAACCAGTTCTTTACACAGGAATGGAACCTGGAGGACAATTAACCACCACCACAGAAGTTGATAATTTTCCAGGTTATCCACATGGAGTAGATGGTCCTACAATGATGGTTGAATTACAAAAACAAGCGGAAAGATTTGGAACTGAAGTTAGGATTGGATTAGTAACTAAGGTCACTCTAAGTAAAAATAAGGGAGGAATACACATGGTTACTGTTGATAATGGTAAAGAAATTGAGGCAGAAAGTATTATAATATCAACTGGTGCTACCGCAAAATATTTAGGAATCCCATCAGAAGAAAGACTAAAAGGAGGAGGTGTTTCGGCTTGTGCTGTTTGTGATGGATTCTTTTATAAAGGTCAAGATGTAGCAATAGTAGGTGGAGGAGATACGGCTGCTGAAGAAGCAACTTATTTAGCTAATTTATGTACTAAAGTAACTATGATAGTAAGGAAAGGACAAATGAGAGCTTCAAAAGCGATGCAGCATAGAGTTGAATCAAGAGAGAATATTGAAGTTAGATATTTTTCTGAAATTGAGGAGGTTTTAGGGAAAGATGTAGTGGAAGGAGTTAGAATAGTGAATAGTAAGACAAATGAAAAAGATGATGTAAAAGTAACTGGTCTTTTTATAGCTATTGGTCATAAACCCAATACTGATATTTTTAAGGGTCAAATAGAGATGGACGATGCCGGTTATATTATTACAAAAGGAAAAACTACTGACACTAACTATCCTGGTGTTTTTGCTTCAGGTGATGTCCAGGATAAAGATTATCGTCAAGCAGTAACTGCAGCAGGAACAGGATGTATGGCAGCTTTAGATGCAGAACGTTATTTAGCTGATATAGAGTGAAAAGTCCATTTCAATATAATATTTACACTTTTTTTAAGCTTCCATCAGTTTGGTGGTGTGGTATTAGAGTTAAGTCTGTAAATGAAAAATCTTGTTTGATTGGTGTTAAGCATAGATGGATTAATCAAAATCCTTTTAAATCTATGTTTTGGGCTGTTCAAGGAATGGCAGGCGAATTATCTACAGGCTTGCTATTATCAAATGAAATTGAAATAAGTAAAAGAAAATTTTCTATGTTAGTTTTAAATAATAAAGCTAATTTTTCAAAAAAAGCAACAGGTAAAATTCTTTTTAGTTGTGATCAAGGTTCTGAAATTAGAGAGTCCATTAATTTAGCTATTTCATCAGGAGAACCCCAGACTATATGGCTTAATTCATCAGGAATAGATTCCTCAGGAGATGTGGTTTCTAAGTTTAGTTTTCAATGGACCTTAAAGGTAAAAAAGTAAAACCTTAACATTTCTTAAATATTTAGAATTCAGAATTTTTTATAAATTCACATTAATATCTAAAAATGTCCAGATCTATTTATAATTACACTAAAGATGTTTTAAAGAAAGTGAGTTTTGATCCAATTCTTTTTAAAAAAGAATTATTTAAGGCCTCTAAGGTACTTTTGCCTTATGAATATAATGAGCTAATTATATGGGTAAAAAAATTCATTTTAAATAAGCCAGGCCTTGAAGCTGTTTTAATATAATTTTTTTATACTCTTATTGCTTCTCTATTTTTTATTGGACTTATAATATTTACATCATTGAACTGAAGCTTTCTTTTTGTTAGTTTATTTAAAAGATCTTTTATTTCATTAATTATGTGAATTTTATTTTCATTTTTATGATATACTAAACTAACTTCTCTTGCAGGTTTGGGGTTTTTGAAACTATGTAGCATCTTTTTTTGATTACTATTTAATCTTAATGTATGTAAGTATGGTAAGAATGTGATACCTAACCCTTGATCAGCTAAATTTATTAAAGTTTCAAAACTTCCGCTTTTTAATTCAAATTTTCCTTTGTATTCGTGACAATCAAAGCATAAGTTTTCAATACTGTTCCTAAAACAATGTCCGTCTCTCAAAAGAAGTAGATCGTTAGAATAAAGGTCTTTAGGAATAATTTCTTTTTTCCCAAAATTTTTATTTTTTTCAGGAAGGTATGCTACAAACGGTTCATAGTAAATGGGTTTTTCAATTAATTCGTCATCTTCCAGAGGAGTCGATGCTATTATTAAGTCCAAACCATTATTTTTTAATTTGTCAATTAATTCAAAAGTGGGTAACTCAAAAAAAGAAACTTTAAGCATTGGATATTTACTAACTAATTCGTCTAAAAAAATTGGTAAGAGTGTGGGCATTATAGTTGGAACAATTCCTAATTTAAAATTACCACCAATAACTCCTCTGTCTTTATCAACAACATCCTGCATTTTTTCAGATTCACTAACTATTTTTTTACATTGTTGAATAATTTTTGTTCCAACTTCAGTCATTCCAATAGGTTTTTTACTTCTGTCAAAAATAGTTATCTCTAACTCTCCTTCTAATTTTTGAATTTGCATACTCAAGGTTGGCTGAGTTACAAAACATTTTTCTGCAGCAATGGTAAAGTTTCTGTGTTCAGCTACCGCTATAGCGTATTTTAATTGAACTATTGTCATTTCTTATTCTATTATAGTTATTAATATAAATTATTCCTATTAAATATAGTAAATAAATAAGAATAACTAATAATTAGTTTTTATTTAATTAAAATTGTTTTAAATCTTACATTATCTAAAGGCCATTCTCTTTTGTCTGTTTCTAAATTTGCAATAATATCAACAACATTCATTCCTTTTATCACTTTCCCAAAAGCAGTATAATTTCCATCTAAGTGATACGCACCTTCTTTTTTTTGAACTATAAAAAACTCATATGGTGAAGCTAGTTTATGTGGGTTTTCAATTTCACTACTAGGCATAGATACAATTCCTCTGTGATGTTTATATCCTTTTTTTGTGTCTGGTGGCAGTAAATATCTTCCAATTGATCGTCTTTTTTTAGATGTATTTCGGTTATCAGAATTCCCACCTTGAATAATGAAATCTTTTACCACCCTATGAAAAAACTCACCATCGAAATAATTTTTTTTAGTTAAATAAATAAAATTTGCTCTATGATATGGTGTATTTTCAAATAATTTAATGTCTATATCTCCATAATCTGTTATTATTTTAACAAGACTTTCTTTATTGTGTTTTTCATAATCAAAGAAAAATGGTATTGCATTTTTATCATTTAATAAAAAGATTTCTTTTTCTTTTTTGATTTTAGTTTTTTCAATCTTTTTTACTACTATTTTTTTTGAAGGTTTATTACTAATATCTTTACAATTAAGAAAGTTTAAAAGTATTATAACCAACAATATTTTTTTCACATGCATTTTTTAAATTTTAAAAATATTTTATTAAAAATAAATGATTTTAATCTTCCAGGAAATAAATCTCTTTTAAAATTAGCACCTCCAAACAGAGTTAAGCAGTATTTAGATGGTTATATTGTAAAGAATCCTAAACTTGCAGCAGTAATCATGTTGTTTTACGAAGATAAAAATGAAGAAACCAGAATGACACTAATTTTAAGAAATATATATAATGGGGTACATTCAAATCAAATTAGTTTTCCTGGGGGAAAAATGGATAACTCAGACAGAAATTTAAAACATACTGCAACTAGAGAAACTGTTGAAGAATTAGGGCTAGATGAATCTTCTATTAACATTATTAGACCCTTATCAGAAATTTACATTCCACCGAGTAATTTTAATGTTCAACCATTTTTAGCTCTTTACAATGCCAAACCTTGTTTTAATCCAGATTCTAAAGAGGTTAAATTAATTATAAAACCCTTGTTAAAGGATTTGTTAAAAATGAAAACACAACTTTCTTTAATTTCTATTCAAAATAAAGAAATCAGAGTGCCTAGTTATATTATTGAAGGTCATGTGGTTTGGGGAGCTACTGCTATGATGATTAGCGAATTTATTTCTTTATATAATGATATAGTTAATTCTTAATACATTTACATTTCATAATTTAATAAAGTGAATATATTTAAAAGAAATCCATTTGGCCATAACTTATTAATTAAGAAGTGGTTAATAAGGATTTTAGGGTTTTTGTCTCATCAAAGATTCAATAGATTTAATAAATTAAAGATTGAAGGATCTGAAGTAATTAAATCACTTCCAGATAACAATGTTTTATTTGTTTCAAATCATCAAACTTATTTTGCAGATGTATTTGCAATGTTTCATGTTTTTAATGCAAGTTTAAGCGGAAGAGATGATTCTATTAAAAACGTGATGTATTTGTGGCAACCTAAACTGAATATTTATTTTATAGCTGCAAAAGAGACTATGAAAGATGGAATATTTCCGAGAATATTGGCATATGTTGGATCTGTTTCTATAGACAGAACTTGGCGATCAAAAGGAGAAGAAATAAATAGACAGGTGAAAATGAGCGATATTAGTAAAATTGGAACTGCTCTAAATGATGGATGGGTAATTACTTTTCCACAAGGAACTACTACACCATTCAAGCCTATTAGAAAGGGTACAGCTCACATAATAAAAAAATATAAGCCTGTTGTTGTTCCTGTAGTAATTGATGGATTTAGAAGATCCTTTGATAAAAAAGGAATTAGAATTAAGAAAAGAAACATTTTGCAGTCTATGGAAATTAAAAATCCACTTGACATAGATTATGATAATGAATCAGTAGAAAGTATTGTTGAAAAGATAGAAATAGCTATAGAACAACACCCATCATTTTTGAAAGTTTTATCTCAAAAAGAAATCTCTGAAATCGAAAAGAATAATAAAAAAAGAGAGTGGTAGTTATTTTTCTGAATTTAATATGGCATTATCGGAAATAATTCCACCGCAAGTTATTCTAGATCCAGCTGCTCCAGATGGTTGAGAAGTGAAATCGTCTATTCCTTGGTGAACAATAATGGCTTTACCGATAATATTTTTGTTTTTATCATCACAGTTTAAGCACCATAGATCTGTTGAAAAAGTAATGTTTCCAGTCCCATTTTCATCTGCTACAAAATTTCCTATATCTCCAATGTGAAATCCATTATCATCTCCCCATTTTCCGTGACTTGTTAAAGTAGGGTTCCAGTGACCTCCAGTTGATTTGCCATCATCAGATGAGCAATCTGATTTCTCATGAAGATGAATCGCATGTTCTCCTGGTTGTAAATTTTTAATTTCAGCTATCATAGTAACAACTTGATTCATTTCTGTAAAGACTACATTTCCATTTACGTTTGTAGAACTTTTTGATTCTAATTCTACTACAACCATATTTGGGATACTACATCCTAATACAAATAAAAATAAAATAGGCAACAGGAATATTTTCTTCATAATAAATTTTTTTATAAAATTAGTAAAGTATATGTATTTAGCACGATATTTGTATAGAAAACTGATAATGAAATATTTATATATTATTTTGACTCTCTCTTTTTCTTCTTGCGGATTGTTATCTGAATCTACTAATGAAGTTAAATATACAAGTGAAGAATATGGAAAATTTAAACCCTCTTCTGCACCAGATTATAAGCTTTTAAAATCTTGGGCTGTTCATCCTAAAAAGAATAACGAAGTTTTAGAAGAATTTATTAATAAGGAAGATTTGTTAGATGTAAATATCTTTTTTATTCATCCAACTTTATTTTGGGATAAAAAAAATACAGCTTGGAACTCTGATATCAATGACCTTGAAATGGCAGAATCTATCATTTCTTCAAGTGTAAAGTATCAAGCTTCTGCATGGGCCTCGACAGGAAGTCTATATGCTCCACTCTATAGACAAGCACATCTTAGAGTTTTTAGAGAATCTTTTTGGTTTAATGGTGGTGAGCAAGCATATGAGTTAGCTTATTCAGATATAAAAAATGCTTTTCAATTTTTTTTAGATAAATTTAACAATGATAAACCAATTATAATAGCTGGTCATAGTCAAGGTGCAGGTCATGCTAAAAGAATTTTACAAGATTTTTTTGATGGTAAACCACTCCAAAAAAAATTAATAGCTGCTTATTTAGTTGGTACTAAAATCACTAAAGATGATTTTAAATTTATAAAGCCAATGGTAAACAAAAATGAAACCGGTGGTTTCGTTTCTTGGAATACCTTTAGAAAAGTATCTGAAAAAAAACAAGCAAGATTTTCTTATACTGTAAATTACGATTGGTTAGAAGGGGCAATATGTTCAAATCCTATTACATGGGATGACACTAAGAAGTCTAAATATGATGATCATAAGGGGTTTCTTTATTTAAACAAAAAAATATATCCGAAAACAGTTAAAATTGAGGATATTGATAGTAAAGTATATATTAATATTCCAAAAATGAATTTCTTTAAAAAAATACTTCTATCCTCAGTTAAAGATTATCATAAAGCTGATATTAATTTGTTTTGGGAAGATATTAGATTGAATAGCATAGAAAGATCAAAAAATTATTTGAAAAATTTGTGAATTATAATCTTTACATAAAAAATATGGTTTGTGAAAGATGTATTTTTTCAGTTAATAACATTTTAAACAAATTAGATATTAAATTTAAGTTTATTTCGTTAGGAGAATACCGTGTAAGTGTTTTAAACTCTTCATTAAACTCAAAGTTGAAATCTGAACTAATAAATTTAGGTTTTGATTTAATTTATGATAAAAAAAAAATAATTTCTTCCAAAGTCAAAGCTATTCTTATTAATATTATTAATGAAGATGTAATAGAAAACAAGCATATTTCGTCAATTCTTTTAGAAAACTTTAATTATAGTTATAACCATTTAAGTAAAGTTTTTAAATTATCTGAAAACATATCAATTGAAAAATATTTTTTAAAATTAAAGATTGAAAAAATTAAAGAATATTTAAGCTATAATGAATTAACTATCAAAGAGATTTCTTATAAATTAAATTACAATTCAATATCTCATTTAAGCAATCATTTTAGAAAAGAAACTGGTTACTCACCTTCTAATTTTAAAAAAAATAATTTCAAAAGAGAGGGAATAAATATAAAATGATTAAATTTTGCAACTCTAATTCAAAATTTTATAAATTACAATAGATTTAAAATGTTTTTATTTGCAAAGTGAGAAAATTACTATTATTAATATCTTTTGCTTTTTTATTAAGTTTTTCATTTACATATTCTCAAAATTTCATTAATGGAACTATTGTTTATGAAAATCAATTTGGTGAAACACTTCCATTCTCTAGGAGTTACTGTTTATTGGCTAAATACAAGTTAGGAACCTTGTCTGACATTGATGGTAACTATGAAATTCCTTTGTCTAATTCTTCAAATAAGTTAGTGTTTAAATTTTTAGGTTTTAAGGACCAAGTAATAGATATTACTGACAAGAAAATCTATAACATTACAATGTTCATCGATGATAATATTCTTGATGAAGTAACTATAAATAAAAAACGAAAAACAATTCAGAAATCATATTTCAAAACTCAAAATATTACAAATGTTTCAAGTGACGAATTATTAAAAGCAGCATGTTGTAATATTTCTGAAAGTTTTGAAACTAATCCATCAATTGATGTGAATTATTCTAACGCAGTCACAGGAGTTAAACAAGTTAAAATGCTTGGTTTAGAGAGTCCTTATCTTCTTATCACTGAGGAAAATATTCCTATGATTAGAGGAGCTTCTCAGGTATACGGATTGTCATTTATCCCAGGTACCTGGGTTGAAAGTATGCAGATAACGAAAGGTTCAGGAAGTGTAGTTAATGGTTTTGAAAGTATTTCTGGACAAATTAACGTCGAACTTAAGAAACCATATTCTGACTCCCCTTTTTTTGTGAATGTTTATTCTAATAATATGGGAAGAAATGAAATAAACATACATGGAAATAAAATCATTAATGATAAGTTAAGTACAGGATTGTATTTACATGCCAATAAAAACAGTTCTATTAATGATAAAAATAACGATGGTTTTTTAGATAATCCAACATCTGATGCTTTCAACCTTTTTAACAGATGGCAATATATCAATACTGAAAAAGGATTAGTTAGCTTTCTTGGTGTTCGTTTTATGAAAGATGAGAAAATTATTGGTGAAAACACACAGGATATGATTTTTATTAGAGATCCATGGAGGGGAGAAATCAACACTAACAGGTTCGATTCTAATTTTAAATTTGGTTATGTTAATCCAAGTATTCCATATCAATCGATAGGCTTTCAAATGGCTTATTCAAATCATGATCAAGATTCCTTTTTTGGAATAAGAAATTATAATATAAATCAAAGTAGTTTTTATTCAAGTCTGATTTACAACACTATTTTAGGAAGTACACTTAACAAAATTAAATTTGGATTTAATTATTCATATGATGATTTTGATGAAATTGTAGATAAACAAAATATTTTTTATAGTAGAATAGATAAGTCTTTTGGAGGTTTTTTTGAATACAGTTATGATAGTATGGATGCTGTAAGCCTTGTTGCCGGGATTAGATACGATATTCATAATAATTTAGGTGATTTTTTCACCCCAAGACTTCACATGCGATATCAACCTTTTGAAAAATCTGTGATGAGATTTTCAGTTGGAACTGGTCGTAAGTCTTCAAATATATTTTCTGAAAATCAAAACATATTTGCAACAGGCCGTGATATTCAAATTTTAAATAAATCAGGTAAATTTTATGGACTTGATTCAGAAAAAGCTATTAATTATGGTTTTAGTTTTAGACAAGGGTTTTTTATAAACAACAGAGAGGGTGATATAACTTTTGATTATTATGTTACTGATTTTAAAAATCAAGTTGTTGTTGATTGGGAGACTCAAGGTGAATTATCATTTTATAATTTAAATGGAAAAAGTTTTGCTAAAAGCTTGCAAATTGATTTTGAATATCAAATAAGTGATAATGTTTTGATTAAATCAACTTTTAAGAATTTTGATGTAAAAAAACAATATGTTTCTGGGTTTAAACAGAATCCGTTGACTCCAAAAAATAGATTTTTTACAAATATAGAAGCTTCAACAAATGAAAGAGAAAATGGATCTAAATGGAAGTTTGATTTAACTTATAATTGGATTGGCACTCAAAGGTTAACGAGTCATACTGAATTAGTAGATTTTGGTGGTTATTCACCTTCTTATAGTTTATTGAATTCTCAAATTACAAGAGAGTTTTCAAATAAACTAGAGGTTTATATTGGTGGGGAAAATATTGGTGGTTACACACAAAGTAATCCAATTATTGGAGGAGATCCTTTTGGAGCCGATTTTGATACTTCACTTATTTATGCGCCTATACATGGGGCTTTATTTTATTTAGGTTTAAGATTAAAATTGTAACTTTATATTATTATGAAATATATATTTATAATCCTTTTTTTTACTAGTTCTTATCTTTTTTCTTTTCAGGATCAAGATTCTAAATCTGCAAAGGTTTCTTTTGAAGTTAGTGGAGTGTGTGATATGTGTAAATCTAGAATAGATGAGGGTGTAATCAAAATTAAAGGGGTTAAGTATGCTAATTGGAATATAAATTCAAATAATATATCTATAATTTATAATTCAAGAAAAACTAAACTTGATAGTATAAAAAAAAATATTGCAGCATTGGGTCACGATACAGATAAATACAAAGCAAAAGATGAAGTTTATCAAAGTCTACCAGAATGTTGTTACTATAAAACCTTATCAATTCATTAATAAATATGAAAAAAAATTTAATATATACAGTAGGTGGTTTATTAATAGGTCTCGCAATTGGATTTTTTTTAGCTAATACGGCTACAAATCATGATTCAGATGAAAACTTAGTGCCTAACCCTGAAGAAATTGTTGAACTTATGGGTACTGAATCCAGTTTTGGAGTAAAAGGTAACTGTGGAATGTGTAAAAAAACTATTGAAACTGCTGCGAAATCTTTAGATGGAGTTCTTAAAGCAGATTGGGATAAGCAATCAAAACAAGTTAGCTTGGTTTATGATTCTCAAATTGTAGATTTAATGAGCATACATGAAGCTATAGCTAATTCTGGTTATGGTACAGAGTTAGTTGATAACAATATGGATTCATACGAAAATCTTCCTTTATGTTGTAAGTATGATCCTAAAATGAACGTTAAATCAAATTAATTTTTATTAAATTATAAAAAAAATCTTATGAAAAAAATACTTTTATTATTTGTTACATCTTTACTTATAAGTTGTAATACAACTGCTCCCGCGCCTGTATCGGCTTCTACACTAGAAGCAGAAGGTTTTCGTATGAGTCCATTAAACACAAATGGTGAGCCAGATGGTCCACATAACTCAGTTGAATGGAAAATATGGGCATATAGTACAGCTGCTCCATCTTTTATTGCCGCTAATTGTACGGTAATGGATGCAGACGGAACCATGTTGAGAGAAGGAACTAATGGTTGGACAGCCATGCCAGCAAACCCAAGAGGACCTGCGGATCCAGAAAATGGCTGGAAGGATGCCCATGAGGCAATGGCTATGGTTGGTGATGCTCAATCTTTTAAATGGGTAACTGCTTATATGAGCCAAACTAAGCCTGAAATGGATTCTGACGGGTGGGCCTGGATGTTACATGGTGATATGGGTGAAGATAATTCAAAACAAATGGTCATGAATAAAGAAGATGCAGCTGAAGGTCAGTGGATAGAATCTGGAGCGCATTTAATGTTAATGCCAAAAGATCCATCAACACTAGAGGGACAAACTACTGATTTTATGAGTGGTGCTCCTTATGTAATGTTTAAAGGAACTGGATACGATCATTTAATGATTCCTGTTGAAGGTTATTTTGATTATCAAGGATCAAAATAATAATTATCATTATTTATAAAAATCAAGCCCTTTTTTTAAAAGGGCTTTTTTATTTTCACAATATAATAAAAGGGTATACTTACTTATTATTATTAGGGTTTTTTCCCAACATGATGTTTAATTTTTATCCTTGGGGATTATATTTAAATATTGTAAAACCAATTTCAAGTTCTTTGACAAGAGTTTCTTTTAGATCATACGTATAAGATGAAACTAAATTAAATAGTGGGGTAGGAAATCAACTCCAAAAAGTTGAGGAAGAAGATGAGTTTGTCGTAGAAAATGTTCACAATGGATTAAGATTATCTTTTTATAAACCAGGAAGATTCTTACCCACAAGATAGCAGGGTGTTCATCATTTCCATAAATTGATTTCAAATTTCATGAACCAATCAACCTAATAAGTCTTTGAGTAATATAACATCTGGGAAGAAAAACTTTCTGGCTGAGTTACTTTAACGTCAGTAATTTCTCCATCATCATTTTTTACCAAAACAAGTTCAGGATTTATAAAACCACTGTAAGGTGCAGAAGTAAATTTTTTGTTTCTCTCTAAAACCTCTTTATGTAAATCTTGATCCACTTTTACTCCGTAATTTTCAATAAGGTATTTACCTGCTTCATAATCGCCCTCAGATTTAATTCTTTGAATTTCTTTTAAAAGTTCTCCAAATAAAATTCTTAATTTTTTGTAATCATTAATCACATAAAATGTTTTATTATCTTTTTTTACTTTTTCAATTACGTTATCTTTTTGTCCCATTTCGTATGCCCAAGAAGAAACTAATTGACGATTTCTCATATGAGATTCTTCAATATCATTACCTGGTTTAATTCTAATAAGTTGAGTTATTAAACCATTTCTAATATATCCATCATAACTTGCTCTTCCCATATCTGACAGATGAGGGTGAAATTCCAATTTCTTCGAGTTTAATGTCTGAAATAAAATATAGGCCAACTAAATCAGCTCTGGCTTCTTCCAATGCTGAAGCGTAGCTTTTCAAGGTCTCCTTTGGAGTACCTATACCATTATTAATTTGACCACTTGCATGTCCTATAACTTCATGAAGGGCAGTGTGTAAACTTCCAGCATCTTTTCCATATTTTTTTTCAAGTTCTATTTCTTTTTCAGAAAAAGCAAATTCGTTTAATCTTCCGCTGCTTCCAGCATTACCGTATGCATAAAGAATATTTCCAAGAGAAATTGATTTCGAGCCATGTTCGGCTCTAATCCAATTTGCATTAGGTAGATTTATTCCAATTGGAGTTGAAGGGGAAGCATCTCCAGCTTCTCCTGCTACATTTACAGTATTATAAGAAATACCCACAACAGTTTCTTTTTTATGTTCTTTTAAAATTGGTGAATTATCTTCAAACCACTGTGCGTTATTTGAAACCGCATCCATTTTTTTGCTCATTTCAAAATCTTTTATTTGAACTACAGATTCATAAGAACCTCTATATCCTTTAGGATCGTTATAAACTTCTATAAAACCATTTATATAGTCCACATCCCCCTCAATAGTTTCTACCCATGCTACGTTATATTCATCCCAAATATTTAAATCACCAGTTTCGTAATATTTTATTAAAAGCTCTAATCCTTTTTTTTGTTTATCATTTTCAGCGAATTCTACAGCCTTATTCAACCAGTAAATGATTTTTTCAATTTCATTACTGTACAATCCATTGAGTTTCCAAACTTTCTCTATAAGTTTTCCGTCTTCTTTTACAAGTTTAGAGTTTAAACCTAAAGAAATAGGTTTTTTAGAGTTAGGAACTTTTTTTATTTCACTGTAATAATAATCTACATCTTCAACTGTGACATCTGGTCCATAGAAATTAACCGCAGAACCTTTAATTAATCCTTTACTTGCATCTAAATTTACTTTTTTAGAATCCTGGTTATTAAAAATAACATCAAAAGCTCCTTTTTCTAAGTTTGTGTCAGTTTCTTTTAGTAATTTTTCTAAATAATTAGATGAAAAACTTGGATCATGTTTATCATTTGAATAGTGATGATGTATTCCGTTAGAAAACCAAATTTTCTTTAGATAGGTTTCAAACGATTTCCAATTATCTAAAGATTTATCCCCTTTATAATTCTCATATACTTTTTCTAATGCAGTTCTTATAGAAACATTATATCTGTAGTTTTGATCATACATAATATCCCTTCCCTCTAAACCAGCTTGAGTTAAATAATAAACAAGTTTTTTTTGACTTAGGTTTAGTTCGTTAAATCCAGGTACTTGATATCTCAAGATTTTAATGTCTGCGAATTGTTCAGAAAAAAAACTAAAATCGTCTTTCTGCTCAACATTAGATGAACAGGAATTAAAAAAAATGAATAAAAATGTTAAGTAACCAAAAACTGAGCCCCTAAATAAAGTAATTAAATATTCTTTTTTCATAACCTAAATATAGAAAGTTATTTATGTTATTTAATAATTAATAAAAAAACCCTATTATTTAAGATAAGGTTTAGTGTGATCGCGAGAGGATTCGAACCTCTGACCGTCTGCTTAGAAGTCGGTAGGTTGCACAAAAAACAAACTTTAATTATCATGACGAAGAGACGAGGGTAAATGTGTGGAATGTGGAAGCAATGAAAATTTAGAATTTGACCACATTATTCCCCATTCAAAAGGTGGTGCAAATCCACCTCAAAACATTCTTGAAATTTTATAAAATAAACCTTTACCAAATCTTTTTGTCTTAAATCTATAATTTTAAATGAGACGCAAATATTAAAACGCACCACATGAAAAATACTAAATCCATCTTCTGTTTTATTTCCATACTTATGCTGGGATTATCTACTCCCGGCCAATCTCAAACTTACTCGGAGTGGCTAACTTCTGCCAACAAAAGAATTGAAGAGGTACGTAAAGCACCTTTACAAGTGAAGGTCGTGGATAGCAAAGGGCAGCCTGTTAAAAATGCAGATATCCAGGTATTGATGACACGTCACGCATTCGAGTTTGGTTCCGCCTTCAAAGTTGCCTATATCAATGATCCGCAACAGGAAGCTTATAATCAAAAAATACTCGAACTTTTTAATTCTGGCACCTTCGAAAACGCTTTAAAGGTAAAAGCATGGAGTGGCGATTTTGGTGAAAATATGGCTCCAGACGCTACGATAAAGGCTCTTAATTGGACTCATTCAAACAGGATCAAGATCAGGGGACATCTCATGACAGGTAATGGCCTGCGTAACTCCTCCAAAGCCTTTATCAAAATTCATGATGAAGAAGGAAAAGGTGCCCTGGTGAGAGCGGTCATGGGCGCAATTGATGACAAAGCAACTCAAACAAAGTTTGCCATCGATGAATGGGACGTAGTGAATCATCCGGTAGGTAGAATTCGCCCTGGTCGTGAGGCCGAAGGAGCAGGTCAGGCACAGGGGAATCAGGTTTTCGGTATTGAGGAATCCATTGCTTGGTTTGAACAAACACGAAAAAATCTGCCTGAGGGAAATCTATATCTTAACGAATCAGGAATCCTTTCCTCCCCGGAAAATGACTCAACCCAAATTCAGAAATATTTTAAATGGATAGATCATGTAAATGCATCTGGCTTACTTGATGGAATTGGACTGCAAAGCCATTTCCGAGGTTATCCGGACATTCAGACAGTTGAAGGAAAACTCGATAAAATCGCCTCACGGGGACTTCCCATTCGAATCACCGAATTTACTGCCGATGGAAGTGATGAAGACAAACAAGGAGAATTTACACGAAACTTCATGACTCTTTGTTTCAGCCATCCATCTGTTGTTGGAATCCAGTTTTGGGGATTCTGGGAAGGTAACATTTTCCGTCCGCCTACCGCATTGTTCAGAGAAGATTGGTCTGAAAAACCAAACGGCACAGTCTATCGTGAATTGGTATTCAATGAATGGTGGACCAAAGAACATGGAAAGACAGACAAAAATGGCAGTTTTACCACCTCTGCATTTTTTGGTGAATATGACATCATCGTTTCCCTCAAAGGGAAATTGACGCAGACTTCTTTTATACTGACCAGGGATAGTGATACTTGTTTAATCAAGTTGAATTAACAAGGTTAGAACTGGTAGGAAAGTGGGAAAGATTAATAAATGAAAAAATTACGGTTGCCAGATAATTGTTAAAAACTAACCTTTCTACGTGAATGTTTATTATTTTTGTGACTTACTTATAAACTAATAATATAATTATGAAATATTTAAGTCTATTATTATTGTCTGTTCTTTTATTGTCTTGTTCTTCTGATGATGATCAAGCAAAAGAATGCTTGGTTTGTAATTCACTTGATGGAAATGATCTCATTGATATTACGTCTGAAGACATAAAAAATCTTTGTGTTGGAGAAGTTGGTGAAGATCCAGATACTGGAGAAACAGTTACTATTACGAGAGAAATATTAGATTCTTATGCCACAATACTTAACGCTTTTGGCGGAGATTGTAAGGTGCAATAAGAAATAGTATAATTGCAGTAATAGTAGAATTACTTTTTTCATATTCTATTCTAAAAGCCCTCTATCTCAATGTTTATTGTGCGAATTTTGTGCAAATGGTAAAAAGAAAAAGGGGTTAAAAACCCCCTATTTACTCTGGTGATCGCGACACGATTCGAACGTGTGACCGTCTGCTTAGAAGGCAGATGCTCTATCCAGCTGAGCTACGCGACCTTTTTTTAACGAATGCAAATGTAAAAAATAATGTTTAATCAGCTATATTTTATAAATATTATTATTCATATTAATTACATCAGATATATTTTAGTAATCAATTATTTTTTTTGGAATACTGATTTGGAATTTTAAATAAAAACTTTTCAAATTGTTTCATTACAATAAGATGAACTTTTGCCTGAGTAAATTTATATACTATCCAGGGTAGTTTAGGTACATACTCATGAATAGCAGCAATTAAATATTCGTCATTTAAGACTGATCTAAATTCTAACCATCCTAAATCATTTCTTTTAACTAAAACTCCACCAGATATAAAAAAGAGTTGCCTTTTATCATCACTTCTTGATTTAATTACTTTTAATTCTAATAAAATAATTTTGAAAAAAGAAAATTTAACGTATTCTCCATCAAAGTTAGCGTTAACTAAACTTGCAAATGTTTTAGTTAACCAAATTGGATAAATTCTTGCTACAAACTTAGCTGTTCTTTTACTGGGGTTTGCAATTCTTTGAACACTTCTAACTGTATTTTTCTCAGAACTTATTTTGATAAATTCAGGGTTTTCAGGAATTTTTTCTTTTGTATTTAATGCCTTCTCAACACTATCCTCAACTGATATATAATCAATATCTAAATTAATTCTGTTTTCAGCGTTTAAAGTCATAGTATGCTTTAAGCTTTCGATAAGTGGTGACACTAAAGACTTACTTGTCCCTGTAATAACACTTACCCATAATTTAGAAAGACCAACTGTAATGAATGTCAAAGAAAAGATGAGTCTTTTTTTATTCATCTTTTTCGCAGTAATCTTCAAAAGATCCATATATCTAATAACTTGACTTCCTCCAATCTCAAGAGGTTTATTAAAAGTCTCCTTATTAGCAATACACCAGTTAATAATTTTTAATGCATCTAAAATATCTATTGGTTGATTTAGTGATTTTGTCCATTCAGGACAAGCCATTACAGGCAGGTTTTTAACAAGTTTTTGAACTATTCTAAACGAAGAACCGTTTGGCCCAATTATAATTCCAGCTCTAATTGATGTTAAAGGAGTTGATCCAGATCCCAATGTTTTTTCAACTTCATATCTTGATCTTAAGTGTTTAGATATTTTAAAATCGTCTTTAGGTAGAATCCCTCCTACATAGATTATTTGTTCTAGTTCACAATGCTGGGCAGCTCTTGAAAAGTTATCAGCTAGTAGTATATCTGTATCTTCAAAACTACCTTGGTTCATTCTAGTAGATGGTTGCATAGAGTGTACCAGGTAGATACCAACATCAACATTTTCTAAAGCTTTTGTTGTACTAGAAATAGAATAAAGGTCAACTTGTCTCCATTCAATATCATTTTCTTGAGGATTCTTAAGTTTATTTCTACTTAATGCTATTATATTAAATTCTTCTTTGTATTTATCGATGAACCATTTACCGATAAATCCAGTTGCACCCGCTATTGCTACAGTTTTTTTCAAATTATTGTTTTCAAAAAATTAAAAAATATAAATGAATTTATTAAAAAGTAAAATAAGGAAGGTAAGGATTTTAAAACCCCATCTTTAACCATAACTCTCAAAATAAAACCTAAAAGCATAAGAATGCTTAATCCAAATGAAGCTAATAGTGTAAACACTGGAATATAAAATCCTATTATCATTCCAATTCCACCTATTAATTGAGCTATTCCAACTATAACTCTAAATTGAGAAATATTCCATCTTTTAAATTCTTTTTTCATCTCTAGAGAAAAGAAGGACATTAATCCATAAAATATAAATGAAAATGAAGAAAACAGTTCAAGCCAATTAATATATGATGAGCTCATATGCTATATTTAATAATAGTAATTTGTTATATTTAAGATATGAAGAAACTTTATAATATCTCTACTTTAATTTTTATACTTTTTTTATCTTATAATGTTAACTCTCAGGAAGATATACTTTCTAAACTAAAAGAAATTGCTTTTGTAGATCAAAAAGTGATGATGCCAATGAGAGATGGTATTCGATTAGCAACTGATGTTTATCGTCCAAAAACAGATGAAAAAGTACCTATTATTTTTTCAAGAACCCCTTATAACTTTAACTCATGGGTTGATGGAAAAGAAAAAACAAGAGCATATCAATCTGCTTACCAAGCTGTGAAAAGGGGTTATGCTTATGTAATTCAAAATGAAAGAGGAAGGTATTTTTCTGAGGGCGAATGGGATATCTTAGGAGTTCCATTGACAGATGGTTTTGATGCTTTTTCATGGATGAGTGATCAAGATTGGTCAAATGGTAAAATAGGAACTATTGGATGTTCTTCTACAGCAGAGTGGCAAATGGCTGTAGCTGCTCTTGATCATCCATCACATGCCGCTATGGTTCCTCAGGGTTTTGGAGCTGGTGTAGGAAGAATCGGTGACTATTATGAACAAGGAAATTGGTATAGAGGAGGAGTAGAACAACTTTTGTTTCCTTCTTGGTTATATGGTGTAGAACATGATAAATTTAAACCTAGAATTCCATCGGGTGCAACCCAGGATGATTTAATTAGAATTTCAAGGTTTTATGATTTAGCTCCAAAGAACCCTAAAGTTGATTGGGCAGAGGCTTTTAATCATCTTCCCCTGCAAGATTTATTAAAAAGTGTAAACGGGAAAAAAGAAATTTTTGATAAAATGATTAGAAGAAAACCTAATGATCCTGCATGGTACAAGGGGGGACTTTATCACGATGACATGGAAATCAATATTCCTAGTTTTTGGTTTGTTTCATGGTATGATGTAGCTACAAGCCCCAATATAGCATTGTTTAATCATTTAAGAAATAATGGAAAAGATTCTAAGGCAGTAGATAACCAATACCTAGTAATTGCACCAACTTTACATTGTGGGTTTAAAAGAGCTACAGAAAATACAATTGTTGGTCAAAGAAGCGTTGGAGACGCTAGACTCAATTACGATGAACAAATTTATTCTTGGTTTGATCTAATGTTAAAAGGAGAAGAAAATGATTTTAAAGAGAAAACCCCAAGAGTTCAATATTACACAATGGGTTCTAATAAATGGCAAAGTTCCGAAATTTGGCCCCCAGAAAATACAGAAATGACTACTTTTTATTTAAGTAGTAATGGTAATGCAAATACTTTAAATGGCGATGGAAAATTAACTTCAATCAGAAGAAAGGTTGATAATAAATCAGATTCATTTTCTTATGACCCTATGTCTCCTGTGAAATCCAATGGTGGGGGAGTTTGTTGTCAAGGAAATGCAGTTGAAGGAGGAGCTTTTGATCAACAAGAAGTTGAATTGAACGAAAACATACTAGTTTATTCCACTATGCCTTTAAAAAATGGTATTGAGGTTACTGGCTTTATAAATTCTAGTCTTTATTTATCTTCTGATGTAAAAGATACAGACTTAACAATAAAATTAATTGATGTATACCCAGACGGAAGAGCATTTAATATTGACGAGACTATACAAAGAGTTAGATACAGAGAAGGATATGATAAAGAAGTTTTTATGGAAAATGATAAAGTTTATAAAGTGGATTTAACTCCAATGTCTACCAGCAATTTTTTTAAAAAAGGTCATCAAATTAGAATCGAAATTTCAAGTAGTAATTTTCCGAGATTTGCAAGGAATTTAAACACAGGTGGAAACAATTATGATGAAATTAAATCCGTTACTGCAAATAACAAAATTCATCATTCAAAAAAATATCCCTCGTCAATAACTTTACCAATTATAAAAAAATAAATCATGAACAAATCATCAAGAAGATCCTTTCTTAAGTCTACATCTGCAATTTCTTCTGGCCTATTGATTCTGCCAAGTTTATACGGATTTTCTGCAAACAACAGATTAAATATCGCAGTAATCGGAGTAGGTGGTAGAGGAAGAGCAAATTGGAGCAAAGTACCAAAAGAAAATATTGTTGCAATGTGTGATGTGGATGACCAAAGTGCAGCCGATGGATATAATATGTTTCCAAATGCAAGAAAATTTAAGGATTTTAGAGTAATGTTCGATAAAATGCACAAGGAAATAGATGCTGTGATAATTAGTACACCAGATCACACGCATTTTGCTGCAACTATGGCTGCTATGGAATTAGGTAAGCATGTATATGTAGAAAAACCTCTTGCTCACAACATATGGGAATTAAGAACACTTAAAAAGGCTGCTAAATATTACGGAATAGTTTCTCAAATGGGAAACCAAGGTCATACAACAGACGGTATAAGATCAATTAAAGAGTGGTATGAAGCTGGAGTATTAGGTGAAGTGAGGGAAGTACACGCTTGGATTGGTGAATTTAATTTTAGACCAGGTCATTATTGGACCAAACCTGAAAGTTTCCCTCCTCCTAGCAATCCTATTCCAAATCACCTAGATTGGGATTTGTGGCTAGGTCCAGCAAAATATAGAGATTTCAACTCAGCTTATGCACC
The DNA here is from genome assembly GCA_905181705.1 of Cryomorphaceae bacterium BACL29 MAG-121220-bin8. Taxonomy (GTDB): domain Bacteria; phylum Bacteroidota; class Bacteroidia; order Flavobacteriales; family Flavobacteriaceae; genus MAG-121220-bin8. The sequence continues at coordinate 81,075 of CAJIYP010000003.1, read as the reverse complement.
AAAATCTTGGAGAGGATTTTATGATTTTGGAAATGGACAACTTGGAGATTGGGCCTGTCATACTTTAGATGGTCCTTTTTGGGCATTAGATTTAGGAATGCCTAAAAGTATTAAAGTTAGGGTGCCTAATCCAATGACTAAAAATAATTTTGTCTCCGATCAATCTGTTGTCACCTATAATTTTGAAAAAAGAAAAAAAAGACCTCCTGTTACTTTAAAATGGTATGAGGGCGGAATTAAGCCTTCTATTTTAAAAGATTTAGGAGTTGATAAGATGAAAGGATTCGATAGACAAGGTATGATAATGGTAGGCGATAAAAATACATTAATTACTGGGGGGAGACCAAATAATCCTAGATTATTAATGTCAAATTCAGAGTGGAAAGAATTTTTGAAAAATGCACCAGAGAAAACTATTCCTAGAATTAAGGATGAAACACCTGTTGAGGAATGGGTTGATGCAATTAAAAATGACACCCTTCCATTATCAAATTTTGAATATGGTGCAAGTCTTACAGAGATGGCTCTTTTAGGTTGTTTAGCACAAAGATTTAATGCAGATATTGATTATAATTCGAAAAAAATGAAAATCACCAATAGACCTGATGTTGATGCTTATATTAAGGAACCTGTTCGCAAAGGTTGGTCATATGGTGACACTTTATGAACTATATAACCATCTTTATTTTACTTTTAATCAATAAATTAGATTCAAATTATTAAATAATGGAAACCAATTTTGATGCAATTGTTATTGGAACAGGTGTTAGTGGTGGCTGGGCTGCCAAAGAACTTTGTGAAAGTGGTTTAAAAACCCTTGTTTTAGAAAGAGGTCGTATGCTAAAGCATGTTGAAGATTACACTACAGCAAATTTAGATAATTGGGATCTTCCTTTGGGAGATGTCATTACAAATAAAATTAAGGAAAGACAACCAAAACAAAGTAGAACTGGCTATGTAAATAGAGAAACTACTAAACATTTATTTGTCGACGATTTAGATCATCCCTACAGCGAAGACAAACCTTTTGACTGGATTAGAGGATATCACGTTGGAGGAAGATCACTTACTTGGGGAAGACAAAGTCATCGATTGACAAAATTTGATTTTGAAGGCAATGCTAAAGAGGGTATTGCAGTGGATTGGCCGATTAGATATGAAGATTTAGCACCATGGTATGATTATGTTGAGGACTATATCGGAGTAACTGGAGAAAACTTAGGTTTACCACAATTTCCAAGTGGAAAACTTTTAAAGCCAATGGAGATGAATTGTGTAGAAAAAGTGTTAAAAGATTCTGTTACCAAATCCTATGATAATCGATTTGTTACCATGGCTAGAATAGCTCATATTACTGAGGGAACTAAGCCTGGTTTGGGTAGGCTAACTTGTCAGTATAGAAATCGTTGCAGAAGAGGATGTCCATTTGGAGCGTATTTTAGTAGTAATTCATCGACACTCCCTGCAGCTGAAGCCACTGGAAATATGACTCTAAGACCTCATTCAGTTGTTCATGAAATTACTTATGATGAAACTACAAAAAAGGCAACTGGTGTAAAAGTTATCGACTCAGAAACTAATTTGACTTATGAATTTAAAGCTAAAGTCATATTTGTTTGCGCATCAACTGTTGGTTCTACCTCAATTTTAATGCAATCTAAATCAAATAGATTTCCAAATGGAATGGGTAACGATTCTGAAGAACTTGGTCATAATTTAATGGATCATCATTTCAAAGTTGGAGCGAGAGCTAAAAGTGATGATTTTAGTGATAAATATTATACCGGTAGAAGGCCTGGGGGAATTAATATACCTAAATTTAGAAATATTGGTGGTTCAACTAATAGAAAAGATTTCTTGAGAGGTTATGGATATCAAGGTGGTGCTAGTAGAGGAAATTACAACGACTTAATTGCCGAACTATCTTACGGTCAAGATTTAAAAGAAGCTGTTTTATCCCCTGGTGGATGGAATGTAGGACTTTCAGGATTCGGAGAAACTTTACCATATCATGATAATAAGATGTATTTAAACTATGAAAAAAAAGATAAATGGGGTCTTCCAACAGTTACTTTTGATGCTCACATAAGAGAAAATGAGATAAATATGAGAAAAGACATGAAAAGTCAAGCCGTTGAAATGCTTGAAAAAGCTGGATTTAAAAATGTAAGAAGTACAGAATCAAGGTATGATATGGGCTTAGGAATTCATGAAATGGGAACAGCGAGAATGGGTCGTGATCCTAAAACATCAGTTTTAAATAAATTTAATCAAATACACTCAGTTAAAAACGTTTTTGTGACTGACGGCTCTGCTATGACATCTGCTGGAAATGTAAATCCATCACTAACCTATATGGCATTAACAGCTAGAGCGGTTAAACATGCAGTTAGCGAATTAAATAAAAAAAATATTTAAAAAAATGAATAGAAGGAAAGCACTAAAAAATTTAGGATTAAGTTTAGGAACTATTACCTTATCCCCAGCAGTACTTAGTTTACTACAAAGCTGTAAAAATGATTTGGATTGGAATCCTGTATTTTTTAATTCAAATCAAGTGAATGTTGTTTCTGAACTAACAGATTTAATTATACCATCTGGAGATGATATTCCAGGTTCAAAAGAATTAAATTTAATTAAATTCATTGATCTATATATTTACAATATTTCAAATAAAAAAGAACAAGATTTATTAAAAAAATCAATGGATGCATTTTTAAGTGATTGTTTAATACGATCTAATAAAAATAATATTGATAATCTTGAAAGAAATGATTTAGACTCGAGTTTAGAATACTATTTCAAAATTAAAAATAGTTCTCATAGTAAATGGAGGCAGGCTTATAATAAAAATAAAGACCAAGATATTGTGAATAAGTCTGATTTAAATGAAGCTTTTTCATTTAATTTTTTAAATATTATTCGACAATTAACTATTACTGCATTTAAAGGTAATGAGTATATAGGTGAAAACGTTTTAGCATATGCACCAATTCCAGGTCAGCAAAAGGGTTGTGTGGATTTACAAGAAACTACAGGAGGGAAAGCCTGGTCTATTTAATTTTCTTTTTTGTTAAAAATCGCATTTGATAAAACCTTTAGACATCCCTTGGATAAGAGTCATAGGTTTCCAATGATTAAGTATTCACTAATTCCTAAGCAATTAATAAAGGAAAAAACCTGTAGTGATAAAAACTTTTTTAATCCAAATCAAATAAAAGATTCTGATGTTTTAACAACCCACGAAAAGAACTATTTCGATAGGTTATGTGATCTTTCATTAACAAATAAAGAAATAAGACCAATTGGTTTTCCCATGAGTAAAGAACTTATTTTTAGAGAAAAAACGATTGCTCAAGGAACTATAGAGTGTTCAGAATTTTCAATTCAAAATGGAATATCAATGAATATTGCTGGTGGAACTCATCATGCTTTTTCTAATAGAGCAGAAGCTTTTTGTATGTTAAACGATCAAGCAATAGCCGCAAATTATTTATTAAATAATGATTTAGCTAAAAAGATTTTGATTGTAGACTTGGATGTTCATCAAGGAAATGGTACGGCTTCAATTTTTAAAGAAAATCCAAACGTTTTTACTCTATCTTTTCATGGTCAAAAAAATTATCCTTTTAGAAAAGAAATAAGTGATTTAGATGTTGGTTTTGAAGACCATACAAATGACGAATTTTATTTACTTAAGCTAAAAGAAACTCTTCCTAAGATAATTGATGATTTTGAACCAGATTTTATTTATTATTTAGCTGGGGTGGATGTTTTAAAAAACGACAAATTAGGAAGACTTTCGATGACAATCGAGGGTTGTATGGAAAGAGATAGATATGTACTTATAACGTGTAAAAATAATAATATCCCAGTTCAGGTAAGTATGGGGGGAGGGTATTCAACAAATATAAATGAGATTATTGAAGCACATTCAAATACTTTTAGATTAGCGCAGCAAATTTATTTTTGAAATTAATTTACAACAAACTTAAATCCGACCGAAAAAATATAGGATTGGAAATCTGAATTTCTTTTGTACTTACTGTAGTTTATATTAACACTTTTTAAACCTAAATCCCATACTTTTAACTTAGTAAAAATATCTACATATTTTAATCCAAAACCTAGTTGATTAGATCTAAATTTAGATAAATCGTAATCAGACGTATAATATTGAGAAGACGAAAGAAGCTTTTCATAGGGCTCAAAATAATCAGCTTTAGATTGTGTGTAAAATCTGTAGGAAGGATAGAAAGTAAAATTATCTAAAATTTTTATTGGCAATTCTAAATTGAATGTATGAGAATTTATTCCCCAGTCATCAAAATAGTGTCTATAGTAAGTTCTTAGAGCTAAGTTTTCATTTAAATAATAGTTAAATCGTAATCCAATTGGGATTTTCAATCTATTACTTGGAAGTCTTTCAATGTCATCTGCAAGATGAAAAACATCTTTATTAAGGGTAGAAGTATATAGTGGAATACTGGAGGGATTACCAATATAAAAGTTATTTATATCTGAGAAATACACTCTTTGTAAGGGGTTTGCTAACCATCCTTGTTGTTTAATAATATCAATAAAAAATGCAAATTGAGCATTTTTAGTTAAAATTTGAGAAAATAAAAATGATAAAGAAAAAGTGTTTCTCGATTTATCATTAATTAAGCCAAAACCTTTAATTGGAGACCATTTATTTGAGCTTACTCCTTCTTGGTCATAGATAGTTTTATCATTAAAATATCCTGAGCTCGTATCTCCATCTGCATCAACGTAAGCATCTAGTTCTTTTGGATAAATTGGAACCCATTTATCTAAATAAACTTTAGTACTCAAACTTACAGAGGTATTTTTATTATTGTAAAGTTTTGTAATTCCTGCTCCAAAACCAAATGATTCATAATCCCATTCAGTTGCTGAAGAAAAATTAGCATTTAATATTGTATTTCTATCTTCAGAGGAATGTGAATAATCAATATTAAGATTTTTCCAAGTATCTACCTTTGAGGCACCTGACGAAGCATACCATGGACTAGTGGTTTTGTTTGCGTTAACACCCGCATCAAATGGATTTCCATTACTGGAGGAAGCAGAAGTATATGTGGAAATACCTAAGTCTATAGATATTACATCGTCGTCATTTAAAGGAATACTAACTACAATAGTAGGATTAAAGTCTTCTAAATCTTCGTTTCCAATTCCACCTGTAACAGAGGCATTACTTCCTTCTTGACTATAGTAACTGGACAAAAAATCTATTTCTACTGATTCTAGAACTCTTTTTTTGTATAGTTTGTCTTTTTTTATGTCTTGACTAAAATTAAGTCCACAAAAAAACAATAAAAGCAATAAAATAACTTTTTTCATAAATTAATTAATTACAACCACAACCACCACCAACTTTACCGCCATTAGCCCCACTAGAACCCTCCCTGTATAATTGAAAATTTGTTTCAAACCTGCATATTTGTCTTTGAGAAAGTTCCATATCAGGATCGTTAATATTTACTTTTTCGTATTCTTTTATACTAGCACAAGAATTTAACGAATAAGCTATTATTGATAATAGTGCTATTTTTTTTATTAATTTAAATTTTTTCGATTTCAATATTTTTCGATTTTAAAATTTTATTTTCTTTATTAATAATTATACAATCAATTCCTTTCAATTGATTTATTAAATTCATCCCAATTTCCTGACCCAGTACAAAAACTGAAGTTGCAAGTGCATCAGCTAGTTCTGCTTTTTCAGTAAATATTGTAACACTTAATATTCCCTGACTTGGATAACCAGTTCTGGGGTCTATTATATGCGAATAGGATTTGTCATTAAATTTAATAAATCTTTCATAATTTCCAGAAGTTACTACAGCTTTATTTTTTATTGGAAGCCACGAAAATATTTTTGACTTATTTAAAGGATTTACTATGGCAACCATCCAATCTTTTCCACTTGGCTTTTTACCCCATGCTGTTAAGTCTCCAGAGGCATTTATAATTCCAGATTTTACTTCATTTTTTACTAATATTGATTTTGCCATGTCTGCTGCATATCCTTTCCCAATAGCACCAAATCCAATTTTCATTCCTTTTATTTTCAAAAAAACAGTTTGTTTTACTTTGTTTAAAATAATATTATGATATCCTACCTTTGAAACAGATTTTATAATATCTTCTTTGGATGGCATCTCAAGCATTTCTTTATCAAAATACCATACCTTATCAAGAGAAGCATAACTAATATCGAAGGCTCCTTGTGAGAGATCTGATATTTTTAAAGCTCTAGCAATTAAATCAAATAATTCTTTATCAACTTTTACAGGTTTAATTCCAGCATTTAAATTGATTAATGAAGTTTGAGAATTTTTATCCCATGATGAAATTAACTTTTCAATTCTAGATATTTCATTAATAGCAAGGTCTAGTAAGAAATTTGCATTAGATTCATTTTTATCAACGATTGTGATTTCAAAATCGCTTCCCATCAACAAGGCATTTCTAGTGAATATACTTTGAGACTGTAAATTAAATGACAAAAGAATAACCAGTAGACTTATATGTTTAGTCAGAGATTCTTTCAAAAGGACTCAAGCAAATTAATGTATTGTTTAGGGGTTACTTTTTTATAACTAGTCTCCCCTAAAACCTCTCCATTTTTGTTTAATATAGCAACCAAAGGAAAATAACCGTTTGGATTGTATTTTTCAGCTAAAAAATTATTAATATTTTGTTGTTCCTCGCTTAGAGCGTTTTTCTTTTTTCTTGGAAAATCAGCTTGTAATAAAACATAGTTTTCTTTTGAATAATCAATAAATTCTTGAGACGACCATATTTCTTTACTTAGTTTAATACAGGGTCCACACCAATCAGATCCTTGAAAAACTAAAATGATTTTTTTATTTTGAATTTTTGCTGATTTGATAGAGTTTTCATAAGAAGTCTCCCAATTTTGAGAATAAATTATTGAGGAGCTAAAAATTAGTAAAGAGAAAAATATTTTTTTCATAATTATTAAAATTAGTTAATTAATTTTTTTTATCTATTATTTAAACCAGATTAATATTTCTAATTTACTTTACAAACACTAAATTTAAGTCATGAACCAATTCCATATCTTTAATACTTTTTATTTCTTGCATTTCATTTTCAAAAAACTATACCAATTTGCATAGAAATGAATTGTCTTTGTATTCAATATTAGGGGATTAAATAATAGTAAAATAATATGTTATATGAAAAGATACATTTTAGCCATTGATGCGGGCACATCCAGTTCTAGGGCTGTTTTATTTGATAAAAAAGGAATTCAAGTTGCTATATCGCAGTTTGAGTTTTCTCAAATATTTCCTAAAGAATCTTGGGTGGAACACGACCCAATTGAAATATGGGAAACACAACTAAAAGCTATTAAGAATGTAGTAAATTTAGCTAAAATTGATTTTGAAGAAATTGATTCTATAGGAATAACAAATCAAAGAGAAACAACTGTTGTGTGGAACAAGAATACAGGAAAGCCTGTATATAATGCAATAGTATGGCAAGATCGACGTACTGCGTCAATTTGTGAAGATTTAAAAAACAAAGGAAAGTCAGATGTTTTTTATAATAAAACAGGACTTATACTAGATGCCTATTTTTCAGGAACTAAAATTAAATGGATTTTAGATTCAGATAAAAAAATTAGAGATCAAGCAATTAAGGGTGATTTGTTGTTTGGAACAATCGATACTTGGCTTATTTGGAATTTAACTTCAAAAAAAATACATGCTACTGATTGCACGAATGCTAGTAGAACACTATTGTACAATATTCATAAACTAGATTGGGACCAGGAACTGATTTCTCTTTTAGATATCCCCGAAATAATTCTCCCTAAAGTATTTAACTCCTCTGAAAAAATTGGCTATACCGATGCTACTATTTTAGGTGCAAGCATTCCAATTTGTGGGGTAGCTGGAGACCAGCAAGCTGCTTTGTTTGGTCAAATGTGTATCAATCCTGGAGATGTAAAAAATACTTATGGAACAGGTTGTTTTTGTATGATGAATACGGGGACAAAAGCGGTGAAATCTAACAATAGAATGTTAACTACCATAGCTTGGAAGATTGATGACACTCCGACTTATGCACTTGAGGGAAGTGTTTTTATTGCAGGAGCTTTAGTGCAATGGTTAAGAGATCAATTAAATGTCATAAAAAATACTTCAGAGATTGAAGATCTTGCTAAGTCAGTTTCAGACAACGGAGGGGTAACTTTTATTTCGGCATTGTCCGGACTAGGAGCCCCGTATTGGAATCCAAATGCTACTGGAGCTATTATGGGAATAACAAGAGGAACACAAAAGGGACATATTGCTAGAGCAGCTCTGGAGGCCATAGCATTGAGATCTAGAGAAATAATCATTGAAATGCAAAAAGACTCGGGAACCAGATTTGATAAATTAAAAGTAGATGGTGGTGCTAGCAATAATAATTTGTTAATGCAAATACAATCTAATTTATTAGATGTAAAAGTAATTAGACCTAAAATCACTGAAACTACCGCTCTTGGAGTTGCTTTTTTTGCTGGACTTGCTTCTGGATTTTGGTCTTCTATCGACCAGGTTAAAAGTATCTGGGAAGTAGAACATGAATTTTCACCGAAAAGAAGTGAAAATGATAAAAAAATAATTCTTAATTGGGAGGAACGTATAAAAAAAGTACTTTAATTTTTAGTGATATTATGTCAGGTCGTTCATCTTGCTTATTTTTAATTTAGATAAAAGTTCAACATTTATAATTAAAAAAATTTATAGATCATGAGTACCTTATTAGCTGAGTTTCTTGGAACTACGATTCTTCTATTGCTAGGAATTGGGGTGAACGCAAATACTTCATTGAAAAACACAATTGGAAATAAAGATTCAGGTTGGGTTTTAGTAACTATGGCTTGGGGACTTTCAGTTTTTATTGCAGTTTTTATAACGGGTCAATTTAGTGGTGCTCATTTAAATCCTGCTGTTACTTTTGGACTTGCTACGGCTGGAAAATTTTCATGGTCTTTAGTACCAGGATATATTATTGCCCAACTATTGGGAGCAATATTTGGAAGTTGGTTAGCTTACCTAACTTATATAGACCATTATAGAGAAACTAAAGATGAAGACACTGTTCGCGGTTCTTTCTGTACAGGTCCAGCAATAAGAAATTTTAAAAATAATTTTTTTAGTGAATTAATTGGAACATTTGTTTTGGTTTTTGCCATATTTTTTATAGCTACTCCAAACATTGAGATTGATGGGGAGGTAATAAATTTTGGAATTGGATCTCTTGAGGCATTGCCAGTGGGAATTGTAGTTTGGGTTATTGGAATGACTCTGGGCGGAACAACAGGGTTTGCTATTAATCCAGCCAGAGATTTTGGACCTAGACTAATGTATTCACTGCTTCCTAGAAAAAACAAAAAACCGGATTGGAGTTATAGCTGGATTCCAGTTTTTGGACCGATCGCTGGAGCTATATTAGCAGGACTTTTATTTATATCTTTAAACCAGGTTTTTAATATATAAATGGTAGATAAAAATAAAATCCCATGCGTTGTGGGTTCCACAGGTTTGGTTGGCTCACACTTGATAGAGAATCTTTCAAAAATTTATCCAAAAGTTCATTCGATCACAAGAAAAAAAGTTATTTATAATTCCCCTAAGATCGAAAATATTGTAATTGATTTTGATAATATTCAAAATGAAAAAATATTTAGTAGCTCAAATGATTTATATATTGGTTTGGGAACGACAATAAAAAAAGCAGGAAGCGATCGTAATTTTATTAAAGTAGATTATGATTATTGTATAGCTCTTGCTAGAAATGCTTTTGAGAGCGGAGTAAAAAGACTTTCAATAATATCTTCTGTTGGATCTAATCCAGATTCTAAATTACTATATCCAAGAACAAAAGGCTTGATAGAAAGGGATTTGAAGAAACTTTCTTTTGACCATGTTAGTATCATGAAACCGGGACTTATTTTAGGAGATAGAAAGGAAAGTAGATTCACTGAAAAAGCTGCCAAATATTTATTTTCTCTTTTTAATCCATTTCTTTTTGGAGGATTCAAAAAATATAAATCAATTCATGCTGATACTATTTCTCAAGCAATGATATATCAAGTTTCCAAAGGTAAGAATGGTTTTTATTGCTTAGAGTTCAGTGAATTGTTGGAGAGTTCAAAAAAATAATATTTCTTTCGGAATTTATGTGTTTAGTTTAAATAATGAATATTATATTTAATTAATGAGAAAAGCTTTATTTTCTTTTTTTTTATTATTTCATGTATTTGTCTTTTCTCAGACAAATCCTCTAGCCTCCGACATATCCACCGCACATTTTAAGGATACTGATGGTTCCATTCATTTAGTTGGTTCTGACTCTGAGTTTGGTACGTTAACCTATACCATTGTTACCTTACCCTCTCATGGAACAATACAAGATCCATTAAATAGTGATGCTGTAATAGCTGCTGGGGGAAGCTTGACTGGAGATGTATTGACATTTGTTCCTCATAGTGATGAAAATCATAAATATATTTTTTCTGGTACCACAAGTTTCACTTACAAAGTTGTTGATAGTGGTGGATTAGAGAGTGCCACAAAAACAGTAACAGTTAAAGTTTTTGATTCTTACTTGAGCCCTCCAACATTAATAGGAGCTGAAATTAATGGGGATGTAGCTGAAGATGGTTTTGGTCGTTCTGTTTCTCTAAGTGAAGACGGAACAATTATGGCAGTTGGAGCTCCATTTAACGATGCTGATACTGCAGATTCAGACAAGGGTCATGTTAAAGTTTTTAAATTTAATGGAACTGCATGGGGCCAAATAGGTTCAGATTTAGATGGAATAACTTCTCAAGATTACTTTGGATCGAGTGTTTCTCTTAGTGCGGACGGAACTATTCTAGCAGTTGGAATTCCCTATAATGACGATGCTGGTTCTTCGAACGCTGGTCAAGTAAAAACATTTTTATATGATTCTGGTTCAAGCACTTGGAATCCTACAGGAACTATAACTCCAAATATTACAGCCTCTGGCTCTAACAAAGCTGTTTCAGAACAATTCGGAAATGATGTTAGATTAAGTAGCGATGGAAAAACTTTGGCTGTTAGTGATATTTGGTTTGATAGAACTGGTGGAAACAACCAAGGAAGAGTAGTGGTTTACCGATACGATGGAACTAATTGGAATTCTTTAGGAAACGAGACGGCTTTATATGGCTCAAGTAGTGATAATTTTAGTTGGGGAATCTCTTTAAGTGCTAACGGAAATATTATGGCTGTGGGAGCTCATGAAAATGACACACCAAAAAACAATTCTGGAGAAGTTAAAATTTATGAATATAATTCTGGAACTTCCTCTTGGGACGTCAAAGCTACTTTAAATGGAGTGGAGACTTTTGATAAATTTGGAGCATCTGTTGATTTAAGCAGTGATGGACTAACTGTTGCAGTTGGAGCACCATACCATAGGGTTTCAGGATCAGGAACCGAGTTTGTTGGTAAAGTAAGTGTATTTAAATGGAATGGAACTAACTATGCAGCTTTAGGATCTGATTTAATTGGATCTGATAAATACGATTATTTTGGTGCTCATCTTTCTTTAGATAATGAAGGAAATACTCTTTCTGTAATGGGTCCAGGTCACGATGCCAACTCAGGTTCTACTTATTTGAACAAAGGTAGGGTTAGGGTCTACAATTACGAGGCTAGTTCAACTTCATGGGTTCAATCTCCTGCTAGTTATGATTTTGATGGTGAAGCGGATGGAGATCAAAGTGCGTCTGGCAATGCTGAATCAAAAGGTCAAAGAGTTTTTTTAAGTGGTGACGGTTCTGTGTTGGCTATAGGTGCTGATAAAAATGATGGAAATGGAACAGATTCAGGTCACCTAAGAGTTTATAAACTATTTGAGGTGCAACAAATTCCTGTGGCTAATTCACAGAGTGTATCCTTTACTCTTTATGAGCAAGTTACCTCCTCGGAAGAAATAGTTTTAACTGGAACAGACGGGGATAGTGGTCCAAATCCTTTGGTATACATAATCACCGAATTAAATACTGCAAAGTTATATGAAGGTGGTACAGAAATTTCCTCTGGAGATATACCATATACTTTAACTGCAAATAAAGTCAAGTACAATAGTAATTCAGATGTTGTAGTAAACGATTCATTTAAATTTATAGTTCACGATGGCAAGGCTAGTAGTGTTCCTGCAACGGTTTCATTAACTATTATCCCTGATAACGATCCACCGGTTGCTACTGATCAATCTGTAACGAGTGACGAGGACGTAGCCAAAGACATCACATTAGCTGGAACAGATGTTGATACAGCGGTTGTTAATTTGAGTTATTTGATATATTCCCTTCCAGCTAATGGTACTTTAACTGATAAAAATAATAGTGATGCTGCTGTTAGTTTGGTTGATAGAGATTCTGGAACAACTGATTCAGCATCTACAAACAAACTAGTGGATAGTTCTCAAGACTTTTCCTCCACGGTTCAAGCAGGGGATTTTATTATAAATACAACAGATAATACTTATGCAGATGTCAAGGCAGTTGACAACAATACCACTTTGTCAATTAGCGCAGATATTATGGCATCTGGAGAAACTTATGTAATTAAAAGAGGAACTACTTTGGTAGTAGTTTCAGGAAATACTAAAGTTACTTACACTCCTAATTCTAATTTTGCAGGATCTGATTCTTTCAAATTTAAAGCTAGAGATAAAGGAGTGAATGACGATAGCGCTACAGATGTAGAAAATAGTATTGTTGCAGCTACAGTTTCTATTACTATAAACAATACAGACAATGACCCTCCTGTTGCTGAAGATCAGTCCATTACAATTAGTGAAGACACAGAATCTGGTACAATTACCTTGGTTGCTGCAGACCCTGATCCCGACGATACTACGTTAACTTACACTATAGCATCTTTACCAAGTAATGGAAAATTAAAAGATGGAGGGACAGTTATTACTGCAATAGGTGATTTAACAGGTGTTTTAACCTATTTACCAAACACTGATTATATAGGAAACGATACTTTTAAGTTTACAGCCAAAGACGATGAATCCACACCAGCTGTTAGTAACCAGGCTACTGTTACCATTACAATTACAAATGCAAACGATCCTCCACTAGCTACTGCACAATCCGTAACAACAGAAGAAGATACTGCCAAAGAAATTACACATGCTGGAACAGATGCAGATGGAAATGCATTGACTTATATCCTTGTAACTCTTCCAACAAACGGTTCGTTAAAAGACGCTGGAACTGTTATTGTGAGTGGAGATCTTCCAAAGACTTTATCTTCTGCCAATGCTACTTACACTCCTAATGCTAATTACAATGGAGCAGATTCTTATACTTTTAAAGTAAATGACGGGACTGTGGATAGTACACTTGCTGCAACGGTTTCCATTACTATTTCAAATGTGAACGACCCACCAGAAGCTACTGCACAATCCGTAACAACAGAAGAAGATACTGCCAAAGAAATTACACATGCTGGAACTGATATTGATGGGGATGCATTGACTTATATTCTTGTAACACTTCCAACAAACGGTTCGTTAAAAGACGCTGGAACTGTTATTGTGAGTGGAGATCTTCCAAAGACTTTATCTTCTGCCAATGCTACTTACACTCCTAACGCTAATTACAATGGAGCAGATTCTTATACTTTTAAAGTAAATGACGGGACTGTGGATAGTACACTTGCTGCAACGGTTTCCATTACTATCAGTTCAGTAAACGATCCACCATTGGCCAATGCTCAATCGGTTACAACAGATGAAGATACCGCCAAAGACATTACTCTTACTGGATCAGATCTAGAGGGAGATACCATTAGTTTTATTGTAGTATCACTTCCAGCAAACGGTTCATTAAAAGACGCTGGAACTGTGATTGCATCTGGGGACCTTCCCAAATCTCTTTCTTCAGCCGCAGTTACCTACACACCTAATAATAATTATACTGGCTCTGATTCATTTACATTTAAAACCAATGACAGTACCTTGGATAGTTCTTTAGCAGCTACTGTCTCCATTAATATTACAGAATTTAATGATCCACCAACAGCAGATGATCAGTCTGTAGCAGCGGTGGAGCAGACAGCAAAAAATATAACTTTAACTGGAGACGATGCTGAAACAGATCCTCTTACATACATAGTTTCAACACTTCCAACTCAGGGCAATTTAAAAGATGGTTCCACTATAATTGCAAGTGGAGACCTTCCTAAAACTTTATCTGGAAGTACATTAATTTATACGGGAACCTCAGATACTCCAACAACGGATTCTTTTAAGTTTAAAACCCAAGATGCAGGTTCAAAGCAAAGTAGTGATGCTACTGTTTCCATTACTTTTACCGCCTTAAATGATCCTCCAGCAGCTGACGATCAATCATTGATTACAAAAGAAAATATTGCTTTAGATGTAACTCTTACAGGAAGTGATCCAGACGGAGGGTTTGATTCTTCTGCTTCCTCCTCATATATAATTACCACCTTACCTACAAATGGAACCCTAAAACATAGTGGAAATGAAATTGTAAGTGGAGACCTTCCTAAAACTTTATCCTCTAGTTCAATTACTTATACTCCTCAAGCTGATTATAATGGTGTTGATTCCTTTAAATTTAAAGTAAGCGATGGTACACTTGAAAGTGCTGAGGCTACCATTGATATTACAATCACAGAAGTTAATAGTCCTCCTATTGCTAATGATCAAACCCTAAAAACAGACGAAGACACTCCTTTGAAAATTAAATTAACAGGAAGTGATCCCGAAGATGATCCTTTAACATATTTAATTAAAACACTTCCAACTAATGGAATATTAAAAGAGGGCGCTAACACGATTTTAGTATCTGAACTTCCTAAATTATTAGCAGCAGATTCTCTTACTTACGTTCCTAATGACAATTTTGTAGGAGATGACTCATTTGACTTTATAATCAATGCTAATTTTCTAAACTCTTTTACAAAAGCCAACGGCTTAAAATATATAGCTCAAGACGGAGTTCCAGTAACTTATCAAAAACCAGAAGGAAAAACATATTTCTTAATTCAGGAAAATACAGGTGTTGCAGGGAATAATCCTATTGATTGGACTGATGCTCGTGATTTAACTAATTCTATTGATGGTGCAACAATGTATATTGTTTTGAATGCTGATATGGAAAAAATGGTTTGGGACGGTTTAAGATCTATGAATTTAGATAGAGATGGTTCAGATGCAATTTATTTTTGGCTTGGTCTTTTTCATGATAATACTTCAAAGGATTATATTGAGCCTGGAAATATAGATCAGGACTGGGGGGGATGGACTTGGACAAACGGAGTTACGTTGAAAGATAGTGGTTATCAAAATTGGTGGGGTCAAGCAAATGGTACTGAACCTAATGATTGGCCAAGCAAGTTTTCCAATGACGGAGAGGAAGACTATGGACAATTTGCTTTTAGTAGTAGTGGAGATAAAGGAAGTATGTGGAATGATATGTCCTTAGGTGCTAATGCTGCAAAATCATGGCCTGTATTTGAATTTGCTATAAATGATAGTACTGACAGTAATATAGCTACTATTTCTATTGAAGTAGAGTCAGTTAATGATCCTCCTATTGCAGAGGACCAAAATTTAATAACTCAAGAAGACGTTCCTTTAGACATAACACTTAAAGCAACCGATCCCGAGGGTGTTCTAGATATGGCTTATGTAATTAAATCCTTGCCAACTAACGGTAATTTAATAAACGACACCACAGTAATTGCTGCAGATGACTTGCCAAAAACTTTGCCAGCAAACACTTTGAAATACCAGCCTAATGTGGATTACAATGGAAATGAATCTTTTACTTTTTATGCAAAAGATAAAAATTGTATTAACCCAATTAGTTCCAATCCATGTGAACAAAGCAACGTTGCTAATATTTCAATTATTGTAGAACCTGTAAACGATCCGCCAGAATCTGATCCTCAGACTGTTAATACTGACCAGGAGCTTCCAGTTGATATTACTCATGTTGGAAGAGATAAAGATTTAGTAAATATTAATCTTACTTACATAATCACGACTTACCCATCCAATGGTATTTTAAAGGAGGGGAGCACAACAATTACACCTGCTGAACTTCCCTTTACATTAAAAGGAACGGATGCCACCTATGTACCAAACCCTGGTTTTTATGGTCAGGACAAATACAATTTCAAGCTCAACGATGGAAAGGCAGACAGTACCGATAAGGTAAGTGGATTAAGGGAAGATTCACAAGTTACCATTAACATTAAGGAGTTTGTTTTAGTACTTCCAAATAATTACACCATTACACCAACTGAGACATGTAAGGGTTCTGATTTTGG
The DNA here is from genome assembly GCA_905181705.1 of Cryomorphaceae bacterium BACL29 MAG-121220-bin8. GTDB lineage: Bacteria > Bacteroidota > Bacteroidia > Flavobacteriales > Flavobacteriaceae > MAG-121220-bin8. The sequence goes on along the minus strand of CAJIYP010000003.1, from coordinate 64,672 downwards.
GATTTTAGATATTGAAGTAGCCGCTACGTCTTACAAAAAAACTGCTTCAGGTCCAGATATTCCAATTACCTATAAAATTAGTATTGAAGGAATAGGAGAGTTGGCAACTATTGTATCTCCTAACAAAACCGCTAAGATTACAGGTTTACCTGCAGGAAAACACAAAGTTATATTTAAGGTGGTTCAAGAACCTAAGTACGAAGAAATTATTGAAGTAGAGATTATAGCGAGTGATCCACCAGTAGCTTATGCTGTTCCTAAATTAGAAGTATGTGACGATGCTGTTGATAAGGACGATAGTAATGGGAAAGTTAATTTTGATACCTCTACTATATTAAACACGCTTCTTAAAAACCCTAGTACTGGAGTGGTACAAGACGAGAAGTTATATGATATTGAGTTTACTTATTTTGATGATACTACATCAGCTAATATAACAAAGGCAACACTTCCTAATCCTTTATACTCTGCTTCACAGACAGTTTCTGTTAAATTTATCAGCAAAATAAATGGAAGTTGTGTAGGAACTCAAACTATAGATTTTCAAGTGAATACTGTTCCTGTTTTCGATAGGATAGAAGACATTAAAAGTGTTTGTTCCAATTTAGATCCAGTTACTATTGGAGTAGCTTCAAAAGACAGTAGAACTTATAGTTATACATGGACTAGAAATGGAACTGCTTTTGCTCCCAATATAGCTGGAATAGATTCTAGTATTTTAATCGGACTTGGAGGAGAATACATTGTTACTGCCACTACTACAGATGGAACAAATTGTTCTAAGACCATGACCATTCAAATGAAAGAATCTAGTATTGCTGCTTTAGAGAAAAAGGATATTGTAATAAAAGAACTAAAAGCCGGACCTAATAATTCTATAGAAATATTAACAGCAACTCTAGGAATAGGAGACTATGAGTATGCTATTGATGACATTACAGGCCCTTACCAAGACGAGCCTATATTTGAAAAGGTTAGACCTGGAAGTCACACAGTTTATGTGAGAGATAAAAATGATTGTGGAATTGCTAAGATGCCTTTGTTTGTAATTGGTTACAAGAAGTTCTTTACACCAAATGGAGATGGATATACTGACAAATGGAATTTGATAGGGATAACAAAAGATAATTTACCTAAGACCAAGATTTATATTTTTGACAGATTTGAAAAGCTTATAAAAGAACTAGATCCTCTTTCTGAGGGTTGGGACGGAAACTTTATAGGCAAACCAATGCCACAAACGGATTATTGGTTTAAAGTTATTCTTGAGGATGGAAGGGAGTTTAAAGGTCATTTTAGTTTATTGCGGGCTTGGTAAAAAAATATTCTTCTTAAAACTTTTCAATCCCAATTTTCTTTTAACTTCGCGGGAATAATTTTCTTGCGTGGTTTATACCCTAAATTTCAATAATCATATTATCTTTATAAAATGAGAAAGGTTTTGTTTTCATTATTTTTTTTATCTCATGTATTTGTTTTTGCTCTAACAAATCCTACACCATGGGATATATCCAATGAAACTATTACATCTAAATCTGTAAATGATCCTCCTATTGCTAATGATCAAAGTTTAAAAACAGACGAAGAAACTCCTTTAAAAATTAAATTAACAGGAAGTGATCCTGAAGATGATCCTTTAACATATTTAATTAAAACACTGCCAACTAATGGAATATTAAAAGAGGGCGCTAACACGATTTTAGCCTCTGAACTTCCTAAATTATTACCAGCAGATTCTCTTACTTACGTTCCTAATGCAATTTTGTTGGTGATGACTCATTTGATTTTATAATCAATGCTAATTTTCTAAACTCTTTTACAAAAGCCAACGGCTTAAAATATATAGCTCAAGATGGAGTTCCAGTAACTTATCAAAAACCAGAAGGAAAAACTTATTTCTTAATTCAGGAAGAAACAGGTGTTTCAGGATCACCTATAGATTGGACTACAGCTCGTGATTTAACAAATACTATTGAAGGAGCAATGATGTACGTTGTTTTGAATGCTGAAATGGAACTTTTAGTATGGAACGGACTAAAATCAATGGGTCTTACAGGTCAGAGTGGGCTATACTATTGGCTTGGTTTGTATCAAGACAAAACATCTCCAGATTATGCAGAGCCTGGTTTAGAGAGTCAAAATTGGGGAGGATGGACTTGGGTAGATGGAGTTACTCTAAAAGATAGAGGGTATCACAATTGGTATAATTATCCATCAGAACCAAATCAAGCTGGAGCCGAAGACTATGCTCAATTTGAATTTAGTAGTAATGGAACAAACGGAATTCAATGGAACGACATGTCGATTGGTAATGCGCAATCATGGCCTGTGTTTGAATTTTCTATAAATGATAGTACTGACAGTAATGTAGCTACTATTTCTATTGAAGTTGAGTCAGTTAACGATCCTCCTATAGCAGAGGATCAAAATTTAAAAACGCAGGAGGAGGTTCCTTTAGATATAACACTTAAAGCAACCGATCCAGAGGGTGTTCTAGATATGGTTTATGTAATTAAATCCTTGCCAACTAACGGAGATTTATTAATCGACACCACAGTTATTGCTGCAGATGATTTGCCAAAAACTTTGCCAGCAAACACTTTGAAATACCAGCCTAATGTGGATTACAATGGAAATGAATCTTTTACTTTTTATGCAAAAGATAAAAATTGTCCTAACACAAATAAATCAACTCTTACTGTAACAGGTGATTTTACAGCCTCAGCTTCTGGAAGTAATCCTATGATTATTTCTCCTCAAACCATCAAAGGAACTGAAAGTGTAAATCAAGCAAAGGTAGATATAAAGTTTTCTGTTGGAGAAGGGGATATATTTCAGAGTTGCGAAATTAAATTAGATGTAAGAAGCTTTGATGATGGGTTACAATTCACTATAGATGGTGTTAATCTTTTAAATTTTCAACAAAAGCATTGGGATAGTGCTCTTGGTGGAAATGCAACTGAATTTAATGGTAGTGGAAGATTTGTATTATCTGATGGTATGTGGAAGCCATGGAATGGTGAAGGAAATCCAAAATTAGAAATTGCCACAGGAAAAATAAAGTTAATGGTAGATACTAAAGACGGAGGTCGAGAAGATGCATTGCCTTTTATGGATCAGACTGTTGCTGATTGGGCATTAGCTTCTAGCTTCACTTACGATTGCGAGGCTGGATTTAATCTTTTAATTGGAAATCAAAATGGTGGTGGAGGCCCTGGAGGTTTAGATGCTGATCTAACGGTTGAAGCTTACATTGTTCCATGTGAAGAAAGTAATGTTGCTAAAGTCTCCATTACTATAGACCCTGTAAACGACCTACCAGAATCAGACCCTCAGACTGTTGATACCGACGAGGACGTAGCTGTAGACATTACTCATGTTGGAAGAGACAAAGATTTAGTAAAAGTATTCACAGTTCACACTCAGATGGGAGCTGATATTAGTCTTCCTAAAAACTGGTCAGAGTACTTAGAAGTTTCTGCTGATGGTGAGACAATGGTAATTGGTGGTTGGACAAATAGTAAAGTAAAAGTATTTAAGTATAGTACCAATTCTTGGGTACAATTAGGGAGTGATATTGATGGAGAATCAGGAGATACTTTTGGCGAGTTTGTTTCTATTTCCAGTGACGGAAAAAGGATAGTTGTTGCAGCGCCAAAGCATGATGGGGAAAAAGGTTTATTAAGAGTTTTGAGTGGAATGGAACAAAATGGACGCAATTAGGAAATGATTTGGATGGAAATAGTTCGAATGATACTTTTGGGTTTAGAGGTGTACATATTTCTGGAGATGGAAATGTAATTGCTGGAGTTTCTTTTAAAGCAGGATATTTAAATACTTACAAGTGGGATGGAACGAATTGGAATCAAACCGCAAATATTCCTATTCAAACTTCAACAGGGATTGCAGATGGTCAAGTATCCTTGTCTAATAATGGAAATAGGTTAGCAATTGGAACATCTACTTTTAGTAGTTCAAAAGGTCAAGTAAAAATATTTGATTGGGATGGTACTAATACATGGAATCAATACGAAGCAATTGATGGGAAAAGTCAGGAGATAAGTTTGGTAATACTCTAAGTATTTCAAGAGATGGAAAAAAGATTGTTGTTGGTGTGAATGGAGCAGGCTCAGCAAGAGTATATGATCTTTCTGGATCCAATGCGACCCAAGTTGGTTCAGATATAAATTATGGTAATAATGCTGCTTGGAGAGCTATTTCAATGTCAGACGATGGAAATAGAGTAGCTATTCCAATATATGGTATGAATGGAGCTGGAGCAAAAACAGGAGTTTTTGATTGGGATGGAACTGCATGGAATCAATTAGGATTGGATATAGTCTCTCCTAGTCTTGAAGGAGAAAGTTTAGACATGTCTTCTAATGGCAAAGTTTTAGCAATAGGAGGTCATAATGGTATGACTAAAGTTTTTAATATTTTAAATCTTTCTTATATAATCACGACTTACCCATCCAATGGTATTTTAAAGGAGGGGAGCACGACAATTACACCTGCTGAACTTCCCTTTACATTAAAAGGAACGGATGCCACCTATGTACCAAACCCTGGTTTTTATGGTCAGGACAAATACAATTTCAAGCTCAACGATGGAAAGGCAGACAGTACCGATAAGGTAAGTGGATTAAGGGAAGATTCACAAGTTACCATTAACATTAAGGAGTTTGTTTTAGTACTTCCAAATAATTACACCATCACACCAACTGAGACATGTAAGGGTTCTGATTTTGGGATTTTAGATATTGAAGTAGCCGCTACGTCTTACAAAAAAACTGCTTCAGGTCCAGATATTCCAATTACCTATAAAATTAGTATTGAAGGAATAGGAGAGTTGGCAACTATTGTATCTCCTAACAAAACCGCTAAGATTACAGGTTTACCTGCAGGAAAACACAAAGTTATATTTAAGGTGGTTCAAGAACCTAAGTACGAAGAAATTATTGAAGTAGAGATTATAGCGAGTGATCCACCAGTAGCTTATGCTGTTCCTAAATTAGAAGTATGTGACGATGCTGTTGATAAGGACGATAGTAATGGGAAAGTTAATTTTGATACCTCTACTATATTAAACACGCTTCTTAAAAACCCTAGTACTGGAGTGGTACAAGACGAGAAGTTATATGATATTGAGTTTACTTATTTTGATGATACTACATCAGCTAATATAACAAAGGCAACACTTCCTAATCCTTTATACTCTGCTTCACAGACAGTTTCTGTTAAATTTATCAGCAAAATAAATGGAAGTTGTGTAGGAACTCAAACTATAGATTTTCAAGTGAATACTGTTCCTGTTTTCGATAGAATAGAAGACATTAAAAGTGTTTGTTCCAATTTAGATCCAGTTACTATTGGAGTAGCTTCAAAAGACAGTAGAACTTATAGTTATACATGGACTAGAAATGGAACTGCTTTTGCTCCCAATATAGCTGGAATAGATTCTAGTATTTTAATCGGACTTGGAGGAGAATACATTGTTACTGCCACTACTACAGATGGAACAAATTGTTCTAAGACCATGACCATTCAAATGAAAGAATCTAGTATTGCTGCTTTAGAGAAAAAGGATATTGTAATAAAAGAACTAAAAGCCGGACCTAATAATTCTATAGAAATATTAACAGCAACTCTAGGAATAGGAGACTATGAGTATGCTATTGATGACATTACAGGCCCTTACCAAGACGAGCCTATATTTGAAAAGGTTAGACCTGGAAGTCACACAGTTTATGTGAGAGATAAAAATGATTGTGGAATTGCTAAGATGCCTTTGTTTGTAATTGGTTACAAGAAGTTCTTTACACCAAATGGAGATGGATATACTGACAAATGGAATTTGATAGGGATAACAAAAGATAATTTACCTAAGACCAAGATTTATATTTTTGACAGATTTGAAAAGCTTCTAAAAGAACTAGATCCTCTTTCTGAGGGTTGGGACGGAAACTTTATAGGCAAACCAATGCCACAAACGGATTATTGGTTTAAAGTTATTCTTGAGGATGGAAGGGAGTTTAAAGGTCATTTTAGTTTATTGCGGGCTTGGTAAAAAAATATTCTTCTTAAAACTTTTCAATCCCAATTTTCTTTTAACTTCGCGGGACTTAAAAATGCTTTTATTTAATGCTAAATATTCATAATCTTTCGGTTTCTTTTTCTGGAGAATATTTGTTTGAAGAAATATCTTTTAAGCTTATTTCTGGAGATAGGGTAGGTCTTATTGGAAAGAATGGTGCGGGAAAGTCCACATTATTAAAACTTTTATCAAAAGATATGGAACTAGATTCAGGTTCTATTGCATTTGAAAAAGATGTAAAGACTGGTTTTTTAAGACAGGATATTGATTTTGATAAAGGTAGATCAGTTTTAGAAGAAGCTTATCAAGCTTTTGAAGAAATTAAAACCTTAGAGATTAAACAAAACCATATTAATAAAGAACTAGAGGAGAGAACAGATTATGAAAGTGATTCTTATTTGAACTTGATAAACGAGCTAGGTGATACAACTGACAGGTATGAATTAATAGGAGGTTATAATTATCAAGGTCAAACAGAAAAAATATTACAAGGTTTAGGTTTTAAAAGAGAAGATTTTAATAAAAAAACGGAAACATTTTCTGGGGGTTGGAGAATGAGAATTGAATTAGCTAAACTTCTTCTTCAAAGTAATGATCTTTTACTCTTAGATGAACCTACAAATCACCTCGATATTGAATCGATTATATGGTTAGAACAGTTTTTAAAGACCTTTCCTGGTGCAGTAGTTATAGTTTCTCATGATAAAATGTTTTTAAATAATGTAACCAACAGAACAATTGAGATATCGCTAGGTAGAATATATGATTTTAATAAACCTTACTCAAAATATCTAGTTCTTAGAAATGAAATTAAAGAACAACAATTAAGTGCTCAAAAAAATCAAGAAAAACAAATTCAACAAACTGAAAGGCTAATCGAAAAATTTAGAGCAAAAGCTTCCAAAGCATCAATGGCTCAATCTTTAATTAAAAAAATTGATAAAATTGAAAGAATTCAGGTTGATAAGGACGATAACAGTGTGATGAAATTACGTTTTCCAATTTCTGTTAGACCTGGAAAAGTTGTTACTGAGATCGAAAGTTTATCAAAAAGTTATGGTTCAAATCATGTTCTTTCTAATATTAATTTACTAATTGAGAGAGAAAGTAAAATTGCCTTTGTGGGGCAAAATGGACAGGGTAAATCCACTTTAGCAAAAATGATAGTAGGAGAATTGAAAGGAACTGGACTAATTAAGCTAGGTCATAATGTTCAAATTGGATATTTTGCTCAAAATCAAGCAGAATATTTAGACGGTACAAGAACTGTGTTGGATACCATGATAGATGCTGCTAATGAAAAAAATAGAAGTAAGGTAAGGGATATCTTAGGTTCATTTTTATTTCAAGGAGAGGAAGTTGACAAGTTTGTTAGGGTTCTTTCTGGAGGAGAAAGAAATCGTTTGGCTTTAGCTAAAATGCTTCTTCAGCCTCTAAACGTTCTAGTTATGGACGAACCTACAAACCATCTAGATATTAAGTCAAAAAATGTATTAAAACAAGCTTTGAAGAATTTTGATGGCACCTTAATTGTAGTATCTCATGACAGGGATTTCCTTCAAGGTTTAACCAATAAAGTTTATGAATTTAAAGATCAAAAAATAAAGGAACACCTTGGTGATATTGATTATTATTTAAATCAAAGAAAAGTAGATGATTTCAGAGCAATTGAAAAGAAAGAGAAAGTTAAAGTCAATAAAAAAAAATCTTTAAAAATTCACGACAATACATCGAAGAAAAAATTAGATAATATCGAAAGTAAAATTTCAAGATTAGAAAAGGAGATTGCAAATATCGATAAGGACTTGTTGAACGACTATGAAAAAACAATTGCAAAAGAAAATTTTTTTCCAAACTATGAAAAAAAGAAAAATGAATTAGAGGATTTAATGGAAAAATGGGAGAAAATATCTATTTCCTTAAATTAAAGGATATTCTAACAGATATAAAATTCTAATTATTCTTAAAAGAAACTATCGTCCTCCCACCTTTTGTTTGATAGGAACCCAAGAAAATCAAAGTTGTATCTAAAGAAAGCTTCAAAACTATTTTCATTATTAAAGGAATTGGTCCCAATAGGGGATCTATAACCAATTCCAAAATCAAATTCCTCTAAAGTATACCTCAGGGAAAGTCCAATATTTCTTAAACCAGTTTGAAATGTATTCATGTTAAATTCTTCAAACACATTAATTCTAAATGAATTAAACATAAACTCTTGGTCTAATCTAAAGCTTGAAAAAGTAATTTCTTTATTTATTGACGGCCTGTGAAAGTAAGATCCTAATACAAATATTCCAAAACTGTTAAATTCTCTTTGGTATCCAAATATTAAATCCCCGCTTCTTGAAATTCTAGCAATATTTTCTTCATCTGTTGCAGTGTTAGCTTGCCTTAAATTATTTATTGTTAACCCTAACATGTAGTTTTGATTTTTCAATAGGAAACCTGCGTTAAAATCTAAATAACCTATTGAGTTATTAAGTTGATATAAAGGATCTAAACTGGGGGATCCACTAAGTATTTCATCTTCAAGTAATACATCAGATAGAGAAATAGGAAATGAATAACTAGCAGTAATGTGCGGATAGAGTGTGATGTTTTTAGCAAAAAATTGATCACTAAGTTTAAGCTTGTGAGTGTAGGAAACGTCAACACTCATGCTATTTAATCCAATATCTGAAAAATGATTAGAGGATATCTTAGATCCTAGAAAAAAATTATTTTCTTCAAAAAAATAGGTTCCAAGAAAATTCTCGTATCCGTAAGACCTTTTATTTAAATCATATGTCTGATTAGAAACTAAAGTTAGATGACTAACTTCTGTCAAACCAGCAAGACTAGGATTGTTTAGTTCTAATAAATAGGAATAAAAAATTTTTGATGCATTTTGCGTATAAATGCTAGTACTCATAAACGAGAATAGTATTAACAATATTTTATTTCTATTAATATTCATTTATTCTAATACTTTAAAATATCCTGATTTACTTATTTTTTCTTCATCAAGTGTGGTTCCTTCAAATAAGTAATAATAAACTTTATCAGAGTTAATTCTATTATCTCCCCTCCATCCATCTAATGTTACAATTTTTCTGTAATCTTGACCAACATCAAAAGTTTCCTCATGCAATTGTATGCCAGATATTGAAAAAACATTGAATTTTCCTTTGACAAACCCTCTTATTATTGGTCTAAAGACATCGTTAATTCCATCGTTATTTGGTGTAAATGCATTAGGAACCTTAAACCAGTACCCTTTACCAACTAAAATTGTTTTTCTAATTTCTTTAAAGCAACCTTCTGGATTAAATAACTTTAACGAGATATTATAATATCCCTCTTCCTTATAATTGATGTTAATTCCTTGGTCATCTTCTCTTAAAAATGCTTGTTCACCAGATCCATCACCTAAATCATAACTTACAGAGAAATATTTTCCAATAGAATTATTTTTTATAGTTAACTCTCTATTAAAAGGAACTTTTCCAAAATCTTCTATTTCCAGACCTTTATTATCAAAAATCGAGAAGCCAGGGATTCCTACCCCTAAATTAAGATTTAATTTATACGTACAATCGTACTCATTTTTAACATAAAAATCAGCATCGCCCAGAGGTTCTTCAATTTTAACATGATATAAAACGTAATCTTCTGTTACATTGTTTTTGGTATAAGTAAGTTCTTTATTGTCGTACAAGAAAATTAATTTTGTATCCCATGGGTTATTTATCTTTATGTCTAAATACCCAGTTTTTTGAAGACAAAGCTCATCGTCTATAACCGGTTCTTCAATGATAAATAATTCTTCACTTATTAATTTATGATTTTCAATCTTTTGACATCCATTATTGTCTACAATTATTGTTGAATAATACCCAGGATTTAGTTTGTCAATTTTTAATTGTCCATTTATAAATTCTAATAACTTACCTTCTTTGTTAGATTTGTACCACTGTACTAAATAAGGGGCTGTTCCACCTTTTGGATCTATTGATATACTCCCAAGTTCTCCATCACAAGAATAGTTTACAATAGTAGGGTTTGCTGTTATAGGTTCTATACTTAAATCAAAATCTAACTTTTCGCTTTCACAACCAAAAGAATCAGTAACTACCAAATTATAAATACCCGGTTCGGTTACCTCAATTCTAGTTTCTTTACTTGAAAAATTTGGGCCAGTCCAATTGAATTTGTATTCATAATCTAAATTTAAAAACTTTTGACCTCCAATAATTCCATTTGTTACGTCTATTATACCCAAATTTAGGTCTGTATTATCTTGCTCGTCGGAGCAAGCAATATATTTTTTTATATAATTTAACTTATCACTACTTTTTAATCTGATTTTTTCTTGATTTAAAATTTCAAAATTGATTATTCTACAGGCACCATTTTCATCAACTACTTTAAGTTCTTTCTTACCCAAAGAAATATTTTTTATTAAGTAGCCATTTCCTTCAAAAGAGATTTCATTATCAATAAAAATTTCAATGTTATCCAAATAAAATTTTAATGGTAAAGAGGACTGGTTTTCAGATATTTCAAAATAAAAACTACCTAATCCATTGTAACATTCTGGTTTGTTCCCCTCAATAATATTATTACTATTTGAGTCTAATGTTGATATATTAGATATATCAAATACTGGAGCAATTTCTAATATTTCGGTAGAGACCTCTGCGCTTTTGCAGTTTAAATTATCAAATACAATTATTTTATACTCCCCTTTTGTTAAATTTTCAATTTTATAATTACCGTCTGAATCTAATGTAATTTCTTGAGATAAATTATCATTTATTTGTACCCTGTATGGGGTGGAACCATTTTTTATATTAAGAACAATACTTCCTGTTGAGGACTCACAAACTATGTTTTGATGTTTTTCAATTACTTCATTTAAAATTAATGGTTTAGGATCTTTAATTTCAAATTTATGATTGATTAAACATTCAACTATCTCACCATCATTAAAATTTCTAAAGTGATTCGCTTTAATTTCAATTTGATAATTACCTTTTGGAAGGTTGGTAGCTTTCAGTCCACTATCGCTTATTTTTATATTGTTTAATCCAATAACAGATTTTTTAATATTCCCTTCAATTTTAAACCAATTTATTTTTTCATTACTATATATACTTTCAAATAATCCATTTGGATAAATTTCATATTCACCTGTTTGACCTTCAACACATACATTATCTTTTTTTGTTATTTCAGTAATTTTCAATTCTAGAGGTTCATCAATTACAAGATTTGATGAAATAGATCCGCAAAAATTAGTAACATCAGTAACAGTTGGGAATACACTTCCTTTTCCAGTACTAATTTTAAAATATCCTGTATTAGGGTTAGATTCAAGTTCTTTGTAAGGTCTGTTTAAATTCCAATTAATTGAATATGGGGGTTTTCCACCAGATACATTTATTATTATCTCTCCATCCTCACTTCCAGTGCAGCTTGCATTAATAATTGCTGCTTTTACATCTAAAAGTTTTTCTGGTTGCTGAATTTTTACTTTAATAACACCATTGACTTGAGTTGTAGCATCATTGATAGATTCAGAAAATTTACAATCATTAGCATCAGCAATATCAATTTCATAATCTCCAGCAAGCATTTCTTTAAATAAGTAAACATTATTAGTTAAATTATCTTCAATAACGCTTCCATTAGAAATCACTTTATAAGGTGGGGCTCCTCCAGTAAAAAACACTTCAAACTGTCCATCATTCCCACCATTACAGCTTATGTCTACATGTTTTGCAATATTTTCAGATGCTATTATTCTGTCTTCTCTTTTAATTTCAAATGATTTGGAAGTTGGACAAGAAACTTCCTTTCCGTTTACAATAGATTTAGCAATAGCATCAATTCTAAAAAAACCAAAGCCCAGATTATCAATTTCAAGTTTGTCGTTCCATTGAGGGACTAAAACATCATTTTTATACCATTTAGTAAGGTATGACGCTTCATTTCCAGTAAGCATCCCACCTTGTAAATCAATTTTTATTTTACCATCATCAAAATCATAACATTTTTGATTTTCGATATTTAAAATATTTATTTTAACTAGTTCTGGTTCTCTTATTGAAAATTCTTTTTGAAACGTACCACACCATCCATTTTTGTCTTTTATAGTTAGCTTATAATTGTTTTTTTCTAATCCATCGATAATGTAATTATCAACGGCTTTTGTTAAATTTCTTTCAAATTTATAGTTTGTTCCCTCTAACAGAACTGAGTAGGGAGCCTGTCCTCCTTTAATTTCACCAATATCTATGCTTCCGTTTTTCCCTCCAAAGCATTCCACATCATAAAATAAAATATTGGAAACTACAAATTCATCTAATTCACCTACACTAATCTCATTAGAAATAAATTCACAATCATTAGAATCAATAATTTTAATTTTATACTTTCCTTTTCCTAATCCAGTAACAGTACTTGTGAATCCTATTCCGCCTTGGTCAATAAGATTCCCTCCTTTTATGCCAGTGTTTGTTATAATATTATTTTGATCAATGACATAAACTTTGTAAGGAGCAGTACCATGCTTTATATTAATTTTTATGGCACCTTTTGATTCGTCAAGAAGAGCATTTTTACATGAGTCAAAAATTTCTTCAACTTTAAAATCAATTGGAACAGGTTGAGTAATTTCGAATTCATCAGTTTGTATACATTTCTCATTGTTTCCAATAAAGTTAATTGAGTATTTACCTTTTTTTAAATTATTTAGTAACAAGTCAGAGTCCTGATTAATTGTCCCTTGTTCAATTATTATTTCGTTTAGTAAAAGTTCATATTTATATGTTTTATTACCTAAGACAAATGGTGTTCCTCCTCTAATATTTTTATAAATAATAGACCCATCATCGGTTGGTATGTCTTCATTTACACAAGTGATATTTTGAATTGTTTTATTGTCCCAAATAACTTTATTAGAGATGTAAATTTGTTGTTCAACGACACATCCTATTTCCTGAGAATCATTGCTTTCTTGAAAATCTCTTTGTGTTACTTTGATGAGGTAATTACCATCTTTTAAATTTTCAATAGTAAACTCTTCATTTTTAATCATTTCATAGGAACCATTGAAGTTTGACGATGTAATATTAACTTTATAATATTCCTTTATTTCATCATTTAAAAATGTATCTCCAGCACTTAATTTTAGTTTTAATACACTGTTTTCAGCTTCACAATCTCCAATTATATTATAATCAAGAACTAATTTAGATTTGGGCTGTAAAACTTCAGGCTCAAGAATTATAGTTTTACAGTCATAAAAATCAGTAATTTCAAACTTAACCTTTCCGGCTGGGAGTCTTAATTTCGAAATCGTTTTTAAATTTATTCCCTTTCTACCAAAATATAAAAAATCACCAGAATCATTTATTTTCACTTTATAAGGAGCTGTTCCTCCCTTAATTGAAATATTAACTCTTCCTTTTGCATCACCATAACAAATATTATTTGTTATACTTTCTAACGATGCAGACATTTCGTTAGGTTCTAAAACATCATAATCAAATTTTTGAGAGCATACTCCTTGAGAAACTGTTAGGCTGTATTTTCCAGCATCCCCTATATTTTCGATATCTTTTTGGTTACTTGTAAAGCCATTTGGCCCCAACCAACTGTATGTAAAAACACCAGTTCCATCTCCTCCAGTTAGCACTGGTTTAATGTAACCAGTGCTGTCTCCGTAACATTTAATGTTTTGAAGAACAGTCTCAGGATTAGTTATTTGAATTGGATCATTTCCTCCAACTCCTATAATAACAGGGTTAGATACACATCCGTTCGAATCAATTGCATAGAAAGAGTATCCTTTTTTCTCTAATTTTTCAACTTTAAACTCATCATTATTATCAACTGCATTTCCTCTACCAGTTGCAATTTGATTATCATTTAAATAGTAAGAGTAAGGTCCAGTTCCACCAGCTACTTTTATATTAAATGAACCGTCTTTGTCACCAGGACATGTTTCTGGAATAACATTGAACGGAGAGTCAATGATAAATTCTGAAACTGAATCTACAATAATTTCAGTTCCATACATATACTTTATATTTTCATTATCTATAACTTCAACTTTATAGACACCTGATTTTGTAATTATACTTGTGCTTGTATCTGAAATAGCACTAACTGCGACAAAGTCACCAGATGCATTTTTTTGGAACCAGTTAACAGTGTATGGTTCACCATATCCACCTTCAAAACTAACAGAAATAGTTCCATCATTTCCGCCATAACATTTAGGCATAGTAGTTGAAATTGAAGTAAATGAAAAGTCAGTTGGAGTTTTAATATTAAATTCTTTTGTTAATGAACAACTGTTATCATCTGTAATTACTAAGATATATTTACCTGCAGCTAAATCAGTTAAATTTTGATTTGTAGAAGAATAATCATTTGGACCAGTCCAGTTAAAACTATAGTTGCTGTCTTGTGCTAACAATCCTCCCTCAACAATAATCTCTATGGAACCATCATTAGTATTGTATTTTGATATGTTAGTGATTTTTTCACTAAAAATATTAATCAAAAATTCTGGTTCAGAAATAGATACTTGAAAGTTTGTGGAACAGTTTTTCGCATCAATAACTGTAATATTATATAATCCAGCTTTTAAATTACTTTGTACTAATTCGTCTTTATTATTTTCTGTATTTCCGGAGTTAGCTTTTACAAGCTCATTATTAACAAAATAATTATAGGGAGCAATTCCACCTACAATTGAAATATTGAATTCACCTGTCTTATCATTTTTACATTTTATATCCGTTTTAGATTCAAGATTAATATTTATTGAACTAGGAGGTTCTGTAAGTTCAATAGTTTTGATTGGATAAACGTTGTTTTCAGAATCAGTAATTTGTAATTTATAAGTTCCAGCTTTAATATTATTTAATTTAGAGCTCGTCGATATTAATATATCATTTGAGTCGTACCATTCTATTTTATAGGGAGCTCCAGAACCACCTTTTGGTTTTGTTTCGATTATTCCGCTAGATTCCCCGAAACAATTAATTTGTGTGATTGAAATATTGTAATTAAAATCAGTACTCAGTTCTAAAATAAATTCTTTTTTAAGTTCGCATCCCTTTCCATCTGTTACTGTAAGTAAATAAGTACCAACACTTAAACCAGTTAAGTCTTCATCAGAACTGCTAAAATTTAAACTAGTCCAGCTATAATTGTAATCTTTTGTTCCACCTTCTATTTCAATATCAATTGCCCCATCACTTAGTCCCTCACTTGGGTTAGTGATACTAAAGTTTTTTAAATTAAGTGCGTTTTCTGGTTCGGTTATTTTTTCGTTTAAAACATTTGATTTGCAACCATTATCATCAATTACTCTCAATGAAAAATCACCAGCTTTAAGATTATTTATTTTAAAGGATTCATTCTCTTTAAGATTAGTTTTTATAACTTGATTATTTAAAAAAAGTGTGTATGGTGGAGAACCCCCACTAGTTGAAATATTTAAATAACCATCATTATTTCCAACACATGAAATTTCTTTGTTAATATCATTTTCTAACTGAACAAATAATTCTGTTAGTGGTCCAGACACTGTAATTGGGTCAGATTCAAAAATATTGTTATCAATGTCAGTAACAGACGTTTTATATTTTCCAGCTTTTAAATTGGATAAAACTTTAGGATCGTTATCACTATCACTTAATTCAATCCAAGTATTCTGTTCAGATAATTTTTCCCATTTAATTTTGTATGGTGGTCCAGCCCCCCCAGTTGGATTAATTGAAATTTCACTAATATCTCCAAAACATATAATTTCTTCAGGATTAGAAACATTCATTTTGAATTCTGGATCTAGAATTTCAAAATTATGAGGATTAATTGAAAAGAAAATATTGTCAGTTGGTTTAACACGAATTCGGGCCTTTTTACTTTTACTGATTAGAGGGATAGTTACTTTTTCAAATCCATCGTTTTTTGTAGCTCCTGAAAGTTTTACTGGAAAGGTATATCCTCCGTCGTAAGATAATTCAATATTAACATTTTCTGTATCCTTTGCAGCTAAATGATTCCATCTAATTTCTATTTCTTTTTTCTGATGATATTTTAAATCTTTTACATGTTGACTTAAAACCATAAATACACCATCTTCAGAATATTTTGTTTGAACAGTAAAGTCATCTTGTAAAACACTTCCTCCATTTTTATTATCATCTCTAACGGTAAAAGTAAATTTTAAATTCCTACTAAGTTGAGGGACAACCTCCCATTCGCTTTCAGTTTTTCCAGATAGAATAGTTTCAATGTCAGGAAAATATCTAATTTTATTATTGTCAGGAAATAAAGAAATGAATGTAGGTCCTTTTAAACTAGTGTTTAATGGAGGATTAACAGTGATTTCATAAGCGTTCATTTGATCCCAATTAAATAATAAATCTGTATACTTATTATTGTTGTCATTTATTTCAAAATTTTCACCTAATAAAAAAGGAGTGCCTGCTGGAATTGTAAAAGATTTTTTTTCAGGCTCAGAAACATACTTAGGAGATTCGTTAGTATTTTCTGTTAAAAAAGTTCCACAGCTTGCATTTTTAATGGTTTGACTCATTTCTTTTATAGAAAGGGCATGGTAATATAAATTTCTTTCTTTCCTTTCTCCATATCCCATTATAGTGGCACCAGCAGCAGATTCTACCATATTACCACCAGCTCCAAATCCTTCTGCATTATTAAATGTATGTGGAGCACCTAACATATGACCGATTTCATGAGCAAAGACAAAATGAAACCCTATACCTGTTAACCCACCCGATGTTCCTCTCGCTTTTCCACTTCCACCGCACAATGCTCCTCCAGCTAAACCTCCACCTCCGTTATAAAAAGAATGCCCTATATCAAAATTAGCTAAGCCAATTCTACTATTGATAATTTGTGCACCTTCATAAATTGTTTTGAATTTATCGTCATTGGTCAAACCATCACTATTTGTATCAAATTCAATCAAATCATCACAACCATCAACAAGTTCAAAAGTTATTCCTAAATCTCTTTCAGTAACTCCGTTTAACGCTGAAATTGCAATTCCTATTTCTGAAAGTACAACAGCTCTTTTCTCTTTATCCTCTAGATTTTTTGCATCATATAGGTCGATAAAATAGTTTGACCATTCCGCTGTAGTAATAATAGCAATTCTGTATTTTTTTACTTTGGGACTAAAAGAAATAGTGTTTAGAGCTTGTTCTCTAATACTTTTTTTTTTAAAAGTATTAGTATTGTCAATTAGATCATTTGTTAAATCAGATTTTTTAATATCGTCAACCTGTATATTATTTTTTAAAATAAAAATATTTTTATTTTTAGAGTTTATGATTATTGACTTTTTGTTATCATCAAGGATAGAGATGTTTAATCTTTCTCCAACAAAAGAGATGAAAGATATTTTATCACTATCTAAAGATTTACCTCTAAATACCTTTACTTCTTTAAATTTTTCATATAATTTTTCAGAAAAAGGATTTTGCTTATAAAAAACAAAATTTTCGAAATTAGAACTGTCTACAGGAAGGTTTACTTGAATTTTATTTTGTTGTAAAAATGAGCTTTCAAAATTTTCAAATGAAGATTCAAAATGGTACTTATCATCAGTGTTAAGTTCTACTTTAGATTGCCAATTTATTTTTTGAGAAAAAATTAATATCGGCAACAAAAGAAATAGAATCCTAAGCTTCATAAAAGGTGTAATAATTATTTAACAAAAATACATTCATTATATATAATAAAAAAACACTATTGTTTAAACCTTTAATTAATAACAATTATTTTTTTCTAAATGGTGAGGCTCCTAGATGTTCAATAATTGAATTTTTAGCTATAAAGAAAGCAATTAACAGTGTCACAAACCCTCCAACCCATATGAAAGGAATATTTTCTAAAAACAAAAAGTAATCATAAAGTGAATGAAAGAATATTGGGATAATAAGTGATAAAACTATATACAAAAATTTCGATTTTTTGTTTGTTTTAGCTTTACCTAAATAATAACCCATAATTACAGCAAAAACAAAATGTGCTGGAACAGCAGAAAGCATCCTCATTATTGCCAGAGAGGCAGATCCGTTCATTACAAAAGCTAAGTTTTCAGCCGTTGCAAATCCCATTCCAACAAAAACTGCATAGACTATTCCATCAAATGGCTCATCAAAATTTTTATTGGGATATATAATCAATATTACAACAAGAAATTTCAAAAGTTCTTCTGTTATACCAACAGAAAGAGCTTCTTCTCCAACTCTGATCAGATTGTTTTCTGTATTAATTAAACTATATAAATAATCTAAAATATCGACATCAAGATGTAGGTTCATAGCTCCAAATATGAAAGCTATAGAAAGAAGCCATAAAGGTTCTTTGTCGTATTCATCCAGATTATAAATTAATACCATAATAAAAATCCCTGGAGAAATAGATAAGGTTACTAAAACCAAATCAAACAAGTCAAATTTATTTATTAAGATTAATGGATAAAAAAGGGATAAATAAAGAGCTGTTATTATCACAGAAGCACCAAAACTATTTTTTAAAAGTTTAGACATAAATCAAAAAATTAAAACTTTAATGAAACCATCCACTCATCATATTCTTTGTAATCTTTACCCTGTGAAAATGCGCGAGCCCATCCAAATGAAATAGTAGAAGACAAGTGAGAGAACATCACGAGTTTTGTGTCTATTTGAAATCCTATATTTCTAAAAGTTTCGCTGTATTCTTTACCTATTTTTCCTGAATCTATTAATTTACCCTCAAATTCTTCATAGTTTTTTGTAAATAAACTTCCTGCAAAAATAGTAGGGTGGGAGTAAGTTGCAAATAGATTGAAAAAACCTAACTTTCTATATCTTATGGCTGGTAAAAGCAACTCTAAAGTGGTTTTGTAAAAACTTTTTGCAATAATACTTTTCTCAGAGTCGTAACTCAACCCAGCGAAAGAAAAAGATCCTCTATACATTTTTGAAGAGGCATTGTCAATATAATTATTTCCAAAGGATGCAAAACCAAACCTTGTAAATGGATTAACTTTTTTTGCAAAAGAATTACCAAAAGAATTTCTTAGCCATAAGGAAGTGTGGTCTATTGGTAATTGTATTCCAAAGTCTAGATTTCCGTTGATTTTTGGAAACAAGTTTCCTTCTGTCATTGCTGTGGACAAAGTAAGATTAGATTTAATTCCTTTTTCAGCATCTACTGCCCCAACAGATCCCTTTAAGCTTTTATAAGAAAAGGAGGTATATAAGTTGTAAAATAGATCAGTATTAAAATCTTTGTTATCAAAATTAATTTGTTGAAATTCTGGCGATTGATTTAAGCCGTAATATCCGCTAAGACCTAAATTCAGATCAAAATTTCTTGGTGGATCATAAATAATAGACCTATTGTAATCAACTCCAAAATTTAATCCTTTTCTAGATCTTTTTGTAGGTCCAAATAAGTCATAAAAATCCGCATTGTTATAAGACGCATAAAAATTATATTTACCACCAGTAAGTACTGAAGAAGAATAGTTTATAGAAGCATGAAATTCTTCTTCTTTTTCAATATCACTTGTAGAACTGTCCATGGTGTTTTTCCAATCATTTGGAGTATAGGAAAAGGATAAATCTAATGCCTTGAGTCCTAAAGGATCTTGATATTTGAACTTATAACCAATTCCAACCTTGTTCTTATATCCCACAACAATTGGATACGAGTAATTTAATTTAACTTCTTTTTTTGGAATGTAAACACTTTCTTTGGTTTCAATTTTATTACTTTCATCAAAATTAGAAATGTTAGGTACATCTATAGTCCAATCTCTAAGTTTAGGAAATTTTTCAACTGTTTTATTTCCTAGAAACTCTATGTTGGAAACATCTATATCTTTTTCTAAAAAAACATAGACTGGCATAAATCCATTACTTGTATATTTGAATGAGAAAATCTTTTCCTTGTCAATTGGAATAGGTCTAAAGTATCCGGTAACAGCAT
Source organism: Cryomorphaceae bacterium BACL29 MAG-121220-bin8 (assembly GCA_905181705.1). Taxonomy (GTDB): domain Bacteria; phylum Bacteroidota; class Bacteroidia; order Flavobacteriales; family Flavobacteriaceae; genus MAG-121220-bin8. Next base: position 44,562 of record CAJIYP010000003.1, on the reverse strand, counting down.
TTGTTAAAAATTCTATATCTAAAGTTTTCGTGTCAACCTTAAAAATGTTACTTACACCAGAGTAATAGGAAGATCCTAATAAAAACGTTCCATCTTCGGAATATTTAAAACTTTGTGGAGAGGCCACATCAAATTCAAATACTTCTTTAAATTTAATACTCTCTTTTTCAAAAGGATTGAAAGAATTTAGTTCGTAAATATTAAGAAATTGGTTTCCATTCAAATCAGTCACTGATGCGCTCATACTCAAACCATCAGGGGATATATCTAAATCAAACATATCATGCCCAAAAGGTAAAGTGTATTTTTGTTCCCAATCAGTATACAACTTTTCAGGATTTTCAGGATTTATTTTATTTATTTTAATTAGTGTGCTTTTACCATTTAGATGTCTTACCCCCCAAATAGACTCATCCAATTTGTTAAATGCTAAATCACCAATTCTTGAGTCTTTGTAAAGTAATTTTGATTTACCAGTTTTTAAGTTATATGAATTTAAATCTCTCTTACTATCATTATCAGTTGTATAAAATAATAAATCATTATTTTTATCATAAATTAATGATGTTACATTAAAAAGAGTGGGTCCTTTTACATCGTGAAGTCTTTTAATCTCTCCAGTTTCAACATCTAGTTCTGCCAAGTGTGGAATTTTACCAGGGTAATTTACAGCAACATATATTTTATTTCTTTTTTTATCGAGATAAGCATGAGAAACACCCCCCAATGCTTTATCGGAAATTAATTCTTCTCTATTAGTTGCAGTTTTGTTTAAATTATCAATATTCTTTTTTTGAAACTCTTTTTCGAATTCAATCCAATTATTCCATGAATCTAAAATAGGTATGTCAAAAATCTGTTTAAAACTAGCGGCAAACCCTCTTTTACTTCCTTCATTTCTTTTAATCCAATTTATAAGTTTATCGGGTCCATATTGGTAAGCTAGGTAACTAACAAATCTAGTTCCATAATAGTAATAATTTGCTTTAGACATGAAATCTGCTGATGTGCCTGCAGAGGCTAACCCTAAAGGCGAATATATTCTGCTATTTTCTAAAACTCTCGTTCTAAAAAACATCTCATCGTAATTACCAAGAGCATTTCCTTTTCCTCCGTCCATCCATGTTTCAACAAAAACAGCAATGCCTTCATGTAACCATCTAGGTGAATAATATCTTGGATTAGTGAGGTAACTGTAGAACATCGATATAGGATGATCGTTAGAACTCCTAACTTTGCCATTAAATAGTTTTTGATATAAGATGTCACTTTTAGTGGCATTATCTAATGCGGCTATATGTACAAGTTCATGATTCATTATTGAGAAAACTCTTTCACCTGCCACACTAGACTCAAAAGAATAATTCATCGGTGCAATGCATGTAGAAATAAAATTTTTGGGAAGAGATGTAGCTCCACCATTTCCATAATCTCCAAAATCTTGAAACATTACAAATATTTTTTCTCTTGGATTGTAATCAAATAAATTTCTATGAAAATCTAAAGCGTTGTGAGTACATCTAATAGCATGATTTAATACATAATCAAATTGTGGATCAACGCTAATAATATTAAAATCTTTTGTTTCTTTTTTTTTAAACTGTGAAAAAGTAAGGTTAATTGAAAAGGATATAAATATTAATAAACTAATTTTTTTTATCATATTGGAATTTATGGGTTTTTGTTCAAAAAAAAAAGGAGAAAATAATTTTTCTCCTTTTTTTCTATTAAATAATATATTTTTAAAATTCACCAAATCCAGCAGCTTTTCCAAAATCAGGAGAAGCTAACATCTTTCCAAAATCACCAGAAATTGATAATTTTTGAAATTCAGGTGAAGCCATCATTTTTCCAAAATCAGAGGAAGACATCATTTTTCCAAAAATTGGTGACGCTAGCATTTTTCCAAAATCAGAAGAAAGAGCCAGCATTCTAAATTCTGGTGCAGCCATCATTTTTCCAAAGTCAGGAGAAAGAGCTAGCATTTTAAATTCAGGTGCAGCTAACATTTTCCCAAAATCAGCTGAAAGAGCCAATTTTCCAAATTCCGGAGAGGCCATCATTTTTCCAAAATCTGGAGCAGCCATCATTTTTCCAAATTCAGGAGATGCAAGCATTTTTCCAAAATCTGGAGATGCAGCCATCATTCTAAATTCAGGTGCAGCTAACATTTTTCCAAAGTCAGGAGAAAGAGCTAGCATTCTAAATTCAGGTGTAGCTAACATTTTTCCAAAGTCTGCTGACATAGCTAACTTTCCAAATTCAGGTCCAACCAACATTTTTCCAAAATCTGGAGATGCAGCCATCATTCTAAATTCAGGTGCAGCTAACATTTTTCCAAAGTCAGGAGAAAGAGCCAGCATTCTAAATTCTGGTGCAGCTAACATTTTTCCAAAGTCAGGAGAAAGGGCTAACATTTTAAATTCAGGTGCAGCTAACATTTTCCCAAAATCAGCTGAAAGAGCCAATTTTCCAAATTTAGGTGAAGCCATCATTTTTCCAAAATCTGGAGCAGCCATCATTTTTCCAAATTCAGGAGCCGCCATCATCTTTCCAAAATCTGGAGACGCAGCCATCATTCTAAACTCAGGAGAGGCCATCATTTTCCCAAAATCTGGAGAAGCAGCCATCATTCTAAACTCAGGTGATGCTACCATGTTTTGAAACTCAGGTGATGACATTAATTTTGCAAATTCTGGATTTGCGATCATCTTTTGAAAATCTTGATTGTTAAGAAGTTCTTGTGCTTCTTCACCGTCAAGATTAACTACGACTTCATTTCTGTTGTCATATTTAACGGCTTTTTTACCGCCTTTGATTGCTTTATTCCCTGAACCTGAAAGGTCTGAAGGATTAAAATCAATCGTTTCTGATTGAATTAGTAAGAATGCTACTGCACCTATTACTAATACAACCGCCACAATTAAGAAATTTAATTTACCGTGGACTTTGTTCGTGTGTTTACTCATAATTATTTGTATTTAATTACTTCCCAAACAACTTAAACAAGTTGTAAATCCTAACCACTACAGTTAGTGATTCAAATATATGAAAATTATCTGGTTTTCAATTAGTTAGCTTTTAACACATCTTTTTTATTGCTTATATGATTTATCTAATAAAACATCCCTAAAAGAATTTTATTATATTTATAGCTATTAATCACAAAATATATTAAAAATGAAAAAATTATTATTTACACTGTTTACCTTTATTTCTTTTAGTTTGTCATCTCAACAAATGGCATTTACAACTGTACATTTTAAAGCTCATGAAAATTCTCAAAATGATATAGCTGAGTTATATGAAAAACATTATGCTGATGCAAAATTTAAGTCAGGCGGAATTTTCCTTGAAAGACTTTGGCAAGGAAGAGAAAACGGAAATACTCATAGATTTGTTTGGGTTTGGGAGTTAGGAAATGGTGGTGTTGAAGGAGAAGAAATCAAATTTAAAAATGATGCTTTCTGGGCCGAAATGAATAATTATGTAGAGACTTGGGGAAAACATAATTCTGGTAGATTTTTAAGTTGGAAAGATGGGGACGTTAGTAAATTTCCTTATGGACATTTATGGGATATCAAGCCAGAGGATCCTGTTGCATTTAAAAAGGCTCATGATAAAATTGTTGAAGATGCATCAGATGTTTTTGAAGGAAGAGTTGTTGGTTATGGCACTTATGATATCAACAGACCTAACGGGGCTACTCATTGGGTTGTTATCGGAGAAAAAGACACAAATGGTCATTTAAGTATGCTTGATAATCTTGAAAAAAATTATTCCAAGGCTATGAATCAATATTTTGAAAACAGGGGAAAAGTTGAAAATGTTCACGACTTTATGATTGAAGTATTAAAGAGATACCAATAATAAAACCATTTAATTAAAAAAAGGTTAATTATTTATCCCCTTTTTGTTATCTCAATTCTAATTAAAATTATTCACTTAAATAAATAAATATGAAAAAAATAATAATTTTTATTTCTTTGGTTTTTTTCAGTTGTAACTCTGAAGTTAAATCTGAAAATCCAATTTTAGATTTTCAAAAAAATCTAGTTGAAAATGGTGTTACTGGCTCTAACACTGCGATGGTTTATAAAGACGGTAAAATTATTTATAATGAAATAGTTAACTCTGGTGCTGTTGGAGATGCAGACATAACTGAAAATACGATTTTTGCTATTCATTCCATGTCCAAAACAGTTACGACAGTTGCTATGATGATATTGTTAGATAGAGAAATGTTTGATTTGAACGATCAACTTTCTAAATATTTACCAGAATTTAAAAATATGAATTGTAAAGGACCTGACGGGGTTTATCCTTGTGAAAATAAAATTAAGGTGATAGATCTGTTAACTCATAGGTCTGGTTTTACATATTATGCTAAAAATGGTGCTAATTGGTTAGCAAGTACTCATACCGACCTGTATCCAGATTTCATTAATACAAGTAGGTTTAATAATCTAGACGATTTTTCAAAGGCTGTGGCCAATCAAGCTTTAGATTTTGAACCTGGATCAATGTATGCTTATGGATTAAATCAAGCTTTACTAGGAAGATTAATTGAGGTAATTTCAAATCAAAGCTTTTATGAATTTTTGAAAGAAAATATCTTTGATCAACTTGGAATGAATGATACTAAATTTCATTTAACAGTGGAAGAAAGAACAAGGTTTCAACCCTTAAGAGTAAATATTAAATCAAAATCTGCATTTAATCAAACAGATTATAATTTGGATGGGTATACCGCTGCATTAGATGGATACTCTTATGATGAAAAAAATAAAGCACATTTTGGAGGAGAAGGTTTGGTATCCACAATGAGTGATTTTTCTAAATTTTGTGAAATGCTTGTTAATAATGGACTTTATAATAACCAACAAATTATTTCAAAAAAAAGTATAAAAATCATGACTGATAAATATACAAATGGATACCCTGATCCAAATGAGCCTAATGCATTTCCAGATTATGAGGGTAATTATATGGGATTTACTTTTGTGGTTTCTGAAAACCCTGAAATTGATGGTTCAGGCGCTGGAAAAGGTACTTATGGTTGGTCCGGTTATCACAATACCCATTTTTGGATAGATCCTCAAAATAAAACTTATGGCTTATTTATGTCGAGAGCCATTGAATTTGACTTTTCAATAAAGAAAAAATTTAAACAAGCGGTTTACCTTAACTAAACAAAAAAAGGGTTGAAATTGTTTCAACCCTTTTTTTTGTTAATAATAAATATCAATTTTTTAGAAAATAGTGTAGTTGCTATTGGTATGAGCAATTGATAAACCTTTTTCTCCTCCCAACATTAAAGGAATCATTTTTTTAGGTACAAAATCATCTTCATTCATTCTCCAATCTAAGTAAGTTAAGTAATGGTCGTTACTTACCCAGTCAGAAATAACCCAAACTGAGTTTGTTTCTTTATTATAAATCATTTCAGCAGAATTACAACCATCATAAGCTCTAGTTGCTGGTAAACCATTTTCGCTATTTAAAACGTCTAACATTTCTTGAGCTTTTCCTTTTTTAACATCAATTTTAGCAAATATTTTAGTTTTGGGATAAACAGCATCATACATTCCTCCAAAATCAAAGAAATCTCCCTGAGCAATAATCTTACCATCTGTATCAAAATTCATATACCAGTAACCTTTAAGATTTAATTCTTTTCCGGTTGAAATATTTGTTCCTGTCCATGTTCCATAAGTTCTAACACTTCCATCCAAATTACCCTCAGGACCAGTCCCTGGAAGCCAGTTGTTGGCGGTATATTTAATGTTGTCAAAAGCAGCATGGTAACCTTCTAACATAGTTACATATTGATCGTAACCTACAGTTTCAGAACCATACATCGAAGTGTTTAGTTCAATGTCTTTATTAACAAGAGCTAATTGAGCATCGATATCTTCTTCTCCGTGTAAATCGAAGAATTTTTGAGCAGTTGCTAAATTCTTAGCAAACTCTGGGTTTGTGTTACAACTACTAAAAAGAATAGTAATTGAAAATAATAATAATAATTTTTTCATTTTAAATTTTTTTAATTAGTCTTAAATATATAAAATTCTTATAAGTATGTTTCATAACTGGTTTTGAAAATTATTTATATAACTTAGAGTAAATAAAGTTTATATGAATTTAGCAGAAATAAAAGAAAAAGAAATTTTTCCTGGTTTAAAAGGAAAGTTTGTTCATGGAGATAAAATTAGTTGGGTCTTTTGGGATGTTAAAAAAGGTTCAGTAGTAGAAAAACATAATCATATACACGAACAAATAATGCATGTAGTTGAGGGAGAGTTTGAGTTTACTTTAGATAGGAAAACTAAAAAATATTCAAACGGAGATGTCGTTGTAATTCCCTCCAATATTCCTCACTCAGGAAAAGCTTTAACTAATTGTAAATTAATGGATGTTTTTAGTCCAGTTAGAGAAGAATATAGATGAATATATCTTTAAAATCAAAAAAAGCCCTTGTTGGAGGAAGCAGCAAAGGTTTGGGAAATGCGGTGGCTTATCAATTAGCCAATTCAGGAGCTTCTGTCACCTTAGTTTCTAGTAACGAAAAAAGACTAATTAAAACTGTTGATGATTTAAGAGACAAAACAGGACTTAATCATGATTACTTAGTGGTTGACTATAATAATTTTGAAGAATATCAAAAAATAATAAAAGAATATTTAGATACTAACTCAATAGATATTTTGATCAATAACACTCAAGGACCTAAAGGAGGTGATGTTATGAATGTTTCTATCGAGGATTATCAAAAATCATTTGATTTATTATTCAAAAGTGTAGTATTCACTACCATGATTGCTTTAGAAAATATGAAAAAAAAGAAATGGGGAAGAATTATTAATATGGCTTCAATGTCAGTTAAAGAGCCTTTAAGTTATTTGGCCCTATCCAATTCTATTAGATCTGCTGTTACAACTTGGGGAAAAACTCTTTCAAACGACTTAGGTGGATATAATATAACCGTAAATAATATTCTAACTGGATATTTTAATACAGAACGAATTAATGAACTTAACTCTGATAAAGCAAAAAAATTAAATATTGGTGTAAATGAGGTTTACAATGCTATGAAAGAACTAGTACCGTTAAAAAGAATAGGAGACCCAAAAGAGTTTTCATATTTAGTAACTTTTTTAGCTTCCGAAAATGCTGCCTATATTAATGGAGCTAACATACCAATTGATGGAGGTCTTATAAAATCGTTATAAAAATTAATCTATGAAAATAATTATATTCATGTTATTTATCTCTTTAGGTTTAAATAGTCAAAACTTAGTTGAGAAGATTACTTTTCAAAGTGCTAATCCTTTTTCTTTTCATGATGTCATTATTGATTTAGAAAATCAAGAAAAACAAGAGGTTTATGGTGAACTAGTTATTCCATATGATTCTTTAAATCCCGATAAAAAATATCCTTTGGTTCTTGGAGTTGCGGGCAGTTTAGGCTGGAAAAATCATCACTACGAATATCTAACAATGTATCAAAATTTAGGTTTTGCCACATTTGAATTAAATAGTTTTAAAAGTAGAAGTATAGAATCAACAGTAGGAGACCAAACTCAAGTGACTACAGCTGCCATGATTCTAGATGCCTACAGAGCACTTGGAAATATTATCAGATCATCCCAATATTATAAAAAATAAAATTTCTATTACTGGCTGGAGTTTAGGAGGAGCAGTTACATTTTTTTCTGCATGGATTCCTTTGAAAAATGCTATCAATAAAGATCTTCAGTTTGCATCACACTTAGCTTTTTATCCCCCCTGTTTTTTTGAACCAGAAAATTTAGATTTTACTAATTCTCCAATTCATATTTTAATTGGTGAATTAGATGATTGGACTCCTTCGGATTCTTGTAATAATTTAGTAGATAAACTTAAAATTAAATCAAACATTGGCCTTACCATTTACAAAGACTCACACCATGGTTTCGACAGAGATGGAAAAATAGAAACTAATGAAAATGGATATAGTTTCAAAGATTGTATTTTTAAATTGACTGATGATGGTTATGTTTTAATGAATTACTTAAATATTCCAATGTCCAATTCATTTCTACAGAAAATTGGATTTTTGTTCTGCACAACTAGAGGGGTAACTATCGGTGGAAATAAAGAAGCTAGAAAGAATTCTTTTCTTTTTGCAAAAGAGTTTATGACTAAAACTCTACTTTAAAGTTAAAATCTAGACTATATTCTTTCTGGAAAATCAGTTATTATTCCATTTACTCCTAATTTTTTCATTCTTTTAATATCCTCTTTGTCGTTTACTGTCCAAGTATATACTTTAAGTCCTGCTTTAAATATTTCTTCAATAACTTTTTTATTTAATTTTTTATAAGTTGGATTAATAGCTATTGCACCAAGTTTCAAAGCTGGACCTATCGCCATCAATGGATCTTTTCCAGTAACAAGAGCTATCTTTATTTTAGAATCTAAATCTCTTAGGTCTTGTAATTCCTCCCAGTTGAAACTAGAAAACAAAATATTATTATATGAAACCTTATTATTATTTAATTGCTCCTTGACAATATCTAAAGATGATTTTGCAGTATTTGAACCTTTTAGTTCGATGTTTAAAAAAGTATTTTTATCAATAATATCAAAAACTTCATTTAAAGTAGGGATTTGCTCATTAGTTCCAAGTACTCTCAGTTTTTTTAATTCACTCAAAGTTTTGCTTTCAATAAGTCCTTTTCCATTTGTTAAATAATCTAACTTTTTATCGTGAAATACTACTATTTCTCCAGACTTACAAAGAAATACATCAATTTCAATTCCGTCTGCTCCAAGTTCAATAGCTTTTTTGATAGATACTAATGTGTTTTCTGCTATATGACCTTTTGCCCCTCTATGACCAATTACTAATTGATCAGATTGAGTTATTGAACTAAAAAATATGAACAAAAAGCTTAAAAATAATTTCATAATTAATTTTTATAATTTAGTACATTAAGAATTTGATTAAAAAATGTTTTAATGAAAACTTTAAAATGTTTTGTCAAATTTGTTATTAAAATATATTGCAATATAATACACCACAGGACTCATTAATACCCACGTACTTTGTGATTGAAAAGTAATAGGTCTATTCATTATTTCAAATAAAATTGGGTTATAATAAGATCCAAGAGGATTAAATGGGGCCCAAGAAAGGTCTCCATTATTTCCTAATTGTAAATGATAGAAAAAAGCTTCTACATATATGTTTTGACCAATAAACCAAATAAATAACACTACAAAAGCTGACCAATTCCATTTTTTTAATGGAGATTTGGCTTTAAATAATTTTTTTATTAAAAACAAACCTACCCATACAACTAGAACATCCCCCAGAGAATTTAATAGCCAATTTATGTCTTGTGGAATAGCACAATTCAACATTTCAGATCTTCTTTCACTAACAGGGAGACCCCCAGAAAGACCATAATTAATCCATATTTCCCAGCCTATAGCTGCTATTAAAAAAGAAAAGCAAAGTGTTAGAGCTATGCTAATAGAAACTTTTTTATTTTTCAAATAATAAATTGACAAACAAATAGGAGATAGAGCAAAAAAATAAAGTCTTGTTGCTATCCATAATTCATCAGAGCTTAAGTTACATAAGTTCATAACATTTTTATTAACAACAAGTTAATGAAAAGTTTTTCGAAAATTAATATTAAAATATTTGAATTAGAGTTTGTTTTTTAGTTTCACTAAAACTGCTTGTTGTTCTTTATTTAATCCATCAGCTGTGAAAATAGAGATTCCACTAGCACCATTTTCTTTTGAAATAATAATAGCTTCTTCAAAATCATTTGATTCTTTTAAAGCACCAACGTATAAACCTGAAAATATCGGAAAATTAACGTCGTTTACACCTTGTTTTGTAGCAAACCCAATCCAGTTTATATTTTCTCTATAAAAGTTTTGATACAACATAGGGTATGCAGCATCTAAATTCCAATCATCCCACGCTTGTCTAACCATTTGTCTAGACATTTCAGGAAAAGGAAAAACAGCAGCAGTCACTTTTTTATTTTTAGAGTGCGCAATATCAATAATCTCATTTACAAGTGTAGTTATTGCATTTAATCTAAATTGTCTCCATTCTGTTGACAATTCTGGATTTTTAAAATCTATTGGATCTTTGTTGAAAATTTCTTTGAATTTTTTTCTTGCAATTGGATGGTACCCATAGTCGTATTGGGGCATTTCATTTTCTTGCACAATATTATATTTTGGTTGCAGGTCAGCCCCAAGAATCACATCTGGATACCTTACATAGTCTAGGTGAATAGAAGCTAAACCTTTTACATTCATTAGTTTTTTTGCATTGTTAATTATGTGCTGTCTAGCATCTGGATGAAAAGGGCTTAACCATTGATAATAATCCACATAAGCTCTATATTCTAAAGAATTGTCTCCGTTTCTATTTACAGAATACCATTCAGGATTTTTGTTAGCTATTGTGTCTCCAGGACGATTTACAGTCCACATCCAACCATGAACTTTTATATTTTTTTCATTTGCAATTGGAATAATTTTTTCTAAAACAGAGGGGGAGCCACTAACAAGAATTTCACTTATTCCTAGAGAATCATAAAAACTAATTTTCTTCTCCCAAGTTTTTTTATCAAAATCTTTGCCAGCTCCAGTCCAAGTACTAAAAGTAAATACTTTATTTTTTTCCCGATTTGAACATGAAAGACAAAATAGAACACAAATTGAAAAAACAATTTTTTTAATCATTTGTTAAATTTTTAATTAATCCATTTTCAGAAATAGATAATTTAATATTATTGTTATAATCATAAGCATTAATAATAAATCCAGTTTCTGTTTTGAGAAAATTACATGAAATTTCTCTATTGTTATAAACTATATTTTCAAAGTTAATTTGACTATTATTTTTTAAATCCTTTAAGTATCTAAATTCTTTAAAAGAAACTTTTCTAAATAAAGCATAAAGCGTTTGTTCAACTATTAATTTTTTTGAATGGTTAAAACTTATATTAGATCCCAAATTTTTTTCTGAAAAAACAAGAAAACCCCAATTTTCAGGAACATGCATATTTATTAATCCTTGAGAAGACCAAACCCAATTGTATTCAGGTAGATATTTTCCGTTTTTTTTCTTTCTTGAATATTTACCTTTATTTAGTTCATAATCCCAATTAACTCTTGAAAAATTAATCCTCCATATGTCATTTGATTTTGGGTAATGGTAATCAAAAGGATCTTTGAGCTGTGAGATTTCTTTAATAGGAATTGCCATTTCTACCGTCCAATAATTGTCGATGTCATTAGGATTATTAATGGTTCCATTTATGAAAACTGCAGATTTTAATTCTTTAATATTCCATTTACTATCTGCTTTTCCTTTTAGTCTGTAAGGTTTGTTTAAAAATAAATCCCATTCTGTTCCTAATGCATTAATTTCAATTTCACCATAACTAAACACATGATTATTTGGATTAATAAAAACTTCAAAATCATTATTGTAATAAATAATCTTGTCTCTTTCAGTAATATCTCCCCAAATATGATTTTCTTCTAATTTTGCAAAAATATATAGGAATTTTTCATCCCACATCATTTTCATATTTGTTTTTTGCTTAGGTTTAATTACTCCCTCTATATCAATAAAATCTTCAGAGAATATAGATTTTTTCCAACTATCCTCATTGTCCTTACCATCAATTATAATTTTTTCAGATGTTTTGAAAACGTTGTAGGTTTTTGGAATAATAATTTCATTTTCTAAATCAATTTTAATTGTTTTAGTATTGCTACAGCTTAAAAAAAATAAAATAAAAAAATATAGAAAAAAAATCTTCATCAATTAACAATATATAAAATGTATTAGTATTTTACCTGATATAAATAATGTTATTAAACAAAAATGAAAATTCTTCTATATTCTTATTTGATTTTTACCATTTTATTTTCTAATGAAATAAAAGTAATTTCTTATAACATCAGATATAATAACCCCAATGATGGGAAGGATATTTGGGAAAATAGAAGAACAGAAATTATAAGTTTTGTTTTTAATCAAAGTCCTGATTTTATAGGATTTCAAGAAGTTACTCATCAACAACTTCAATACTTAAACTCTGAACTTTCAGATTATGATTTTGTTGGAGTAGGACGTGATGATGGAAAAACTAAGGGTGAGTATAGTCCAATTTTTTATAATAAATCAAAATTTAATTTAGTTAAATCCAATACATTTTGGTTATCTGAAACACCAGAACAAATTTCAATAGGATGGGACGCAGCAATGGAAAGAATATGTACTTATGCATTGTTTGAACAGATAAATTCCAAAAATAAAATATGGATATTTAATACACATTTTGATCACATTGGTGAGATAGCTAGAGAAAAGTCAGTGGATTTAATTATTAATAAAATTACTCAAATAACGAATAAGGAAAATCCAATAATTATTACTGGAGACTTTAACCTATCAGATGATTCAAATCCAATTAAAAAACTTCAAAAATCGTTTAATGATGTTAATATAGAAATGGCTAAAGAAAATAAATTATACGGTACATATAATGGTTTTGATTTAAAATCTAATTCTACAAAGAGAATAGATTATATTTTTAAAAAAAACATAAGACTATTAAATTCCAGTCATGTTCATTTGAAAACAAATTTTGATAGATGGGCTTCTGATCACCATCCAGTAATTTCTACATTTAAAATGTAATTTATTAATCAATATTATTTATTATCACTAATTTAAAACATTCTATAAAGTATTTTTTATATATTTAAGTTATTAATTTTAAAAAAATATATATTATGAAAAAATCAATTTTATTTGTTTTTACTATGCTTTTTACTATTATTTTGTCCGCTCAAGATGGTCCAGAAATTTGGATGACCTATGAGCTCAAAGTTAAAAAAGGTATGAATGAAGAATTTGAGGCTGCTGCAGCAAAAAAAATGAAAAAATTTAATAATTCAACAGAAACAGCTATGTATACTTTTAATATAATGGATGGTGAAAATCAAGGTATGTATTCTAGAGTTATTGGATGGAAAGATTGGGACTTTATGAATTCTCAGGATGATAGAAGTGATGAATTAAAATACTGGAGTGAAAAAGTGGACCCATTTATTGAAGAATCAACAGGCTGGAAAGTCTGGAGAAGACTTGATTGGATTTCTTATAATTGGAAACCAGAAAATCAATTTAAGTATATGCTGGTAAATAAAAGAATTATTAAACCTGGAAAAGACCAAGATGTTATAAATTTCTTAAGAAGATTAAAAATGGTTCAGGAAAAAAATAATTTTTCTGGCATTGTCGGAGTATTTAGAGTAATGTCTGGAGGAAATACAAATGAATACATTATTTGTGAAGGTTTCAATAGTTATGGTGAGTCAGGAAGCTATCCTGATAGTGAAAAAAGTGAAGAAGAACTATACAATGATATGTTTGGTTGGGAAGCATACAGAAGAGATGCGGGATTATATAATGATGCTCTTGAAATGTATAGTAGAACAACAGAGAGACACCATTTAAATATGGAATTAAGTACTCAAATAAATTAAAAATTAATTTTTAAAAGAAAAACCAGCTTAATAGCTGGTTTTTCTTAAATATATTTTATAATTAACATGTTAATCGTCATTAGTTTAAGTCAAGATTCATCACCTTAGTCCAAGCTGAAACAAAGTCATTAACAAATTTTTCTTTGTTGTCATCTTGAGCATAAACTTCACTATAGGAACGAAGAATAGAATTAGATCCAAAAACAAGATCTACAGATGAAGCTGTCCATTTAATTACTCCAGATTTTCTATCAACAATTTCATATTTATTTTCTCCAGAAACATTCCATTTATTACTCATGTCCATTAAATTAACAAAGAAATCATTTGACAAAACTCCTAATTGATTTGTGAAAACACCATCATTACTTCCCTTATGGTTAGCACCAAGTACTCTCATTCCACCTACAAGAACCGTCATTTCAGGTGCAGTTAGACCCAGCAATTGAGTTTTGTTTAGCATCATCTCCTCAGCATTACTTGAATGTTTATTATTAACCCAATTTCTATATCCATCTGCTAATGGCTTTAGATTGTTAAAAGAATTTTCATCTGTCATCTCCTGAGTGGCATCTCCTCTTCCTGCTTTAAAAGGAACGTTAGTATCATATCCAGCAGCTTTTGCAGCTTCTTCAACTGCAGAGTTACCAGCAATAATAATCGTATCTGCTAAACTTATTCCAAATTCTGAGGCAATAGGTTCTAAAATAGATAAGGTTGCCGCCAAACGAGTAGGCTCATTACCATCCCAATCTTTTTGTGGAGCTAGTTTAATTCTTGCTCCATTTGCTCCTCCTCTTAAATCGGATCCTCTAAAAGTTCTAGCGCTATCCCAAGCAATACATATACGATCAGAAATCGAAAGTCCTGATTTAGAAATTTTATTTTTCACTTCTTCAACTTTATAATTTGTTTTTCCAGCAGGTATCGGGTCTTGCCATATTAAATCCTCAGAGGGAGCATTTGGTCCAATGTATCGATTTCTAGATCCCATATCCCTATGCGTCAATTTAAACCAAGCTCTTGCAAATGTTTCAGAAAAATACGCTTGATCCTCCTTAAATTTTAAAGAAATTTCTCTATAAATAGGATCTTTCTTCATTGCCATATCCGCATCGGTCATTATAGGATTTTGTCTGATTTTAGGGTTATTAGCATCAACAGGTTTTTTATCTTCATCAATACTAACAGGTTCCCACTGCCAAGCTCCTGCAGGACTTTTTTTCAATTCCCATTCGTGATTGAATAGCATATCGAAATACCCATTGTCCCATTTGGTTGGATTAGTAGTCCAAGCACCTTCAAGTCCACTAGTAACAGTATCTTTCCCATGACCAGTCCCATTTGGATTAATCCATCCAAAACCTTGATTTTCAATATTAGCTCCTTCAGGTTCAGGCCCCAATATATCCGCATTCCCATTTCCATGAGCTTTTCCTACAGTATGTCCGCCAGCAGTAAGCGCTACAGTCTCTTCATCATTCATTGCCATTCTAGCAAAAGTTTCTCTTACATGAAGAGCCGTTTTTAAAGGGTCAGGCTTTCCGTTTACTCCTTCAGGATTTACATAGATTAATCCCATGTGAGTGGCTCCTAAAGGTTCTTCCAATGTTGAGGGATCCTCAAGATTTGAATAACGTTCTTCACTGGGTGCTAAAAATTCATTTTCAGAACCCCAATAAATGTCTTTTTCTGGGTGCCATATGTCTGCTCTTCCATAGGAAAAACCAAACATTTTAAGACCCATACTCTCATAGGCTATATTTCCAGCAAGAATAAATAAATCAGCCCAGCTAATATTATTTCCGTATTTTTTTTTGATAGGCCACAAAAGACGTCTTGCTTTATCTAAATTACCATTATCAGGCCACGAATTTAAGGGAGCAAACCTTAAATTTCCAGTTCCAGCGCCACCTCTTCCATCTCCAGTTCTGTATGTTCCCGCTGCATGCCAAGCCATTCTAATCATTAGTCCGCCATAGTGACCCCAGTCAGCAGGCCACCAATCTTGAGGTTCAGTCATTAGAGTCATGCATGTCTTTTTCAAGAGCATTGTAAAATCTAATTTTTTTACAGAACTCTTTGTAATTAAAATCATTTCCGAATAAGGATTTGTTTTTGAATCGTGTTGGTGAAGAATATCCAGATTTAGTGATTTTGGCCACCATTTTGTAACTGAATTTTCTTGAGTACTAGTCGCACCGTGCATAAATGGGCATTTTCCTGACATATTATTTTCGTTTATTATTGATTATGAATTATATACACAAATATATACCAGAAGTTCAAGTATTAAAAGAAAAATATTTCAATTCTAAATAATAAATACTTATAATTTATAAATAAAACTTTTAATAAGATTTCAATTAGGATGTTTTCTTTACTTTTACAACTATGAATAAAATAAAACTACTTTTAATAAGCCTATTAATTATTTCTTGTTCCTCCAGTGACGAAGGTGAAAACACTTTCACAAATTCTGCAACTATTTGGAATGGAGCAACTATAACATTTACCAAATCAGAGGGTTCAGATCCTACCGCTCAGGCCAATCAAGACCGATTAACATCTAATGTATGGATTACCAGAGGAAATGATGGCGGTCAATTTTATAACATTGTAAAAGAAAGCGTCGCTGATAAAACAAATAGTCCCGTTGGTACTAAATGGGCTATTGGTACATTAAGTCAAATCGAAACTCTTTCATTTACAAAATTCAGAACAGCAGTTAGTAAACCAAAAGATGCTATTGGTAAAAATCTAGTGATGTATTTAGTTGATGATGACACGTACTTAAGTGTAAAAATCACGTCTTGGTCTGAGGGTAAAAAAGGCGGTTTTGCTTACGAAAGAAGTACCAAATAGAGTGTTAGTCCAACACAATTTTAACTCTTACTATTTTATATATTAATTATGAAAAAATTCATTTTATTTTTATCGGTATTATTTTTATTTTCTTGTACCAAGGAAACAATAAAATTTACCTTAACCACCTCTTCTAATCCTGTGGAAGCCGGAACAGTCTTGCCAGACACAAGGCAGTATAATGAAGGAGACACGGCTAACTTAACTGCTACCGCAGCTGCAGAATATGAATTCAAAAACTGGACAGGAGCTATGGGCGGTTCAGAAACAACTGTTGTAATGAATTCTGATAAAACAGTGGTTGCAAACTTTGTTAAAAAGAAATATGCTTTAACCACAGCTGTTGAAGGAGAAGGAACAATCACAGAGAAGATAATAAAAGCAGGTGCTGCTACGGATTACAATAGTGGAACGGTAGTGGAATTAACAGCAACACCCTCTGCTGGATGGAAATTCAAGCAATGGAGTGGAGATTTGACAGGAACAGAGAATCCAAAGGAAATTACTATTGATAAACCTAAAACAGTAACTGCAGTTTTTGAGACATTAATCCCTTTTTATTTAGATGAGAATGGGGTTACTATAAAAGCTTATGATTGGGTAACGGCAGGAACTAAGGGAGAGTTAGGAGGTGTCACTTATACTGCTGTGGATAATACTATCTTAAAATCAATGGCAGACAATGATGAAGATGTAACAAAAGTTGTAACTACACTTGTCACTGGTATGAAAATTCTTTTTGAAGCAAAAGAAGATTTCAATCAAGACATTTCCAGTTGGGATGTAAGTAACGTGACAGATATGTCGGGTATTTTTTTGGGATCGTATAACGGTTCAAAATTCAACCAAGACATTGGACGCTGGGATGTAAGTAATGTGACTGATATGTCAGCTATGTTTTCTGCTGCCAATTCTTTTAACCAAGATTTAAGTTCTTGGGATGTGAGTAATGTGACTAATATGGGTAGTATGTTTTCTGCTGCCAGTTCTTTTAACCAAGATTTAAGTTCTTGGGATGTGAGTAATGTGACTAATATGGGTAGTATGTTTTCTGAATGTCCGTTCATTTAATCAAGATATTTCAGGTTGGGATGTGAGTAAAGTGACTGATATGAACACTATGTTTGCTCGTACTGCTTTCAATCAGGATATAAACAAATGGGATGTAAGTAAAGTTACTGATATGAGTTTTATGTTTTATGGAGCAAATTCTTTTAACCAAAATCTCAGTAGTTGGGATGTTAGTAATGTGACTAATATGTCGCAAATGTTTTCTACTAATAATGCTTTTAATTCGGATATTTCAGGTTGGGATGTTAGCAACGTGAAAGATATGAGTAAAATGTTTGCTGAAGGTGTTTTTAATCAGGATATTTCAGGTTGGGATGTTAGCAATGTGACTACAATGTATTTAATGTTTGCTGGAGGTCAAAATGTTGCTGGTGTTTTTAATCAGGATATTTCAGGTTGGGATGTTAACAATGTGACTAATATGGCTTTGATGTTTCAATATTCA
The DNA here is from genome assembly GCA_905181705.1 of Cryomorphaceae bacterium BACL29 MAG-121220-bin8. Taxonomy (GTDB): domain Bacteria; phylum Bacteroidota; class Bacteroidia; order Flavobacteriales; family Flavobacteriaceae; genus MAG-121220-bin8. Next base: position 26,600 of record CAJIYP010000003.1, on the reverse strand, counting down.
ACTTTTAATCAAGATATTTCAGGTTGGAATGTCAGCAATGTGACTGATATGTCTGCTATGTTTAGTTACAATAGATCATTTAATCAATATATTGGGAGTTGGGATGTTAGCAATGTGACAGATATGAGTCGCATGTTTTATGGAGCTCAATCTTTTAATCAAGATATTGGTAGTTGGGCTCCAAGCAAGGGGATTAATATGGAAATGATGTTTAAGTTTGCTAATAATTTTAATGGAGATATTAGTAACTGGGATACTAGTAAAGTTTTTTCTATGGAAGAGATGTTTTCTGGTGCTAAATTATTTAATAAAGATATAAGTTCTTGGGATGTGAGTAATGTGCTTACAATGATATTCAATGTTTTCTGGTGCAACTGCTTTTAACCAATACATTGGAAGTTGGGATGTGAGTAATGTGAATAATATGAGTAGTATGTTTTTGCTTCTGCTTTCAATCAAGATATAAGTTCTTGGGATGTGAGTAATGTGACTAATATAGATGGTATGTTTAGATATGCTTCTGCTTTTAATCAAGATTTAACTAAATGGTGTGTAACCAAATTTACTTCAGAACCAAGTTTCTTTAGCCAATCATCAGCTTTAACAGATGCTAATAAACCAGTTTGGGGGACATGCCCATCCTCTGGAAGTAATATTTGGACAGGAACTAATATGACATTTACTAAAGGCGATCAATCTGATCCCACTTTGGAGTCCAATCAAGATAGAATTACAGATAACGTTTGGATTACTAGACCAAACAAAAAAGAAGATGGTAAAAACGGGTATGGACAAATATATAATATTAAAGAAGAAAGTAAACCCGATGAAAACAATAGTCCTGTAGGAACTAAATGGGCAGTTGGAACAATTGATCAAATAGAAACGTTAACATTTAAAAAATTTAGAGCAGCAGTTGGAAAACCTAAAAATGTTGTTGGTAAAAATTTAGTGATGTATTTGGAAAAAGACGATGTGTATTTAACAGTTAAATTTACATCTTGGTCACAGGGTGAGAAAGGCGGTTTTGCTTACGAAAGAAGCACAAAATAAACTCCAAATTCTTAAATTTATAATATGAAAAAGCTATTCCTTATACTTTTATTCATTCCTTTATTTTCTGTAAGCCAGGACGATTCTAATAAAAAAAACGGTTTACAAAACTTATTGAAACAAGCTGAAAAATTAGTTGGTAATATCGATATAGATTTTAAAGATAAAGTAGATAAAAATTCTAATAATGATATTGAAAAAAACATCATCTCTTTATGGAAAAATTACAGTAAAGCTTTTGAATATAAAGATTATGAAAAATTAGCTTCATATTTTTCTTTTCCCTCAGTTTTTGGTATTTCAACCAGCCCAGTGGTTTTAAATAATAAATCGGAATTAGTAGAAAGGTATAAGGTTGTTAGAGAAGCGAATATGCAAGTTGGTTATAGGTATTCTCTTTTAGAAGATTATGAGTTTTTTCAATTGTCCCAGAATACCTGTCTTGTAAAAGCTACGTATAGTAGATATAATACTAATTATAATAAAATCTACACTGGACAGGGACTTTATTTTTACAAGAGAATAAATAATAATTGGAAACTTTATGCTATTGATTCTGTTCAGTAAAAATGCTTAAAAAAATGCCTCTTAAACTAAATATTATTATATTATTTAAATAATTCTAAAAACAATCCATTAATAAAAAGAATTTCATGTACTATATAGGTTATGATTTAGGAAGTTCTTCTCTGAAAGTTGCATTAACTAATGCCAGCACGGGTGAGAAAATTTTATTAGTTCAAGAACCTGAGAATGAAATGGATATTATTTCTCCTAATAGAGGATGGGCTGAACAAGATCCAAATTATTGGTGGAAATGTTTTTGTAAAGGAACTAAAAGAATAATTAAGGAAGCAAACATAAATTCATATGAAATTTTAGGAGTGGGAATTTCATATCAAATGCATGGACTAGTTTTATTAGATAAAAACGGAAATTCACTTAGAAATTCAATTATTTGGTGTGACGATCGAGCAGTTGAAATTGGAAACAAAGCATTTCTAGAAAATGGTAAAAAAAAATGTAGCGAACATTTGCTTAATTCTCCCGGAAACTTTACAATCTCCAAATTAGCTTGGGTTAAAAATAATGAACCTGAGCTGTATGAAAAGGTATTTAAATTTATGTTGCCAGGTGATTTCTTAGGATTTAAGTTAACAGGCGAAATGTCAACCACTTCAAATGGTTTGTCTGAAGCTATGCTTTGGGATTTTAAAGAAAACAATGTAGCTAATTGGTTACTGGATTACTTTGCAATTGATAATAGCTTAACTCCTTCACTTGTTGATAATTTTACTGATCAAGGTTATATTAATAAGGCTGCTTCAAATGAAACTGGACTACCTAAAGGTATTCCAATTAGATATAGGGCTGGAGATCAGCCCAACAATGCCATGTCATTGAATATTATGAATTCTGGAGAAGTTGCAGCGACCGGTGGAACATCAGGTGTTTTGTATGCTATAACTGATGTTTTAAATTCTGAAGAAACTATGAGGATAAATAACTTTGCACATGTTAATTATTCTAACAAAAATAGACTTTTAGGAAAGTTGTTATGTATAAATGGAGCAGGTATTCAATATAAGTGGATTAAAAATTTAACAGCAAATAATTCATATGATTATATGAACCAAAATGCCGCTAATGTTAATGTGGGAAGTGAAGGTTTGTTTGTTTTTCCTTTTGGAAATGGCGCGGAAAGAATTTTTGAAAATAAAAACATAGGAAGTTCAATAACTAATTTAGATTTTAATATTCATACAAAGTCACATATTTTGAGAGCATCTCTGGAAGGAATCGCTTTTTCATTAATTTATGGAATGGAAATTTTAATCAATGACAATTTTAATCCTTCTTTAATAAGAGCGGGTAACGATAATTTATTTCAGTCAAATATTTTTTCGAACACAATTAGTAGCGTACTAAATAAGGATATTGAAATACACGATGTTTCTGGAGCATATGGAGCTGCTAGAGCGGTAGGATGTGAAACTGGTGATTTTAAAAGTTTTTCTGAAAATGTTTCTAGAAACGACTTTATTAAAACACATATTCCATTAAAAAATAATGATCAGTATATCGAAGCGTATGAAAAGTGGAAACATAAATTAAATTCAATTTTAAAATAAATAATTAATGGCTATCATAGGAAAAAAAGAATTTTTTAAAGGAATAAATGATATTAAATTTGAAGGATCTAGTTCAAAAAACCCACTATCATTTAAATATTATAATCCTGATCAAATAGTAGCTGGTAAACCAATGAGAAATCATTTTAAGTTTGCTGTAGCATACTGGCATTCATTCTGTGGACAAGGAGCAGACCCATTCGGATTAGGTACTCAAAATTTCCCTTGGGATAAGTCAAATAATCCTTTAATAGCTGCAAAAGACAAAGCAGATGCTGCATTTGAATTTATTTCAAAAATGGGTTTTGATTATTTTTGTTTTCATGATTTTGATTTAGTCCAAGAGGCTTCTACTTTTCAAGAATCCGAACAAAGATTATTAGAAATAACGGAATATATAAAAGAAAAGAAAAATCAGTCTGGAATCAAATTGCTTTGGGGTACAGCAAATTGTTTTTCAAATCCACGTTACATGAACGGAGCTGCTACAAACCCTGATTTTGATGTTGTGGCTAGGGCAGGAGGACAAATTAAATTAGCTCTCGATGCGACTATTGCTTTAAAAGGGGAAAATTATGTTTTTTGGGGAGGGAGAGAAGGTTATACGTCTCTTTTAAATACTGATATGGGAAGAGAACTGGATCACATGGCTGAATTTTTAAAAATGTGTAGGGATTATGCTCGTAGTAAAGGTTTTAATGGTACCTTTTTTATTGAACCAAAACCAATGGAACCCTCAAAACATCAATATGATTTTGATACTGCAACTGCTATTGGTTTTTTGAAAGAATATGGTTTACAGAATGATTTTAAAATAAATATTGAAGTCAACCATGCAACTCTTGCTCAGCACACTTTTCAACACGAATTAACTGTAGCCGCAAAGGCAGGTATGTTAGGAAGTATAGATGCCAACAGAGGAGATTATCAAAACGGATGGGATACAGATCAATTTCCTACAAATATTCAAGAAACCACAGAGGCTATGTTGGTTTTATTAAAGTCAGGTGGATTGCAAGGTGGAGGAGTTAATTTTGATGCCAAATTAAGAAGAAATTCTACTGATCCTGAAGATTTGTTTATAGCTCATATTGGAGGAGCAGATACTTTTGCAAGAGCACTTTTAATTGCAGACAGACTTTTAACTGATTCTCCATTAACATCAATGCTTAAAAAGAGGTACGAATCATTTGATTCAGGGGATGGTAGGAAATTTGAAAATGGTAAACTTAAATTAGAAGACTTGTACATTTTAGCAATTAAAAATGGTGAGATTCCTCTAAAAAGTGGCAAACAAGAATTAATTGAAAATATATTGTTTAATTATATTAAATAAGATTAATATTTCTCAGTCCCTCATAAACTACTATACTAACAGCATTTGCTAAGTTTAAACTTCTAATATGACTGCTGTATATAGGAATTTTATATATTTTATCTTGACTGTTAGTAATTATAGTTTTGGATAGTCCCACTGATTCTTTTCCAAAAACCAGGAACATATTATCCTTATACTCTATTGAACAATAATTCTTTTTACCGGAGCTTGAAAGATAAACCATGTTTTTATCTTTATTTGCCAATAAAAACTCATCTATATTTTCATGAATTTTTAACGAAATATGTTTCCAATAATCCAGTCCAGCTCTTTTTAATCTAGAATCATTTAATTCAAATCCAAATGGTTTGACTAAATGTAAAACTGATCCTGACGCCAAACTAAGACGGCCGATATTTCCAGTATTCATAGGTATTTCTGGTTCAACAAGTACAATATTAAATCCCATTTAATTTTTATTTAAATCTACAAACAATTTAATCCAATTTAATACAGAGTTTTTATAATAATAGTGTTACAAACTTATTCAAGTTTACAATTAAACACTTATCATTCTTAATTTTGTAATTTAACTGTAATAAATAAAAACAATGAAAAATAAATTCCTCCTTTTACTATTTATAGTCCTTCTCTCAAGTTGTTCTAATATTAACAATCAAAAAAATAAAGAATTAAATATTGATTTCGAAAAAATAGAGTTAGATAATGGATTGGATGTTATTTTTCATGTAGATAAATCAGATCCTGTTGTAGCTGTTGAGTTAATGGTTCATGTTGGTTCTGCAAGAGAAACTCAAGGTAGAACGGGTTTTGCTCATTTATTTGAACACTTACTTTTTTTAGAATCTGAAAATTTAGGCAAAGGTGGATTAGATAAAATGAGTGCAAGAATAGGAGGATCAGGAGCAAATGGTTCTACTTCTCCTGATCGAACAAATTATTTACAGACAGTCCCTAAAGATGCTTTGGAAAAAATGATTTGGGCAGAAGCAGATAAATTAGGTTGGTTTATTAATACAGTCACTATCCCTGTTTTAGAGAAAGAAAAGCAAGTAGTTAAAAATGAAAAAAGACAGTCTTATGACAACAGGCCTTACGGCCACAACCAATATGTAATTGACAAAAACTTATATCCAAAAGATCATCCATATAACTGGCAGGTTATAGGTTCATTAGAAGATTTGCAAAATGCAACTTTGGATGATGTTAAATCTTTTTTTAAAAAGTGGTATGTTCCTAACAATGCAACTTTAGTTTTATCTGGAGATATTGATGTTGATCAAGCAAAGAAATGGGTTTATAAATATTTTGATGAAATCCCAAGAGGAGATCAAATCATTCCAATGGTGAAAAGACCAGGATTGTTATTAGAAAAAAAGAACCTTTATTATGAAGATAATTTTGCAAAAGTTCCTCAGTTAACTATGGTTTGGCCAAGTGTGGCGAATTACCATCCTGATTCCTATGCTTTAGAGGTTTTAACTCAGTATTTATCAGATGGTAAATCAGCTCCTTTAAACCAGGTTTTAATAGATGAATTAAAAGTTACTTCCAACACAAGAATGTATAATTATTCATACGAACTAGCTGGTAATATGCAGTTGTCTGTAAGAGCTTTTAATAATGTGAATTTGGAGAAAGTTAAGACCGGCATTTTAAATGCATTTGAAAAATTTGAAAATGAAGGTATTTCAGAAAAAGATTTAAGTAGAATTAAAGCAGGTCAAGAAACAAACTTTTACAGAAGTTTATCTAGTGTTTTGGGGAAAGGAACAAATTTAGCTTCATACAATATTTACACTGGCAATCCTGGCTTTGTAACTCAGGATATTAAAAACACTTTAGCTGTTAATAGTAAAGATGTAATGCGGGTATATAATCATTATATCAAAGATAAAAATTATATTACTACAAGTTTTGTTCCAAAAAACAGTCCAGAACTTGCTTTAAAGGGTTCTAAGTTGGCTAATGTAGTTGAAGAAAAAATTGTTATTGGAGCTGAATCAACCTTTAATCCAAATGTTTCATCCGAATATAAAAAAACATCATCTAGCTTTGATAGAAGTAAAGAACCTGATTACGGAGACATTCCTTCTTTAAATGTCCCAGAAGTCTATCAAACTGATTTAGATAATGGACTAAAGGTTTATGGAATAAAAAACAGTGAAGTCCCCCTAGTGAGTTTTAACTTAATTATTGAAGGAGGTCAGTTATTAGAATCTATGGATAAACTAGGTCTCTCTTATTTAACTGCACAATTGTTAAATAAAGGAACGAGAGACAAAACGGTTAAAGAACTAGAGGAAGCTATACAAGAACTTGGAGCTTCTATTTATGTGTCCTCTAACTCAGAAAGTATTAACATTTCAGGAACAACTCTTTCTAAAAACTATAAAGCCACTTTATTGTTAGCTCAGGAAATGTTGTTACAGCCAAGGTTTGATAAACAAGAATTTGATTTATTAAAAAAAGCAACTATCTCAAATATTCGCCAGCAAGAAGCCAATCCTAATTCGGTTGCAAGAAATATTTTTAATAAATTGATATACGGTAATGATAACATTCGTTCAAAAAATATTTTAGGAACCTTAAATTCTTTGGAACTAATTACTATAGAGGATGTAAAATTGTTTTATACTAAATACATTTCACCCTCTGTCTCTAAAATGTTAGTAGTTGGAAATATCAAAAAAAGTGAAGTTCTCAATTCTTTAAGTTCATTAGATTTAAATTGGAAACCAAAAACAGTTACGATACCTAAATATGAAATCCCTGAAGTTCCAAATAAATCTTCAGTATATTTTTATGATATTCCTGATTCAAAACAATCTATTTTACAATTTGGCGCACCTGCATTGGCGGCAACAGATAAAGACTATTATCCAGCGACAGTAATGAATTATATTCTAGGTGGTGGTGGTTTTGCCTCTAGATTAACACAAGAATTAAGAGAAGGGAAGGGGTATACTTACGGCGTTAGTTCTAGATTTTCAGGATCAAAAGATAAAGGTGTTTTCATAATTTCAAGTGGAGTTAGAAGTAATGTTACGTTGGAATCTTCATTATTGGTAAAGAAAATTTTAACAGATTATCCTAACACGTTTTCTGAAAAAGATTTACAAACCTCCAAAAGCTTTTTAATTAAAAGTAATGCTAGAGCTTTTGAAACTGCAAATGCAAAGTTAAGAATGCTATCTACAATCAGTAATTTTGATTGGAAAGCTGATTATATAAAAGAAAGAGAGCAAATTGTAGAAGACATGACTATTAGTAGTATTAAAGAATTAGCAAATAAATATGTGAATCCAAATAAAATGATCTGGTTGGTTGTTGGAGATGCAGATACTCAGTTAGAAAGAATGAAAAAACTTGGATTTGGAGATCCTATTTTATTAAATAAATAGCAAAATAAATAATATGTCAAGACCAAAAGTGAATGAATACAACTCTTATTTTAAAGGATATATATCTTTGGTTATTGGTGAATCCATCGACGAAATTAAATTAAATCATAATCAAAAAATATTAAAATTCTGGAATACAATTTCTTTTGATAAATGGACATACTCATATGCTCAAGGTAAATGGACTCTAAAACAAGTGCTTCAGCATGTTATAGATACAGAGAGAATACTATCATATAGAGCTCTTTGTATTGTTAGAGGTGAGAAACAAAACCTTAATGAGTTTAATCAAGATGATTATGCGAATTTTGGTCATGCAACAAACAGAAATATTGATGATTTGATTATGGAATGGAAACTATTAAGAGAGAGTAATAATCTTATGTTTAATACTTTTACAGAGAAAGATTTAAACAAAAAGGGTACTGCTGGTTTAAAAACCTTCACTGTTAAAGCAATATTGTATATAATTTTTGGCCATCCTCTTCATCACATTAATGTCGTAAAGGAAAAGTATTTATAATGATTAAACTTTACCCTGCCCATTATTTATATGACCTTATTGTATATGGTAAATGACTTATTAATTTATATTAACTTTGATATTTAATTATAAATTGGTTTAAATTAAAATAAATGAAAAATCTATTAACAAAGTTTCTAATTGTTCTTTTATTTACATCATGTTCTGGTGATTCTGAGGATTCAACAATCGTAACTAAAGATCCTGATCCTGATCCAATTCCAGTTAAAATTACAGATCCTTTTAAAAAATTAATTTCTGAGGGTTATAATACAGATACTTTTAAATTTGGAGCAACTCTTAATTTTTTTCAGTTCAACACTAATGTTGAAACACTTTTTTTAAAAGAATTTGATTACTTAGTTGCAGAAAATTCCTTTAAACAAACAATAGTCCACCCAGAACCCAATGTTTGGAATTGGGAAAGAGCTGATGCTTTTCTTGATTTTGCTAATAAAAACAACCTTCAATTACGTGTTCATGGTCCAATTGGTCCTCAGTCATCTAATTGGGCAAAAACTGATTCCAGAACTAAAGATGAACTTATTAAAAATTACGAGGAATTTTTGACTGAACTTTGTAAGAAAATTAATAGTGAGGAAAATGTTAAATGGATGGATGTAGTTAATGAGACTATTGATAAAGAAGGTAAATGGACTATTGAAAAAATGGGTACTGATTATCAAAATCCATGGACTCAAATAGGAAATAATGAAGATGGTATTCCATTATATATAATTAGATCTTTTGAAATTGCAAAAGAATATGCTCCTAATGTTAGTTTAGTTTTTAATCAACATCAAGGGATGCAACCTGTAATGTGGGATAAAGTTAAAGAGACTATTTTGTATTTAAAAAATAAAGGATTAAAAATTGATGGTTTAGGTTGGCAATCACATTTAAGAGACAACGTAATTATGTCTTTAAATAAAGAAAATATAGATTATTTGATGTCCTTAATCGATTGGGCACACCAAAATGATTTAGATTTTCATGTAACAGAAATTGATTATAAAATGACAGGTGATCCGCCTACTAGTTCAGAGTATGAAAGACAAGCTAATGGATATTCTAATATTTTAAAAGCTTTAATTGCTAAAAGAGATAGTGGTGTTGTAACTTTCAATACATGGGGAGTGTACGACAAAAATGAGGTATCAGAACACCAGTATAAATACATTTATGACTCAAATCTAAATCCAAAAAAAGCTGTGGATTTATTAAAAAGTACATTAAAAAATAAAAATACTACACCAAAATATTTAGATAATTAAATTTTATTAGTTAATATAGATTAATGAAAAAAATCACTCTTCTATTATTATTTATTCCACTTATTTTTTTTGGTCAAAATGATTTTATAGGTTCTGTCGAGAGGTTTTCTAGTGAAATAGATGAATTTTTCTCTAAAGATTCAAAAATTGAAATTATTGCTAACGGTTTTTCTTGGTCAGAAGGACCAGTATGGTCTAAAAAACTAAACGCTGTTCTTTTTTCTGATGTACCCAACAATGTTATATATAAATGGGATGAAAAAAATGGTTTAGAAATTTTTTTAGACAATATCGGATACTCTGGAGTTGTTCCTAACCTAAAAAAAGCTGGCACAAATGGTTTGACAATAGATAATGAAGGAAACTTAATAATTTGTATGCATGGTGATAGAAGAATAGTAAAACTAAAAGACTGGAATAATAATGAATTCGTTCCTTTAGCTACATCATTTAATAACAAACTATTAAATAGCCCCAATGATTTAGTTTATAACAGTAATAAAGATTTGTTTTTTACTGACCCCCCATATGGATTAAAAGGTGGAGATAATGATAAGTTAAAAGAACTAGATTATAATGGAGTTTTTAAACTTACTTCCAATGGTAAATTAAGTGTTTTAATTAAAAATTTATCACGACCAAATGGTATTGCTATTTCTGGAGATGAAAAATTACTATATGTTGCTAACTCTGATTTGAATAACCCAGTGATTATGAAATATCAAATCTCTGATGAGGGAGTGAAAAATCCTGAAGTGTTTTTTGATGGTTCTTTTTTATCAAAAAAAGATAAAGGATTATTTGATGGTTTAAAAATTCATCCATCAGGAACTGTTTTTGCAACTGGCCCCGGTGGAGTTTTACTCATTAAAAGTAACGGTAACCATATCGGAACAGTTAGAACGGAAGTTAGAACTGCAAATTGTACTTTTGATGATAAATATGAATATTTGTATATGACCTCTCATCAATATTTGACACGAATAAAATTACAAGATTAATGGCATTGATAAGTGAAGGAACCATGTATGTTTAAAACCTGCTAAATAGTTTATTTAAAGCATGAATAAGTTTCTTCAAATTTTTCTTTTTCAATTCATGTTTTTTGGATATGGCTGTAAAGTTTCAAATGGTAGAGTCCGAAATTTGTATTTTAATAAAGTAAATTAAAATTATCGATAAACATTTCTTTTAAGAATCTTGAAATTCTGTGAATTTATTATGTTCTTAAATTAGATTACTTTTTGTTAAAATCACTGTAATTTTATTTTATGAAAAATATATTTTTCTTTTTACTTATTCTTTTTTCTAACGTATTAGTTGGTCAAAGCGATTTTGTTTCATCGCAATATTACATTGATTCAAATAACGGAGATGATAATAATAATGGTATTGAAATTAATTATCCTTGGAAGACTTTTGAAAATTTAAAACTTTTAAAATTATATCCAGGTGATAATATTTTATTAAAATCAGGTTCTGTTTTTAATGATAACTTAGAATTTAATGATAGTGGGTCTTTGAACAATCCAATTGTAATGACTTCTTTTGGGAAGGGTGACAAGCCAATCATTAATGGTAATGGAAAAGAAAGTTTTACAGTGATGTTACGTAATGTAGAATATTGGGAGTTAGATGGTTTTGAAATAACCAATAATGGAAAAGCAAGAAAAGAAAAAAGAACTGGTCTAACTATTTTAGCTGAAGATTCAGGGGTATTACATAATATAATTATTAAAAATTTAGTTGTTCGTGATGTTAATGGAAGTTTGATTAAACAAGAGGGAGGAGGTTCTGGGATTTTGATTAGAAAATCCGATATAAATATCCCATCAAAATTTGACGGATTACATATAATTAACTGTCATATTTATAATACTGAAAGAAACGCAATAAATTTTAGAGCTGCTCCCAATAGGGAAGGTTGGTTTCCTAATTTAAATGTTATAGTAAGAAATAATTTAATTGAAAAAGTACCTGGTGATGGTATTGTTATAGTTGGATGTGATGGAGCTTTGGTAGAATATAATACTTTAAGAGATTTCCCTGATATTTTACCTCACAGCGAACCTGCAGCCGGAATTTGGCCTTGGAGTTCAGACAATACCTTAGTTCAATTCAATGAAGTAAGTGGACACCGTGCAAAAAGGGATGGGCAAGGTTATGATTCTGATTGGAATAGTAATGGAACTATTATTCAGAACAATTATAGTCACGATAATTATGGAGGTTTTTTATTGATTTGTAATTCAGGAAAATCTTACAATACGAAAATTAATATAGGAACTAAAAACACAATTATTAGAAATAATATAAGTGTTAATGATGGTATTAGACCTTATCCAACTGAGTTAAAAGGTGTTTTTTCTCCAATTTTCCATATAACTGGTCCAGTAGAAGGTTCATATATATATAATAATATTATAATTCTTCCTAAGAGAGAAGCTAATATTGATAAAACCTTAATTAGAATTGATAATTGGGGTGGACCTTGGCCTATAAACACATTATTTGAAAATAATATTTTTTATTTTGAAGATGACTTTGGAATTGAGTTAAATGGGGTAAAGGATATCTATTTTAACAACAATGAGTTTTCCTACAAAATCAAAAATTTCAATATTGATTATAATGAAAATAAAACTGGAATAACAAAGGAATTTGTTCTAAAAAAAATAATTAATAAAATGAATTTTGGTTCAACACAAGTTAAATAAATTATAAAAAAACTATTCTATAAAATTTCAATTAAAATTAATTTTCATTTTATTTTTTATCTCATTTAAACATAAATTATTAATACTTCCTACTAGAGTATGTTTATTATTTTTTTTAGGAACATAATTCTTTTGTTTTATTGATTCAGAGACCTTAACATAGGCATCCCTAAAAGACATTCCACCATTAACTAATTCATTTAGATTTTCAACTGTATAAATATATTTGTAATTGGGGTTGTCAAGTATTTTTTCTCTTATATTGACTTTTTTAATTGTATAATTTGTTACTTCAATACAATATTTAATTTCATTTATTGCTTCTATTATTTTTTCTTTAAAAAGTTGCATATCTCTGTGGTAACCACTTGTTAAATTTGATGATATAATATTTAGTTCGTTGGTTAATGATTGAAGAGAATTACATTTAGCTCTAATAAGTTCAAATACATCTGGATTTTTTTTATGAGGCATAATACTGGAACCAGTTGTTACTTCGTCTGGAAATAAAATAAAATTTAACTCTTGTGTCATATAAAAACAAATGTCTGAAGAAAGTTTTGATAAGGTGCTTGCTATACAAGAAATCGCAATAGAAACTGATTTTTCAACCCTTCCCCTGTTCATCTGAGCGGCAACTACGTTATACTTTAAGGTTTCAAATTCCAATTCTTTTGTAGTATAAATTCTATCTATTTTAAATGAACTTCCGTATCCAGCTGCACTTCCTAACGGGTTTTGATCATTTATTTTATAAGCTGTATTTAAGTACAAAATATCGTCAATCAAACATTCTGCATAAGCAGAAAACCAAAGTCCAAAAGATGATGGCATTGCTACTTGTAAATGAGTATATCCAGGAAGTAAGTGGTTTTTATTTTTTTCTGCTAAGACCAATAAAGTGTCAAATAATTCTTTAATATTAGTTTTAATTTCACTTATTTCATCTTTTAGATAGAGTTGAGTTGCAACAAGAACCTGATCATTTCTTGATCTACCTGTGTGAATTTTCTTACCAATATCCCCTAATTTATCTATTAGTAAAAATTCAATTTTTGAATGAATGTCTTCAAACTGTTCCTCAATTATAAAATCATCCTTTAAGATTTTATTTTTTATTTTATTTAATTCATTAGTTAATAAATTCATTTCATTTTCTGATATTATTTCTGATTTATATAACATTTTCGCATGAGCAATTGAAGCTATTATGTCATATTTTGCTATATACAAATCATAAATTCTATCTTTTCCAATAGTAAATTGTTCGATTTTTTTATTTAATATATCTTTCTTATTCCAAAGTTTCATATTTGTTGATTTATATTATATTTTTTAATAGATTAATGTATAGTGGAATTGCTTTTTTTATTTCATCAATATATATAAATTCATCTGCCGTGTGAGATCTTTTTGAATCTCCTGGTCCAATTTTAATTGATGGAAATGATATTTTTGATTGATCTGATAGAGTAGGAGATCCGTATGTTTTAATTTTTAAGCTTTCTCCAGATTTAACAATTGGGCTGTTCAGGTCTATCGAGGATGAATTTAGATTTAATGATCTTGGTATTATTTCACAAGGTGCATATTTCTTTAATTTTTCATAGATCTCTTTGTTACTATACTTGTCATTAACTCTTACGTCCAAAACCATATTAAGTTCTGATGGTACTACGTTATGTTGATTTCCTGAATTAATTTGAGTAACAGTTGCTTTTGTATTTCCTAAAAGGTTTGATTTTCTTTTAAAACTTAAGTTTTCAATCCATTTTAAAACCTCAATAGATTTAATTATTGGATTGTTATTATTTTCATGTGCTGCATGACTTGCCGTTCCTTTTATGATTAAATCAAAAACAATAAGACCTTTTTCAGCAACTGCCATATTCATCAATGTTGGTTCCCCAATTATTGCAAAATTGATTTTTGGTAATAAAGGTATAATCGAACTAATTCCATTTTCCCCGGAGCATTCTTCTTCTGCAGATGCTAATATTATTATATTGTATTTTAAATTTTCCCTCATATAAAAATAAGTGAAAACTGCTATTAGAGAAACTAGTGCTCCTCCAGCATCATTACTTCCAAGTCCATAAAGTTTACCACTTTTAATTTTACTTAAAAAAGGATCTAATGTATATCCTTTATTGGGTCTAACAGTATCGTGATGTGAATTTAAAAGAATCGTAGGCTTGTTGTTGTCAAAAAATTTATTGTAGGCAAACACATTATTTTTAACCCTTTTAAAAAGTATGTTTTGAGTTTTAAACCAGTCTTCAATTCTATTTGCAGTGTTATGCTCATTAAAAGAAAAAGATTCTATTGAAATTAAATCTTTAAGTAATTCAATTGAACTATTAGTTAATTTTTCCATTACTCTATTGTTAATTTGGTACAATCATTTTCATTTTTAATAATATTGTGATTTCCTATAAAAATATTTTTCACCCCTTTTTTCATCGCAATAAAGCAGTTTTCAATTTTTGGAATCATTCCGTCAGTGATGATATTTTGCTTTACTAAAACTTTGTATTCTTTAAAATTTATGGTTTTTTTTAAGGATTTAGGATTGTATTTATCAGTTAACACACCATCTGTTTCTAAACAATACTTTAAAGTCACATCATATTTTTTTGATAAATCTACTGCTATCTTTGATGCTATAGTATCTGCATTTGTGTTTAATATTTGACCATTCCCGTCATGAGATAAGGAACAAATAACAGGTGTGATGTTTAATTTGATTAATTCCTCAATGAAATCGGTATTAATTTCTTGTATGTCTCCTACAAATCCAAAATCAATTTCTTTAACTTCTCTCCTTTTTGCCCTTATTAGATTACAGTCCACACCAGAAAGACCAAGCGATTTACATTTAAATTTTTGAAGAACGGATATTATTTTTTTATTTATTAAACCAGCATAGCTCATAATCACAACATCTAAAGTTTTTTCATCTGTAATTCTTCTTCCATTTATTAATTTTGGAGGAATACCGAGTCTTGTCATGTAATTAGATGCTATTATACCTCCCCCGTGAATCAATATTTTAGTTTCTTTTATTTTAGAAAAATTTTCTAAAAAAATTTTAAATAATCTGTTGTCATTTAATATTCCACCACCAACTTTAATTATGATTAAATTATTTTTCATTTAAAATTATTTTTTTTAATACAGTTTGGGCAGCGTATGTCCTGTTGTTAGCCTGATTGATTACTAAAGAAGAGTTTGAGTCTAATACACTGTCGTCCACAATCACGTTTCTTCTAACAGGTAAACAATGCATGAATTTAGCATTATTTGTAAGTTCCATTTTTGTTTTATTAATTTTCCATGAATTATCATTAACTAAAATCTTTCCATAGCTATTATAGCTTGACCAGTTTTTTGTATATATAAAATCTGCTTTTTCAAACGCTTCTTCTTGATTGTGAATTATTTTGATTCCCCCAGTTATTTTTGGATTTAAGTCATATCCAATAGGGTTTGTTATAATAATATTATAATCATTAATTTTTGCCATGTTGACAAATGAATTTGCTACTGCATGTGGAAGAGCTTTTGGGTGAGGAGCCCAACTAAGAACTATCTTAGGATTAGATATTTTCTTATTTTCCTCAATTGTAATTGCATCAGCTAATGCTTGGAGTGGGTGAGCACAGCAGCTTTCCATATTTAAAATTGGCACTGAAGCATATTTTAAAAAAGAATTTATTACTTTTTCTTTTTCATCATCTTCTTTGCTTTTTAATTGAGCAAATGCCCTAATTCCAATGATATCACAATACTGTGAAATAACTTGAGCAGCTTCTTTAATATGTTCTGCCGAATTATTTAACATTATGGTATTTTCTTCAAATTCAAGTTGCCAACCTTCACTTTTGAAATTCATTGTTAAAGTCTCCATTCCTAACATTTTAGCTGCTTTTAATGTGCTCAATCTTGTTCTTAAACTAGAATTAAAAAAAATTAATCCTAAAGTTTTTTTTTGTCCAATATTTTTTAATGTATAAGGGTCTTTTTTGAGCTCTATAGCCTCTTTAACAATTGATTTATAGTCAACTATATCATTAATGTTTATAAAATTTTTCATTTTAATTCATTTTTTAATGCTTTATAAAGCATGTCTATATGTTTTGTTTTAATATTTAAAGGAGGAAGAATTCTTAGTAATTTTTTATTAGCACTTCCCCCAGTAAAAATATTATGTTTAAAAATTAAATTTTTTCTAAGTTCTCCTGCGTCAAAGTCAAACTCTAAACCTAGCATTAAACCTCTTCCTTTTATTTTTTTAATTGATTTAATTTTTGATAATTTGTTTTTAAAATAAACCTCTAAATTTTTACTGTTTTTTAATAAATTCTCTTCCTCTATTGTTTTTAGAACGGATAAAACTGCTGAACATGCTAAATGATTTCCCCCAAAGGTTGTTCCTAACATCCCAAATTTTGATTTAATTTTTTTATTTATTAAAACTCCTCCAACTGGGAATCCATTACCCATTCCTTTAGCCATTGGAATGATATCAGGTTTTATATTATGTTTTTGAAATGCAAAAAAATCTCCTGTTCTACCAAAACCTGATTGAACTTCATCGGCAATTAAACAAATATTATACTTATCACATGTTTCTCTTAGAAACTTTACAAATCCTGAATCCGGCTCATCCAGTCCTCCAACACCTTGAATGGATTCAAATATTATGGAGCTAACATCACTTTTTGATACTTCTTTTATTAATGACTCTCTATCATTAAACTTTAAAAAAGTAACATCAATTTTAGTATTTAATTTTGATTTTATGTTTTGATTATCTGTAGCGCTTAAAGCAGCATTACTTCTTCCGTGAAAAGAATTTTTAAATGCAATTATTCTTGACTTGTTGTTATGAAATGATGCTATTTGAAGAGCATTTTCATTTGCTTCAGCACCAGAGCTGCACATGAACAATTCATAATCTTTACAACTAGATTGTTTGATGATTTTTTCAGCAACTTCCTTTTGTAAATCATTGATTATATAGTTTGAATAAAACCCAATTTTATTTAATTGATTAGATAAGCTTTTTATATAATTAGGGTGGCCATGACCTATAGATATTACAGCGTGACCTCCATATAGATCTAAATATTTTTTTCCTTTGTTGTCATACACATAACATCCTTTTGCCTGTAAAGGGTTTATGTTGTATAGTGGGTAAACTTTGAATAGACTCATTGATTATTGTTTAAAACATTATTCATTTTTTAAAATATTGAGCTTTTTAATTTTAGCCCTGTCTCCTCTTTTAAGCCAAACATTAAATTCATATTTTGAACTGCTTGCCCTGAGGCACCTTTAATAAGATTGTCTATTATTGAGGTCACCATAATTATGTCTTTATTTTGATGTAAATGAATTAAACATTTATTTGTGTTAATTACTTGTTTTAAATGAATCTCATTTTTAGATACAAACGTAAAAGGATCTCTCTTGTAATATTCATTATAAATTATTTCTAAATCTGATAATTTTAAGGAGCTTTTAAAATAACTTGTACAAAAAATTCCTCTAGTAAAGTCTCCTCTTATTGGAAGAAAATTAATTTTATTTTTTTTGTTACTTAAGTTTTTAAAAGAATAATTTATTTCATTTAAGTGTTGATGAGTAAATGGTTTATACCAAGAGATATTGTTGTTCCTCCAACTAAAGTGTGATGTGGAACTAGGTTTTATCCCTGCTCCAGTGCTTCCTGTTATGGCACTAGTATGAATTTCCTCATCAATTAATCCCTTTTCTATTAATGGAATCAGTCCAAGCTGAATAGCAGTTGCAAAACATCCAGGATTAGCAATGTTTTTTGAATTTATAATTTTTTCTTTTTGAAGTTCTGGCAATCCATAAGTAAAATCTCTATTTTGGTTAAGGTTTGAAAATGAATTTTCAAGTCTAAAATCTTGACTTAAATCAATAATTTTAATTTCTTTTTCTAATTTGTTAGTCTCAAGAAAATCTATTGAGTTACCGTGTCCTAAGCATAGAAATAAAACATCAATATCGTTATTGATTTGTTCTGAGAATTTCATTTCAATCTCTCCTTCCAAATCCTTGTGTATGTCTGAAATCATCTTTCCATTATTAATCTTACTATTAGCAAAAATCAATTCACAATTAGGATGGTTGATGATTAATCTTATCAGTTCGCCCCCTGTGTATCCGGAAGAACCAACAATTCCGACTTTAATTTTACTTTGATTTATTGACATGATGATATATTTTATTTTGATTAGAAATGATTTTAATAAATCCTTTTGCATCTTCTGCTGTCCATTTCTTATTTGATTCCCCATAAGATCCAAATCCATTATCCATTAAATCATTATTTGATTTAATTCCATTTAATTCAAACCTGTAGGGATGAAGAGTTACATAAACTTCTCCATTAACATTTTTCTGGCTACTTTCTAAAAAAGCTTCAATGTCTCTCATTACTGGATCTAAAAAGTGTCCCTCGTGAAGATGCATACCAAAAAAATTAGACAATTGTTCTTTTTGATACTGCTGCCATTTAGTTAAAGTATGTTTTTCTAGTAGGTGATGAGCTTTTAAAATTACAATTGGTCCACCAGCTTCAAATCCCACTCTTCCTTTTATTCCAATAATTGTGTCTCCTACGTGAATATCTCTTCCAATACAGTAGTTATTACATTTTTCTGAAATCAGCTCTATTGCTGTCACAGAATCGTATTTTTTACCATTAATTCCACAGATTTCTCCATTTTTAAATGTTAAAGACAATTCTTCATTTTATTAGTATTTAGTTGACTAGGGAAAGCACTATTTGGTAATTTTTTATCTGAAGTTAAGGTTTCATCACCACCAACGCTAGTTCCCCACAAACCTTTATTAATTGAGTATTTTGCTTTCTCCCATTCAATATTAACTCCATTATTTTGTAAAAATGTTGTTTCATCTTCTCTTGTCAAATTATTATCTCGTATTGGAGTAATAATTTCTATTTCAGGAGCTATAATTTGGAAAAGCATATCAAACCTTACTTGATCATTACCAGCTCCTGTACTTCCATGAGCAATATGAGTAGCATCATTATTCTTAGCATAATTTATTATTTCTAATGCTTGAATCGTTCTTTCTGCACTTACTGAAAGAGGGTAGGTGTTATTTCTTAAGACATTTCCGTAAATTAAATATTTTATTATTTTATTATAATAAATTTCTACAGCATCAATGGTCTTATATTTAAATGCCCCTAATTTCAATGCTTTATTTTCGTTTGTTTTAAGTTCAGACTTTTTAAATCCACCTGTATTAATACAAACTGCATGAACTTCATTTCCTTTACTTGAAAGTTTTTTGAGGCAATATGAAGTGTCTAAACCTCCACTATAAGCTAATATAATTTTTTTCATTTTTTCATTTTTTTTGTGGTTCATAAAGCATGCCTGTGCAAAGGCACATTTCCCTGTTAGTCCTGTTCAGTACATCATAATTTTTACATGTGGAACATCCTTTCCAGAATTCATTATCATCAGTTAATTCTGAAAAAGTAACAGGCTTATACCCTAATTCATAATTAATTTTCATAACTGGAAGCCCAGTGGTTATTCCGAATATTTTAGCATCTGGATATTTATTTTTTGAATGATTGAAGGTTAGTGTTTTTATTTTTTTTGCTAATCCTTTGCCTCTGTACTCTGGTGAGACTATTAACCCAGAATGAGCTACATATTTTCCATGCCCCCAAACTTCTATATAACAAAATCCTGCAAACTCATTGTTGTTGACAGCTATGATGGCATTATTATTTTCAATTTTAGTTTTGATGTATTCTGATGATCTAAGAGCAATACCAGTTCCTCTAACTTTAGCAGAAGAACTAATAGCTTTTGAGATGACATTACAATATTTAATATGCTTTGATGAAGCAATAAGTATATCCACGATGTTTAAATAATAAATTAACTAAGATTGAATTGAAATGAAACTGGACACACCTAGTTTCTTAAATAGAGAATGACCCAACAGGGCGGAAGCGAAGAGAAACGCGATTAGAAATATTAGATTTTAAGTATTTAAACATATTCACATGTCAAATATGATTTTTTTTTTTTTGTAATCAAAACTTTTTTATAAATTAATTTAAAAACTAGGTTATAAGACTGTTAATTTCTTTACAGTTAGAGAAAATTATATCCCATTTTTTTGAATTAATTAGATGTTTTGGAGCCAGCCAACTTCCTCCAATAGCTAATACTAAATCTGAGTCTAAATAGTTTTTTACGTTTAAAATATTTATTCCACCTAAAGGAATATAATTTAAATCTAAATGTTTGTATGGGTTATTAATCGAATTTAAATATTTTACACCTCCACTATACTCGGCTGGAAAAAACTTTAAAACATTACATCCGTAATCTAATGAAATTTCAATATCTGTAGGACTACAAATTCCAGGTGAAAACAATAAATTATTTTTTTTTGCTAGATCAATAATTTTAGGATTACAGCCAGGTGCAACAGCAAAACTAACACCTGAATCTATAGCAAATTTGACTTGATTCTCATTTAAAACAGTTCCTAAACCTACAATCATTTGAGGAAATTTTTTTAGAATTAATTCAGTAGCTTTTTGCGCAACCTCAGTCCTCAAAGCAAGCTCAATAACATTAATCCCAGAACTTAATAAAGTTTCACATAGAGGAATAACATTCTCTAAACAATCAATTTCTAAAACTGCAATAATCTTATGTTTTTTTATTTTTTTAAAAACTTCATGCATTCCTTTATCTTTTTATATAACCTGAATAATTTTTTGAGGAAAAGTCAATGATATCATCTTCTTCAAAATAATTCACATCTCCCTTAATGGTTTGTGTTAATGCAAAACAAGCATTAGCAAAGTTTATTATTTGATCATTTTTATAATTATTAATTAGGCCATGTAAAAGTCCCGAAACAAAGGCATCTCCACCACCAAGTCTATCAATAATTTCCAAATCATAAGATTTTCCATAATAGTATTTTTCATTAACCCTAATAACTCCTCCTAATTGATTATGAGTTGCATGTATTTGGTTTCTTATAGTCATCCCTATCATGTCAAAAGAATATTTATTTGAAATAAACTCACACGCACTCTTAGTAATTAATTCTAATTCTTTAAAATCATTAGAACTCTTGTATTCAAAACCAAAAACATCCGAAACAGATCCAATATTTGCAATCAAAATATCAACATCATTAATGATTTTAGAAAAAAACTTTAAAGCTTCTTTTCCTGACCATAAATTACGCCTGTAATTCAAATCAAAAATAATCTTTACGTTATTTGATTTAGCAATTTTGATAGATTTAAGAATGTTTTTTTGACATTCTTTTGAAAGTGCAGGGGTTATTCCAGTTAAAACATAAAAGTCAGAATCTTTAAAAGCTTTTACCCAAATTGATTCTGCTATATTTTCAGAAGAAAAACAACTGTCTAATCTGTCATAAATAACTTTTCCTCCTCTTATAGAAGCTCCGTGCTCTATATAATAAGAACCAATTCTACCATCTTTAAATTTTATATAATCTGTGTTTACTCCAAAACTCTTTAGAAATCTACATGCTGATTTTCCTAAAGAATTATTTGGAAGTGAAGTAATCATGGATGTATGGTGACCTAAATTAGAAAGACTTGAAATTATGTTGCTTTCTGCTCCTGCAAATGACATATTAAGCGAAGAAGATTGATCAATTAAACCTCCATGACTTAATGGTGTTAATCTTAAGAGCATTTCTCCGTACGCTACTATATTGTTTTTAATCAAAATTATATTTTAAACTCTATTTATTAATCCTTAAAGTATTGCAGTTAAATAAGTAATACCAACACAATCAGTAATAAATTTATATATTTTTTTATTACAAAGATATATAAGTTTAATACTATTTCATTTTAATCTTCCAACCTGATTCATAAGTTCTTGACCAAAATTTATTTGCTTTTTTATTTTTTGTTTTTCCGCTTTTTTCATCAATAGAAAATGATGTATCTGCTCGATAAGAAATATTTGCGTAGTGAACCATACTTTGGCTAATCACAGCATCTTCAATTGGAGAATTTAACAGAACATTATTTTTTATTGCATCTATAAAGTTTTGCATATGTCTTGTGGTCATATCACCACCTCCACCTAAAGAAACTCCAGATTCATTATCATTTGACTTAACGTTTTCGATAATATTTCCTTTCAAATCATAAAGTATGTATTCCTTTCTATTAACAAAAACAGAGCCTTCAGTTCCATATACAACAGTTCCTCTACCTCCATCTGTTGTTTTTCCAAAAGCATTTCTACTTCGTCCGTTCCAGTTAATTGATTTGTTTTTTGAAAATGTAAATTTTGCTTCCATATTATCGTACATTTCCCAACCATCATCCAAAAAATGATTTTTTTGAGCATAGACTTTCACACCATTAGGATAATCAACATCTAGTGCCCATCTAGCAATATCTAGTTCATGAGTAGCATTATTTCCAGCTTCTCCAGTACCATAATCCCATCCATACCATCTCCAATTATAGTCCCAAGTGTCATGAGTATAATTTCTTCTTGGTGCTGGACCTTGAAACAGATCCCAGTTTAATCCTTTTGGAGCATCCATGACAAGTTGGTTTGGTACTTTCCCTCTGCTATTATTATAAAATGCAACGGCATTGTAAGCTTCTCCGATTACACCTTGGTGAATTTTTTTAATAATATTTTGTGTGTGCCCCGATGACCTCTGTTGATTCCCCATTTGGACAACTTTATTAAAATATTTCTGATGATTTACTATTAAATCACTCTCTTCCATATTGTGACTACAGGGTTTTTCTAAATAAACGTGTTTTCCAGATTCCATAGCTTTACATGATCCATATGCGTGCCAGTGATCAGGTGTAGCCATAATAATTGCATCTACATTTTTATCTTCTAGAATTTTATGAATATCTACTTCACTTTTTGCTGTTAAGCCTGTGAGCTTATTAAATTGTTTATTAGCCTTAACCATTTGATTTTGCATAACATCACAGAAATATAAAATATCAACATTTTTTAATTTCACAGATGATCTTAACAAACCTGGTAAACGTCTCCCTAATCCTTGAAAAGCAAAACTAATTCTCTCATTAGCTCCAATAATTCTTGAATAACTTTTTGCAGAAAGTTTATTGGGTGATGCATACAAACTTTCATTAGCAGTTAAAACTCCTAAGGAAACTAGCGATGTTTTTTTTAGGAAATTTCTTCTTTTATTTTTCATTTATTTTAATTTTTATAACGAGATAATCACTTTATTTTAATAAATATTTATTGTAAGATATTAAAACTCTCTTATTTTAATATTTTTAAAATGCACTTCATCTCCATGTTCTTGTAATAAAATATGACCAGAATCAGCCTGACCAAATCCAGGCCATTTTTGATACTTACTATAGTTCACTAATGAATTAAAAGTCTGAGAATGTCTATTAAATTCAAGCATTTTAATATTATCTAACCAATGTTCTACATGACTACCATTTACTATTATTCTAGCCCTGTGCCAAGTATATGGCTTGACATCTCTTTTACCTCTAGATTCTTGTAAGTTTTGAGCTGTAATTAGGTCATATAAAGAAGCTACTTTTCTATTTCCCAATACACCTTTTTTAGCATCAATATGATTTTTATCATCTAAAATCTGAAACTCTAATCCAATTGAAGAACCTTCACCTTTATTCATTTCAGTATCAACAAAATATTTTATTCCACTGTTGGCACCCTTTGTAATTTTAAAGTCCAACTCAAGCTCAAAATTACTAAACTTTTTTTCTGTCACTATATCACCACCTCCTGCTGACTCCAATCCTCCATTAGCAACGACTTTCAATAAACCATCTTGAATTAACCAACCCTCTGTTGGAAAAGTTTTTAATTTCGCTCCTCTCCATCCTTTTGTTGTTTTACCATCCCACAAAAATCTCCAACCCTTAGATATTTGATCTTCAGAGAGGAAATTATCAATATTATTAATTTCTGTAGCATAACTTTCTACCGGCCATCTATTTCTTTCAATATCTGATGTTGAAATTCTAATATTTTTCCATTTAACAACTTTACCTTCGTTTTCAGTTGACTTAATAGAGTGTATTTGCATTGCAATAAAACCACTTTTTGAGGTATCATCAATTAGATTAGAACATTGAATTCCATTAACCCAAGTTCTTGTAGAATTACCCACTGCTTCAATTCTAACTTTATTCCAAACACCATTTTTAAAAGCATTTTTGCCTTTTTCGTTTCTAGTAAGTGGATAAAGAAATAGAGATCTTCGTGACTGATCATAAACTCCACCTGTCCACGATCTGAATTCATCAGTATCAAGCTCACATTGATACCCATAAACTTGACCTTTTTTTGAAACTAAACTTCTAAATTGCACTCCAGAGTTTAAACCTGGTGTAACAAAAACATCATATTCTAAAATAAAATCATCGTAGTGATTTACAGTACCCATATAAGTGCTTGGAGAGTTTAATATTGATGTTGCTTGAATTATACCATCATTTAAAATTTCAAAGTCAGCCTGACCTTGCTTTATTTCCCATCCATCAAAATTCTTTCCGTTAAAAAGTTGTGTCCAATTTGATTGAGAAAAACCGATTAATGGAATAAAAAATAATATCTGAGTTAATAATTTAATTTTCATTAATATTTTCATTTTTAATAGTTTAATAATTATACTCCGCTGTAAGCGCTAAACCCACCATCAATAGTTAAAACTATCCCAGTAATAAAACTTGAAGCATCGCTACATAAAATCTGAATGGAAAAGTTTTTTTTCCAAATGTTATGATGTAAAACATGATTTCAAATTAGAAATTATTTAACCAATTTACATTTTTAATTATAAACAAAGACAAGCTAATTTTAATTCTCGTAAGCAGGTTTATATAATTATTATGAACTAACCTTTGTATATGAATGTTTTTATTACTTTTGTGATTATGAAAAAATTCATCCTTCTATTATCGGTATTATTTTTATTTTCTTGTACCAAGGAAACAATAAAATTTACCTTAACCACCTCTTCTAATCCTGTGGAAGCCGGAACAGTCTTGCCAGACACAAGGCAGTATAATGAAGGAGACACGGCCAACTTAACTGCTACCGCAGCTGCAGAATATGAATTCAAAAACTGGACAGGAGCTATGGGCGGTTCAGAAACAACTGTTGTAATGAATTCTGATAAAACGGTGGTTGCAAACTTTGTTAAAAAGAAATATGCTTTAACCACAGCTGTTGAAGGAGAAGGAACAATCACAGAGAAGATAATAAAAGCAGGTGCTGCTACGGATTACAATAGTGGAACGGTAGTGGAATTAACAGCAACACCCTCTGCTGGATGGAAATTCAAGCAATGGAATGGAGATTTGACAGGAACAGAGAATCCAAAGGAAATTACTATTGATAAACCTAAAACAGTAACTGCAGTTTTTGAGACATTAATCCCTTTTTATTTAGATGAGAATGGGGTTACAATAAAAGCTTATGACTGGGTTACAGCAGGAACTACGGGAGAATTAGATGGAGTCACTTATACCGCTGTAGATAAAGATAAGTTAAAAGATATGTTAGAAAACTCCGAAACAGATGTTACTAAGATAGTTACTACTCTTATAAAAGATGATGATTTTATTTCTGCAGATTCAAATAGTCTCGTTCTGCGTTCATATTTTCGTGTCGCTATGAATAAAGGAAGATTCGGATCTAATATTAGCACTTGGGACATGAGTAATGTGACTAATATGAGTTTTTTGTTTGCAGGAACAGGATTAGGATCTGATGAGAAAATTAACATTGATATAAGTAAGTGGGATGTAAGTAATGTTACGACTTTTCAAGGGTTTACTACTTATTCCGGAAGCATCATCAGTATGGGAGATTTAAGTAATTGGGATGTAAGTAAAGTAACTGATATGTCTGGTATGTTTGCTGCAGGGGGAAACGATCCTGAAAATAAATGGGTATTTGGGGATTTATCAAATTGGGATGTAAGTAAAGTTACAGATTTGAGTGGTTTTTTTGGAGGTAAAAATTTTGATTTTGATATAACTAAATGGAAAGTTGGTAATGTTACTAATATG